>CAKULV010000013.1 GCA_934667425.1 uncultured Kiritimatiellota bacterium | reverse complement strand
TGCCATCCTACATCCCGCCTCCCATTGTCCAACTCATTGCCCATACACTATGGTCATTTACTTTGGCAAGTCACCCCATTTGCTGGAACCTGAGTCCGATGCTTGACATTTGACGGGCGTTTTGGTATCTTACGCCTCGTTTTTTCCAGTGGTTGGAAAAATGAAGCGAACGGCGCAGAGACATCCAACTCTACGTCAAAGCGGATTAGTTGCATAACTTGAACTGAAAGGAATCAAAAAATGGATATGCCTACGTCTGCCCTCACGGGTCTCACACTCAAGGATCTCTTCGATGCCGGTCTGCATTTCGGCCATCAGACCAAGCGCTGGAATCCGAAGATGAAACCATATATCTTCGATAAGCGCAACGGCATCCACATCATCGACCTTACGCAGACGGTTTCGCTGCTCGACGAAGCGGCGGAGTTCCTCAAGAAGACGGTCCTCGACGGCAAAAAGGTGCTTTTCGTCGCCACAAAGAAGCAGGTGCAGGAGCTTGTCAAGGCCGCCGCAGAGGATTGCGGCCAGTACTACATGACCGAGCGCTGGCTCGGCGGCACGCTCACCAACTCCAAGACGATCCGCGGCTCCGTGAAGCGCATGCGCCAGATTCAGGCCATTGCCCGCCAGAACAACGGCGAACTCTCCAAGCACAAGCAGGAGGCTTCCATGCTCCGCCGCGAGCTCGCCAAGCTCGAGAAGAACCTCACCGGCATTGCCGACATGGCTGATCGTCCCGGCGCGGTGTTCGTGATCGATGTCTGCCGCGAGATCAATGCGGTCAAGGAGGCGGTGCGCCTCGGCATCCCGGTCGTGGCCCTTGTCGATACCAACGCCAACCCCGATCCGATCGACTACGTGATCCCCGGCAACGACGACACCGTTAAGGGCGTTGAGCTCGTCGTGAACGGCATCGTGAAGGTGATCAAGCAGGCGAACGACGAATACTCCGCAAAGGCCGCCGAAGAGGCCGCCAAGCGCAACCAGGAGCGCAAGGCGCGCGAGGATGCCGAGAAGGCGGCCCGTGCCGAGCGCAAGGCCAAGGCTTTCG
The DNA here is from genome assembly GCA_934667425.1 of uncultured Kiritimatiellota bacterium. Classification (GTDB taxonomy): domain Bacteria; phylum Verrucomicrobiota; class Kiritimatiellia; order RFP12; family UBA1067; genus UBA1731. The sequence continues at coordinate 62,257 of CAKULV010000013.1, read as the reverse complement.
AGGATCGCGCGGCCAAAGGCGAGGCTGCCGTGAAGACCGCCGTCCGCGGCAAGAAGGCGGGGACGCTTTCCAATGCTGTGAAGCAGGCCGCCCGCGCCGCCAAGGAGGCCGCCGAGTCCAAGGCCAAGGCCGAGCTCGCCGCCAAGCGCGCGGCTGGCGTTGCGGCCGCCGAGGCCGCTGTCGCGGCTGAGACTCCCACGGCCGCCGAGGCCGCTGTCGCGGCGGAGGCTCCTGCCGCAGAATAAGCGGCTTGCCGTTTGCATGGTCACATAAAAAGAAAGGAATTTCGAGATGGAAATCACGATTGCAATGATCAAGGAGCTCCGTGAGGCTACCGCCGCAGGGATGGGCGCGTGCAAGGAGGCTCTTCAGGCCGCTGGCGGCGACATGAAGGAGGCCGTCAAATACCTTCGCGAGAAGGGTCTGGCGGTTGCCGCCAAGCGCGTCGATAAGGAGTCCAAGGAAGGCATCATCGCCGCTGCCGTGGCTGCGGACGGGAAGACGATGGCCCTCGCCGAGGTTAACTGCGAGACGGACTTCGTCGCGAAGACGGATGCCTACAAGGATTTCTGCAACAAGGCGGCGCAGGTTGCGCTTGAGGGCAAGGATGTCGCCGAGACCCTCAAGGACGACTACCAGATGCTCCTTACGAAGACTGGCGAGAACGTGAAGATCCGCCGCACCGAGCGCTATCAGCTTGAGGGTACCGGCGTTCTCTCCAGCTACATCCACATGGGCGGCAAGATCGGCGTACTCGTAGAGCTTGCCACTCCGTGCGAGAAGTGCGCGGCTTCCGCAGAGCTTGCCGAGGCGGCCCACATGGTGTGCCTCCAGATCGCCGCCAACGCGCCGAAGTACATAAAGCCCGAGGATGTTCCCCAGGCCGAGATCGACGCGGAGCTCGAGATCAAGCTCAATGCGCTCAAGGAGCAGAAGGGCAAGCTTCCCCCGGAACAGGCCCTTGCCGGCATCAAGAAGGGCATGGCGGCGAAGTATTGCACCCAGGTGTGCCTGCTCAAGCAGGATTATGTCGCGAATGGAGATCTCACGGTCGAGAAATACCTTGAGGGCGTCTCGAAGGCTTGCGGCGCACCGATAGAGGTAAAGCGTTTCGTGCGCCTCCAGCTCGGCGCCTAAGCCGTTTCCCAGAAGGGACTGGAGCCAAGGGGATGGGTTCTAATCGAATCCCTCCCCTTGCTTTTTTTTTGATATAGTACCACCGAAAATGCGCCCCGCCGCAGCGTTTTCCTGTTGAAAAAAAAAATGATAATGGTATTATCATGACATTTCATTACGGAGGATTGTGGCATGAAATCAATGGTGCCGAAAATCGCGATGTCACTTTGTGCGGCGTTTGCCGCACAGCTCAGGGCTGATACTATAGGCTTTTGGGATTTCCGGGATGGAGCACCCGGTACTGATGTTTCAGAGGTCTACAGTGCCGGCGGCACGGCCACTTTTCGTGGCACGGCGGATAGGACGAGCGTAAATGGTGGTGTCATGCCAAGGTTTTCATCGGATTCGCCGGGGAAAGTCGTCGCGTCATCCCGCGACCTTACGCCTCTTTCCGAAGCGCCGCAGTCGATCGACTTCCGCTATGTCAGCCGTGAGGACAGGCAGGGCGGCCTGATCGACATGGAGGGGCTTGCGGATGCCATTGTCGGCAAGGGCGACTTTACCATCGAATGCTTCATCAAGATGAATGAGGACTATGTCTACTGGATGCCCAATGACGCGAACTACGACCAGATCTCAAAAACAGTGCTTTATCTTGAGGCGCAGAAGGATGTCGGCGGCTTCAAGGTGATCGCTCCGTCGTCTGTAGTCAAGGAAGGAGATTATGCCGGCGCGGCCCGCGGTTTTGGATTTGAGACGTATAGGCGTGACGGAGTCAATGCGGCCGCGTACAACTCTGCGGGAATCGCCAGCGACGGCAAATGGCATCATCTCGCGCTTGTGTACAGTGAGACGAACGCCACTGAGCAGGCGGGTACGTTGACTTATTATGTCGATTACTGTTCCATAGGCAACCCAGCCGCCTATAGGAACAACTCGTCGGAGGCTTCGGATCTGAAGTTCCGTCTCGGCACCGGGTACAAGGACGGGGCGGGAGCGGTGAAGACCTCAACGGAACCGCTCAACGCTTCCCTTTCGTGTCTGCGCGTTTCTTCTGGTGCGCTCTCGACAGAGGATTTCGAGATCGTCTCGCCATTCGGGGCTGCGGTCTTTGCCATCGGCTTCAACGACGAGTCCGCAACTTCGGGTGCCAAGATCGGCGATGCGCTGAACCAGACTTTGGGCCTTTCGATACATTCCGATCTCGGCCTTGCGCTGACGGCGAAATTTGGCTATGGTTTGCACCCCGAGACATTCCCGCAGTATGACAAGGGCATTAGGCGCATAGGGTACGATGTCCAGTGGGGTTCGAAGAAGGTGTGGAAGAACGGAGGCGGATGCCGCTTTCTCGGTTATTCGAGCCTCGCAAGCGGCACGGACTATCGTCAGTATGCGGGTACCGAAATGGTCGTTTCCGGACCGAGCCATTTCCTGTGCCATCCGTCGAGCTGGACCATGGAGGCGTTTGTCAAGGTGGAGTACGACCAGGATTGGCGACCGAATGGCGTCGGCTCGCTGCTGTTCGGAAAATACACATACGATTGGCACAAGAACAACGCATATCCGCAGTTCTGCTGGATGCTCACGCGGCGGAACAACGGTGTGCTTCGCCTTTCCTGGACTGAAGTTACGGAGAGTGGGGAATACAGTCAGGATGATGCGGAATCTTTCGAGCGATACGTGGAGACGTCGGAAGACTGCCTCGGAAAGAAATGGCGCCATGTTGCGCTTTCGTATGACAAGCCGACGAGGACTTTCCGCCTGTATGTCGATTACAATGTGGTGATGGCGGCCACGGTCGGTGAGAGTGGCCTTCTCGACAGGCCTTGCGGATACTACTTCTCGCGCATGTCCCCCACTGATGGGTTCGAGGGCTGGATGGACGAGATCCGCTTTTCGTGGGGTGCGCTTGCGCCTGAGGATTTAGTGAGGTTCGCGCCGGTCGGCGGCATGGTAATCATTCGGTGAGGCAACGGCGATGGTGATAGCGATAGCCCTTGCCTCTGTGCTGACGGCCCTTCCTACCGAGCGCGTGATGCCGGAGGGGCGGTTTCCATTCGTCGGCAGCTCTGCGGAACGAATTGAGGTATCCCTTGCGAGGAATGAACGCGAGAGCGTACAGGTGGTGGTCGATGCGGAGACCGACCTGAATGGTGTGAAGGTGGGCGTTGAGGGCATTCCTCTGCGGGTAGACTGCGACATGGTCGCCTACACGCATACTACCAATGCGGCGTCGTACACAGGCGGAAGCGTCGACCGTCCGGCATGGTATCCAGATGCGCTGGTGCCTGTACCCAAGGATGGTCTTCGCGTGCGCAAGGGTTTCCGGCAGAGCTTTTGGATTAGGGTATATGCCGATGTGTCAGCCGTGCCTGGTACATACGCTGGAGCCCTTCGCGTCCAGTCGTCTGCCGGGGCGCTGAAGACGATTCCGTTTACGGTGAGGGTGCGCAACTTCACGCTTCCGTACGATGCGTTCCTCCCGTTGGCAATCACTTTCAATCCGCAGACTTCGCTTCCGCGAGGAAGCGCCATGCGCAAGGCGGTAGAGGATTCGCCATCGTCGCCGCTGAACCTTTGGCGGAAGAAAGAGGCCGAATGGTACGGGTTCCTTGCCGACTACGGGATTACGCCGGACAACCTCTACTGGAACAATGTGCCGGGAGATCCTGCGCTCGCCGATCAGGATGGACGATGGGCGGCATTCCGCAGGCTAAGAGACGATGGTAGGCTGGGCCGATTCAATCTCGGATACTTTGCGCCGTTGGACGAGGGCGAGGCGAATGAAGCCGCGTGGCGTACCCGGTATCTCCGCCATATCCGCCGTGCATATGACCGTGCATTGCGTGATAACATTCTCGATCACGCCTACATATACGGGTGTGACGAGGCAGGCACCAATCGCGCCGATGCGGTCGCTCGCGCCTGCGCAGTCCTCAAGCGGGAATTGCCGGGGGTGCCGATTATGACTACGGCAAAGGATGCCCGCCCGGATGGGGGCCGCGCATACGGGTGCGGTACGCCGCTTGCGGCTGCGGATGCCTGTGTGCCGCTTACGGACAAGTACGATCCGGCGCAGGCTGTCCGCGCCAGGGCGGAGGGCCGCGAAGTGTGGTGGTACGTCTGTTGCTGGCCGCACGGTGATGAGGCGAACCTATTTCTCGAATCGCGGCCGATCGAGGGCCGTTTGCTTGCCGGGGCGATGTCGGTGCAGTCTGGCGCAGATGGCTTCCTCTACTATCAGACGTCAATGTGGAATTCGCTTAAGGCGGTCGGCCGGCGGCCGAAGACGGAATGGACGGCCCAGAGCTGGGAATGCTACAACGGTGACGGGAGCCTCGCTCGTGTGGCGGAGGACGGCTCTCCACTGCCGACGGTCAGGCTTGAGAATCTTCGTGACGGCCTTGAGGATTATGCCTACGCGAAATTGTATGAACGCAAGTTCGGGAGAATGCCGGAAGTCCCGCAAGACGTCGCCAACGGGACAGCGCAATACGATCGCAAAGGCACGGCGCTTCTCGCATGGCGCGAGCGGATCGCCGAAGCGTTGGAGAGGGAGCCGCCCATGCATGTGAAGGCTCGTTTCTCCGGCGCCAAGCCAGACTATCGCGCGATGAGGGATGTGCCGTTCAGATATGACCTTACATCGTACGACGGTGTGAGGTTCGATATCGGCGTGGGCGATCTGCGCCAGTTTTCGGGTTTCAACTTCTATTACAAGGCGGGGGATGGCTGGCTCTCGAAGGGCTTTGAGATGCGTGACGAACGCGGAACGGTGTTCGTCTCGAAGGATGGTGGATTCAAGGAGGGGCCTTTTGCCGGATTTGACAAGGTCGAGGCAATACGGATATGCGGATGGCGCGTAGGAACGAATGACACCGTGATGGTCATCGACAACATCCGTCCATATCGTCTTGACGAGATGGGATCGGCTACGATGCGCAAGAAGCGGTCGCAGATGCGGAGGCTTCGCGAGAATGCCTATGTCGCGACATTGCCGCCGGGGCCTCCCGGCGAATTCCGCGCATTCTGGTGCCATAGCCCCAATGGGATGCCGGGGATGACTTGGGACGAGGCGGTCAAGTACCTGAAGGATTGCGGATTCAACGCATTGCTGGTGAATTTGGCATGGGGCGGCTGGGCAAGGTTCGACAAGTTTGATGAGGTGAAGGCGGCTTGCCGTCGGCATGGCGTAAAGATGCACGTTTGGAAGGTGTGCTGGCACATGTGGTGGGGTGGACCGGAGGATGCGCTCGGCAAGATCGAGCGCGACGGACGGTGCGCACTCGGCGCAAATGGCTCCCGTGAGCGTTGGATGTGTCCGAATGATCCCGAAAACCGAAAGAGCGAGGCCGACCTGTTCGTTGAACTGGCGAAGCGGGGTCCGGATGGCGTGCATTTCGACTACATACGCTATCCGGATGCCAACAGGTGCTTTTGCGACCGCTGCCGGAAACTCTTTGAGGCGCGTATCAGCCGTACAGTGGATGGATGGCCGGGCGCCGTTCGCACTGATGCCACATTGTCGAAGCAGTGGAACGAATTCCGCCGCGAGACGATTACGTCGTTCGTGCGCGATGTCTCGCGGCGTGTGCGCACGGAGGCTCCGGGCGTTGAGTTGTCCGCCGCTGTCGTGAACAATCCTGTCCTGTCGCGGGATGGCGTCGCCCAGGACTGGCCCGTCTGGTGCGCGGAAGGCCTGCTTGATTTCGTCTGCCCGATGGATTACGTGGATTCACCCAAGACGTTCGAATCGCTTGTGGACAGGCAGAAATCGATGGTCGGGAACGTCCGCCTCTATCCCGGAATAGGCCTTTCGTCCGATGGGGCCAAACTCGATACGCGCACGTTGCGCACGGCCGAGCAGATAGTGGCGCTGCGCCGGCAGGGCGTTGGCGGCTTCGTCATCTTCAACTTCGATAGACACGCAAAGGAGACGTTGGACTGCCTTGCGCGCGGCCTTACCCGTCCAGAGGCAGACAAGCGGAGAGCCGATGCCGTACAGTAAAACACAGATGAGGAAATGAAGAGTGAAAAGGCGTGAATTTCTCAAGATGTCGCTTGCGGGCGGTACGGTCGCGCTCTTTGACGCACAGTCATTCGCGGCGGCGCTCGCCGCCGATGGCCGTGCAAAGACGCTCGTGGTGGGAGGCGGGGCGTTTGCCCTTGGATATGCGCTCGCGCACCGCGAAGATGCCTTGGTGTTGGAGCGCGGCATCCATCTTGCGGCCGACTTTGCCTGCACGTGCGGACCTCAGAAGCTTGGAACGCCGAAGACTTCGCTTGGCCGCGAATTGCGTGATGGCCTTGCCTCATGCGGCATCCTCAATGGAGAGCATCTTGAACTTCCGCCGCTCGCCGACTACATGGGTGCGTTCTTTGCCGACCATGGAGGACGGGCGTTCATGAACGCCGAGCCTGCGGAAATCGAGAAGGTTGCGCATGGATATCGCTTGGCCATATATGGCGGAGGCGCCAACGGGCTTTCCTCGTTCACCGTCGGCAATGTACTGGATGCCACGGATGTCGGATTCGGGAATGTCGGTGAAGAAGCGCTTGCCGGAAAGCGCTTCGGTGGCATCGGGCCGGACGGGCCTTTCTCGGTTGACTTGCCGCCCGATGCGGATTGGCATGCGGCAAGACTGTGTCTGTACGATGCCTGGGAAAAGGCTGGGCACCGTCCGGACGAGTTGCTGGCCGAGGCCAACGCGTTGAGGTGCATCTACAGGACCGGGCGGATATCGCGTCGCGTGAAAGACGGCTGGCGTTGGGTGCCATCGGCACAGTTCACGACATTGATGGAGGCGTTTGAGGAGGGGCTTGCATGGAAATCTGTCTGACGGTGGATGGTAGGCATGCGCGAAAGCGGCCGAAGGCGCCGCCGACGTTCGCTGCGCATTACGACGTTGTCGTGGTCGGCCTCGGCACCGCAGGTGCGGAAGCTCTTGTGCAATGCGTCCGTTCGGGACTGAAGTCGCTTGGGGTGGAGCGGCTGAACGGCATGGGTGGCCTTTCGACGATCGGCATAGTATGTTTCGGGAAGGGCCTCACGCGGAGCCTGTGCGATTACGAACGGAATGCCTCTGGCGCAGATGTGGCATACATGTCGGTCGCCATCGGCGTATGGATGGAAGACCGGAGAATAGTCGGGGTGCGGTTGATGTCAAACGGCGTCATCCGGGATGTGGCGGCTCGCATGGTCATAGACGCAACGGGGAGTGCGTCCGTCGCGAAGATGTGCGGCTGCCGATTGCGCAAAGGGCGCCGATTCGATGGGGTCATGGCGCCTTGTGCGCGGGGAGAGACTTGGTTTGATGACGCAAAGGGGGCTTCGCGTCCCATTTATCGGAACTATCCCGACGGCATGGTCTGTTCTGTCGAAGAAATGTCCGCGACGGTTCTGAAGCTCGCACGTGAACGCCATGCCTTCTGGAAGGCGCAGAGGAAGTTTGGCCGCATGCTCCGTCCGTCCCAGATGGTCGGCGCGAGGGAAGAGGCGCGGGTGGAGACGGAGGCCTCCGCCTCGATGCGCGATGCGATATCGGGGAAACGCTTCCCCGATCCGCTGTTCTTCGCTTGCGAGCCGGAGGATCTGCCGGTGTACTATGACGACCATGCGTTCGAGTCGGAGGAGATCCGCAACTGGAAAGTCCATTGCGGACTTCCGATGTTTCGCTATCCGTCGTCCGTACCGTACGGAACGATCGTCGCGAAAGGCGTGGAGAACCTTTTTGTCCCGTCGAAGCATTTCGGTGTGGCCCACGACCTTGGCGGAAGCCTTCGCATGCAGCCGGAGATGCGCAAGACGGGCGTCGCGGCCGCATTGGCGGCTTCGATCGCGCTATCCAGGAATTGCGCCGCAAGGGATGTGCCGTACCCGGCGCTGAAGCCGCTGCTGACGGCGGCGGGATGCCTGAAGCCGGCCCGTTCCGATCGCGTTGACACATACCATGGCAAATCGTTCGATCCGTTTTCCGATGAGGATGTCGTCGCGGCGCTTCGGCAGGACATCACGCGTACCGCAGAGTGGTGGCAGGGAGAGAAGGGCAAGGCGACTGGAACGGCCGCAGAAAAGGCCGCGTATGCGCTGTGGACTGCATGGGGGCGTGGCGTGACAGGGAGCGCTGCCGCCCGGGCCTCGCTCGCGGACAGGCTGTTTTCCGAACTCGGACGCACCCCGCGTCATGCCGGGAACTTCGCCATTGCGCTTGCGCTCATGAAGGATGCCCGCGCATTGCCGACGCTGCGGGGCATCGTCGCGCATCCTGGCGGCGAGGCCGATCCTGTAATTGAGCGGGCATATCCTAACCGCATCAAGGCGCTGGATATGCTCGGGCGCTTTGCGGACGAAAGGAGCATTCCGCTCCTCGTGGATATCGTGAAGGATCAGGCGTGTTCGTTCACCACTGGGCTCGCCGCCGCACACGCCTTTGGCGGCGGCGACGCTGTGTGCAGGTTCCAGGCGCTATCGTATGCGCTAATGGCAATCCAATCCATCTTGCGGAAACATCCGAACCGTGCGCTGTCCGCACGGATGGAGCGGTTGCGCGACGGGTTGCCGCCGTTCAGGGCTCCGGACGGTTTTGACCTTTGCGAGCGCTTGCGCAAGGTGTCGTTTGCGCCGCATGAGAGTGCGGCGATGCGAAAGAATCGGTAGTCAGATGAGAAATGCGCTTTTTACGGTTGGGGCCTTGTTGGCACTGGTCGCGCCGGTGCGCGGCGGCGTGGCGCGGACAGGCACACATGGCAAGATCAGATTCGAGAACACGGGATTGGAGATCCGCCCGTGCGTTTTCCTCCCTGGCTGGAGGCATGCCGGCGTTGACGGCGGCTTGGCGAAAGGTCGCACATCGACGTTCGGATTCAGGCTTGGTACGTCCAAGGCGTCTGGCCGGGCATCGTTCGTCGCAACAGGCGATGGCGGCATCTCGGCCCGCTGGTTTTTGACGTCCGATGGCGAGGAGCGTGTGGAGCAGATATATCTTGGCACGTCCGACATTCCAGACGATATTCGCATCGGGGGCTCGTATGTGGTGGATGGTGTTGAGAAGCCGTTTCCTGCGGTCGGGACAAATTTCCATTTCGGATGGAAGAAGGATGCACGAGAGCTTGTGCTGAAGGACAAGGATGGGCGAATCCGTCTGAAGTTCGCCTTCGATGCGCCATCTTCGATAATGTTCCAGGATAACCACCAGTTCGGAGGTGGAGTGGAGCTTCGCATCGTTGCGCCGGAGAAGAGCATTTTCCCCGGCAGGTTCGTCGAATGGGGTCTCGTGCTGTCGGAGACTGAACCTTTGACGCTTGTTGAACCTGCACCGTTTGCCGTCAATGCCGGAAACGAGTGGATGCCGGTCTCCATAAAGGGAGGCATCATCCCGGGCAGCGCTCTCGACTTCTCGGCTATAAGTGGGCTTGATGCCCCTGCGGGCCGCCATGGCCGTGTGGTCGTGCGCAACGGACACTTCGAGTTTGCCGATGTTCCGGGCGTGGCGCGGCGCTTCTACGGGGTCAACCTCTGCTTCGGCGCGAACTATTTCCAGTCGCTCGAGTCGGCGGATCGCTTTGCCGAGGAGATGGCGCGGCGCGGCTACAACGCGATTCGCCTTCACCACCACGACGGGATGCTAGTTGAGAAGATGGGGGATTCAACGACAATCAATCCCCAACGTATGCGTGAACTCGATGCCCTCGCGGCGGCGTTCATCCGGCGCGGCATCTACATCACGACCGACCTCTATGTTTCGCGTTCCGTCCCATGGAAGGAAATTGGCGAGGACAAGCCGGGGAACATCGACATGGGCGAGTTCAAGATGCTTGTGCGCGAGAATGAGCGGGCCTATTCGAACCTGTGCGCCTTCGCGAAGAACTGGCTCACGCATACGAATGAGTTCACGGGGCGGCGCTGGGCGGACGAGCCGGGCATCGCGTGGATTTCATTCGTGAACGAGAACTGTCCCGACAACTTCCGCCCCAACCTCAACGACGCGGGCCGCGCCCACCACATTGGATTGGAGAACCGTTTCTATGCGCGAATGACAAAGTTCCTACGCGAGGAAGTCGGCGCAAGGCAACTCTTCACCGACCTGAACGGCTGGAGCTGCAGTGCGCTCTGGACGCCGTGTCGCACCGCGTTCGACTACGTGGATATGCACTTCTACGTGGATCATCCGCGATTCATCGAACAGTCCTGGAAGTTGCCGAGCGAATGCGCGAATGAGGTGCCGTTCTCCAAGGATGTGCCCAACGGCGTGAGCTGGGCCGGGAAGTGCCGCATTCCGGGGAAGCCGTTCACGATCACTGAATGGAACTTTGCCGCGCCGGGAAAATACCGTGGCGTCGGCGGGATCGTCACCGGTGCGTGGGCGGCCCGCGAGGACTGGGATGGGCTTTGGCGCTTCGCCTGGAGCCATTCCGTCGATGGGGTCAGGAATCCATGTGGTCAGGAGCTGGACTATTTCGACATGTCTGGCGATCCGCTCTCGCTTGCCGGCGAACGCGCTTCCATGTGCCTGTTTTTGCGTGGAGACATTGCGCCAGGCGACGAGTCGGCGCTCAGGGTCGATGGCCGGGCCGGAACGATGGTGATTGACACGGCGCGGACGGCTGGCGGCTTCGCGAAGCGGGGCAAGGTGTCCGCCGGACGGCTTTCCGCCGACATAAGTGGCGCACCGGCGACAGTGTGGGCGAGCTCCATCGATGGATTGCCGCTTGGGCGGTCTCGCCGCATCCTCGTCACACATCTCACGGATGTGCAGAACACGGGTTCACTCTTTGCGGATGATTCGATGAAAGTCCTGCTCGACTGGGGCCGTCTGCCGCATCTCATGCGGGTGGGCGTGGCGGATGTGTCGCTTGATGTAGAAGGCGGATCGTTCAAGGCGTATGTGCTCGACGCGGATGGTACGCGCCGTGGCGAAGTGCCGCTTCGGATTGTGGACGGCAAACTCACCTTTACTGCGGATGTTGCGCGTGACGGAAGAACCGCTTCGTACCTCTATGAGATAGTCCGCCAGTAGAAAGGGCTGAAGAGCGATGTTCGTTGCCATATGTCTGCTTGCCGCCGCGGTCCCGTCGCACTTTTTCGGTACGGGAATGATGCTCCCGCGAGACGTGCCGATTCCCGTGTGGGGGACGGCATCACCCGGCGAGCGTGTCATCGTGAAGTTCGGCGGGGAATCGGCTGTCGCTTCGGCGGACGGGAAAGGAGACTGGTGTGCGGTCCTGCCGTCCTTCCCGGCTTCGGAAGTACCTCGCGAACTCTCTGTCGGGGCAGTAGGCTCGGCATCGCCGACACGCTTTACCGATGTGGTCGTAGGGGACGTGTACATCGCCGGCGGGCAGAGCAACATGCAGTTCCCGGTATATGGCGAATCGGCAAGGCAGCATGACATGAAGGGGAATGCGCTTGTCCAGATCGTGGACGATCCGCTGTTGAGGTTTTCCGCCCCGAAGCGGATTTTCTCCGCGATCCCGACAAACGATGTCTCGCTCACATGGCGGCGATCCTGCCGAACCGACCTTGTGCGCAAGCTCTACGATGGCACCCACGAGGAGGGGTCTTTCTCCGCCGTCGCCTGGTATTTCGCCCGGTATGTGCGCGAAGCCGCGAAGATTCCGGTGGCGGTGGTGGACGTAAGCCGAGGCGGAGCGTTCATAGAGCCAAGCATGCCGCCTGAAGCTGTCACACGCGGCAAGGAACTTGGCTTTCTCCCGTTGGGAGGCCATCAGGCTCCCGGCGCGATGTGGAATGCGATGATTGCGCCGATGGTGCGCTTCCCGTTCAAGGGCATTCTCTGGTATCAGGGCGAGTCAAACAAGAATGATACGAACGGTGTATATCTGGCGAAGATGGAGGCCCTTGTAAAGGGTTGGCGGCGAGAGTTCAGGAACCCGGATCTCCCGTTCCTCTATGTGCAGCTTGCCCCTTGTGCGACAGGACACCTCGCCGTGCAGCTCCAGCAGTCCGAGTATGCCCGGCGTGACCCGAAGTCGGCCATGGTCGTGACTTCGGATATCGGAAACATAGCCAATATCCATCCTCGTGACAAGGATACAGTAGGCCTTCGCCTTGCGCTCCGGGCGCTAAAGCGCATCTACGGGTTCTCGGAGATAGAGGATGCATCCCCGGAGCCGCGTTCAGCGGTCGCCGATTCGTCTGGATGCGTCACTATCGCGTTTGACAATGCGAAATGGCTTTATGTGCTGAACGAAAACGGTTCGCTCGCCGCCGATTTCGAGTTGCGTGACGCAGATGGGCGTTGGCATCGTGCCAAGATTCTGAATTTCCGCGACACGTGGATCTGGTACCAGAGGAAAAACGTAAAGAACGGGGAGTTCGCAGGGAACGAGATCGTCCTTTCGTCGCCAGGTGTCGCTTCGCCTACGGCGGTGCGACATCTCTTCAATCCGCCATGGACGGGATGCGTATTCAACGAGGCTTCGCTTCCGCTCGGACCGTTTGAGATTGTCTTCTCCCCTTGCGGGGCGGAGGGTGATATGGTACAATCCGCGCCGTTCTAAAGCCGAAGCAGGCGACGGAGCGGCGGTACCGGGAGCAGGCCCCCCGGGACCATCCGTCGGCCAAGGGTTCTCTCAATGGCGGAGGGATGGCGATGAAGTCTCTCAATCAGCTGGATACGCCTGTTGCCAAGGCTCTGGAAGCGCAGCGGGTCAACCGCCTGGCGCATTTCGACGTGCCCGGCCACAAGGGCGGGCGCATGAATCCGGCGCTGAACGAGTATTTCGGCGCCAAGCTGATGTCGCTTGACGTCAACTCCATGAAGCCGCTCGACAATCTCGCGCACCCCGTGTCGGTCATCAAGGATGCGCAGGCGCTGGCGGCGAAGGCGTTCGGCGCGGACAACGCATTCTTCATCGTGAACGGCACGACGGCCGCCGTGCAGACGATGATCTTCGCATCCATCCAGGCCGGGCAGAAGATCATCCTGCCGCGCAACGTACACCGCTCGGCGATCAACGCGCTCGTCGTGAACGGGGCGGTTCCCGTGTACGTGAACCCGCAGGTGAATCCCGAGCTCGGCATTCCGCTGGGGATGCGGCTTGCGGACGTCGAGGCGGCGATTTCGGCCAATCCGGACGCGAAGGCCGTCTTCGTCAACAATCCGACCTACTACGGGATCTGCTCGGACCTGCGCTCCATCGTCGCGCTCGCCCATGCGCACAACATGCTCGTGCTGGTGGACGAGGCGCACGGGACGCACTTCTATTTCTCGGACAAGCTCCCCGTCTCGGCGATGGCGGCGGGGGCGGACATGGCGGCGTGCTCGATCCACAAGACGGGCGGCTCGCTCACGCAGTCGTCGGTCCTCCTGACGCGCCGTCCCGTCGATCCCGACTACATCCGGCAGGTGATCAACCTGACGCAGACGACCTCGGCCTCCTACCTGCTGATCGCCTCGCTCGACCTGGCGCGGCGGAACCTCCACCAGAACGGACGGGCGATGTTCGAGAAGACGATCCAGATGGCGGACTACGCGCGGGGGGAGGTCAACGACCTCGGTGGCTACCATGCGTTCGGCCCCGAACTCGTCAACGGCGATTCCGTGTGCGCGTTCGACACGACGAAGCTTTCCGTCCACACGCGGGAGATCGGCCTTGCGGGCATTGAGGTCTACGACCTTCTGCGCGACGACTACGGCATCCAGATCGAGTTCGGGGACGTGGGCAACATCCTCTGCATCCTCTCGTCGGGAGACCGCCCGCTCGACATCGAACGCCTGATCTCGGCCCTTTCCGAGATCCGGCGGCTGCACGCGAAGTCGCCCGCCGGGCTCTTCGACCACGAATATGTCGAGCCGCAGGTCGAGATGTCGCCGCAGGCCGCGTTCTACGCGCAGAAGCGGCCCGTGCCGATCGCGAAGTCCGAGGGGTATGTCGCGGCGGAGTTCGTGATGTGCTATCCGCCGGGCATCCCGATTCTCGCGCCGGGCGAGCGGATTACGCGGGAGGTGCTGGACTACGTGCTCTACGCCAAGTCGAAGGGGTGTTTCATGACGGGCCCCGCCGACATGAAGATCAACCGCATCAACGTCGTGAGGTGAGCGAAATGGAGCTTTGGTATACGGACCAGCACACGAAGGACGTGCGTTTCTCGATGAAGGCGATGGGGCAGATCGCCTCGCGGCAGAGCGAGAACGAGCGCATCGACATCCTCGACACCGCCGAATACGGGCGCGTGCTTGTCCTGGACGGCGAACTCTTCCTCACGGAGAAGGACGAGTTCATCTACCACGAGATGCTGGCGCACGTGCCGATGGCGGTGCATCCGAAGGTCCGGAACGTGCTTGTCATCGGGGCGGGCGACGGCGGGACGGTGCGCGAGCTCGTGAAGTACCGCACCATCGGCCGCATCGACGTCGTCCAGCCCGACAAGGACCTCTACACGCTCGCGATGGCGCACCTCCCGTTCTGCGCGGCGGCGTTCCGCGACCGCCGCGTCCACATCCACGTCGAGGAGGGGCTTCGCTTCGTGCGCGGCAAGGCGAACGAGTACGATCTCGTCATCGTGGACTGCGCCGATCCGTACGGGCCGGCGGAGGGCCTGTTCACCCGCGAGTTCTACGGGAACTGCTGGAAGGCCCTGCGGGAGGACGGCATCCTCATCAACCAGCACGAGTCGCCGTTCTATTCCGCGCACTCCCAGTCGGTGAGGAACGCCCACAAGCACATCGCCACGATCTTCGGCCTGTCGATGATCTACCAGGCGCACATCCCGTCCTATCCGTCAGGGCACTGGCTCTTTGGCTTCGCCTCGAAGAAGTACCATCCGCTCAAGGACCTCCACGCGCGGGCGTGGAATGCGCTCAAGATCCCGACGCGCTACTACAACACCGACCTGCATCGCGGCGGCTTCGCGCTCCCGAACTACGTGCGCGAGCTGCTGGGGCAGAGGGCCGCGAACGCCTGAAGGAGGGGCTGAAGGTGAACTTCATCGGATGCGACAGTGGCTTTGACGCGGCAAGGGCCGTTCTTTTCGGCGCGCCCTTCGATTCGACCACCTCCTACCGTCCGGGGGCGCGTTTCGGCTCGGCGGCGATTCGCCACGAGTCGTTCGGCATCGAAACCTATTCGCCCTATCTCGACCGGGACCTGGGGGATTGCGCCATCCACGACGCGGGCGACCTGGAGCTGCCGTTCGGCGCGCCTGATCCCGCGCTCAAGATGATCGAAACCGAGGCGGCGCGGATCCTCGCTGCGGGGAAGGTCCCCGTCCTCCTCGGCGGCGAACACCTCGTCACGCTCGGCGCGGTGCGCGCGGCCCGTGCGCGCCATCCGGATCTCCACATCCTTCACTTCGACGCCCATGCCGACCTGCGCGCGGACTACCTCGGCAACCCGCTTTCCCACGCCTGCGTGATGCGGCGGTGCCATGACCTGCTGGGTGACGGGCGCATCTTCCAGTTCGGCATCCGGTCCGGCACGAAGGAGGAGTTCGCGTTCCAGGGGGCGGGGCGCGTCAGGGCGGAGCGGTTCGCCGCGAAAACCCTGCCGTCCATTGTCCTGCCGCCGCAGACGCCCGTCTACCTGACGGTCGACCTCGACGTGCTCGACCCGGCGGAGTTTCCCGGCACGGGCACGCCGGAGGCGGGCGGCCTCGCGTTCGAGACGCTGCGCGGCGTGCTGATGGACGTGTTCGCTCGCTTCAACGTGGTGGCGTTCGACCTCGTTGAGCTCGCCCCCGCGCTGGACGCGAGCGGCAGGTCCACGGCCCTTGCCTGCAAGCTCCTCCGCGAATGCCTGCTGGCGCTGGAAACCTGAAACGAAGACAAGAAAGGAAAAAAGAAAGCCATGTCGAAAGTCCTCCTGATCGGCGCGGGCGGCGTCGCGTCCGTCGCGGCCGCCAAGATGTGCGGGAATGCGGACGTGTTCACGGATCTGCTGATTGCGTCGCGGACGCAGAAGCGGTGCGAGGACGTGAAGGCCGCCTGTGAAAGCCGCGGCACGGCGACGCGCGTCGCGACGGCGCAGATCGACGCGATGGACGTGCCGCGCCTGACGGCCCTCGTGCGGGACTACAAACCCGACCTCGTGATGAACATCGCGCTTCCCTACCAGGATCTCGCGATCATGGACGCCTGCCTCGCGGCTGGGGCCTCCTATCTCGACACGGCGAACTACGAGCCGCCGGAAGAGGCGCATTTCGAGTACTCGTGGCAGTGGGCCTATCGCGAGCGGTTCGAGAAGGCGGGCCTCACGGCGATTCTCGGATGCGGATTCGACCCCGGCGTGACGCAGGTCTTCGCGGCCTATGCGCAGAAGCACTACTTCGACACGATCGAGACGCTGGACATCCTCGACTGCAACGGCGGCGACCACGGCTATCCGTTCGCGACGAACTTCAACCCCGAGATCAACATCCGCGAGGTCGCGGCGAAGGGCAGCTATTGGGTGGCCGACCCGGCGACGGACAGGCCCGAAGTCCCAGTCGAGAACCGCAAGGCCTTCGACAAGGGCTATTGGGTCGAGACGGCGCCGATGGCGATCAAGCGCGAATACGACTTCGACCAGGTCGGGAGAAAGGACATGTACCTTCTCCACCACGAGGAGCTCGAGTCGCTGGGCTGCAACCTGAAGGGCATCCGGCGCATCCGCTTCTTCATGACGTTCGGGCAGAGCTATCTGACGCATCTGAAGTGCCTTGAGAACGTCGGCCTCACGCGCATCGACCCCATCGACTTCAAGGGCCAGAAGATCGTCCCGATCGAGTTCCTGAAGGCGCTTCTGCCCGACCCCGCGTCCCTCGGCCCGCGCACGAAGGGCAAGACGAACATCGGCTGCATCTTCCACGGCAAGAAGGACGGGAAAGACGTCGACTACTACCTCTACAACGTCTGCGACCACCAGGAATGCTACCGCGAGGTCGGCTCCCAGGCCATCAGCTACACGACGGGCGTGCCGGCGATGATCGGCGCGAAGATGTTCCTCCAGGGGAACTGGCGGAAGCCGGGCGTCTACACGTGCGAGGAGTTCGACCCCGATCCGTTCATGGCCGAACTGCCGAAGCAGGGGCTGCCGTGGCAGGAGAACTTCAACCCGGTGAAGGTCGATTGAGGACGCCCTTCTATCTCCTCGACGAGGCGGCGCTCGTGCGCAACTGCCGCCTCCTCGCCCGCGTGCGCAAGGCTGCGGGGGTCAGGATCCTGCTCGCCCAGAAGGCGTTCGCGGCGTGGAAGACCTATCCGCTGATCGCGGAGCACCTGGACGGCACGACGGCGAGCGGGCTCTTCGAGGCACGCCTCGCGGCGGAGGCGATGCCGAACCGCGAGAACCACGTCTACAACCCCGCGTTCACCGAATCGGACTTCCGGCAGGTCGTCAGGATGTGCGACCACATCGTCTTCAACTCGCCGGCGCAGGTCGCGCGGTTCGCCGCGCGCGCGCGGCGGGCGGGCGCGTCGCCGGGCCTCCGTGTCAACCCGCTTTACAGCGAGGTCGAACATGAAATCTACAACCCGTGCGCGCCGGATTCGCGTCTCGGCACGCCGCGTGCGCAGGTGACGGCTGAGACGGTCGAGGCCGTCGATGGCCTCCACTTTCACGCGCTCTGCGAGCAGGGGGCGGACGTCTTCGCGCGCGTGCTTGAACGGTTCGAGGCGGCGTTCGGCGAATTCCTGCCGCGTCTTCGCTGGGTCAACTTCGGCGGCGGGCACCATATCACGCGGAAAGGCTACGACGTGCCGCTTCTCGTCCGGACGCTGCGGGCGTTCCGCCGCCGTTGGCCGGATCTCGTCGTCTACCTCGAACCCGGGGAGGCCGTCGCGCTCGATGCCGGGACGCTTGTCGCCTCCGTCCTGGAGGTGAACGACTGGGGGCGTCCGTTCGCCATCCTCGACACGAGCGCCGAATGCCACATGCCGGACGTGATCGAGATGCCGTATCGCCCGCGCGTCGCCGGGGCCGGCCAGCCAGGCGAAAGGCCGTTTACCTACCGCCTGGGCGGGCCGACCTGCCTGGCGGGCGACATCATTGGCGACTACTCCTTCGACGCGCCGCTGCGTGCGGGCGACCGGCTGGTCTTCGAGGACATGGCGATCTACTCGATGGTGAAGAACAACACCTTCAACGGCATGCCGCTTCCCGCAATTGTGCTGAAGACCCGGTCGGGCCGCCTCCGCACCCTCCGCAGGTTCGGGTACGACGACTTCAAGTCGCGCCTTTCCTGAACGCGGCGGACGGGTTGTTTAAGGCGAGCTCGACGTCTGCCGTCCATCCCGCATTGACACATGTGTAGGCGGCACATTCGTGTTCCATTGACGTCCCTGCCACTTGCTTCCTCAATCCACCCACGCTGAAATTGGGCACACCGCAACATTGCGCCAGCAGGCGCATGGGCAGTTGTGGTATAATCTCCGTCATTTCGCTGGAGATAATCATTATGAAGTGGACCAAAACGTTCATCCAGACATTGAGGGAGAACCCTCAGGATGCAGAGATAGATTCGCACAAGCTGCTCGTGAGGGCGGGCATTTGCCGCAAGACGGCTTCAGGGCTTTTCACGTTCATGCCGTTGGGCATGCGCACTCTCCGGAAGATAGAGGCCATCGTCCGTGAGGAGATGGATGCCTCCGGAGCGATTGAGATACTCATGCCCGCGCTCCAGCCTGCGGAACTGTGGCAGAAGACGGGGCGCTGGGATACGATGGGCGCGAACATGTTCCGGCTTAAGGATCGTGCAGACCATGCGATGGCGATGGGGCCCACCGCCGAGGAGGTGGTCACGGATCTTATGACCAACGCAATTTCCTCGTACCGTCAGCTGCCGATAACGGTCTACCAGATCCAGACCAAGTTCCGTGACGAGACGCGTCCGCGCTTCGGCCTCATGCGTTCGAAGGAGTTCATCATGAAGGACGCCTACAGCTTCGATGCGGATGCCGAAGGCGCGGACAAGAGCTATTGGAACATGTATCATGCGTATGAGCGCATATTCGCGCGTTGCGGCCTGAAGGCCACGCCTGTGCAGGCGGACGGCGGCGACATGGGCGACAGCATGACGCACGAGTTCCACGCCCTCGCCGATGCCGGCGAGGATGGCATTGCGTGCTGCCCTGAATGCGGGTATGCGGCGAACCTCGAACGCGCGGAGCGCAAGGTTGACGGCTCTGCAAACGCTTCGGAACCGTCCCCTGCGGTCGAGGCCGTACACACTCCCGGAGCCAAGACGATTGATCAGGTCTCCGCTTTTATGGGCGTCCCCGGATCTTCGTTTGTGAAGTCCCTCATATATTCGGCGGACGGCAAGCCGGTCATGGTGTGCGTGCCTGGCGACCGCGACGTGAATGACGTAAAGGTGAAACGTTTCCTCGGCGCAAAGAAGGTTGAGCTTGCCGGCTACGACATGGTGCTTGCCGCGTCAGGCGCGAATGCGGGGTCTGTGGGCCCTGTGAAGCCGGCGGATGCGTCGCTCCGCATAATCGCCGACATCTCGCTCAAGGGTGCGCACGGCTGCATTGTCGGCGCGAACAGGGACGACTACCACCTGAAGAACGTCGACTTCGACCGAGACGTGGGCGTTTCCGAAAAGGACTTTGCCGACCTCATCGTGTGCGGCGCGGGCGACGCCTGCCCGAAATGCGGCAGGGCGATGGAGATCAAGCGCGGCATCGAGGTCGGGCAGGTGTTCAAGCTTGGCACGAAGTACACTAATGCGTTCCATACCGTCTACAAGGATGAGGAGGCGTCCGAAAGGCTTTGCATCATGGGGTGCTATGGCGTTGGCGTGTCCCGTACCCTGCAGGCCGTGATAGAGCAGAGCCACGACAAGGACGGCATAATCTGGCCTGCGTCGATCTCGCCATACCAGGTGGTCATAGACCTTCTCGATCCGGCAGACGCGGAGGTCGTGAAGGTTGCCGACGACCTCGAGTCGCAGCTGGAGGCGCGAGGCGTTGATGTGATAGTCGACGATCGGGCGGATCGTCCGGGCGTGAAGTTCAAGGATGCCGATCTCATAGGCTTCACCGTGCGTGTGGTGGTGGGAAAGAAGGGGCTTGAGAAGGGCGGCGTCGAGATCAAGCGCCGCGCCGACGACAAGTCCCTCATGAAGATCGTGCCGCCGGCCGAGGCGATTGACGCCGTTGTGGCGGCGCTTGGATGATGGAGACTTGTCGCGATGCCTGTATACGTGTACGAGGCCAAAGGCAAAGGATGCGCCCGCTGCGCGGATGGCTTTGAGGTTTCGCAGTCCATAAACGACGCCAAGCTGACGTGCTGCCCTGATTGCGGAGCGCCTGTTGTGCGCGTAATCCAGGCGCCGGCCCTCGGACATTCGAAGACAGATCTCAACTATCGGGCGAAGCGTGCGGGATTCCATGCCCTGAAGCGTGTGCAGAAGGGCGAGTACGAAAAGATATACTGAGGTGTCGGAATGAGGATTCTTGTCATCAACGGGCCGAACATCAATATGCTTGGGGTGCGCGAACCCGCGCTTTACGGCAATCGCACGTACGAAGACCTCGTGCAATTCGTTTCGGCGTCGGCAAGGGATGCCGGCGTGGAGGCGGAAGTGTTCCAGTCCAATCACGAAGGCGCGATCGTTGACCGCATACAGTCCGCCAGAGGCAGCTTCGATGCGATTGTAATCAATGCCGCGGCGTACACGCACACGTCGGTCGCCATACTTGACGCAATCAAGGCGGCCGGGATCCCTGCGGTTGAGGTGCATCTCACGAATCCAAGGCGGCGCGAGAAGTTTCGCCATGTGTCGTATGTGGGAATGGCTTCGGTCGCCACTTTCGCGGGCCTGGGCTTCGGCTCGTATTCCCGCGCAATCCGCTTCCTCGCGGAGCGGTTCGGGTAGGTTTTAGGTTTCAGGTTGTAGGGAATGACCAAATCTTCAAATGGCTAAATGCAATCGCAAATCGAAAAATCGTAAATCGTAAATTCTAGACGGAGATGAAATAATGAAGAGAGTGATGCTTTTCGTGCTGGTGAACATGGCGGTGGTATTGACGCTCAGCGTCGTGCTGCACATAATACTCGCACTTGCGGGGCCGGAGGTTCAGGCTGCCTTGTACAAGGATGGCATAGACTACTTCTCGGTAGGCGTGTTCTCGCTTGTCTTCGGCATGGGAGGGGCTTTCATCTCGCTTCTCATGTCGAAGCCGATGGCAAAGTGGTCTACGGGTGCGCAGGTCGTGGACGGCACGGAAAGCGAAGATGCGCGTTGGCTGGTGGATACGGTCGAACGCCTTGCGAGAGCGTCGAACATAAAGATGCCTGAGGTGGCGATATACAGCGGTGCGCCGAACGCATTTGCCACCGGTGCGTTCAGGAACAGTGCGCTTGTCGCCGTTTCCGACCAGATACTTGCGAATATGGACCGTCAGGAACTTGAGGCCGTGCTTGGGCATGAGATGAGCCATGTCGTAAACGGGGACATGGTGACGTTGACGCTTGTGCAGGGGGTGCTCAACGCGGTGGTGCTTTTCCTGTCGCGCATCATTGCGTATGTCGTCGACAACGCGCTTGGCGAGAAGCGCCGCCGCGGGTCTTCGGGCATGTACTTCGTTGTCATGTACGTCATGCAGATACTTCTTGGGATCGTCGCCTCCATGATGGTGTGCGCGTATTCGCGCCGTCGGGAATATGCGGCGGATGCGGGAAGCGCAAGGCTGCTTGGCACGCCTCAGCCGATGATCAACGCGCTGATGCGCCTTGATCGGCTCGTCTCGGCGCCGCTGCCCGAATCTCTCAGGGCGTTCGGCATCAATGACGGCAAGTCGAAGAAGGTGAGCCTCTTCTCCACGCACCCGTCGATAGAGGATCGTGTCGCCGCACTTGAGCAGCTGAGAGGGCGGCTGTAGCGATATGGAAGATGGAAGCCGTCAAATGGCTTGAGGGGAGTGGCATCTTGCGCAGGAGATAGGCCACGGCGCCTATGGCGTGGTCTACATGGCGATCGGGGCGGGCGGCGAACGGGCGGCCGTGAAGGACTCGTGATGACCTTGCATCGGGGAAACTTTTCACATCGCCGATGTCCGGCAAGGGGCGAAAGCCATGGGGGAGACGGAGTCCGAAAGGCCAAGGGACACGCAAAGACGAGTCCTCCAAGGAGGGCACCGTTGGGCCGCTCGGCTGTACACGCGGTCAATCCCGCTCGCGGGGGCTGTTCTAACTCTGTTCCGCGTCGTCCTCAAGGTAATTGCGGAAGGTGCAGGCCTTGTAGTCGGCGATGTGCTGCCCTGAATAGATGACCGAGCAGGACTTGACGTTTTTTGACATCGTTCGAAGTTGGTTGAGTCCGTCAGTGAAGCGCTCGTTTGCCGTCGCCGCCGACTTGATCTCAAAGGCCGCAAGAGATTGACCATCCTCCTTGATCAGGTCAATCTCCAGCTGCCGTGCGTCGCGGTAGTAGTAGAGATTCGGCTCCTCGCCCCGATTCAGACGCTGCTTCAGTCGATCCGCCACGACCATGTTCTCGAAGAGGTTGCCGAAAAGCGGATGCTGCTCGACCTGCCCCGCGTTTTGGATGCCCAGCAGATAGGCCGCCAGCCCGACTTCCGAGAAATAGATCTTCGGGCTCTTCACAAGCCGTTTGCCAAGGTTCCGATAGTAGGGCGGCAGACGAAAGACGATGTAACTGGCCTCAAGAACCGAGAGCCAGCTGTTCAACGTCACGGCCGACACGCCGATCTCCCCTGACAGGGCCTGCAGGTTTGCGACCTGTCCGACACGCCCGGCGAGCAAGCGAACGAACAGCTCGAACAGGGACTGGTCTTTGACGTTCACCAGCTGTCGCACATCGCGTTGCACGTATGTCTCGAAATAGCTTTTGTAGAGAAGCCGCGCATTCGTCTTCTGGTCGTAGATGCGCGGCATGAATCCATTCCAGACCCACTCCTCTCGGCTCTGATGGACACCCGCCTTCAGCAATTCGCCAAAAGACGGCGGTAGCAGCTTCAAGAGGGCCGTCCGCCCCGCGAGCGACTGGCTGATGCCCGCCTTTAGGAGCGGCTGATGCGACCCCGTGAGGACGTACTGCCCATTCTTCCCCTCCCGATCTATCCGCCCTTGGAGATAGCTGAGGAGATCTGGTACGCGCTGCACCTCGTCGATGATCAGCGGTGCCGGATTCGATTCCAAGAAGCCGCGAGGATCCGATACGGCGAAACGGCGGATGTCCGGATCCTCTATGCTCACATAGGCGTAGTCCGGGAAGACCTTTCGCGCCAAGGTCGTCTTGCCGGACTGCCGAGGGCCGACAACCGTGATTGCCGGAAACTGGCGGCCCAGCTCTTTCAAGTGGCATTCTGCCGTTCGTGCAAACATCGCACTCTTTCTCCTCTTTCTCCGTTTTCGGCGCGTAGTATAGGCTATTGTCCGACAAAAGTAAAGTGCGACTTTATTTTTGACATATCAAGAAGGGCTTGCCTCCACCTCGACGGAACCTCTTCCGGCGTTCATCCGTGAATTAGAAGCAAATCTGTGGCTATCCAACAGGGGCCTGTCCCCATGCCGTTCTCCCTTGCTGAGCTTTCCGTGCCTTCTGTGTATTCCGTGGTTCAGGCATCTATCCAAATGCGTTTGTATTCCGAAGGGTTTTCGCTCTTGGAAGAAGCGGAATCAGTCGTTGAGCGACAAAGTCCGCCACTTCTGCAAAGACGGCAGGGCAGCCTTCTCCGATTTGGTTTTTCTTCAGGTAGGCCCTCCATTTCATCTCGAGCCATTCATAAGGGTGGTTTTGCCTTAGAATAACCACCCACCTCCAACTCTCCGCCGTCACCTTGTCAGATTTTACGTCTGCCGCCGTATATTGGTGTGCCATTAGGCAGTTCGGCTGAGAGAGCCCGGACTGGCCTGCGGGCGGAAATTTCCCGATAGGCAGCCTTGTTGACAGTCAGCGGCTTATGTGCTTTAATACGCACCATCTGACGAGTTATGGTGAAACAAACCATTTAAAGCGACTAATGTGACGAATTATGTTTGACGCAAGCGATACTGTCGATGAGATTCTGGCCGGACTCGGCGCCCGGCTTGCCGAACACCGGCTGAACCGGCGGATGACGCAAGAGGAACTCGCGCAAAGGGCTGGGCTTTCAAAGCGCACAATCGAACGGATAGAAAAGGCGGAACCGGGACTGCGCCTGTCGGCCTTTGTCGCGGTTTGCCAAGTCTTGGGGCTGACCAGTGGGTTTGACGCACTCGTGCCGGCGATTGAGCTTGGTCCGCTTGCACTGGCAAAAGGCAAGAGGCTGCCGAGGCGCGTACGAAAGCCGTCCCGCACGGCGAACGTGAAATGGGGGGACGGGACGTGATCGAGTCAGCGGATGTCATCCTCTGGGGAAAGCGCATCGGATGCGTCGTCCGGCGGGAGGGCGTTCCATATGCGGAATTCGAGTACGATCCCGATTTCGTCGGGTGCGGCATCGAACCCTCGCCGATCGAGATGCCGGCAGCTTCGCGCATCTACAGGTTCCCGTCGCTGCCGGAAGCGTCGTTTCACGGATTGCCCGGACTGCTTTCCGACTCCGTGCCGGACAAGTTCGGCAATGCGGTCATCGACGTTTGGCTGAAGACGCAAGGCCGTGCGCCCGGCAGCCTGTCGCCGATCGAGCGGCTTTGCTACACAGGAAGCCGTGGCATGGGTGCGCTGGAGTACCGTCCATTCCTGTTCTCGGAAGGGGATCCCGACGAAGCCTTCCAAGTCGACCAACTCGCGCGACTCGCCGCAGACGTCCTGCGGTCTCGGCGCGAGGCGCGTACGGAACTTGTGCCCGGAATCAGTCGTTACGCGCCGATTCTGCGGGTCGGCTCTTCGGCCGGCGGCGCACGCGCAAAAGCATTGATCGGATGGAACGAAGCCACGGGTGAGGTGCGGTCCGGACAGATCGCCCTGCCGCCCGGTTACGGCTATTGGCTTGTCAAGTTCGACGGCATCGCCGGGAACGGCGACAAGGATGGTGACGACGCGCAGGGGTATGGACGCATCGAATACGCCTACTACCTTATGGCCAAGGCGGCGGGTATCCAAATGACGGAATGCCGCCTTTGGGATCGGCGCCATTTCATGACGCGGCGCTTCGACCGCACGGCTGATGGACAGAAGCTGCATGCGCAGACGCTGGCTGCTTTGGCGCATTTCGACTACAACGATCCGTTGCGCCATTCCTACGAGCAGGCATTCCGCATCACGCGGCGCATCGTCAACGACATCCGCGCCGAGCGGGAACTCTTCCGGCGCATGGCCTTCAATGTCCTCGCATGGAACTGCGACGACCACGTGAAAAACATATCCTACCTGATGGATAGGTCCGGGACATGGAGGCTTGCCCCCGCCTACGACGAATGCTACGCCTACAACCCCAATGGCTCTTGGACATCAGGCCACCAGATGTCTGTAAACGGCAAGAATACGGATGTCGGCAGGGCGGATCTCGTTGCCGCAGGAAAGGTCGCCGGCCTTGGCGAAAGCGTCTGCCGCGACATCATAGACGGCGTACGGGAGGCCGTATGCGGCTGGCTCCGGTTTGCCGCCGAAGCCGAGGTCCCCGATTCTGTTGCCGCAAAGATCGAAAGGCAGCTGAATGCGGCAACCCTCTGATGAAGTGGCACGGAGAGGTGGGGAGGGATTTGCGATTTATGATTTACGATTGGGATTGGGTTGGGTTTTGGCAAGAAGTGTAGAGATGTAGATGGCTGTGGGTAGATGGCCATCTACATCTCTACACTTCTTGCCTATAACTTGCTTTACTGTTATCCTCATTGACATTCCCCGCGCAGGGAGGGTCGCGCTTGTCGCGACCGTTGCCTGTGGGCGGCGGACGCGGGCGCAATGAATTGTGACCCTCTCGCGTACAGACACGACGGCGAGGCGCCGTCGCCACTATTGCGACCGCTTGCGCGGCTCGCTTCGTTCGGGGGATATTTCGCTACGGCAAATCCTCAAATGGCTAAATGCAATCGTAAATCATAAATCGAAAAATCGTAAATTCCCAAAACCTGCCATCTACATCTCTACACTTGTTGACTATAGGATGGAGTTAGTGTACAATAACGGCGTTTTACGGATATAGTCATGGAGGAGATGAGATGGAACAGACCAGGAAGCGGTTCATAGTGTGCGGCGCGGCATCGGCGGCAGTGGGCGCATCGCTTGCGTTTGAGGGGAGGAAGCCGCTTCTGCGCATCGGGGCGATGTCGGACAACCACCTCCACCCCAATAGGAAGGAGACGCATGAGAAGACTGCGGCCTGCTTTAGGCTGTTCAAGGAGATGGACGTGGACATTGTCGTCGATACCGGGGACATAGCCGATCTCAGCCATGTGTCGGAGCTGGAATATTTCAGGGCCTGCTTCGACGAGAACTTCTCCGGGACGGCCACGGTTCCGTTCTTCTGCGTCGCCAACCACGACTACAACTACCTGCCGAACACGAAGCGCAACGACCCTGCCGTGATAGCTGCGGCGGCCAAGGCGCTCGGCATGGATTCCGTGAACCCATGTGCCTGCGTGAAGGGCTATCGCTTCGTCTCGTATTTCCAGAACGAAAAGATCGATGTGCTTGAAAGGAACATCCGGGACGCCATCGCCGCGAACGAGGGCAGTCGCCCGGTGTTCGTTGTCACGCACGTGCCGCCTTTCGAGACGACCACGGCGACGTCCCACTGGAGTTCGAGGGAGATCCGCCGTGTCCTGGACAAATATCCGCAGATCGTCAACCTAACCGGGCATATCCACACGGCAATCACGTGGGCGGCCAACATCTGGCAGGGCGAATTCACGTCGATAAACCTTGGCGCCCATGCGCAGTATTCAAATCCGATCGGCGGGGAGGCCATGGTGCTCGACGTCTTTGACGACCGCATTGACGTGCGCCGCTACGAGGCCATCTCGGGACGTGAAATCGGCGCCGACGACCGCTGGTCGATTCCGCTTCCCCTTGACCCGAAGCATGGGCCCTACAGTTTCGAGAGGCGCAAGAAAGCAAACCCTCCGCCATGCTTCCGGGACGGCTCCACGGCCACGTATTCCCAGAGTGGAGACGGCGCTTCCGGCGTCCTTTCATTCACGGCGGCAAGGCCGCTTGGCAAGGCATACCGCTACCATGTCCGGATCGAGTCGCAGTCCGCCGATGGGGCATGGAGACCGCTTGGCGTACTGAACCATGAGCCTGCGCAGGTGATGGACGCCCCCGAGACCTGCGATTGCCCGATCATTCCTGCGTCACTCGATTCCGGGCGTAGGCATCGCGCGACAATTTCGGCGATTGATTCGTTTGGTGCAGTGGGGCGGCCCATGTCCTTCCCGTTCGATGTGCCGGAAAGCCCGATGGAGGAGTTGCCGCCGGAGGTGGTGAAGATAGAGAAGGTTGTCGTCGGCACGTCGCCGGACGGCAGGCTTGTGGAACCGTCGGCAGATGGCTGGTACAGTCTTGACCGCGTAGCCGCGCTTGTGTTGCCGGCGGCACTATCGAAGGCCATCGTCGGACGCAAGAACCCTACGCTTGTGGTGGATATCGGAACGGATCAGCAGGAGACGCCGCGTACGCTTTCCGTGGCGAAATTCCCGCACGGCAGGGGACCTGCCGAACTTGGCGTATGCGGAAGGATATATACATTGCCAGGAAAGTACGATGCCCAACGCTACGCATGGAGAATGAAGCTCGACGGAAGATTTGCGGAGGACGACGTGCTTTTCATCCTTTCGCGGGAGGGCGGCAAGGCTCGCTACAGGATCAATTCAGTGCGCTGCTTCGTTTCCGGAAAATAGGCAGGGGTGAGGACTTGCGATTTGCGATTGCATTTAGACATTTTAGTATTCGATGATTTGACAGGGCGATTTCGATGAAATCGCCGCCGGAACTGGGCGCTGCGTTCTTCGAGCGTCCCGAGGCCCGTTCAGGCGCAGATCAAACACAAGAACCGCTACCTGATCGTCCAAGCCCTGCCGAACGCGCTCACGACGGTCGTCGTACGCATAGATGGCCGCGAGGCTCCGCTCCCAGCGGCAGAATAGGCAGCCGACGGAGGGCGCATCATCCCAAGCGTGCGAGAAGATGTGCTATAATGCGCCCATGCCAGTGAAAGTAACATTCCGAAAAGAGTTGAGCGCGGAAGAGAAGAAGCTCGCCGAATGTGCGCGAGCCGCGAGCCGCGATGCCGTGAAGGCCGCGTTTGCGGCCGGGCTTTCGATTACCGTTGCCAAGGGCCGCAAGATTGTCGAGATCGCGCCCGACGGGACGGAAAAGGTCATCGGAGATTTCTAGCCGAGATGGTCAAACGGTTCAGGATGATCGCGGGGCCGAACGGTTCGGGAAAATCAACGCTTGTTGCGCGGTTGCGTGACGAGTACGCCGTCAATTTCTATGACTTCCTGAACGCGGATGACATTCTGTCCGCCGTCAGACGAGACGGCGTGTATCTGCCGCGCTTCCCAGTCGAGCAGTCAGAACTTGTTGCTTATGCGGAATCGTCTGGCTATGGCGATTCGGTTCGGCGTGTCTTTCGTCAATCTGAGATTTGCGTTGATGGAGACTGTGTGCGCTTTCTGCCGCAGGCGGTCAATTCTTACACGATTGCCTTGCTGACGAATTTTCTTCATGATGCGGCGATTCGGCGTGGATTGAGTTTCTCTCAAGAGACCGTTTTCTCTCATCCGTCAAAGGTCGAGGCATTGAAGCGGGCCGTAACGGCAGGGTATCGAACCTATTTGTATTTTGTTGCGACAGAATCGCCGCAGATCAACGTTGGACGTGTGGCCAATCGGAAATTGCAAGGCGGACATGATGTTCCGTCCGGAAAGGTCGTTGCACGATATGCACGGTCGCTTGCGCAGGTGAAAGAGGCGTTGCCGTATCTCTCGCGTGCGTATTTTTTTGACAACAGCGCATCGGAAATGACCTATCTTGGCCAGTATTCAAAGGAATCGGAAGTCTTGCAGGGGGAAACTTCCTCTAAATGGCCTGACTGGTTTCGCCAATTGGGAATTGGAGAATCGCACGTTGGCTAAACCTCGCCCTCGCCATCGTACATTGCACGGGAGGTGCGCAGCTTGTTGCGACCGAAGGTGGACTGGCTGCCAGTTGCCACGACGACGAGGGCGTTGTCGCTACGGCCGCAATGAATTGCGGCCATCCCTTTGTGCATTTCCCAGAAATGCGTCCATATCCTGATGTCTCTTCCCAACTACCATCTACCAACTAAATCCTCCAATGCAATCGCAAATCGTAAATCGAGAATCCCTTGTCCAACCCAGACCCTTTAAAACGGAATGGCGATTTGGTATAATCTCGGCTTTAAGGTGGATATAAGATGTGGAACTATACTGAAAAGACCCTTGATCACTTCCGCAATCCGCGGAACATGGGTAGGATGGACAGCCCAGACGGAACCGCGACGGTCGGATCGCTGGCGTGCGGGGACGCATTGACGTTTCAGTTCAAGCTTGACGAGGCCGGGCGCATAAAGGACGCGAAGTTCCAGACGTTCGGCTGCGCGTCGGCGATAGCGTCCAGCTCTGCGCTTACCGAGCTTGTTATCGGGAAGACGCTCGAAGAGGCGAAGAAGATCACCAACCAGGATATCGCGGATTATCTTGGCGGTCTCCCCCCGCAGAAGATGCACTGCTCCGTGATGGGGCGCGAGGCCCTTGAGGCGGCGATCAAGAACTACGAGACGGGGGAGAACTCCGACCGCAACCTTGAGGATGAAAAGCTCTGCACGTGCTATAACGTGAGCGAAAACGAAGTCCGTCGCGTGATTACGGAGAATGGTCTCACTACGGTCGAAGAGGTGACGAACTTCACGAAGGCCGGCGGCGGATGCGGCCGCTGCAAGCCGAAGATACAGAAGATACTCGACGAACTGAACTCCCATTGATTCGCCAATGGCGATCCAGCCTGCCGTGCGACATAATTTATGAAACTTGGATTTGACAACGATAAGTACCTGCGCGAGCAGGGGGACGAGATCCGTCGCAGGGCGGCAAAGCTTGGCAAGCTGTATCTTGAGTTCGGCGGCAAGCTGATGAACGATTTCCATGCGGCGCGATGCCTTCCGGGCTATGATCCAAACGTTAAGCTGCGCCTTCTCCAGTCGCTCAAGGATCAGGCCGAGATCATCCTTGCCATCTATGCCGGCGACATCGAGCACAAGAAGATGCGGGCGGATTTCGGGATATCGTATGCGGATGACGCTCTGAAGCTCATAGGCGACCTTACGGCGCTGGGGCTTCTCGTGCGCGGCGTAGTGATCACGCGGTATACCGGCGAGATAGCGGCCCAGCAGTTCCGCAAGAGGCTGGAGATGCAGGGCATAAGCGTATGGTACCATTACGTTACGCAGGGCTATCCGGCTGACATCGAGACGATCGTCTCGGAGGCCGGGTACGGCAAGAACGAGTACGTCCCGGTGGAGCGCCCTATCGTCGTCGTCACCGCGCCGGGCCCGGGGTCCGGGAAGTTCGCCACGTGCCTTTCCCAGATATACCACGAGTACCGTCGTGGCGGCAAGGCCGGATACGCGAAGTTCGAGACGTTCCCGGTGTGGAACCTTCCCCTGGAGCATCCCCTCAACGTGGCGTACGAGGCGGCTACGGTCGACCTCAAGGACTGCAACATGATCGACCCGTACCATCTCCAGGCGTACGGGAAGACGTCCGTCAACTACAACCGCGACGTGGATGCCTATCCGCTCCTCAAGGCGATATGGGAGCGAATGACGAAGGACGAATGTCCGTACAAGTCCCCTACGGATATGGGGGTCAACCGCATAGGTTTCGGCATAATCGATGATGGCGTTGTGCGCGAGGCCTCGAAGCAGGAGGTGATACGCAGGTTCCTCCGCTACCAGTGCGATTTCACCGATGGCCGCGTCGATCGCGATTCGATGAACCGCTCAGAGGCCTTGATGCGCAAGCTGAGCCTCAAGACGGAGGACCGGGTGCCGGTGGTGGCCGCGCGCCAGGCGGCGCAGATCGCAAAGGACGCCGGCAAGGGCAAGGCCGGCGGAAACATCGTTTCCGGCGCCGCGATCCGTCTGCATGACGGGCGCATAGTGACGGGACGCAATTCCGACGACCTCCATGCCTGCGCGGCGATGATGCTCAATGCGATAAAGCTGCTTGCCGGCATCCCGGAGCAGATCCCGCTCATAGCCCAGTCCATAATCCAGTCCATCACGCACGTCAAGCACGACATACTGAAGGGAGCATACACGTCGCTGAACCTGGATGAGGCTCTGATAGGGCT
Source organism: uncultured Kiritimatiellota bacterium (assembly GCA_934667425.1). GTDB lineage: Bacteria > Verrucomicrobiota > Kiritimatiellia > RFP12 > UBA1067 > UBA1731. The sequence goes on along the minus strand of CAKULV010000013.1, from coordinate 30,933 downwards.
TGCGATTTCCTGCGCGACGAACCCGGCGGCGGCGATTGCGGCGGAGAGGCTGAACGAATTGCGCGGGTGCGAGGTGCACATGACGCACATGGCCACGCCTGGCGACGAGGCGGGGCTTCGCAGGCTTGGCTGCAGGTACACGAGCGATCCGTACTATGCGGTGACGGCCATATTCACGGCGAGGCAATAGAGGCAGGCGGATAGGCGTCGCGACTGGAACGGCTTGACGGCTTTATGAAAGGACGGCAAATTATGGGCAAGGCATCTTTCATGGGAAATCTTAGGGTGGCGGTCGTTCTTGCCGCCATTGCGGCGTGTGCGCTCCCCTCGGGCTGTCGCCGCACCGATGTGCGCGACTTCGAGGTGTACATCCCCGCGTTGACGGCGGAGAACGAGTCCGCCATCAGGCAGTCGCTCGCGATGTTCGGCGGCATTGACAAGTCTTCGCTCAGGTTCGACCGCGCATCCAAGAAGCTCTTCCTGCGCTACGACTCCATGCAGCTCGCGAAGAAGAACATCGAGATGGCCATCGCGAAGGCCGGCTTCGAGGCCAACGGCGTAAGGCCCGATAGCATAGGCGTGGGCAGGTGAAGCCTTCCGCTTCCGGGTTGCCGCGACATGGCGCAGGTTAAGGTGGGGTGAATTGATATGGGGCATTCTCTTCAGAGGCGTGTTTGGGTAGAGGTTGACATTGGCCGCCTTCGCGCCAACTACCGCAGGATTGCCGAGACCGTGAAGCCGGCGAAGGTGCTGTGCGTGCTGAAGGCCAACGCATATGGACTCGGGGTCGAGCCGTACGCCGCCGCGCTTGCAGAGTCCGGTTGCGTCGGCTTCGGCGTCGCGGAGCCGCATGAGGCGCTTCAGCTGCTGCCGTTCGGCAAGCCGGTGCAGATACTTTCGTCTGTACTGCCTGACGAGATCGGGCCCATGGTGGAGGCCGGGGTTACGCTGCCTGTCATCGATGTGCCTACGGCAAGGCTCATAGACCGGGCCGCGAAGAAGGCCGGGCGCAAGGCTACTGTCCATTTCAAGATCGATACCGGAATGGGGCGACTCGGCATATTGGCGGCGGATGCGCCACGGGCGATACGCGAGGTGAAGGCGCTGGACAACCTCGACTGCGAAGGCATATTTTCGCACTGCCCCACGGCCTACGATCCCGCCGACGGGTTCGCCAACGACCAGATCGCGGTATTCAAGGCGATCCTGAAGGATGTCGCCAAGGACGGCATCACATTCAGGAAGGTGCACATTGCCGCCTCGGACGCGATCAACAATTTCCCCGCCGCGCGCAGGCCTCCGTTCAACATCGTGCGCACGGGCATCAACCTCCACGGCAGCTTTGACCCGAACGGGCGCCGCGCCCTCAGGCTGGAATCGGTGCTTACGCTCAAGACGCGCGTGGCGCAGGTCCGTCTCCTGCCGGCCGGAACCACCCTTGGCTACGGCCGCACGTGGTGCCTCTCCAAGCCGACGCGGGTCGCGACGATTTCCGCAGGCTATGCGGACGGCTTGCCGCTGGCTCTGACGAACCGTGGGCATGTGCTGATTGGCGGAGTGCCGTGCCCCGTCATAGGGCGCATTTCGATGGACTATACGACAGTTGACGTCTCGAAGGTGCCCGACGTGAAGCCGGGCGATGAGGTGATTGCGCTTGGCGGTTCAGGAAAGTTCTCCATAACGCCAGACGACTGGGCGGCGCTCAAGGGGACGCATGCCTACGACATAATATGCTCGTTCGGCAACCGCGTTGAACGCAGATACTGCTGAGGTTGACGATGTCCGACGACTATGAACTGATTGATTCCGGCAACGGAAGGAAATACGAGCGCTTCGGCGGCGTTTCGCTCGTCCGTCCCTGTTCACAGGCGCTGTGGCAACCCGAAAGCCCGATGACGTGGAACCGCGCGACGGCTACATTCGACCGCGAGGACGGAAACCATTGGCACAACCGCGGGGCGCTGCCGAAGGAGTGGACGATCGAGACTGCCGGGATAAGGTTCCGCCTGAGCGGCACCGATTTTGGCCACCTTGGCATCTTCCCGGAGCAGCGGGCGCAGTGGAAGTGGATCCGGGAGATGATGCGCAACGCCGTCCAGGGACGTCCAAAGGAAGAGCCGCCCCCATCCCTGCTGAACCTCTTTGCGTATTCGGGCGGAAGCACGATGGCGGCGGCGCTTGGCGGCGCTTCGGTTTGCCACCTTGACGCCTCGAAGGGCATGGTCCAGTGGGCGAGGGACAATGCGGCGCTGAACTGCCTGAAGGAGCATCCGATCCGCTGGATAACGGACGATGCGCACAAGTTCATGGAACGCGAGATCAGGCGTGGCCGCCGCTATGACGCCGTGGTCCTCGACCCGCCTACGTTCGGCCGTGGCGCGAATGGGGAGATGTACAAGATAGAGCGCGACCTGAAGAAGACACTCTCGCTCGTGAAGGCAATCCTTTCGGACGCCCCGGTGTTTGTGCTGTTCTCGTCGCACACGCCGGGCCTCTCCTGCACGGTGGCGGCGAACGTGATCGGCCAGCAGTTCCCGTCCGCCCGGATAGAGACAGGCGAAATGCTACTTGAGGGCAGAGGCCTGCCGTGCCCGTCGGGAATCTACTGCCGCGCCGTTTTCCGGTAGCGTCTTACGGTAGCGACGGCGCCTCGCCGTCGTAAGGGTTGGCGACGATGCACGATCAGGCTTGCCGGGTTGTCATATCTTCAGCAAATGCTTCCTGAGGGAGATGGCGACGGCCTCGGCGCGGTTTGCCGCGCCGATCTTTTCGTATATCTGGTTGGCGTGCTTCTTGACGCTGTCCACGCGGATGCCGAGGCAGTCCGCAATGTCGCGGTTTGAAAATCCCCTGACGATCAGCTCGAGGATCGACATCTGGCGATCCGTGAGCGCGTGACGGGACGACGAATCCTCGATGAGTTCGTGGAGTTCCGGCGATATCACGGTCTCACCGCAGGCGACGTGGCGGATTGCGTAGATGAGTGCGTTGTTGTCTTCGCTCTTCAGCAGGGCGCCGGCGGCGCCGTTTCGCAGCGCCTTTGCTATTCCGTCCGCCGCGCCGGCGCTGGTGATCAGCAGGATGCGCGTCTGCGGCAAAACGGACAATATCTCTTGGGTCGCCGCCGCCCCGTCCTTCTGCGGCATCATGAGATCCATTACGATGACGTCTGGCCGATGACGCAAGGCCTCTCTCATGGCGCTTGCTCCGTCGTCGGCCTCGGCGACGACTTCAAGGTCGGGCTGTGTGCCGAGGAGCGACCGTAGCCCGGTGCGGACAATGGCGTGGTCATCGACAATGAGAATGCTAATGCGTTTCACGGATCATCTCTTTCGTCGTTTTCGTCAACAAGGTGAAATGACAGCGTGGCATGGGTTCCGTGGCCTGGGCTGCTGGCGATGTCGAACGTGCCGTTGTACTTCTTTACGCGCTCCCGGATGCCCTGAAGCCCGAAATGCCCCTCGCTGAGGCCAGGGCATCTCTGCGGGTCGAAGCCGCGTCCGTTGTCGCGCACCGAAAGGTAGAACATGCCGCCCTCGAGGCATCCTGCGACCCGGATGCGTGAGGCCTGCCCGTGGCGCAGTGCGTTGGCGGCGAGTTCGCGGACGATGCGCAGGATGGCGTGCGTCGTGTTGTCGGAGAGGCGTTCGCGAGGGACGTTGACGCGGACGGAAAACGCGGCTGCGTTCCCGAGCGGAATCAGCGTCCGCCGGATCGCCTCATCTATCTCAACCTCGTCGAGGGAGTCGTTGCGCAAGTCCCATATGCAGTTCGTGAGTTCTGCGCGGCAGGACTTGAGCGACTTCGAGGCATATGCGAGATGCTTGGCCTGGGCCGCAGGGTCGTTGGCGAGGTTTGCGGCCGTGTCGATTTCCATTGATACGCCGGTCAGCCCCTGGGAAAGCGAGTCGTGAAGCTCCACGGCGAGGCGCGTCCGTTCGCGCACCTTTGAGTTTGACTCGACTCGCGCGAAGATCTCTTTCTTCAGTTCGCGTTCGCGCCGCCGCACGGCCTTGCGAAGAAGCAGGTTCCAGCATAGGATCGAGAGCAGCGCGGCAAAGGCGATGGCAAGGGCGAGAAGAAGTCGGCGAGGGGTCCACCACGGAGGGCGCGAGAGGATGTCGATGTCGTCGGGCGCGCGGAGGACGAGCGTCATCCCATTGATCTGCGGGAAAGCCGTGTATGGGGTCCAGTTCTCGCTGTCGAGGATGCAGATCCCCGTTGCCTCGATCTCGTATCCGGCGTCAACGAGCCCCATAGCGTCCGGCACGGAGCTTACGTCAATCGGCACGGTGAAGATGTCGCTTGCGAGGTAGATGCGGCCCTCGTGGCTTTCAGCGGTGGACAGCGCCTTGACGACGCCTTTCAGGCGGATCGGCTGGCCGTATCGCGCCGCGTTGAACTGCGGCCTCCCCCCGTCGCCCGTTAGAAGATCGCGGGCAGTTGTTGCAATAGGCATTGGCTGTTTGACTGGAGTGCCCATGGCTGGTCTCCACATTGCGCGTATCAGATTGATTCTGAAAAGGTTGGATGCAGGCAGTCCTACGGCCTCTATGACATCGCCGCAACGAGGCGGACGCGGTTCCGCCAGGCGCAGTTCGGTGCGAATGCCGCCATGGTTTTCTATCAAGACACGTTCGCCGTTTTGCCAGACGGCAAGAACGGTGCCGATGGCGCGGCAGCGGCCGTGGCAGGCGATGCGCGACGGCTGGAGGTTCGCGAGGTCCAGGATGCTCGGCACGTCAAACTGGTCCTCCCCTGCGGAATCTACCACGCGGATCGCATCCGGACCAGAAATGCAGAGCTTGCGGCCCGACCAAAGCCGAGAGCCGAGCGTGGCTTGGATGCAGATGCCCGTTATCTCGAGTCTCGCACCGATCAGCGACCGGTAGCGGCGTTCGCTGTCGGCCGTGTGTTGAATGGTCAGATAGAGGCTGTCGTTGCCGTCGGCCAGCGAGAGGAAGATGTTTCCCTTGTCTATCTCGTCCACGTGGATGTCGCGCAGCGTGCAGCGCGCACGCACGAGGCGATTGTCGGATCGGCCGTCCGAAAGCTCGGCGAGGGTCGCGTCGACGGGCGCGGGCGCATCCTCGTGCCCAAGGATCTCGATCCTCTTGCAGTTTCGGCGAATCCGACCATTCGAGCCGATGTCCGTCCATCCGCGTGCATGGACGAGATCGCCAGGCGCAGGCGCGAGAGGGCTGTTCGTCGTCTCGTTGAACAGGCAGACGGCGCCGGAAGGGCCTTCCATGGCAAGGCAGTCGCCGAAACGCTTGGACGAAAACGAGACGACGCCGGTCAGCTCGAACCTTAGCTCGGGCGTGTCAGTCGCAGCAAGCTCGGCGAAGTTGGTGACGACGCCGGCGGCGAAAAGAAGTGTCGCGAGGAAGAACATGGTGCGATTATACCAAAACGGTCGGATGGTGCAGTAGCCCCCTAAGGTGGAATTGTATGCGGCGAGCCTGATTTGCTACAATGGCGGACAAAGGGCAAATTATGGTCTTTTAACGGAGTGGCGCATATGATGATACGTACAAGTCGGTTTGGCGCGGGAGCGAAAGCGTGGATCGCGTGCATGCTGCTGACGATTTCCCCGATCTGCGCGGGGATCGCCGGGGCGCGCGTTTCGGTCGGAGAGAACATCCTGCTGAACGGAAGGCTTGAGGCAGACCAGCTGCCGTTTCCGCAGTACTGGAATGCGCGCGAGGGGACCGTTCGCTATCTCAGGGATGGCGGCCCAGACGGGTTGGCGGCGATCCGGATCGCGCCCGGGCGGCGGACTGAGGTCGGCGTCAGCCAGATGGGTCTTCAGACGGCCTCGAACGGGCTGTACCGAATCCGCCTCCGCTACCGTGCGCAAGACGCCGCCTTCGACAAGTGCCAGATCGGCATCGCGGTCGGCCGCTGGGAGCTGTTTGACGGAATCGACCTGCCCGGCGGAACGTGCGGCTGGCGCACGATCGAAGGGACTGTAAAGGCGATCGACTATCCCAAGGCCAACACGCATTTTCTCGTCTTCTACACAATTGGACTGAGTTCTGGACTTGTCGAATTCGCGGACGTCCAGCTTTCGCCGGCCGACGAGCGCACGGCACGGCAGACCTCCACGTCGTCGCTTGTCGCCGCAGCGCGAACGATTCGCCTTGTCCCGATCGCGCCACGTCTTGATGAAATACATGCGGGAGAGCGCACGGTTGAGTTCCGCTTTTTCGGAACAATGCCGGATGGCGTCTCCGAAGGTGACTGCGTTGCCGTCTTCGACTTTGGCAATGCCGGCATGGTGGAATTGCCGATTCGACGAGACCCGATTCGGCTGGCTGTCCCCGTGGGTACATCAGGAGGGGACATGACGGCGAAGGTTGTCGTGAAATCAACAGGGGAAGAGCTTTTCCGGCGCGTGTTCCCTTATGGGTTCAAGGCCGCCTTGAGGACCCCGGTCGCGGGGAGGCGGCTCAACAGCCTGTGCACGGAAATCTGCCGCAAGAAGCTGCGGCCCGGACGCCATGCGCTTTCGATAGGCTGCGAACGCCGCGCCTGGCATTACATTTCCGCGCCCGGCGTCGTCTCGCTCGACGGCAAGGTCATCGTCGATGGCACGTTCCCCCGCCACGAGACGTTCCGCGAGCTTGGGCCGGGCGACCACGACCTTGACCTGGACCTGCCGGACGGAGGCGAGGTCATCGTCCGCCGCGTGTCGGAGATCTTCAACTTCTGCTCAGGCGTGAACAACCCGATTGCCGGATACGGCGTGTTCGACTGGGAGTTCACGAAGAGGCACGTTGTCGGCGCGGTGACGACGCACAACTGCCCTCGCCTCAAGAGCCAGAACGACGAGCTGAAGCGCCTTGGCGGCCTCGTGCTGTGGCAGTTCAAGTCGTCGAACATCGCCAGCGGCGACGACTTCATCGGAAGGGCGGAGAAAAGCTGGGGGCTTCGTCCGGGGACGAACTACGACGGCGTGACGGCGGACGAGCAGTATCTTGCGCAAAGCGACATGATGACGCGCTTCGCGGACGGCCTCTGGCGCATGCACGGCAACGCCTGTACGCGGGAGAAGCGCATCTATTCGTGGTTTGTCGGGAATCCCGCCGTGGATGGCGTGGACCACGATGCGCTCGCCGCGGCCGTCAACGCGACGGAGGGCAAGGGCAAGGCGCTGTACGAGATGTACTTCCCGACGCGTGAGACCGAGGCGGAGGCCCGTGCGTACATCGCCGCAAGGATGCACGAGACGCTGACGAAATACGACCGCTTCTGCCCGGGCATCCTCCCTCGGCTGGGATTCGTTTTCGGAAACTTCAACACGACCACGTTCATCACGCTGTGGTCGCATCCGCAGGTCGATTACAAGTACTACCTCGACATGCAGTGGAACGCCCTCGCGAACGACCCTGCCTTCGATGGCATCGGCGCAACGGGCTATTGGGGTTCGCATGACGCCGACGAGGAACTTCACCGCTGGAGCTTTCTCCTCGCGCGGCATTACGTCGTGGAAGGACGCACCGACATGCTTTCGTCGGCCTACGGGCTAAAGTACAATGGGCTTGTGGCGGACGGCGATTTCGCCGAGGGCCTCGGAAGGTGGACGGCCTCGCCGGGCGTGGAGCCGATGACGATCGAGGGCCTCGGGGGCCTCTCGCAGAGCCGATGGGGCGGCAACGACGGCAACGGCGACACGTGCGCGGCATTCCCCGTCAAGGCGGCGGACACGGCATCCTCCGTGTCGCAGCGCCTGCGCGGGCTTGTGCCGGGCCGCTGGTACCGGTTGACGTTCTGCTCGTTCAACGTCGCGGACATGGTCGCCCGCAGGACGGAGAAGTACCTGCATGGCGTCATCGCCGACATAGGACAGGGCGCGGTCCGCGATCCGTCGAGGTCGTGGACGGATTTTGAGAACTCGGCGCGAGGATCGCAGAATGGCGGCGCTGCGCGCGCAAATCTGCACGTCGTCACGTTCCGCGCGACGGCGGACGAGACAGTCCTTGCCATTTCCGACGCGAAGGCAAAGGCGGGGGACCGCCTGGGCGTCAACTTCGTCTCGGTCAATCCATATATTCCCGTTGCGGGAGAGTAGCCCATAACCATAAGGAAAGGAACGCAGCCATGTCAACCATGACAATGCAAACGACAGCGGTCAACTCCATGCGCATAGCCTGCGCATTGTTCGCCCTTGTCGCCGTCTCCGCGCCGATGGCCGCCCGCTCGGCGGATTACTGGTATGTCGGATCGTCGAACGTATGGGACAGGGCCGAGGCGTATTCGCAAGAGCCGGGCGGGCCTGGCGGGGCGGGCGTGCCAGGTCCCGGCGACGCCATCCTGCTCGGGGCCGGGCAGGCGGCTTATCTCGACGAGGCGAGCGTCGCGTATCTGAATGGGCGCGGCATCGAGCGGATCAGATACAGGGGGTCCGATATCCGCGTCCATGTCCACAACGAGGCGGCTGCGGCGCTCGCTTTCGGCTGCGGGGATTCATCCGAGTACGCCTGGACGAACTGCGTGGTCGTGAAGACCGGCGGTGGCTTCCTGACATTCGACAAGAGAGCGCCATTGCACCGTTCGGACTACAACACCGGCATCGACCTGCGGGCCGGAGAGCTCCAGCTCGGCCCGTCGACGGGTCGGTATGACTGGCACGCCTATGGCGGCGCGACCCTCGCCGCCGGCACGACGCTCTGGTGCGTGACGAACGGCACGACGACATTCCGCGGAGGGATATTTGGCTCCGGCACGCTGACAAACCGACAGCGCGCTGACGGCGCAAACAACATCTTGACGTCCGTCCAGTTCGATCCTCGGCCCGACAAGACGGTCGAGCGGTCTGACTTCGCCGGCGTGATCACGGGCTTTGGCAAGGTTCGTCAGGCCGCCGATTTCTGGTATCGCGGCACGGCGAACACGTTTGACGACTTCTACTGCGTGGGGAACTGCGACGTCGGCTTCGTCGCCTTCCACGGCAGCGGCGCGACCTCGCTCGGCAATCCGTATTCTGCGGGCTTCCCGTTGCGTAACGGGACGTGCCTGCGCTACCTCGGCGATGGCGGCGAGAATGCCACGCGCGGGTTCAGGCTTCTCGAAACAGCCGTGGCGCCGTCCATCGACGCGGGCGTCGGCGGACTGACGGTCTCAAGCCATTTCAACCTTGCGGACGGGAAGCAGCAACGGCTTGCCCTTACGGGCACGAACGCCGCGGAAAGCGTTTTCTCCGCATCCGTCGGCAGGGCCATTGGCGCAGGGACGGGGCGCTCGGCTTCGCTTTGCCTGACCAAGCGGGGCTCCGGGGTCTGGCGCCTGTCGCAGAGGCCTGACGTGCCGGCGAGCGAGCTCATCTCAGGCGTCATCGGCGTCGTCGGCGGCACGCTTGCGTTCGACACGGTCTGCAATGCCGGCCTTCCCTGTGCGCTCGGCACGGCTTCAGACCTTTACGGGGACGTGTGCGACAGCGCGGACAGCATGGACCCCGTGCCGTACGCCATTTTCTGCGGGGGCGACGTTTCCGAGGCCACCTTGTCCTATCTCGGCTCGGATTCGCCTTTCGTGTACAGCCGCCCGATCGCCGTCTGCGGACTCGGGCGCCTTGTCGCCGCGAACTGCGAAGCGCTTGCCTGGAAGGGGATCCGGGGGCTTGGCGTCGGCGAGAAGCGCCTGACGTTCGCTTGTGAGGCGCGGCAGCGGAATGCCGTCGCCGACGTGACGGACGCCGCAGGCGGCGCGGAGGGGACGCTGACGGTCGTCAAGGACGGCCCTGGCGACCTGGATCTCTCCGGCGAGCTCTCCTTCGGCGGCGACCTCCTGGCGAAGGGCGGCGGCACGCTGCGCGTCAGGGACATAAGCGGCGCGACGCATCGGTACTATCGGCTCACGGTCAAGGAGACGGCGGCAGGCTCGCCCTTGCCGGAGTATGCCGGGTTCAGCGTCTCCACCGGCACGTCATCCGCAAACAACCTGTCACGGTCTGTCCTGCTGGGCGAATTCGGCCTGTACGACGGCACGGGGCTGCGCCTGAACGCCTATGCCCCTGCGGCGACGAACAGCTCGGTCGCGACGTTGTCGCCGGCGCACAGCGCAATGGAGGATGCCTCCTCGCTCCATTTCGAGCCGAGAAACAACACGGTAAAGCACGTCGGCTACCTGTCGGACTGCGACACTGGCTCCGGCATGTATTTTCAGGCGAGATGGCTTGACAACACGAAATACCCCGCATGCGACGCCCCGTCGACATGGATGAAGGCGGTCGTGCGGCTGCCGGAGACGGCGCCGACGGCCACGTCGTTTGACCTGAACTACGTCGCGCCGATCACGAGTCCGTATGCCGCCGGCCAGCCGACCGCGTTCAGCGTGGAAGGATCCCCGGACGGGTTGAACTGGACGGAGCTCTACTCCACGAACAACGTCGTGTTCCAGCCCCCAGACTACTATTTCTGGCTCTCAAGCATGACGAGCGCCTGCACGAACTCGGCGGCGGGCGGATCCCTGACCAAGCCCGAATCGGTTGCGCACGGACGCATCCCGTTCTCCTCCACGACGGACACGCGGAAATACGCGGTCCTCGACAACGTGCGGTCGATCGGCGCTGCGGCCGAGACGAGGCTCGTGTTCGACGGCCCGCGCAAGGCCGTGCGAGGCCTTCGCGTCAGCCGGGCGGACGGGTTGGGCACAATTGAAAACTTTGCTCTTGCCGATAACGGCACGTTGTTCGTGGACGATGCCGAAGGTGCGACCGATTTCGCTATTTTAGGCAACCTCGCGGATGTCGAGGGGCTGGGCAATGCGGCGAGCTGGTCACTCGTCATCGACGGGAACCCATCACGCCGTCAGAGGTTTTCAGTCATGAAGGATGGTATCAGAATCTTCAAGAAGGGTTTTGCACTGATCGTAAGGTAGGGCATGAGCTGGAGTGAGAAGGAACTCGGCTCGCTTCGCCCGGTGGACGACATATCGCCACGGCGGTTGGAGACAACCATTCTCCCAAAAATGGGGAAATCGGCAAATCCACAAATGCAATCATAAATCGCAAATCGAGAAATCGCAAATGGCTAATTGGGCGAAGCCCAATTAGCCTTCGAGTTCCCGGATGGCGGACAGCAGCGCATCCATCTGCTCGTCGGTTCCGATGGTGATGCGAAGACGGTCGCCCGTGCGAGGCCCCTTGAAGTACCGCACGAAGATGCCGCGTTCGCGCAATGCCGCGAAGAGCTCGCCCGCGCACTTGCTGGCGGGACGGGCGAAGAGGAAGTTCGATTCGGACGGCAGCACGTCCCACCCCATCTTTTCGAGAGCCTTGGCAACGCGCTTGCGGGTCCTGATCACTTTCCTGGCGTTGGCGCGCATCCACGGGAGATCGTTGAGCGCCGCGAGGGCGACGGACTGCGCGAGCGCGTCCACGTTGTAGGAGTCCTTCACCTTGTAGAGCGCCGCGATGAGGTCTTCCGGCCCGATGCAATACCCCACGCGCAGTCCAGCGAGAGAGAACGACTTCGAGAAGGTTCGCATCACGATCACGTTGCGGTTCGACTTGGCCGTGGCGAGTTCCATGCAGTTCTTCTTCGCGAAGTCCGCATAGGCCTCGTCCACCACCATCACGCCCTTGAATAGCCTTGCGGCCGCAGAGACCATCTCGATCGGCGTCGGTACGCCCGTCGGGGCGTTCGGGTTCGTGAGCAGGAAGAGCGACACTTCGTTGCCGGATGCGTTTCGCGCCACGATCTTTCCGTCCCACGTGAAGTCGTCCTTGAGCGGGGTCGGGACGAACCTGACGTTGCGGATCGCCGCAAGCGTCCTGTACAGCGAATATGATGGGTCGAGCGAGCCGATGGCCTCGGAGTCCTCCACGAACGCCTTTGCCGCCAGGGCGAGGACTTCATCTGATCCGTTCCCTACGAAGACGCGCTCCGGCGATGTTTTCCAGATCCTTGCGATGCGGTTGCGCAGCGCCGCGAATACGGGATCCGGATAGCGGCGCAGCCTGTCCATGTCAAACCCGTTAAGCGCCTGGGCGCACTTTGGGGAAGGGAGGTACGGGTTCTCGTTGGTGTTGAGCTTGACCGCCAGCCGCGCCTTGGGCTGTTCGCCAGGCGTGTAGGCTTCAAGGTCTTGTACGGATTTCGCTATTCTCATTTTATTGTCTATGGTCCTCTTGCGGGAACCGTATGGTCGCGTTCCCCATATGGGGCGCGACTATTTCAGCAGCACCGCGCTCGTGTGGTAAGCCCTGCGCGTAAGCAGTATCCAAAACACGCTCTCGTCTGTCTTGCGGCTCGTCAGGTTCAGCACCCGGCTTGCGTTCACCCGCTCCATCTCGTCCTCAAGCATCTCAAGGTTGTTCTGGAGGGTGACCGTATTCTGGAAAAGTTTGCTCGAGCACCTGTTCGGAGCGAGCGGATTTCCGCTGCCGAGCGGTATGAACTTGAACAGGAGCCATCCTGTGTTCTCTATCTCAACCGTCTCGACGGGGGTCTCTCCATTTTCAGCCCCCATGCCATGGTAGTTGTCGACGGAATGCACTGTTGCACATCCTGCGCAGGCGATCAAGGCCATTGCGGCGAAAAGTCGTCTCATCTGCCGACCTCCGGGTTGAGTCTTTCGAGAAGCAGGTTCATTTCCTCTACGGCTTTCCTCTTCTTGGCGCTGTCGGGCATGGATGGCGCTCCCCTTTGCGTCAGCACGGCCGAGAACTGCATTTCGTGGTAGGTGAACACGTAGGGGATCGGAATCTGGAAGTTCAGGCCGGGCACGTTGAAGAGTACCCTTTCGTCGCGGAAGAACACCAGGTCTTTCGCGTCCGCATGGATTGCGGCGGCGTGCGCCATCATCCGGTCGTGAAGGAGTTCGGGCGACACCTGGTCCGAGAAGAATTTCCACGGGAAGGAGGCGCCGGGCGTGGCGTTGCCGCACACCAAGGGGATCATGTCGAACAGATACCAGCCATAGTTGGAGACGACGACGTGCTCCATGGGCTTGCCTTCGTCTGGAGCGGGCGCGGAACCCTTGAGGGATTCTGTGGTCGCAATGTCCATGCTATAGCATCCGGCAAGCAGGGCAAGCGCAATCGCCGCAAGCGGGAGTGAGGTTCGTTTCATGCCGCGTATTATATCAGAAACGCGCCGGACGTGGAGTCGCTAAAATTTGGTATAATACGCCGACATCGATGAAAATCTCGACAGACGACAATGGATCGAACATCTTCTCCCGCACCGGTCGTGCCGGGCGGCTGATGGTGGAGGCGTTTGCCTATTTGCCTCACGTGCTGGCCAATGGCGATGCGCGCAGGTCTATGCTGTTTCACCTGTACTCCACCGGCATACGCACGCTTCCGGTCATCACGGTGGTAGGGCTGTTCACGGGGATGATACTGGGGCTGCAGGTCGGGTTGGCCCTCAGCAAGTTCAACCAGGAGATGTACCTTGGCGCGGCCGTGATGATCACCCTCATACGCGAAATGGGGCCGTTCGTCACCGGGATATGCCTCTCCGCCTGCGTGGGATCCGCAATGGCGGCGGAGCTTGGCACCATGACGGTTGACGACGAGGTGGCCGCGCTTGAGATAATGTCCATCCCGCCGATACGCTACCTTGTCGCGCCACGCATGGTGGGGCTGCTCGTCATGAGCCCGATACTGGCGTTCTACGCCTGCATCCTTGGCGTGATCGGCGGCGGGCTTGTGGGGTATACCCAGCTAAATGTCCCGTTTGCGCAGTACATCGCGAGCGCGATGTCCATAGCGGAGCCGAAGGATCTTTTCACGGGGCTCCTGAAGGCGACTGTGTTCGGGGTCGTGATATGCACGGTGTCGTGCCACGAGGGGTTCGAGTCGAAGCTTGGCGCCGTGGGCGTCGGGCGGGCGACGCAGCGTAGCGTGATCGTGTCGTTCCTGCTCATACTCATGTTCGGGTACATGATCACGCGCCTGTTCTACTTTGATTTCTGACGCCATGATACGGTTTGACAATGTGCATAAGAGCTTTGGCGACAAGCAGGTGCTTGCCGGCGTGAGCTTTGAGGTCTCCGACGGCGAGATATTGGCGATAGTGGGGCCTTCGGGGACGGGCAAGTCGGTGACGCTAAAGCACATCGTGGGTCTGCTCGCCCCGGATTCCGGGACCGTCACCGTGAAGGACGGGGCGAGGATCGGCTACCTTTTCCAGGGCGGCGCACTGCTCGCATGGCTCACCGTTCGCGAGAACGTTGCCCTGCCGCTGAGGGAGACCACCAGCCTTGGCGACGCGGAGATAGGCAGGCTTGTGGAAAATGCCTTGCGGGCCGTAGGGATGGAGGATTCGGCCGACAAGTATCCGTCGGAGATATCGGGCGGCATGGTCAAGCGGGCGGGGCTCGCGCGCGCGATAGTGAGCAATGCGGATGCGGTCCTGTACGACGAGCCGACTTCCGGGCTGGATCCCGTCACGTCCCGGACGATCTGCCGGCTCATAAAGCGACTGAATGCGGAGCAGGGGATTACGAGCCTTGTGGTCACGCACGACCTCGCCGGGGCCTGCGCCATTGCGGACCGCATACTGATGCTTGACAACGGCCACGTGGTGCTGGCCGCCACGCCGGCGGAGTTTGTCGCGTCGGACATCCCGGAGGTGCGCGAGTTCGTGTCTGCGGGCAAAGGAGAGATATGAAGAAGAAAAACGAAGTCTTTTCAGAAACGATCGTGGGAATCTTCATGGCGGCGGTGCTTGCGCTGCTCGGCTACTTCACCATCGTGATATCTGGCGTGGACATACTTGTCGGGCGCACGAAGGTGCCCGTGAAGATAGAGTTCGCGGATGTCGGCGGTCTGAAGGAACGTGACAGCGTGATGTATCGCGGCATGAAGGTTGGCGTGATAGACAGCATCGACCTTGCCGGGACGAACGTAACAATGACCGTGAGGGTCGCCTCGGATGTCGTGCTGCGCGATGGATACCGCATATCTGTCGCGTCCATGTCTCTGCTTGGCGGGAGCTATCTCCTCATGGAGGAGGGCGCCGGCAATCCGCTGCCGCTTGAGACTACGGTCTTTCGCGGCGAGCCGCCGATGGATTGGATGCGGGATCTCGGGCGTATAGCGAGGAGCGTGGGCGAGATTGCCGCCGATGGCGGCGTAAGGGGCATCATCACGAACGTAGAGGCCGTCGCGGAGAAGCTCAACTCCGTAGTGTCCCGCATAGAGCGTGGGGAGGGGACCGTCGGCAAGCTGCTTTCGTCGGATGAGACGATCTATCGCGACCTGAAGGATACCGCCGCGTCCGCAAAGGCAATCTCGGCCCGGCTTGAGCGAGGCGAGGGAATGCTTGGCAAACTGCTCTCTTCGGACGATACGCTCTACAACGACCTGAAGGATACTGCGGCGGCGGCGAAGTCCATATCGACCCGGCTTGAGCGCGGCGAAGGAACGGTGGGCAAGCTCCTCTCCAGCGACGAGGCGGTATACGACGACCTCAAGGCTTCCATCGCAAACATCCGCGACGTGACGGGGAAGTTGAGGGACGGCAATGGACTCTTCGCGAAGCTTGCCAGTGACGAAAAGCTTGCGGCGGACGCCTCCGCGCTTGTTGAAAGGCTTGCCGCCGCGTCTGGCGACCTTGCGAAGGTCGCATCGCGAATGGAACGCGGGGAGGGTACCCTGGGGAGGCTGTCCGCAGACCCGAAGCTGTATGACGAAGTGACGGCGTTGCTGAAGGACGTGCGCCAGATCGTGGACAACTATCGCGACACTACTCCGATCAGCACGTTTGGGTCCCTCATCGGCGGTGCGCTCTGAAGTTGAGTGGTTGAGAAGATTGTACTATCAACTACCATCTACCAACTACCAACTGTCGTAGCGACGACGCCCTCGTCGTCGTGTGTTGCACGGGCGAATCGGCCCCTTGCGGCCATACGGGTTCGCTTCGCTCGGGCAATCCGACGCCTGCGGCGCGGGCGAATCTGTTGCGACAGATCATGGACTGCGACGATGCAATCGCAAACCGAAAAAGCGTAAATCGAAAGGACTTCCCGCTACTGGCGCAGACTTCCTAGTTGTGGTACAATGACGTCAAAAATGTGATTTCAAATATGCCCGTATTTCGTCCAAGATCGCCGACTCCTGTCCAGCCAAGAATCTACCACATCATTCATGTGGATAGGCTGGACGCGATTTTGAAGGATGGGTTTATCTATTCCGATTCGAATGTCACGGGCATGAAAAAGCCCGGCACCATGATCGGATTTGCCCACACCAAGCATCGCAGGGCGGAGAAGCCGCTTGGCGCAGGGCTTAAGGTCGGTGAATGCGTGCCGTTCTACTACTGTCCACGTTCTGTAATGCTTTACGTCATTTCTCAACGAAATCATCCCCAGCTTGCGTATAGGGGCGGACAGGATCCAATTATACATTTGGAATTTGATCCACTGAAGGTTGCGGACTGGGCTGAATCCGTCGGGCTTCGGTACTATGTGACGGATGTGTCGGCCGCCACCGATTATTTCACCGCCTATGGAAACATTGATGCGTTGAATCGCCTGGACTGGGATGCGATAGGCGCGACACATTGGACTGATGTAACCGACCGCAAGCAGGCCGAATTCTTGGTCGAGGGCCGGGTGCCGATTTCCCTTGCGGGGAAGATCGGCGTTAAGAACAGAGCTGTCGCGGCCATGGTTGGGCAACTGTTGAAACTCCGAGGATTGCTGGAGACCGTAGAGATTGCCGTTGTTCCGCAATGGTACTACTGAAAGGGGGCATCTGATGATCGAGTTCAGGACAGGGGATATGTTTTCGTCCGATGGCGAGGCTTTCGTCAACACCGTCAATTGCGTCGGGATCATGGGACGGGGCGTCGCGCTGCAGTTCAAGGAACGCTACCCCGCGAACTTCAGGGCATATAAGGATGCCTGCGACAGGAGAGAGGTCGTTCCGGGGAAAATGTTCGTCTTCGACACTGGCAACATGATCGGGCCGCGCTGGCTGATAAACTTCCCCACGAAACGACATTGGCGCGGTGCTAGCCGGATCGAGGATATCAGTTTGGGGCTTGATGACCTTCGCCGTGTCGTAGAGGAAAGGGGCATCAAGTCCATCGTGATGCCACCGCTCGGCTGTGGCCTTGGGGGGCTTGACTGGACCATGGTGAAAAGCCTCATATGGGAAAAGTTGATGCCGCTGGCGGACGTGTCCGTGTGCGTCTACGAGCCAGACGCGAGCCGCGACATACGCCCCGTCCGTAATACCGCCGCCTATGAAATGAAGCGTGGCGGGGCCGCGCTTGCCCTGCTTTCGCGGGGCTACTTGAAAAGTGCATTGGATCCCGTGCTGACACTGCTCAAGGTACACAAGCTTATGTACTTCATGCAGGTCGTTGGGGAGGATTTGAGCCTTAGGTACGTCAAGGCTCCCTACGGTCCGTTTGCGGAAAACCTCAAATTCGTGCTCAGAAGGACTGAAGGGCATATCCTGTACGGATACCTTGATGATGGGCAGCGTCCTTATCAGGAACTGCACCTTGTCCCTCAGGTATGCGATGACGCCGAGAAGTTTTTGCGGAACTATCCCGAAACGGTCGGGCGGATCTCTCGTGTTGGCGAATTGACAGACGGGTACGAGTCCGATGCGGGAATGGAACTGCTGGCCACAACGCATTGGGTTTGCGACCGAGAAGGGGCGGACACCGCCGAGCGGGCCTGTGAACTCGTCCATTCGTGGAGCGAGCGCAAGCGGATGTTCACGCAACGGCAGATCGATGCGGCTTTCGCCCGCCTTTCGGCGTTCGGGCTTGTGCCATCTGCTTCATCATGAAACTGGACACCTTTGAACGGCCGCATCTTCTTTGAACGGCAAAGGATATCGGCATGGCCGATGACCTTTGGTCTGTCTATGGTACAAATCCGCCGATATCCATGCTGCAAATTCTTTAGGCGCAGGAGGCAATGTGTGCCGATGCATTGGAGAATTTGCGATTTTCGATTTACGATTTACGATTGCATTTGGGGATTTAGGCATTGATTGATTCTGCTTTACGGAGGGAGGTGCGAGTCCCCACGCGCCGTTCTTCGTAGCGACGACGCCCTCGTCGTCGTGTGTTGCACGGGCGAATCGGCCCCTTGCGGAGGGTCGAGCTCCCGCTCGACCGAGAATGGTCTATAATCCACATCCCACGTTTTGAAGCAGCGTTTCCCACAGATCAAGAATCTTTGTGCGTGAATGCCGCTGCGAGCAGTATGCTCTTGCCGCTCCGCCCATCTTTAGGCGCATGGCGGCATTGGACATCATTGTGCGCAACCCTTCCGCAAAAGCCCTTATGTTCGGTGCGGTCACGATTCCTCCCCCTGCGGCGCACGTGCCAATCCAGTCGTGGATCATCACGGCCGGCTTGCCGAACATGGCAGCATCGGCGATCGTCAGCGGAAAGCCTTCTGTCTTTGACGGGAATGCGACGAACGCGCATTCCGCGAACGGTCTCGCAAGGTCGGCGAAGCCCATGAGATGCACTCTCGGATGCGGCTTGAAGTTGGGCTTGCCTTTGCCGTAGAGGCGCACCTCCCATTCCGGAAAATCGTCCGCGATCAAGCGGAAGGCCTCCACCAGCAGCCGCTGATTCTTGTCCTTGTTGATAGCCGCAGGGTAGAGAATGGTGGGGAATTGTCTATTTTCGATTTTTCGATTTACGATTTGCGATTGCATTTGGGGATTTGGGGAAAGGCCGTGTAGAAGTGTAGAAGATGTAGATTCTATGTTTGAGGATGCTATCCGTAGCGACGACGCCCTCGTCGTCGTGTGTTGCACGGGTGGGTCGCAACTTGTTGCGGCCGTGGCGGAGGCGGGCTCTCCCGCGAAATGCGCAGCAGGTGGGGCGGCTTCCGTTGCGCCATGTTCTGACCAGTTGCCGATTACGGAGACAGGGACATCGGGTGCGATCCTCGACACGAACGGCACGTGTTCATCGCGCAGCACCTGTATCGCGGCGCACTTTCTCATTGCGTTCTTGATGGCGCGATTCCTGCGCCACTTCTTGATCCAGTGGCGGAACTGGTAGGCGGGATCCGTGTGGAACTGCATGACGATTGGCGGAAGAGCGTCCATCTCGGCGAGGTCAAGCAGTTCATTCGTCCCGGCGGCGACCATCACATCGTATCCGCCAAGCGCCTTCTCGCGCAATTCGTCCTTCTCGAAAAGCGTCACGCCATGCCCGCGTTCCGACAATCCGGCGGCAAGATTCCTCACCGCGACATCCGCCCCCCGGTTGTTCGCGAGCGTATCCTTGTAGATGGCGATCTTCATGCGGAGATTCGCGAGGCGTTAGAGCCGCCCCGCCTCGTATTCAACCTTCAACCTGTTGAATCGTTCAATGTCGCGGTGCGCGAACACCTTCGCGGGATTTCCGCCCGCGATTGCGCAGGCCGGGATGTCGCCGTGGACTACGCTTCCGGCCTGTATGATCGCTCCCTCGTGTATGTGTGTGCCAGGAAGCAGAATGACCTGTGCCCCGATCCACACATAGTCGTCGATAAACACATCCTTGGCCACATAGGTAGAGTCGAAAGGAAGTCTTGTGCTCTCATAGTTGTGGTTGCGTGTGAATATGCGCAACTGGTCGCCGCAGGCGATGTGGCTGCCGAAAACGAGCCGTCCATTGCCGCTTGCCCAGACACCTTGCAGCGCGACATCGTCGCCGATTTCCGTCTTGCGCGTGAGTCTGACAAGACCGCCGCAGCGAAGATTCTTCCCGATGTGCTTGCACTTGCGTCGAGCAGGGAGCGAACGGAAGAACGACTTCATGCGCGAGCGGAGAAGTCCGCGCAGTTTGCCTGTCATGACCGGCACAGTGATGAGCCAGATGATGAAGTTGATTATTGCCATGTGTGCTACCTCCTGATTATGTGCACTATCCAGAGCCCGAAAAGCTTTATCCTAATGGCATTCCGCCCAATCTCGAAGTGGAAGAGACTCCAGGATCCATATGGCGCAAGCCTGGCGCAGTTCACGCACTCTGGCGCATATGGGGAGATGGACGCTATCTTTTCCCTTATGCTTGCGATAGCCGATTGGGCGTTGGCCCAGTTGATGCTCCCGAAGTCCGCAATGTCATACCGCCACCATTCCTGCTGGCGGATCGCGCGGATCGTTTCCTCATCGAACCGAAATTTGATGATACGAGCAGGAACGCCACCGACGATGGCATAGGGTGGCACGTCTTTTGTCACAACAGCACCTGTCGCCACCACGGCTCCATCTCCGACCGTTACGCCGCCCATGATCGTCGCATGGTCACCTATCCACACGTCATTGCCGATTGTCACCTGACGGGAGATTTTATGGGCGCAAGTGTATACGGTCTTTCTCGTCCACTTGTTCCAGCCAAGGTAGTGCGGGTTGTATTGCCGTGCCGTCGTGGAAAGCCATGTGGTTGGATGATCCGTGAGACCAATCTCCACGTGTCGGCCTATGGACGTGTAGCGTCCGATGGACACGTTTCGCACGATCCCGGTTTCGCGCACGCCATCAATACTCGAGAACGCTCCAAAGGACACTGGCGACTTGAAGTCGATGTCGGCTGTCAGTCTGCACGGACCCTCGAATGAGCAGTCACGCGAGAGCCGCAGTCGTCCCGTCGGCAGTTCCACGCCCGTAGCTTCACGGATGAGCCGCCGCACACGTTTAGTCGACCATATGAAAAGGTTCCCTGCCATACACGCATCCTCAATGTCGGAAACGGATGCCAAGCACCCCGTACCCGTCGTTGCGCAATCGCTTGGAAAGTCTTTTCCATAGCTTCATATACAGCTTTGACAGCCAGTGCGGCTTGGGAACTTCGTAGCCCCGTAGTGAGATGCCGTCGAGAAACGACCACTCCGCCGATGTGCGGCTGAGGTCATAGGCCCCGTTGGCCCGGCGGTAGCGTCCGCCTGTGAATGGCGCACCATCCGGCCACCGTTCGCTTTCCACCTGCGGAGAATCAAACGCGACATTGAACTGCATCACGTGCATATCGATTTCCGCTTTAGGGAACATCTCGCGAATGGCACAAAGAAGCTTCTCTGCCAGCGCTCGCTCAAATGGAAAGATTGTGGCGAGGATTAGCAGCACAGACTTGCCTGGCGAAAAACAAGAGAGCATGCGCTTGATGCGCCTACGCATAGTTAGGGAGAACTCGGCGTATCCATCACCATCGTCAATCGACCGCCAAAAATGGTGGATGAAGCAATACCCGCTTGCCAGATCCTTGTACTTGAACGGCGCGAGCCCGCCGACGCCATCGCGCTCTATCGGGACAAGGTTCTCGCGCAGGGCGAAATCTGCAAAGCCATTGGCAAAAGCCGTGGCAAGCCACTCAATTGACTCGGGGCCATCCATGAACACCCAGTCAAGCGGATAGGAGCATGGACGCAGTCCGCGAGCACGTAGCTGTGACGCCGCTCCGCAGAAGCCGCCGAGTGAGATTATCGAGTCATATTCGGATTTCATGTCAAAATATGGAGTCCTGTTTTTTCCATTCTGAATGCGCCCTACGGTGGAGTGTAAAAGCCTTTAAGCGAAGAGACAGACATCGGCGAAAGTTTTTGCCCCCAACGCGAAACGGATTTAATAGCCCATCTGCTATTAATCCCCGAAGAAATATGTCGAAGCCATGCAACAACTCACAGCGGATGTCTCCTTGGCTACACTCAAGTGCGCGAAGCCATTGTTTGAGCAATTTTGTCAAATAAAAGCCATACCACTGTCGCCTTAGCTTTACATTTGAAATGCCACACATAAGGTTGTTTACATAGACGACAACTTTTCGCAATGATGCATCCATCAAGGCAGGGTCTCGCGTTTCCCACAGCGATCCGGGCCTAAGGACATGAGTATAAAGCGGACGCAACACTTGTGTTCGTCTTACATTACGGCATTCTGTTTCTATGAAAAACGCAAGATCTTCGGCAAAGAGGGAATCGATAAAGCGAATTCCCGTAATCGCTTGGCGCCGATATAACTTATTCCAAACGTGAATTGAGGGGCGACCTATGGAATCCGGGTTCGGAAGGCCGTTGTAACTTGAACTCCACTCAAAATGTACAATATCCGCGCCAGAACTTTCTAGCCTATTTTTAGCTTCGTTCAGCATCTCCGGATGAGGTATATCATCAGCATCGACAAACGATATGTATTCCACCCGAAGTTCATCTGCCTTGTCCAGCCCAATGTTTCGCGCTGCGCCGGGGCCTCGATGACATCCGTTAAGGACGATGAAACGCGAGTCTTGCGAGGCGGCGATTATCGATGCTCCATCATCGGTTGACATATCATCAACAAACAGTGCAACGAATTCCGTGCAGAGCTGGGCTTTTAGCGCGGAAATCAGACGGGGTAGCGTGTCCGCTGCGTTAAAGAATGGTACAATTATCGCAATCATTAAGCCACAATTCCAAGCATCCACTGATCTTGCCGTAGTTGTTGTCGATGGCGAAGACCCTCTTGCCTAACAGTGTAGATAGCAATGCGCCATGAAGTCTAGTTGAATACACCTCATTATAGGGATTTAGAAATTCCACAGCGCTCCGAAGAAGTATGTCTTTCGCGAAGCGTCTATAAAGTATTGTTTCCATCTTTTCGCCAACAACCACAGACATATGTTTCTTAAGGAATTTTACTATCTTGCTGATGCGCTTTAAGGAACGTGGGCGTTGTCCAGACATCGTTGGCCAATCTTGGCAGTCAACATCTTCGCCAACGATGTTCACACCATGCTCGTTAGATTCTTGATCTTGGCGAAGAAGGTAAAGCCGTCTCCCATTGGTGGTGGGGGGGGGGGATTGCCTGAACCGTTCAACGTTTGCATAAAACGCCATATCTGGCGCAAGACGCACATCCCCGCCAAACTGTTTATTTGCAAACTCAAAGGATTTCGTATCTCGGACGCAGATGGTCAGCTTTTTAAGGGTTTTAAGCACCTTGGCATCCTTATTAAGGGTCATTTCATTTTTGTAGAAAATCGATTGCGGGAGGATGACGATAGGGTTGTCGGGATAGTGTGAAATCACATTCATTACATTTTGCCAACCAGGGCGCCAGAGATCCCCAAAGAAGCCGCCACCAAGAACTATGATCACGGTTTCTTTTCCCTGAGGAACATATTTGCATCTCCCGCATCCGTAAGTTTGGACGCACTGATACGGACATTTTTTAAGCATTTCAAGTGTTCCCTCCCAAATCAGCGTGTCGCCAGGATTCTCATAATAAGGAAGACCCAAAAGCATATAATCAGCAGTGATGAGCGGCAGGATTCGTTCGTCAGTCAATCGTCGAAGAATCGGAAGTTTTTGCGCAATTTTCATTGTATAATTACTTATGGACAAAATGGCGCAGAAATTTATTCTTTTGCCTGTAGGTCCAGTTCTCGATTGGTGTAACTAATTTCTCAAAATCGGACATTTCTTTGTTCGATTCAATAAGCCGAGTATTGAAAAATCTGTGCAACTTGTCATTAAGCCAATGCGTTCCATCCGTTCTAACTCGATCGCGAATGTCCCCGTATCTGGTCTCGTATTTCTTTGGGATGAGTCCAATAGACATCAGCGCATGACCGTTGTAGCAATGCGCAATTGGGCAGCGGCCTATCGGGCGTTCGGGGAATGGCAATTCTGGATGAGCGATCACATCCCCAAGTTTTATGTGCCCATAACAACATGTAGCACAACCCGTTGCCATGTTGACATGTGAAGACCAGGAACCCGCATAGCAGAAATCGGTCTGTTTCTTACCGAAAATGGTCTTCTTAAATTGCCAAAACTCTGAATCAAACGCACTCCAGACTTTATCATATTCGCTAATAGGGAGCTTGGTTAAATATGAAATCAATGGAGATTTGTCATCACGCGCTATCGAAATATGCGGAAGAGCGCCAAAATGCGCAATGGAGAATTCCTTTACTTCGTCAAGCAAGGGAATTAGTTCGTCATCAGAGGTAAGCTCTATTGTGGCCGATGCCCCAGCATCCCACGCTTTCTTTACATTAGAAGCAAACAGTCCTAACATATGCTTCCGCTTAAGTTCAAGATAATGGAACGAACATTTGAATTCCACCTGTTGCAGAAGTTCTTTATTCCATGAAAAAATCTTCTCAAGCATTGGTGTGACAGTCATGTTTGTGACAATTTCAGCGTAATGACCTTCTTCAACCAACGCCTTAATATACTGATCAAGGTTATGTGTTAGAAGGGTCTCGCCATCCGCGCAAAAATTCATATAGCACTTTCCTCCCATGCGCGCTTTTGAAAATGCTTTGGCAAAATCGCTTGGAGAGTACTTCATTTTTGGTTGTACGCCTTGATAGCACTCTTCGCGCTGTGCTAGATAGCAATAATGGCAGCGGAGGTTGCAAATTGACATCGGAATCCCAAACAACAGAACTTTGTGAATCTTATTATTACACATATTCATTGTCATCCCCTGCAACCTTGAAAGTACGCATGGTATGCCTAAATGCTTTTTCCAGTATCTGCGCTTGTCGTGCATCGCGATATACTTTCATTAATCCTTTGTAGCGATGTTCGCAGATTGTTTTGAGCATTCTCATACGCTTCCTACTGGTCAGTCTTCTTGCAACTATCGCATACCCGCGAAAATAGTCAGAGTCGCGCCTTATTCTGAAATCAGGATCCTGCGATGTCATAATACTGCTGGGTCTCTGCCGATACGAGTAGAGTTTCTCGTTGACATATGCGATGCGTTTCGCGACATTCATATATAGCCTATGAAAGACCTCGTCCTCGTGATAATATCCTTCAGGGAAGCGGATGGATTCAGTTTTCAAAATCTCCCTTTTGAAAAGTTTAGTAGGCACAGTAACTGCAAGACGGGAAAACTCAAATTCACCAACTTCTCGGGATTCAATATTAGGCAAAGTGAAATAACGTTGCAACTTCTTCCGCCATTTCTTTTCAGTCTTGTCCCCAGATTCCCAAACTAAATTAACACCGCAACATGCCACATCTGCATTGTTCCCAGTGGCAGACGCATACAGTTTTTCACAGGCATCTCTGGAAAGATAGTCATCACCATCACAAAACATCACATAGGGCGCAGACGCATATTCAAGGCCAACGTTGCGAGCAGATGAAAGCCCGCCATTTTTCTTGTGAATGACTTTTACTCGCGAATCTCGGTCTGCATAGTGGTCGCAGATTTCGGGACAGCCATCTGGAGACCCGTCATCGACAAGCACTACCTCAATCTCGTTCATCGACTGATGTAGAAGAGATTCGACGCACTGGGGCAAATATGGTTCAACCTTGTAGACTGGAACTATTATTGAAACCCGTGCAATGGTTTCAACGATATCATACGGGTATTTTTTATATTGAAAACGGGAAAGTCGCCATTGGTAGGATTTATGCCGTCTCGTGCCGCAGTTTGAGAACACCTTTTTAAATTTCAACGAACATTTGCAAAGAGACAGTACAAATGAATCACCCCAAGAAAAATTAATGCTGTAAGACATCTTCGGTATCATCGCCGCAAGCGCATCCAAAGTCGCCTGTTTCTGGGGGGTTAAAGGTATATAGCGTTTGAGTGCGCAATGTAGGTAATAGACATCATTCCAACACGCCCCATATTTCCAGCGTTCGCCAGATAGGACTAAGAAGTGATATCTAACGTTTCTTTTGAGCCACGGATCCACTACTCCAAATCGCCTGTCAACCGCAAACTGAAGATCAATGATCTTCCAATGACCGTTTTCTCCCAGAAGATAGTTCTCAAGATTGCCCAAATCCCTATGAACGATTCGTGTCGTTTTCAACGCATTTGCAATAGACATGAAATCTTTTGCTGTTGTATCGGCTAAAGGACGACAGTCGATACGCGGATTCAGGCAAAACTCCTTGAAGGTCATGCCTGGAAGCTTCTCCTCGACGACAAAAGCCATTGGCCCTTCGTGGTAGGCAAAAGGCTCAACTACGACATCGGGAGCAATCTTCCACAAGCATTGCAAAAGACGAAATTCGTTTCCAATTGACCATGGTGCGATGTGAGAGCACTTTACGATGCAGGGGCGGCCCTTGAACATCCCCTCGTAGAAGATGTCGTTGACGAGCTTGTTCTCGAGGAACGCCCTGCAGTCTGTGAGGCCGAGCTTGGCCCCATCCGTTGCGATAAGACGATCCCACTTGCGGCGCAAGCGCGGAG
This sequence comes from uncultured Kiritimatiellota bacterium, assembly GCA_934667425.1. GTDB lineage: Bacteria > Verrucomicrobiota > Kiritimatiellia > RFP12 > UBA1067 > UBA1731. Next base: position 4,805 of record CAKULV010000013.1, on the reverse strand, counting down.
ACAGCCCCCGGTACTTCGCCTTGACTCCGCAGTGCGAGGCGAGGTAGCGTTTGGCGCGGCGGATGACCTTGCCGCGTACGATGGCGTTGCACATGGAATCGATCGGTATCAGCGTTCGCGCGGCAGGCTCGAAATCCACGACGCGGAGGCGGAAGTCTCCGCTGCCGAGTTGCTGGACTACGATGTTTTGCGTGTCGTAGAACCTCACGGCATATGCGGCGAACGCCCCGACGAGCAGCCAGAACTCCTTTAGCAGCTTCGCCTTCGTAGCGTCATCGGCGGCGCGGTAGGCGAGGGAAAACCGTTCGCACGGGGTGCCGTCCGCATTCTGCACACGGGTCTCCACGACGGCCCAGCCGCGATTCGGTAGGAGGATCTGCTCCATCGTGTCCGGGAACGCCGCGAAGACGTACGGCGGCAGGGCGGACTTCAGCTTCTGCCAGTAGCGGTATTCGCGGCAGCAGGCGCTGCGCCTTTCGTCGTGGCGGTAGCGGCGGATCTCGCGGGCGACGGTGGCGTTCGGGGCGGACGCTTCGTCGCGGTAGCACTTGAGGCAGAGGCTCGTGCCGGGAATCGCATGGCACTCCCGGCGCGACCCCGCGCCGAGGAACGCAAGCTCATCTCGCTCCAGCATCGTCTCCAATTCCGCCCCGGTCACTGAACCCTTCCTCCCTGGCCAGTAGTGGGATGCCCCATCTCTTCCATCCAGTCCTTCACAATGGCAAGATTGCTCATTAGGTGAAGACCGCACTGCCTCTCGGTCAAAATACGGTTCGTTTCTGATCCGTAGAGAACATCTATTGCCTGTTCAGGCGTAATTTTTAGCCTCTTGGCAAGCAACATGGCAATGTTGGCCTTTTTCCTTATCAAGACACTATCTCTCATTCGGACAACACCTCGCTTCCCAAGAAGCGCAAATGCGCATTTATGATCTTCTGACTGTGGATGCACAGCTGATGATTCACCTTCTTGAATTGCAATTGTCCAAGTGCTTGTGTCGCCGTAATCACTCCATTCTCAAAATCCTCTACCGTATCGATGACGTTATCATTAGCCACGCCACCTTCTACCATGTCGTAGTCCCGCTGAAGCCGTCCGCCATTTCGACAATCAACAACATAATATAGCCACTCAAGGTCATATTTTTCAAAGACCTTATAGCGAAATCCAGAGTTGCGGATTGCCGTTTCATCAAGAACATAGACGTTCAATACCGGAACACGATCTGGCTTACGCCCAGCAAGAAGCTTTGCCCATTTGCCGGCCTGTCCACGAAGGCGCGTCAGATAGAAACCCTGCCCAAAATCAACATCCTTGCGCCCAAACATGACATTTGGTGTACTGACTTCCACATAAGATCCGTGATAGAGTCTCATTTGCGAGCCTGTCCTTCCCAGTTCAGAAGAGTCTCTACCGTATCCTGAATGACCCACTTCTCGCTTTGGGTATGAAGAAGGTCGTAGTCGGCAAAAAGCCTGTTGTGAATCAGTCCTTGACGCTTAAGCCGATCATGCATTTCGTCAGATGGTATGCCAAGCAATTTTGCGCCGCCATCAATGGCGGCAATTGCAAGGCGCACTTTTCGGTAGGCCTGGCGGTCGCGTACAGACCTTGCGGGGATGTATGGCATTCTGCTACATCCACTGTCGGCGCTACCATGGGCGGCATTCAGGACTGGAACTGGCTTTTTCAAATCACGGGCATTATACCACAAACAAAGGGTTGAGAGGGTGAGGGGGGATTTGCGATTTGCGATTTACGATTTACGATTTGCGATTGCATTTGGTCATTGTTTGATTTGTGGCCGGCAACGGGAGGGTCGAGCTCCCGCTCGACCGGGAACGGCGTGGGGCGGCGGACGCGCAGGAGCGCGTCCCTCCCGCTCGACCGAGAACGGCGTGGGGCAACGGACGCGCAGGAGCGCGTCCCTCCCGTATGCATCGGGTTGGGATGGACAGTTCCGCCGATCTGGCCCTACTGGATCCTCTCGGCGGCGGCGTCGACGAGCTGGCGCGTCTTCGAGTCGAACGCGAGGCCGATGGCGACGATGGGCAGCCCCTGCGCCCGGTACGGCTCGGCGTAGCGCCTCTCGCGGATCTGGGCGAGGGCGTCGGCGGCGGTGTCGTCCACCTTGAGCTCGAAGATGTATACGCCGCAGGGGTGGGTCGCGACCAGGTCGCCGCGGCCCTGCGTCTGCGCGGCCTCCGGGTCGTACCGGAACCCCTGGGCGGCGAGGAGCATGCAGAGGGGGCGCGTGTACGAGAACTCGTTCTTCCGCTCGAAGCCCTCGCGCGGGCCGTAGGGCAGCTTCGAGTAGAGGGCCCTGAGGCCGTCGAAGAACGCGCCGAACTGGCCGGAGCGCAGCTTGACGCCGAGCGAGGCCGACCACTGCGCGTCCCTCCCCGCGTAGGCGCCCGCGAGGAGCGCCGCGAGGTCCTGCCGCACCTCCTCGTCGGGGACGCGCAGCGTGTACAGTCCGTAGGAGTAGTCGGCGATCGTGAGGTAGCCCGTCTGGTAGAGGAGGCCGACGGGCTGGATGTGAGAGAGGTCTGCGACGTCGAAGTCAGATTCGCCGGCGAAGGTCTCGCGGTCGGGGTCGATCTCGAGTGCGCCATCCCGCCTGATGTAGTTCATCAGCGTCGAGGCGCGGCCCGTCGACGTCCAGGTGGGGGAGAACTCCGGGATGTCGGAAGTCAGCGCGAGCGCGACCGAGACGGGGTTGTAGACGCGCGTCGGACAGACCTTCCCGAAGCGGTAGCCGTTGTACCAGAACTTCAGCCGCTCGCGGAACGCCTCGTAGGAAATGCCCATCAGGTCGGCCCGTGCGCGGAAGTACCCCTCGAAGTTCGCGTCCAGCTCCTCCTCGGTGTAGCCGTAGAGCGCGGCGTAGGCCGTCTCGAAGGAGATGTCGTTCAGGCTGGAGAGCGCCGAGAAGACCGATAGCTTCGTGAACTTCGACACGCCCGTGATGTAGAGGAAGCGGATCTTGCCAGAGTTGTCCTTGAACTGCGCGTACATCGTCGAAAGGCGAGTGCGTATCCTCTCGGCGAGATCCACGTCCGCGAGCGCCTTCGCCACCGGGTCGTCGTACTCGTCGATCAGGATCGCCGGCCCCACGCCGTCCTTCGCATAGAAATAGTCAATCGCCCGCGCAAGGTTGGTCGAGGGCTGGGCATTTGCGTCATAGGCATAGCCGCTCGCCACGAGCGCGTCCCGCACGGCGTCCGCGAACGACTCCTTGAACGTCTCGATGTCCGCGACGTCCACGCCGCCCCAGTTGAAGTGGATTACGGCGTGGGGCTTCCAGTCGTAGTCGGTCTCCGCGATCGCGAGGCCGTCGAAGAACTCCCGGTGGCCGAGGAAGATCGACTTCAGCGTCGTCACGCTCAGCGACTTCCCGAACCGGCGCGGCCGCGCACAGAAGAAGAACGTGCTGCCCGGCTTGGTGATGAGCCGGTGCAGGTGCGCGGTCTTGTCCACATAGAGAAGACCTTCCTTGCGCAGGGCCTCGAAGTCTGCGATGTTGGTTGCGATCGGTTTCATGTCGGGCATTATACCAAAACGGTGGGATTTTAGGCGTTCCCGCCGGCAATTATTGCCGGAGCATAGACCAGCCCAAACGAGAACCCCCACCACTTTTACCCCACCAAAAGGAAATGGGGGCTCCTTGTGCATCCCATAAATTTTTTTGGTATACTACGCGCCAAAGTTTGGCTTGCTTTACATGATTTCTGCACAGCACAAGACATGGAGACCATCATGCACAGACTTAAGGATGCGTGGCCTTTCTCGCTTGCCCTAATTGCGGCATTCTTCACGCTTTCCGTCGCGGCGGCGCCGTCGGGGAAGACGTTCACGACGGTGGATCATCCCGGCGCGTATCCGACGCCGCAGAACGTGGCGGCCGCGCTGTCGGACGACGGAAGGCGCATCGTGCTCCAGTGGGACGGCGTGCGCTGGCCCGTCGACGGCTACCCCGGGGTGATCGACGGGCGGGACGTGCCGACCAACTTCTACTATGCCGTCGACTGTCGCACCCGTGCGAGCGGCGCGACCGAGTGGGACTCGTGGTGGAACTGCAGCAGCCTGAGCCGGTTTGCCTCGAACTACGGCGTTCCGGGTCCGTTCCTTGACCGCGTGACGTTGACGCGCAACGCCGGCCCCGGGACGAACTACCAGTTCCGCGTGAGGTGCCAGTGCAATGCCGTCTGGCGCGGAGAGGGCCTGTATCCCACGCCGAATGAAGACCCCGACCCGACGCAGGACGCCTATTTCAGCGACTGGTCCGAGACCGTGCAGGCCTACCGCACGCTCGACGCGCTCGCTCTTTCGCTGGTCGAGGGCGCCGCCCCCACGCCGCAGGGCGGCAAGACGACGGTCGAGGTCGCCTACACCTACACCTCGTCGCGCGCGGACGATCGCGAGGAGCCGCTGTTCTTCACCTTCGAGGCCATCGAAATCCCGGACGACGGCTGGCATCCCGAAGCCCCGGCGGAAGGGCAGAAGCCCTATGTGCGGCGGGACGGCACGCCGCTTGCGGTGAAGACGCTGCACGTGCGGCCGCCGGACGCTGCGCAGGCCGTCGATCCGACGAACTTCACCCTCACGGCCTCCAGCGCGGCGGGAGAGACGAGAAGGATCAGCTGGAGCGCCTGGCGCGACCTCGAAAACTACTACCACACGAACGTGACGATCCGGGTACAGGGCTGGGCGAAGCCCGAGGCGGCGGGCGCCGCGCCGCGCCGCGTCCTGGACGAGGCGATCGGGAACGTCGGCCTCGACACGCGGCTGCCGCCGCAGAACGT
>CAKULV010000012.1 GCA_934667425.1 uncultured Kiritimatiellota bacterium | reverse complement strand
TACACGGCGATAACATCGCCTTCACGGTCTATGAAGAACGACGTGTTCCCGAACCGCCCGTCAGAACGTTCACGGTATGCATTGAACGAAAGATAGCATGAATGCTCTCGCGCATACGCCTGGAACAGCTTGAGGAGACGGTCGCCGAATCTCCGCACGACCTGAAGTTTCTTGTCGGGGCCATATCCTCTGTAGGAAACGCACCCTTCCGGCAATACCACGAGATCGGGCTTGTAGGCGATCTCGCGGTCCATCCACCGCTTCCAGTAGGCGAAGCAACCCTCTGGAGTCGCGTCGAGGACATTCTTCGGGCCGACGGGGCGATCCGCGCCGATGATCGATACCTTGATCTCGCGTCGCACGACCTTGACCGGCTTCACCACAGGCGCAGGGTCGCATCTGCCCGACTCGGCCAAGCCTGCCGCAGGTGCGCCGGATGCAACCATTGCGGCAAAAACTAACAGCGTACATATTTCGCATAAACGAAAATGACCGGTCATCATCTTGTCATCGTCTCCCTATTTGAAGGCCTCATCTACGAACCTTGACCACTTTTCAAGATTTCTATAGTCAAATTGCCATGTAGTATAGCATATTGCAGAATCGTTGTGGCAGGATTTGAGCGCCTCAATCCAAAGCCCGGTGCCGGCGAACGAATCGTCCTCATCGTAATATGCCGCCGCGAAGGTACGGTGTCCGACCCGCCCGAAGAGCGACATCGACTCCTTTGCCTTCTTCGCGTTGCCCCAGCACCCCACACCGATGGATACGGGCAGATGCTTAAGCCCGCCGTCGCAGCGTCCGCGCACGGAGTAGTAGTCCTGGAGGGCGTTCTCGTACGGGCAGAACATGTCGCTCCATATCCACACCTTTGCGTTGTGATTGAGTCCCCGAATGATGCCGCTGCACCTTGCCGCGCAATCGGCGATCATCGCAGGCAATGTAGTGTTCCTCGCCTGGCATGCCGCACAGACGTTGCCGTTGCGCCACTCGTCGAAGCTGAGCAGCCATTCCTCAGGACGGATCAGGTCGTCGATCGTCTTCGCAGATGCCGCAAGCACCTTGTATAGCGCCGGATCCGACGGACATATCGAGACTTGGCGGTCATTGCCGTCGCCGGATGTCGATGGCGTGTAATACGTGACGGCAAGCTCGTCGCCCGGACGGATCTGCTTGCGGTTCAGAACGGCAATCTCAACAGAGCCGTCGCCATCCTTGAATATAGGCCATGTGAGCGACGGAAGCGAATAGTCGCGTCCCTCCACGAAGAGACGTCCGTCGGATCTCCGTTGGACGCTGCGCGGCGATCCGTATGCGTGGAGAACGCAACGCGGCGCAACCTCCTCTACCGACATGTCGTCCACCCAGAAGCGTCCCGTCTGACCGGAATCCCATACCCCCAGCCACGCCCGGAGATCCCCGAACTCCACGGAGTTGAACTCCGTCTCGAGCTTCACCCAATCGCTGGATGCCGCCGCCTGTGCGCTCTTTGCCACAAGGGTCGTCTTGCCGTTGCCGCGTTCCCGCTGGACAAACAGCCTGATCGGCGCGCGCTTCGGATCGAACCCCTCCCACCTGACGTGGGCCGTAAGCCTGTAATGTCGGTTGGGTATAGGCGAGATGCGCTGCGAGATGCGCGTCATTCCCTTGCCCATCTCGCAGACGAGAGATGCATCCCCGGAACGTTTGACGGACGTATCCTGCCGAATCCACGCATTGTCGCCCCGGTCTCCATCAATGAACGTGAAGTCCGCGAAGCCGCGCTTTTTGGAGTAGCGCTCGAATCCTCCGTTGGGGACGTGAGGCCTGTCTGTCGGCGTAGGCACAAACGTTGCCTTCTCGCCGGACTTGTCCACCACATAAGTGACGTCCCTCACCGGTGCGCCCTCTATGAATTCGAGGCCGTAGTTCAGCATCGCGCCGTAGCCAAGCGACCATACATCGACGGTTATGCCCATTCCGCAATCGCGCACATGCTTGAGCGAAGCGAGGACCGAGGCCTTTGCCCGATCCGGCATGCACGAATAGTAGTCAAGGCCTGCGCTTACGAACACCTTGCCGAACCCCAACGCCGCCGCACGCGACACCACGTTCGAGAATGCCGCCGAAAGTTCCGGCGTGTCGAGATGCCGGTTCCAGAACACCCATTTCTCCGGCTTGCGCATCTTCCAGCCGTCATTCATGATCTTCGCGAAATCCTCGAGCTGGTCGTGCTTCTGCTCCCATGTCGTGTACATCCAGCCATCGAAGGCATCGGGACGCCCGTTCATTGCCTCGACCCATTTGGCGGGTTCCTTAAGTTCCGGATCGTAGTCGTAGTATCCGGCGGCAATGCCGCGATATCCCCGTTTCGCGAAGAAATCCACCTCGTCAGGCTTGGGCTTCTCTCCCCAGTAGACCATCTTGAGCCTGTCCGGGCCGGGGATGAGGTCCCATATGCCCTGCCATGTCGTCAGGCAATTGTAGTAGTGCTTCTGCTTCGGGTTGTCATATGGGTTGAGCATGTCGCACCATGCGTACAGATCCGCCGCCGGGTAGCGGTCAAGTATCGCATCCACCAGTTCGGTGATGTGCGCCCCCATCTTGTGCGCAATGTCCTCCTTGCGCTTCAGGCACAGTTCGCACTGGCACTCGTTGCGGATTTCGTCGAGCGACAGGAGCCACTTCAGCGATCCCGTAGCGGCGTACACGTTGTCCGCCGCCTTTTTCATGAAGTCTCCGAGGCCGGGGACGGAAGGGCACACAGAGAACTGCCGCACCATGGCGCGAGGAGGTTCGTACGCCGAGACGAGCAGCCTTGCGCCATCGCGTATCGCGCCGCCCGGGACTACGTCGAACGCGATCGGTTCGCTTTTCGAAGGCCACGCAAGCGCCTTCATGTACGGTACGCCGGCGTAGTCGGTCCCCTCCCTGTACACCTTGCCGGTCTCGGCGTCGCGGACGACGAACGGGCACCCTTCCCTTTTCACCGGCTGGTCAATGCCGCATTCCTCAAGGACGACGTCCTTCACGTAAAGCTTGCCGCGAGGACGATCCGTGAAGGAGCCGAAGTCTACAGCCACATCCGTGTGGTGCAGCGAGTTTATCTCCTTGGAATGCTCCACCCATCCCTGATCGGCCTCCATCTTCCTGCGGCCCACGCCGCCGGAGCAGATCCCGTCCTTGACGTAAAAGCTGATTGTGGGCCAGCTTGGCTCGTAGCCGGTCCCGGTGAATCCCTTGGTGGCGAACTTGAGGCTGAGGCGATACCGCGTGTATGGCCTGGCCTTGAAGCGGATGGTGCCTCCGGCGGCGCGTGGAGAGCCGGAGGCATGGATCTTGTCTATGTCAAGCTCCAGCACCCCGTTGTTCCAAACCCCCTTCGTGTCGATCTTCACATCCATTTTACGTCCGGCGCAGACTATGCGCCCGCCAGACGCGACGCAGGCTGCGTCCTTTACCGGAAACACCGCGACCCAGCTTGGGTTTTCGTAGCGCATGGAGAAGTATCCCGGGCTCCACAGCAAGGGAACGATGTCGAAGCCAATGGAATCGCAGTAGGCGCGAATCGCATTGAAGCGATCCTTGCGCTTGGGATCCCACTTGTCCCAGCTTTCCAGTCCACAGGTGTTGCCGATGTATTCGAGCGTAGGCAAGTCGCGGTCGGTCTTCCTGGCGTTCCACGACGTGTACCCGGCGCCGGATATCAGGCACAGCCCCGTCATCCCCGACGCCTTCGCCCTTGCCACCACGTTGGACACATAGGCGACCTCCGCATCCTCCGCGAAGGAATTCTTCGCAAAGACCCATTTCTCTGGACGGGCAATGGCGACATTCGCCGCCAACGCAATGCCTCCGGCCACGGCACACGCAATCCTGTTCATCTTCAATACCTTTCCTCGTCAATGCCCGCAATTATAGCCGAATTGCCTTTTGGAAATCAAGCGCCAGGCCTATACTATCGCGCAACAAATCCTCACATATCACACAATGTGAGTGCCACGATGAATGCGTTTTCATGCCTGGATCTGCCGGGCAGCGTCAACTCGATTCTTGCACTAAGCCCGATCCCTACCTGAATACGAACACCATGCCGCGCAGATGCCGCACAAGCTCAAGCGCATTGCCGTCAGGAGAACGTTCGACTGTCCAACCGATGTCGGCGAGCGCCCTGTCTGCGACGACTTCGCCCCCTATGCCGCCGTCCACCGCAAATATCGTGTGCCTCTTTGCCCTTGGCAGCGCAAGGAACGCATCAATGTCGTCCACTCCGACGATCGAGCCGTCAAGCAGAACGGCCGTGGCCTCTGCGCCACAGGCGAAGGATTTCCCGATATCAGACGCCTTCGCCCTGAACGAACCGGCTATCTTGAGAGTGCCGTTCGATATCGTCCCCGCGCCAATGAAATTGGTGACGGTGAGGGCATTGCCCGCAAGGTCGAATGTAGTGCCGGAAGCCATGTCCAGCGTATCGATGCGCGGCAGGTAGGCATCCCTGACGAGATCATCCCGGCTGACGCTGTCGATCGTGAGCAGTTCCCCCGATCCATCATCCCTGAGGATCCGGTAGGGAGCGAAGCTTCCCACTACCCCATTTCCTTCCGGATCGTACATCAATGCCGCCTGCCCTTCCGACGAAAAGCGCGACACGCCCGCGCTACCGCTCCACTTGCCGTAGCCGATGTATATCTCATGCGGACCCGGCGACATCACGTGCCGGAAATGGTTTGTGGCGGTTGCAGACGACCCATCCGCCATCATGTTCGCATTCAGCAGCTTAGGCTCTCCATCAATGTATACGGTGACCCCATTTATGAAATTGGCGATGAAGTCCCAGGTTTTCGTCTCGCCAGTGCGATTCCATATGTAGCCATGGTAAAGCGCCGTACCGATATAGGCATCCTTGTCCGCCCTGTATGACGTTTCCCAGAAGCCTCGCCCGTTGAGGAATCCCTTTACGGGGCCTTCCACCTGACGCGTCGAATACGTTTGCCCGATGATCCTTGTCGAGTCATTCCACTCGAACGTCGTGAACTCCATCAGTCCCGCGCGCCCATAAGGCAGGAACTCCGACTCCGGCTTGAGCGCAAGTGTGCCATCGAGCACTTTGACGAGCGAGATGTTGGCCGCCGCCGCAAGATAGCCGACCCCTCCACCGGACTGGACCACCTCGCCTATCGCAGACCGGCCCTCGATGCCGTCGTGGTCGTTCGAGAATCCGCCCACGAGGGTATTGACCTTCCCCGAGGCGAACGTCACGGACGGAATGCCGAATATCCCCTGATCATGCAGGACGAGATCGGCCTCTTCGACGCGCAGCGTCTCGCCTTCGCCACAGCCGTATGTGGCATACGGCCAAAGCTTCATCCCTCCCCGCTTCATTACGGCCCCGTTCTTTACCGTCGAACCGTACGGCAGTCCCCAAATTGACCACGAACCCGCATAGACAGACGCATCCCCGTTGAGGTTGAGCCACCCCGGCCCGACCCGGACGTCGCCCTGCCCCGAAATCGGACCGCTCAGCGTTATTGTGGGATTTGTGACCGTGTTGCTTGTGGGGGCATAGTTGTTGACTTTCACATTGCCGTTCACCACCACGGCGCCTTCCCATACGGCAGTGAGGTTTGTGGAATTGGCGCTGAGCTCGCCGATGTTCGACTGCTGCATTATGGCTCCGCCCTCCTCGAGCCGGGTAGTCCACGACCCAGTCCCGTAAAGGCGATAGTCGCGCGAATACCACGATCCATTGTTCCAGCAGGTGATCGTGCCTCCCCCCGCGTCGAACCGGACCTCCCCATCGCACGTCAACGTCGCGTTGGTCACGTCAATGGATCCGGGGTGGAAATAGCACCCGTAGAAGCCGAAAGCCGCCGTCGAATGCGCGCCGAGCACCGTCAGCCTATGGCCGCCAAAAGTGATGTTGCAGCGGGAGAACTGGCCGTATGCACATATCTGCGCATCATCCTCCAACACGATGTTGCAGCACCTGATTTCTCCTGACTTCCTGCCGTTGTCCCAGCATCCCCTGCATGACGGATGCCCGACGCCGGCGAGACGCACATTCTTGCGAGCGCCGCCCCGACTTGAAACGCCAGTATCAAAGAAGCACACATATTCGTCGATTTCGGAATAGATGGACGCGCCCTTCGCGACGACAATATCTGCGGCGGAGTCTGTCTTGCCGAGATCTCCGGCCACAGACACCTTAAACACGCCGTTGGAGACGTGTATCTCGCCTGTGAAGGACGAAAGTCCGGCGGAAACGAGGCAGCCCTCGCCGACTTTCACCAGCCTCTTGACCGAATTCCCCAATTGCGCGGAATCAAGCGAATTGGTCTCGCCTGCGCCTATCGAAGCAAACAGAGTCTCGCCCGCATCATCGTAGGCATACGACACCTCCGCGCAAACGGCCCGCGCAGAAAGCGCGGCGAGCGACAGCATTGCGATTTTCTTCATGTCACTTCCCCAATTGCCTTTTCTTTTTGATGTAAAGCTTCCAGAAACGCACCTCGCCCCACCACTTGCGGTAGACGTGCGAATAGATGTCCGGCAGGATGTGCCTGTTCTCCATCCTGAATGCGGTAAGGGCCTCGGCCCTCGCGACGAACTCTGCGGCGGGCTTGCCCTCGGCGGCGACCATGAAGCGGTAGGCGAGAAGGCTCTCCTCGGCAAGCGCGCGAAGCTGCACAAGCCGCCTCATCTCCACATCGCCCAAATCCCCTTTGCGCCGATGATCCTCGACCGCCTTCTTGAGGGCTTCAAGCTGCCGCACGAAGTCCGCCTCTCGCCGCCTATAGGCGACGCCGAGCGGGATGGTGCGCTTCTGGGGCTCGTCGTAGTCCTCGGTGCGCTCCACCCTGTCCTCGATTGCGCACCGCAAGGCAGCCTCGCCGCAGCGGCGGACATCCTCGAAGTAGGCGCGGGCCGCATCGGCCGCCCGGCCATAGCCGGAATAGAAGTCCGCCACGATGTCGTCGAACTTCGCCGTCGGGTCGGCAAAGAGACGCGCCATCACGTAGAACTCTATCGCCTCGACCATCCGGTTGTCATCCGCATCGTAATCGCATCCGTACAGCCCCATTCCACGGAGTTCATGGAACTGGTCGAACGCGAACCTCTCAAGGCCGCGCGGGATGGAAAGCATGTGGTGGAAGAAGTTGGGGCGGAAGAAGAAATGCCTGAGGCCCGCCTTGACCCAACCGGATATCGCGCCACGCCAGTCGTCCTCCGGGGCGTACACGAAGCCTATCAGCATGTTTTCGGGATGCTCAAGCCTCTCACGCCTCGGCGGCATGCGGTAGGTGGCGTACGCATAGGATATGAGCATCACGTCCTCGCGCACGGCGCGAGCCTTCCTCGCGATCCTGTTCCAGAGGTTCACGTAGCGGTCGGTGAGCTGCACGTCATCCGAGAAAAGCTGGGCCGGGGTGTACTTGGGCTCGTCAAGGCCGCGGCAGCCGTCGCACTCGCACCAGAAGCTCCAGTCGTTCTCGCACACGTTCAGGAACTTTCCGGCCCCGGCGGCCTTCCAGTCCGCTATGATCTGGTCGACGACTGCCTCGTTGCCGCAGCACAGCTTTACGCATTTTTTGGTCGCCGAGGGACTGACGTATCCGCGGGTCCGCTCCCCGGTCTTCTGGTCTATGTGCAGGTTGAAGTATTCGGGATGCTCCTTCCCGAAGCGGTCCCACCATTTCGTGAACGCATGGCCATACCGGAGGACTTCGCGGTCCTGAAGCCGGTTGCGGAGCTGCCAGAGAAGACGGCTTCCGTAGTCGTTGCCCGTCGGCGCGTCAAACAGTTCGCGCGGCATGAAGTCCTTCACCTCGTCCCATGGCACATTGCTGTAGCATGGATAATTGCGTATCTTCGCCATCGGCATGGTCGAAGCGAAGGAGCCTTCCGACTTTGTCGGCAGAGCCAGCCGCTCGACCCTTTCGACGACGATCCCGTCATCCCCGGGCCAGAGGAACTTCATCCCGAGCTCGCGCTGGGCAAAGAGCTCTACGGCGAACAGCGTCCCCTTGCGGTCGAGGGACACCTTGCCGCGATTGTCGCCGTAGTCCACCGCACCGCCGCCGCCATCGTCGCCCCAGAACCACACGGTATCGCCGTCAACACGGTAATGGCTCTCGAACGGGCCGGGGGCGGGGGCGTCCGCAGGCTTCTCGAAAACGAACCTGTACGGGACTGTCTCGGCCTTGAGCGAAAGGTGGTGGCGCAACTCGGCCGACGGCGACGGCACATCATTCGACGCCACGGCAGACGCAACGGCGAAAACACACGCGAACGTCGTCAACAGCCTTTTGAATTCTCTTTCTGCAGTCATATCTTGACATCACTCCTCTCTGTGGTCATTGTGGTTAGAAACGGCGGCAATTATATCTGTTTTTTTTTTCTGTCAAACCGGCCCCTTTGACAGTCTTTTTTGCGGGTGGCGGAGTCAATGTGCCTTGGTCTTCAGCTTAAGCGATGCGCAGTTCAAGTCAACGACCTGGGCCGAGTGGGCGACGCCCGCAAGGCCCAAAGCCACACAGGCCGCGGCTGCGCAATTCGACAAGGCAAAGTGATCCGTCGGTTTCATGGCGCCATGGTATCAAAAAGGCCCGACCCAGTCAATTCATGGCGCCAAGAGGTGCGCACCCTCGATGCGGAGTGGAGACGACCGCACACGGATCCGAATGCCCATATGGCGCGTGGGATGCGTTTTTGCTATAATCCACCACATATGAATCGCAAGAAAATATGCGTATTGATGGGCGGCATCTCCAATGAGCGGGAGGTGTCGCTTGCGAGCGGCAAGAATGTGGCCGAAGCGCTTGCCTCGCTTGGCAAGTACGAGGTGGTTCCGGTTGTGCTTGACGAGAACTCGACAAGGGCGGTTCCAGAATGCGACGCGTGCTTTCTCGCCCTGCACGGAGGATGGGGTGAATCCGGAGGCGTGCAGACGGCCCTGGACGAAAGGCGCATCCCATACACGGGACCGGGGGCGATGTCTTCGCAGATCGCCATGGACAAGATGAAGACGAAGCTCGTGCTTGAGATGAAGGGTGTCCCCACGGCGAAATGGTCTCTAGCATCGCGCGATGCGGCGGGATCCCCGCTGCCGCTTCCGGTGGTGGTGAAGCCGCCGTGCGACGGATCGTCTGTCGGCATATCCAAGGTCATGTCCCCCGAGGAATGGAAGCCTGCGCTAGAAGCGGCGTTTGCGGCGCAGGGCGGCAAGGGCGAGGTCATGGTCGAGGATTTCATCGACGGGCGGGAGATGACCGTGGCCGTGCTGGACGGCAAGCCTTTTCCAGTAATCGAGATATGCGCGAAGAACGGCTGGTACGGGTATGAGGAGAAGTACAATTCGAACGACACCCGCTACCAGTTCCCGGACGATCCGTTCCTGCCGTTCGTCCAGCAGACTGCGGTCGATGCATACAGGGCGTGCGGGTGCAGGGGCGCTGTGCGCGTGGATTTCCGCATAGACGGCAAGTCGCGCCCGTTCGTGCTGGAGCTGAACACGCTTCCCGGCATGACCAGCCACTCGCTCGTCCCAAAAGCGGCAGAGCGGATGGGCCTCCCCTTCCCCGAACTTTGCGACAGGATGCTGTCATCGGCATCGTTCGACGGGAAGTGAGGGCTGTTGGGCAAACCTCAAATCATCCGCAAGGTGGAATCGCAAGAAATGGCTGGCAGAAGAAGCGCAACCCAAACGAAAGACAAAACCCGCAAAACGGCCCTGGCGACAGTCGCGGCCGTAGGCGCAACCGCCATGGCGCTCGCCATATGGGGCATATGGGCCATATGCCAGAGGCTTGCGGCCACCTACAACCGCCAGTGCCGGGTGACGAACATCGGAGAGCAGGTCGAGATATCCACTGGAAAGCAGATAAACGCGAGGATGATAAGGGTTCACTTCGGCCTAACCAATGGCGCAGATCTCGCGAGCATCGACTTCGCAAGGCTTCGCGAGAGACTTCTTGCGGATACGCCTAACCTGAAGGACCTTAAGATATCACTCCGCCAGCCTAACCATCTGCGCATCGAGGCCATAGAGCGCATACCGATCGTGAGGGTCATGGGATATGGGCCAAAGGCGTCAAAGAACTACGCAGCAGACCGGGAAGGCTACATATTCTGGTATCCGCAGCGCGAGACTGCCCTTCTGCCGATAATCCGCGACGCGAAGATGAAGTCCGGCGGACAGAAGCGGATCTCCGGCATGGCGCTTGCGGCGCTGAACCTCCTCGAGGAGGCCTCTTCCCCGGAATACGACGTGCTGAAGATCCAGGAGGTGGATACGCTCAAGCGCGACTACCTTCTCGTCACGCTCGGCGACTCCTCGCGCGCAAAGATCGCGTGGGAGGACATGGGCAGGCCGTCGCGCGAATCCCACGCATCGCTCACCAACCAGCTTTCGCGGCTGACGCAAGTAGTGAAAAGCAACGTCGCGGCGGGCACCAGGCTCTGGAACGCAACAGACTGGGGTACGCCAGGCCGCATCTATGCAGACGATCCCACAAAGGCCGAATAGAGAATGAACCTGTCAGATCCAATTGCCGCACTTGAAATCGGCACCACACGCACCACGCTCGCCATAGCAGAATCCCTCGGTCCGGGCAGGATATCGGTTGTGGCGCACGGCGACATCCCATCCTCCGGCGTACGGAAAAGCCAGATAACCGACATAGGCAAGGCCAGCGTGTCGGTGGCGTCCGTGCTAAAGCGCATCGAATCGGAAAACGGATATTCGATCGGCCGGGCGGCCCTTGCGGTCTCCGGGCCGCAGGTGAGGGTAGAGTCATACGTCACGCAATGGCAGGTGGACAAGACCGTGACGGACAACGACATCACGGAGATATACAACCGCTCCTGCGACACCGGCCTTGAGGACGACCGTGTCATGCTGGACCTCTCGGAACTAGGCTACGGTCTGGACGGCCTTGACGGGATCGTCTCCCCCAAGGGGATGTCCGGCAGACTGCTCAAGCTCAGGACACTTGTCATCCATGGCGCGAAGGCGCGCATCAACGACGCGAAATCCGCAGCCACAGCGGCAAAGCTCGAGATATCAGACGCCTACTTCGCTGGAAGATGCGCGGCCGAGGCCACATTGACTCCGGAGGACAAGGCGTCGGGAACCCTGCTGATAGACCTCGGAGGCGGATCGACGTCATTTGCGGCATTCGCCGACGGGCGCATGATCCACGCCGGCGCCATCGGCGTAGGCGGAGACCACATAACGAACGACATCCGCCGCGCATTCTCCCTTTCGCTGTCGCAGGCGGAATCCGTAAAGCGCCACGCAAGCGCCGTCTTTTCGCAAAGCAGGACTGGACGCATCGACGTGCCTTCTTCCATCACGTCGGCGGAGTCCCCTTCCATATCCATGCGGGCGCTCGACACCGTCGTGAACGCCAGGGTCGGCGAACTCCTCTCCGTGCTGAGGGAGGAGCTTGACTGCGCAGGGGCGTTGCACAGGCTCACGGGCGGCATAGTGCTGACAGGCGGCGGCGCGAGGCTGCAGAACATAGTCGGGCTCGCCCACGGGACATTCGGCGGCAAGGTGCGCATCGGTGCGCTCGTGCCGGAGATCGAGGGACTTGAGAACGACGAATTCCCCGCGCAGTACGCGACGATCGCCGGAGCGCTCCTGCTTGAGCAGCGCAACTCGGAGGAGCAGTCGTTCCTCGACCCAATCAAGAGCATCTTCAGGAAAATCCTCCCACACAGATGAAAACAGACTCAAACCACCTTCTACTGCTCGGCATCGGGGGCGCAGGGTGCACTGCGGTGCGTGGCGTGCGCAGGGCATACGGCGAACCGCTCCGCGCACTGACCGTCGATTCGGACGCGTCTTCCGGCGCCTCGTCGGAGATACCGTTCGTCCTCATTGGCGGCGACCGCCTCGCCGGACGTGGCGCGGGAGGGCTTCCTGCCGAGGCTCAGGCCGCATTCCTCGACAACCAGGAAGTGCTGGATCCGCAGCTCGAAGGCGTACATACCGCGATAATAGTCACCGCACTGGGAGGAGGAACCGGCAGTGGTGCGACCAGCGAGATCGTAAGGCGCCTCTCGGCAAAGGGCATCACATCGATCGTATTCGCCACGCTTCCCTTCTCGTTCGAGGGACAGGAGCGGGCATCCCACGCGAACACGGCCATCGGCTCGATAGAGCACGTCGCAGACGCCACGGTGCCACTGCCGCTCGACACGCTGATGGCGGACAGTTCCTGCGACAACATGAAGGATGCGCTCGCCAGGATGGCAGACACTCTCGCGACCGCGATCACGCTCTTCTGGCGCATCCTCGAGAAGCCTGGCTACATATCGCTCGACGCGGAACGCCTCCGCACGGCAATAACGGATTCGGGGCGGGGAAGGTTCGCCACGGCAACGGCACGAGGGGAACGCCGGGCAGACGAAATACTGTCGGCACTCTCGACTTCGCCGATCCTATCCAAGGGGGCGCACGCCCCTACGAAATCCATCTTCATGGGGATACTCGCCGGCGACGACCTGCGGCTTTCCGAAGTGGCGAGGGTGGCCGATGGATTCAGGGACGCATTCGGAAGGGGCGCGGCATTCCAGCTTGGGACCGTGAACGACGAAACGACCTTTTCCGGGAGGCTTGTGGTCGCAACGCTCGTGTTCGAGGAAAGCGCCGTGGCAAAGGCGACCGTGAAGTCGCGGCGCACGGCGAGGGCCGCCACAAAAAGCCGCAAGATATCAGAATCCGCGCTTGACGCGCCGGACAGGTTCTCCGACTCCGAGAAGACGATGTGGCACGACGAGGATCTCGACATCCCGACATACCTGAGACGCAACCTCACGATAGACCGCTGAATCCGGCAATGACCATGAGCGAAGGCAATAAGTCGGATGGCGTTTGCGCGAGGCGTGACGGACACATACGCATCCTCCCCATCCACGTGGCGAACAAGATAGCGGCCGGAGAAGTCGTCGAAAGGCCCGCCTCCGCACTGAAGGAGCTTGTCGAGAACGCAATCGACGCCGGGGCGGACCGCATCGACATAACCGTGACCGCCGGAGGAAAGAAGCTCGTTGCGGTGCGGGACAACGGATGCGGAATGGGCAGGGACGATGCCCTGCTGTCATTGGAGAGGCAGGCCACATCGAAGATCCGCGACGTGGATGACATAGAACGCATCGACACCCTTGGCTTTAGAGGGGAGGCGATCCCGTCCATCGCCGCCGTATCCCGATTCACGCTAACCACCAGGGAGCGGACGTCCGATGCCGGTACGCGCCTTGTCGTGAACGCAGGACTGGTGGCCGAGGTCGCGGAGTGCGGCGCACCCCCAGGCACATGCGTGGAGGTGCGCGACCTTTTCTGCAATGTCCCCGCGCGAAAGAAGTTTCTTCGGTCATACGCCACCGAGGAAGGACACATCAAATCGGTCTTCACCGTATGTTCCCTCGCCCACCCTGAGCTTGGATTCTCCCTGACGATAGACGGACGGGAGATTCACCGCCTTGCGCCGGGCTCGACGCTTGA
Source organism: uncultured Kiritimatiellota bacterium (assembly GCA_934667425.1). Classification (GTDB taxonomy): domain Bacteria; phylum Verrucomicrobiota; class Kiritimatiellia; order RFP12; family UBA1067; genus UBA1731. Next base: position 52,295 of record CAKULV010000012.1, on the reverse strand, counting down.
GGAACGGATATCAGCCCTCTTCGGACGTGATTTCGCCGACGAACTTCTCCCGGTCACAGGATCTTCCGAAATGGCCGGGGCCACCTCCGGCGACGTCCACATCCACGGATATGTATCCAGACCATCGCCCAACCCAATACGACGCGAGCAATTCGTGTTCGTGAATGGTCGTCCGGCAACGGCCCCAATCATTGCCTATGCCCTAAAGGAGGCATATCCATCTTCGGCAGGGGAGTCAAGGCCGTCCGTATTTCTGTTCATCGACCTTCCGCCCTCCGAGGTGGACGTAAACGTCCATCCGGCGAAGCGTGAAGTCAGGTTCAGGCATCCCGCCGACGTAAAGTCGGCCATTGTGTCCGCCATGGGCTACGCGTTGAAGGGATTGACGGCGGGGCGTTCCCGTATCGCGGCAACGTCCGACGTTGGATCGTCCGGCGCAACCACGGCCTCGGCATCGCGCATTCGGCAGGACATGCCGCCCGTCCCCTTTTCCGCTCCATTCCAGCCCACGCTGAATGCACATCTGGCAAATGCCGAGCGCCACGAAAGCAAGCCGGACTTGCCCATATCAGCGCAAACGGACGAGAGGCTGACGCCAGTCCAATCCGTCGCGGCAAGCCTTGCCGCGAATACGGTCGGCCACCATCAAGCCGCGAGCATGCCAGCCGCTTCCACCGGCCCCTGGCGCACGTTCAAGGTTCTCGCCAACACAGAGTCCGGGTACATCATACTTGAGACCGATGCCGGAATCGTGACCTTGAACCCACAGGCGGCGGAGGAGCGCGTCGCGTACGAGAAGCTGCTCCCCGCGCTGGATAGTGAAGGCTCTGTCTCCCAGCGACTGCTCATACCGGAGACCATACGCCTCTCTCCGCTCGAGTCCGCCAGGCTGAAAAGCTTCAGCCAGATACTCGTCCGACAGGGGTTTGAGATCGAAGAGTTCGGCACCGACACATGGAAGATCGACGCCGTGCCGCCGCTCCTGGCAGACCGCAGCGCATCCGACGTGATCGCGTCGGTCGTGCATGACATCGGCGAATGCGGCACGAGGCGAGGCGAAAGGTGGCGCGAAGAGCTTATTGCCCGCTCCATAGCGAAGACATACGCCGGCACCTCTCGCAGGTTCACCGTCGAAACGGCGACGAGGCTCGTGGAGGAACTGTGCCGCACGAGGATGCCGTACGTATGCCCACGCGGCAAGCCGGTGATGATATTCACCTCCAACCGCGAACTATCTCGCAAGTTCGGCGACGCTTAGGCCTTAGCGCATCACGGCCTTGGTCAACGTCTCGAGCTGGTCGCGATCATAGTTCGAGAGTTCCGCCGCGCGCTTGCGCAGCTGCCTCAGCGTAGTCCGAGCCTTGTCGAGCGATCCCTTTGCGATCTGCACGCGCGCGAGGGTGATCTGCATCCGGATATCCTCCACCTTCAGTTCCGCCTTGGCGAGCTGGATCGCCTTCTCTACGCACTTCTCGGCCTCATCGAGGTTCTTGTTCTGGTCAAGCAATGAGGATCCAAGCGTCTCCCACGCGACATACAGGTTAGGCTGTGCCGCCACCGACTTGCGGGCGAACGCCTCCGCCTCATCATAGCGCTGAAGGCGGCGAAGGACCTCTGCCAGATCATTGAGTGCGGCGGCGATTGGCTTTTCGCCGTCTATGCTCAGGCGAAGGAACGTCTCGGCCGTGGAATAGTCTCCATCCTTCAGCCTAAGGGATCCCATCACGTAGTTCGCCAGCTTGTTGTGCCTGTCACGGCGCAGGACCATCCTGGCGTGGCGCTCTGCCGCCTCGCCGTCATCAAGCTCGATGTCCAACCCAAGGATCATGTCGCCCGCGACGGAGACATCCGGACGCGACATGGCCGCAATGACCAGGGCGTCCCTTGCCTGCTTGCGGAAGTTCGGTCCCTTGCGCATATAGACAAGACCGCGCGTCATCTGCACGAAATAGTCCCTGGGATCGCTGGACAGTGCCTCCATCTTCGGAAGTATCGTGTTCTCGAGTTCATCCATGACCTTGGCCCTGGTGGAATCGCCCTTGGCCAAATCGGCCTGCTGCAGCAACACGCCGGCGAGCAGCGACCAAGCCTGGAGGTTTTTCGGGTGCATATCCGTGACCTTCTGCATTTCCATCCTGGCGCGGTCAAGGTCGTTGTTCATCAGCATGAGCATGGCCATCTCTATTCCGGGTGCATCGCCCCCCGCAACCTTCGAGGCCTTTTCGAGGTAAGACCTCGCCTCAGCCTCGGCGCCAGACTGAAGCGCGATGCGGGCCATGCCCATAAGCGCCTCCCTGTTCTTCGCATCTGAGGCCAACACCTGCTCGTAGACCTCGCGCGACTTCTTCAGCTGGTTTCCGCTCGCGTATATTGCGGCCATCATGTTCAGGAGACTCGTCTGCCTATCCGCAGAGACGAAGTCTATTGCCCTTTGAACCTGGGCAATCGCATTGCCCATCTGCCCGGAGCGAGCCCAGGCGTATCCCATCCTGGCGAATATCTCAGGGCTTCTGATGTATCCATAGTACCTCGAAAGCGACCAGAGCACGTACCTGCGCTTGGGATCGTCCACAATGGCCTTGAGCTTGCGCTCGATCTCGTTTTTCTTCGCAAGGGCGCACTTTATCCCGGAGCGCGCCATCTCGAATTCGTTGAACAGGACGCTTACGTTGTCGGGGTCGATGGTGTTCAGCACGAGCTCGTAGGTCGCGAACGCCTCTTCGTCGAGGCCGCAGTCCTGGAGGAACACGCCAAGGTTGTTCCCGATGAAGCCGACGTGGCGGCGGAGCTGAAGACGCAGGGAGTCGACGGGATCGTCGCAGCGCGCGATGTTGCGGGACCCCTCCTTGTTGCGCTCGGTCCAAAGGACAGGAGCCATGCGGCCCCAGAAGCCGGCGAATTCCCTGGCGAGAGCCTTGCCATCCACCGACTTGGCGTCGGAGACGCCTCCGAAGAAGAGCTTTTCAGGCACCGGCGTACGCTCGGCCATGTACCAGAAGTCCGGCACCCCGAATATGGCCGCTTCGTTTACGATGTTGCTGTCGCCCGAAAACCAGTCCTGGATGAACGGCAGCACGCCAAGGCGTATCGACATCTTAAGGTTTGAGTTCCCCGCCTTGAGTCCCCGCTTCTCTATCAGGTCGGACAGCTCCTCAAGGTAGGCATCGTTCATGTCGCGCTGAAGGCATATCAGGTTTAGATTCCTGCCCGCAGCGGCGGCGGCTACACGAAGATGGTCATCGAGTGTGCCGTCTGTGACGAACCAGCTGCGGCTACCCATCGAATCGACGATCTCACGTGCGCACACGTCGGCAAACGCCCCCCTGGACTTGCCGCAGTTGAAGGCGTTGACGAGCGACGCCAGCACGAGAACCACTATCATGGAAATGCCGAATACGGGCGCGAGCCGTCTGCCGACTCGGACGGCGGCGTCAACGCCATCCTCCTTGTACTCCAGCACGGGAAGCGGCACCTTCGCGAGAAGATACCAGTATGCCGCAAGATAGCCGGCGACAAGGGCCACCAGCGTGGATGTCGCGACCGGCAGTATGCCAAACTGGCGAAGCATGGATTCCGGCGAGAGCTGAGTGGCCGTTGCGCACGCGACGCAGAGCGTCATCGCCATGTGGAATGCGTATTGGCTCCACCTACGGTCGTTGTTCAGGGCGCGCCGAGCCGCGAAGACGCATGCTACGGCCGGCACGACCGTAAGCGCCATGATCGCGAGCCATCCTGAACGCGTAAACCAGGAGCGCACCTCGCGCAGGGTAGTCTTCAGTATCCTCAGGAACACGTCGAGCGAGGAAGTGCAGTCCGCAGCGGCGGCGGCCTCGGTGCCTACGAATCCGGAGGATACGCATTTCACGAACACAATGACGCCAACGGCCGAGGAGAGCAGGTAGATGGCGGCCGGGCCATACAGCCCCTTGCCGTTCTTGACGAGAACGAGCATGAACGAGAAGAACACCACGACGGAGAGCGGCACGAATATCGGACTCTCCACAAGTCCAAGCGCGACGATGACGCCGGCCGCCATGGCCACGGGAAGCGACAACCGGGGCCGACCGGCCGCGAAAAGCACAGTCCTCATCGCGAAGAGCGCCCACATCACGTCGAAGATGCGATGCTCAAGGTGGGTTGCGCTCTGCCATACGGCCGTAGAGAACACAAAGACGAGCGAAGCGACGACGCCCGCCGAAAGCGCGGCGGCCTTCGAGAACTTGACGCAAGACTCGTGTGCAACGGTCTGCCACACCGCGAATGCCACCAGCCTGCATATGAGGTAGGCGGACACTACACCGCAAACCAGCGAAAGGAGGTTTGTCCTGAAGGCTATCGACGACAAGGCCCCGGCATCGCCAAAGAGCCTGACGAAATACCCCCACAGCGGGTACTCAGGGAACTCAAGCACGTCAATGCCAGTCCACTGCACCAGCAGCCGGGCCGAATCGCCCGGGAATATGTAGCCGGCGAGTGTAAGGGAGTATGCCACCGCTGCTACTGCGGCCACGGCGACCGCCGCCGCCATTGACCCCCTGCGGAACGATGAATCAGTTTCACGGAAACCTGCCATACCTTAGCTCCTTGTCTTTTCTTGAGGAATCGTCACCGCGCCTGCCGCCTTGTGTGCGGACACCCTTGGCATCCGCCGCCGCAAGACACGTCCTTGCCGTCCCAGCAATACGTGCACAGGCGATCCTTCGGCAAGCCGATTGCGGACACGAGATCGTCCAGCCTCTGGAACGCAAGGGACGTGAGGCCGAGATTCTTGCGGATGTATTCGACCATCGCCCGGAATGGCTCGCCATCCGGATCAAGGTACTTCGACACATCGGCGCCGGAGCCATCCCGATCCCGGACATACCTGCGCGTTATGAGGTCGTACTCCGACTTGGAGCGCGAGAAGTTCAGGAACCTGCACGGGTACAGCAACGGCGGGCAGGCAATGCGCATGTGCGTCTCCTTCGCGCCGGCGGCATAGAGCCGCCTCGCCTGCTGGCCGAGCTGCGTTCCGCGCACGATCGAGTCGTCGCAGAACACGAGGCGCTTGTCCTTTATCAGCCCTGGGATCGGTATGAGCTTCATGGCGGCGATCCGTTCGCGCTGCCTCTGGTCCTGCGGCATGAACGAACGCGCCCAGGACGGCGTGTACTTCACGAAAGGCCTCGCGTACTTCAGCCCGGCCTCGTGCGCATAGCCGAGCGCATGGGACGTGCCGCTATCGGGAACGCCGCCTACGGAATCGGCCTCCACGGGGTTCCTCTTCGCGAGGAACGATCCGGAGCGGTAGCGGGACATCTCCACGTTGCGCCCCTCGTAGGATGACGCTGGATACCCGTAGTAGACCCAAAGGAACGAGCATATCGCCATCTCCTTCCCGGGCTCCAGAATCGTGCGGTCCCCGTCCGGCGTGAGCTCGGCCATTTCACCAGGCCCGAGCTCGCGCACATACTCGTAGCCGAGGTTGGCAAGCGCGCACGATTCCTGCAAGGCGACCGAGGCTCCTTCCCTGCGCCCTATCACGATCGGGGTGCGCCCGTACCTGTCACGCACGGCCAGCAACCGCCCGGTCTCCGTGACGATGAGGAAAGAGCAGCTGCCCTCTACCTTCCGCTGGACGAGCCGCACCCCCTCCTCAAGTGTATCTGCGGAGGCAAGTATCGCGGACACGACCTCGGTAGGGCCTACCATGCCGGATGTGGTCGAATACTGGAGCTGGATGCGCTTTTCCTCAAACATCTCTCGCATCAGGGACTCGATGTTTGTGATGAGCCCGACGGTAACTATGGCGAACGTCCCGTAGACGCACCGCATCACGAGAGGTTGCGGATCGGTATCGGATATCACGCCAAGGCCAACGCAGCCCGACAGAGCCGCCACGTCCCTCTCGAACTTCGAGCGGAAAGGCGCATTCTGTATGTTGTGTATCGAACGCTGGAAGCCCTTCTCCCCAAATACGCACATGCCGCCACGGTGCGTACCCAGGTGCGAATGGTAGTCCGTACCAAAAAACAGATCGCTCACGCAATCATCCGATGAAACAACTCCACAAAAGCCACCCATCTCGCCTCCAGTCTATGAAATGGAAGATCCCTTACGCATCGCCGCGGATTATACCACAAAACGCCGCCCGAAGGCGGCGCATTGCCAATCCGCGAAAGGGATCATGTCTCGAACCTGTACAGGTCGCGCTTCCGGTATTTCGTGTGGAGCAGGTGCTCGGCCCTCTCTCCGCCGTTTGCGCCGGTCTCGCCAAGGTAGTCCCTGTAGAGAGACTGGACCTCGGGGTTGAGGTGGCTCATGCGGAGCGTGCTCCTCTCGTCGTCGGAATAGAGTCCCGCAGTGCGCTTGGCCCGGACGGCATCCGTCGCAAGGCAGGGCTGTCCGCCGCCGCCGATGCAGCCGCCGCGGCAGGCCATCACCTCGATGAAGTCGTACCGGGGCCTCACGCCGTTCCTTCGGTCTTCGCGGATCTGGTTGATCACCTTCTCCACGTTGCCCATCTGGTGTGCGACCGCGATGTTCACCTTGGTACCCTTGATGTCGATGGTGGCCGTCTTTATGCCATCCATGCCGCGCACCTCCGAGAACTCTATGCTCGGCGGCTGCGCCTCGCCGGTGATGAGGCAGTATGCGGTGCGGAGGGCGGCCTCCATTACGCCGCCCGTGACGCCGAATATCGTGCCGGCCCCCGTGTAGGAGCCAAGCAGCCTGTCGGCCGGCTCGTCCTCGAGGTTAGAGAAGTCGATGCCGGCGGCCTTGATCATGCGGGCGAGTTCCCGCGTGGTGAGAACCACGTCCGTATCCTGCGTACCCGTCGCGTTCATGTACTCGTCGCGGCTGATCTCGTACTTCTTGGACGTGCACGGCATGATCGACGTCATGTGTATCTTCGTGTGGTCCACGCCGTTCTTCTCCGCCCAGTAGGACTTCGCGAGCGCCGAAAGCATCTGCTGAGGGGACTTCGCCGTCGAGAAGTTCTCCGTGAAATCGGGGGCGTACTTCTCCATCCAGTCCGTCCATGCAGGGCAGCAGCTCGTCAGGAGCGGCAGGTTGCCGCCGCCCGTGAAGCGCTTGATGAACTCCGTACCCTCCTCCATTATCGTGACGTCCGCGGAGAAGTTGGTGTCGAACACCTTGTCGAAGCCGAGCATGCGCAGGGCCGCGTATATCTTCCCCGTGGTTATGGAGCCGGGCTGCATGCCGAACGCCTCGCCGAGGGCGACGCGTACCGCAGGGGCGATCTGCACCAGGCATACCTTGTCGGGGTCGCGGAGCGCAGTCCACACCTTCGCCGTCTCGTCCTTCTCGTATATCGCGCCCACGGGGCAGTGCGCAGAGCACTGTCCGCACTTGATGCACGGAGACTCCGCGAGCGGCACGCCTGCGGCGGGGGACATTACCGTGTTCTCGCCGCGGCCGATGAACTCGAGGGCCCACACGTTCTGCATCTGCTGGCAGACCTCCGCGCAGCGTCCGCACTTGATGCACTTGTCGGAGTTGAGCACGATCGATGGAGTCGAGTCGTCGACCGGGCGGGTGATGACCTCCTTCGGGAACGGGATGTCGCGGATGCCGAAGTCGGCGGCTATCGCCTGTAGTTCGCACGAGCCGGACCGGGGGCACTGCAGGCAGTCCTGCGGATGGTTGGCGAGGATCAGCTCGAGTACGGTACGGCGCACCTGCACGATGTCGGGGTCGTGCGTGACGATCTTCATCCCGGGCGTGACCTCAGTGCAGCACGCGCGCAGCAGCTTGGGGGAAGGCACGAACTTTCCAGGCTCCGTTCGGCTCGGCACGAGCTGGCGCACCACGCAGATGCCGCAGCTGGCTCCGGGCTTCAGGTCGGGATGGTAGCAAAGCGTAGGGATCTTTATGTTGGCCTTCTTCGCGGCCTGAAGGATATTGGATCCCTTGGCCACCTCGACGGACTTGCCGTTGATCTCTACAGAAATCATTTCAGTTTCCATTTTCTTAAAAACCTTTCTCTCTCTGGATTCCAGATCACCCATGGCTTACGGCGCCAAAGCGGCAGTGCAGCTCGCACTGTCCGCACTTGATGCACTTCGTCTGGTCGATTACGTGCGGATTCTTCACGGTGCCGCTGATGGCGCTTACCGGACACTTCCGCGCACAGAGAGTGCAGCCCTTGCATTTCGCCGCGTCGATAGTGTACTTCACGAGCTTGGCGCACTTGCCGGAACGGCACTTTTTCTCATTGATGTGCTCCATGTATTCGTCCATGAAGTACCTGAGCGTGGAACGCACGGGGTTGGAAGCCGTCTGGCCAAGGCCGCAGAGCGAGGCCTTGCACATCGCGTCGGAGATCTTCTCCATCTGAACGATGTCGTCCTCCGTGCCGCGTCCGTCGGTTATCTTCCTCAGGTAGTTGAGCAGCTTGCGCCCGCCCACACGGCACGGGGCGCACTTTCCGCAGCTCTCGTCCACGGTGAAGTCGAGATAGAACTTCGCGATGTCCACCACGCAGTCGGTTTCGTCCATCACGATCAGGCCGCCAGACCCCATGATGGATCCGATCTTCGCAAGGCTCTCGTAGTCGATCGGTGTGTCGAGGAACTGCGGCGGGATGATGCCGCCCGAGGGGCCGCCAGTCTGGGCCGCCTTGAACTTGTGCCCGCCGCGGATGCCGCCGCCGATGTCGAATATGATTTCGCGGAGCGTCGTGCCCATTGGCACCTCGATGAGGCCGGAGTTGTTGACCTTGCCGGTGAGGGCGAACACCTTGGTGCCCTTCGTCGTCGCCGTGCCGATCTTGGAGAACCAATCCGCGCCCTTGTTTATGATCACGGGTATGTTGGCAAGCGTCTCTACGTTGTTGATCACCGTGGGACGTCCCCAAAGCCCCTTCACGGCGGGGAACGGCGGACGCGGCTTCGGCATGCCGCGGTTGCCCTCGATCGACTGGAGCAGGGCCGTCTCCTCTCCGCAGACGAACGCGCCGGCGCCGAAGCGGAGCTCAATGTCGAACGAGAACCCGCTGCCGAGGATGTCGTCGCCGAGAAGCCCGAGCTCGCGGGCCTGCGCGATGGCGACCTGAAGGCGGTGGATGGCGAGCGGATATTCGGCGCGGATGTACACGAATCCCTTCGAGGCCCCGATCGCATAGCCTGCGATCGTCATGGCCTCCAGGATAGAATGGGGGTCGCCCTCAAGCGTCGAACGGTCCATGTACGCGCCGGGATCGCCCTCGTCGGCATTGCAGACCATGTACTTCTGCCCCTTGGGCTGCTGCTGGGCAAAGCGCCACTTCAGCCCCGTGGGGAATCCCGCGCCGCCACGGCCACGCAGGCCAGACTTCAGTATCTCGTCCACAACCTGCTCCGGTGTCATCTCGAAGAGAACCTTCTCGATGGCCTTGTAGCCGTCGCGGGCAATGTAGTCGTCGATCTTCTCCGGATCGATCACTCCGCAGTTGCGGAGCACGATGCGGTACTGCTTCTGGTAGAACGGGATGTTCGCCTCCGAGACCAGCAGCTTGGCCTGCTCTGGATCGTAGCACAGGCGCTCCACCACGCGGCCCTTGACGAGATGTTCCGCGATGATCTCCGCGACATCCTTCTCCTGCACCTGCACGTAGAACGTACCCTGCGGAAGTATCTTGACGATCGGGCCCTGCTCGCAGAAGCCGAGGCACCCGGTCGCCACCACCTGCACCTTCTCGGCAAGCCCCGCCTCGGCCAGCCGACTCTTGAACGCATCGGCGATCTTGTCGCCGCCGCCGGAACAGCAGGCTGTGCCGCCACAGATGAGTACGTATGATTCGTATGCCATTGCGATTCTCCCTTAACCCTGCTTGACGATATCCACGGACGGACGCTCGCAGATCTTGGCGTCGATGAGCGACTTCCCTATGATGTGCTTCTCCACGATGTCCCTCGCCATCGCGGCATCCACGTTCCCGTAGATCACCGAAGGCATTCCGGGGACGACTACCTCCACCGTAGGCTCCGAATGGCAAAGCCCCATGCATCCCGTCTGCCGCACCAGGACATTGGTCAGGGACTTCTCGTTCAGCATATCGATGAGCGTGGTGAACGTCTCCTTCGCGCCCGCAGCGATGCCGCAGGTACCCATGCCCACGATCACCTGCACATCCTTGTTGGAGTTGTCGCGCATCTCCATCGCCTTCTGCTTCTCGCTGCGCATCTTGCGCAGATCCTCAAGTGTCAACTTAGCCATTTTACGTTCCTCCTTACCCCAGCTTGCGGTATTTCTCGATGATTTCCTTGACGTCCTTCGTCTCAAGCTTGCCGTGGACCTCCCCGTTCACGACGGCGACGGGAGCGAGGCCGCAGCAGCCGAGGCAGCGCACCGCCTCCACGGAGAACAGCCCGTCCTCCGTCGACGTATTGAGACCTACGCCAAGAAGCTTCTCGAACTCCTTGATCAGGTCGTCGCCTCCGCGAAGATAGCACGCCGTGCCAAGGCAGACCTGCACGTTGTACTTGCCCGCCCTCTGCAGGCGGAAGAAGTTGTAGAAAGTGATAACCCCGTATATCTTGGCGAGTGGAACCTCCAGCAGACGCGAAGTCTCTATCGCTATCTCACGGGGAATGTACCCGTATGTCTGCTGAACGCGGTGCAGCACCATGATCAGGTTGCCCGGCTTCTGCTTCCACTCCTCGATGAACGCCTTGAGTTCCGGCGTCATCGTCTCCAATTTTCCGCTCATCTTGCTCTCCTTGGTATGTTCACGGCGATAATCCCACCAAAAAATGTGCGGATTATCCCATATCCAACCGCAGTTAGGCAAGTATAACTTATAGGTGGCGCGATGTAGCGATGTACCTCAGACGAGGTCGGCAAGGATGCAAACCAGATACAGGAGCGCAACCATTGCCAGCCCCGCACCGACCTTAATGTTCGTTCTGACTTGCTTGTCCATGGCTTTTTCTCCTTTCAAACGCCATGGAGTATTGCATACCAGTGTTAGGATATTGTGAGGAACACATTACTTTTAGGCTAATGCCAGTCTGCGGCAGGTCCCGGCTATGCGCCCCCTCACGAACTCCTGGACGCGGCGAGGCCACGAATCGATTACGCGGTCGTCGCTGGATTGCCGCCCCGTCCCCAGCCTTTCGGGGACCGCCAGGGCCTTCTGCACATATGCCGATGCGGCCGCCCGGTCTCCGCGCGCAAGCGCGGCGTCGGCAAGTGCGCCAAGGGCCTCCTGATACAGGGTCCCTGGCTTTTCGCCGAGTTCGGACGGTAGCGCGTTCAGCGTTTCGAGGAACGAAACGGCTTCAGCAAGGGCGACTGTCTTTATGAGCGCCCTTGCGTAGTTCAGTTCAAGTCCAAGCTTTCCCGGAAAACGCCTTACATAGTCACCCAATGTGCGCTTGGCTTCGGCCCAACGGTTTTCCGCCGCGCACAACTGGTAGATGCCAACCCCTACTCGCCACGAGTCCGCGATCTCTGCCGCCTTCTTGAGGTCTGCCCTCGCCGCATCCCCGCCAAGACGCTGGGCGCGGTAGATGAGAGCCGGCACATGATCCATCGCCTGTCCGCATTTGCGGAGTTCGTCGTCAGCCTCCGCGTTGCGTGCCTTGCCGGCATAGAGGAGGGCCAGCAGATAGCGGAACTTCCAGCTTGCATTGTGCTCCGTGGCCCACACGAGCGCGGCCTGCGACTCTGCGCGGAACGGAAAGTCGAATCCAAGGTCGAGCGAAGCCGCCGCATCCAGCAGGGCGGAGGCCCGGCACTCATCGCCGAGCCGGTGCGCCACATATGCAGCCCTGACAGCCGCGATTATCGATCCCCTTGCCTTGGCGTAGCACTCAAGCGCCTCTTCAAGGAGTCCGCATATCTCGTGCCAGGAGCCAAGTTCTGTCCACGTCTTTTCGGGGAACTCGCCGCCGATCCAGGCATCGCTCCAAGGCTCACCGAGCTTCGCAAGCACCGACTGGAAGAGAGTGTACAGCGGCACTGCCTTAAACGCGGCGGACGGCACCCACGTCAAAAGGTTGTCGATGTTCCGCTCCTGATAGCCGAGTCCTGCAAAGCCCTTTTCCTTGAAATACGGATGCGCGTAGTGTCCAAAGCTGCCGAACATGCTGAACAGCCCAACGCCCGCCCGCGACATGGCCTTGGCATCCGTTTCCTGCATCTCCCATTGCCAGAAGAGGATCGGCGGCACGGGCTTCCCGTCATGGAACAGCGCCGGTGCGCCTCGCCAATCACCTACATGCCAGCCGCGCGTGGGGATAAGCCCCGATTTCTGACCCGATTTCGCGGGAACAGGCCTCGCCATCGCCGTGCCCGTCAGGGCCAACGACAGCGCGACCGATGTCATTAGAAGGCGTTTCATGCTCAAAACCACACTGAATACCGAATGGCGCCGTCGAGATATGGACAATCGCCCGCACTTTGATAATCGCAGGCCCGTGTGCGAACCGTCGGAACGCCGGGCTTCGACAGTTCCACATCCCACGCCATCCAGACGTTTTCGTCCGCCCGGGGCGTCAGCCGAAGCGAATACCCCTTGCCGTTTACCGTTTCCTGCGAGAGCAATTCCGCCTCCGCCACGCCGACCGCACGGCTCTTGGCAAGCAGAAGCGGTCCATAGTGGATCGTCGCCGCCGCATCGTGGCGATACGTCCGTTTCAATGGTTCGGGATTCACGAAATCGCCCCAAGTGAAACTGTGGGCGAACCAGGCAGCACGCGCCTCATCAGCCGGGGCAGTCGTCCGCTCCACCAACCTCGGATTCATGTCGAACGTCAGCTCGTAAACGCAATCCCCACGACGAACGACCTTGAGATCGGGGCACCAGTCCGGCTTGCGGAACGCGACCTTCGCAGGACGCGACGTGGCGATCCGTACGTGATTGGACACCGGATATCCACCCGAAATCTCGAACGTCACGCCGTCCAGCGCAACTGTCGCATCCTGATAGAAGTTGACGTGATAGCCGCCCTCGGCATCGGCCGTCACCAGGCTTTCCGCCATGTCCATGAACGTGCGCGGCATATTGTTTACGCAACAGTGGTTGTAGGCATAGCCGCACTGGCGGTCTTGCTGATGGTGGCCTGTCGAGCGGACGGCAAATGCGCCCCACGCGCCATCCCGATAGACTCCCGCCAGAAAGGCGTTGTAGTAGGCCCGCTCCACTACGTCGCAGTACCGAGTGTCGCCTGTCATGAGATGCAAGTCGAGGTTCAGGCGAATCCAGTGGATCGTGTTGCAGATCTCCGTGCTGGCATTCGGCTGATCCGCCGCACCATAGAACTGATCCCAATGCCCCACGTCGCCAAGGACATTAGCCTCCGATCGCAGCAGGTTATCGCGGATCTGCGATACGCACGACAGACTTCGTTCCGCGCCCGATAGACGCGCATGCTCCAGCAAGCCGTCCAGACAACTCATCATCTCATAGCTCTTGGCCCAAAGATCCGGCTTGGGATACCACGTCCACAGCGCATCCGCACGATCCGCATTGCGGAAGAAGTTCGGACAGGCGCCGTCCGTACGATCCCAGTCCGGCAGCATGTCCTCCGCAAAATCCAGATACCGCCGCTCGCCGGTCTCGGCGTACAGCATCAGCAGCGGCTTCAGGATTGACATCGGCGGCAACCCTACTTTCTCCGGCTGTCCGCATTCTGAAAGCCGAAGCCCCATCCCATGCATCATCTTGATCAGCTGATCCGTCTGCCGCCGAACCGATTCGAGGATGTCGCGCTCTCCCGTCGCCCGATAGGCCGCGAGCATTCCCCATATCGTGTACTTTCGGCACCACACGTTCCAATTCGAATTCCATCCGTAAGCCCGCGTCACCGCCGCACGGTCGCCCTCGGAAATCGACACGTTTTCCTTATCGGCATACGAGCCGAGATAACCGTCCGCATCCTGACAGGCCATCATCCGGCGGCATTCATCTACGACGAATTGCCGCAGCTTTGGGTCACCGGAATACTCCAAGACCCGTGCCGCGCCGATCATCAGTTTGCCCCAGAACTCGCCGCGCCACCAGCCGCCGATACGATGTCCGTCTGCCCTTGCCAGAAGAGCATCGTCGTCCCTATCACGAAACGCCTCTCGCGCTTCCGCGAAGACCGTACGCTGGGCAAAGTCCGAGAAGATGCGGTTCCTGAACAGCGCGTTCATCTTCTCCGCGCCAAAGCCCTTCAGCTTCACGTCCTTGAGCCGCGCCGGACGATGCGCATCCGGGCGCACGGCATTCGGCGCAAGCTTTCCGGCATGGATCGCGAATGCATGTGCGTTCGCCTTGCGGACGCCTTCAATCATTTCGTCGTAAGGACGATCCTGCTGGCTGACCAAGCCCAGATTGTAGGCTTCGCCGCCGAGACTGCGTCCGCTGATCGGCTGGTCATGATAGAGGAAATACGCAAACCCGACGCACTGCGGCTCGGCGGCGATCCGTTCTGCGAACTGCCGATAGGCCTGTCCCCGTGCGCGATGGTCTCGGCAAATGGCATCGTCGGCAAAGAAGCGCTTGAAGCCCGCGCCCGCACATGTGAAGCCAAACTCCAGAAGAGCAAACGGCTTGGCGGCGGCATCCAGCATTGGCAGCAGCCGATTCCGGTGCCAAGCCGAGAGATGCTGACTGCCGTACTGGTGCAAGCCGACGAAGTCCAGATATGGCAGAGCCTCTTCGATCCAGTCGAGCTGCCCCTCGAGGCAAATCGCCGCACCCATGAACAGGTGGTCACGGTCGTATTTGCGGAATGCGGCAGACACGATCCGATGGTAGCGGGCGGATGAGGCGCGGACAAACCTCCGCTTTTCCTTGACCGAAAACGCGCTTTCTTCCAAGCCACACAAAGTCGCGGCAGGGACGCCACGCATGGCGGCGACCGATTCAAGGAACGCTCGCTTCGCGAAGCCGCCGGGCGTTCCATCCTTCGCCGTGCAAATCGCCCTGAACACCTTGTTCGACCAGTCTCCCTTGTCCGCATACCACCAGCCGTTCTCGTTATCGACCGACCAGGCTATCAAGTCGGAATCGCCGCGCCGTGCCGCCGTGCGCGTCTTCGCCAGTTCATCAATCCGATTCTCGAACGAAGGGTCGTACATGTCAACGAAATTCCCGCCGAACTTGCAGAACGTGAGGTAGATATCCTCGAAATACGGAACTCCAGCGAACTTCTTGCCCCACCCCCACTTCGCCGTGGAGTTGAAGCCCCATGCAGACAGGCGACGGCGAATGACGTCATCATAGACTGTCGCAAAGTTGTCGCCATACTTGCGCTTCAGGTTCGCGACAAGGAAACTCACGCGGCCGTCGTGTCCGTATGCCTCTGGGAATGCCGCCTGATCCGGCAGATCCGCAAGTTCAGGACGCGCCGCACCTGTTGCGTCCCGCAACGGCGTAGTGTAGCCACCTTCGCGATAGTTGACCGCATCGCATCCGACCAGGAAAAACGGGTTGCCCTCCGGCGTGACGAACCACCATCGGCCATGAATCCGCTCCACGCGGAAGAAGCCCGTGGACTTGAGTCCAAGCTGCGGCGAGACGACACCTCCATGCGCGTCGAGGCGCGAATCCTGTCGGACCGGCGGGAGCGACTGCGCCTCGGTTGCGGCATTCACTCGCAGCTCCGCATCGCACTTCACTTTCCCAGCGAAATCTTCATCCGCCGGCTGTCCAAACCGATCCACACGCTGCGCCGCCGCAAGCCCAGTACAACCGACTGCAACACAAGCAACCAACAACTGCCATAAACGCATCATGGAATCCCCGTTTCCGTGCTATCTGACAACCATGCACAGGCCGCCGCTGACTTTGGCGACTATCTCTGACCCATGCACCTTAAATCGAATCCGTGGCGAGTTCGGATCAAATGGCCGGCCATCTGGCCCAACTACCATCCAACCGTCGAATGACGATGGCAGACGCAATCGCCCTGCCACAGCAACCTTCAGGATTCCCTGAGACGGCTTGCCCGACAGGCGAATCGTCACCTTCTCCGCGATCGACAGTTCACCCGTCGTCGAAAGTCCCGGAACATCCGGCTGCAGCACGTCGACATCAATCACCGCGCCGTCCGCAAGCGTGACATCAGCCGAGCCTGCGCAATCCAATGACGCGCCGGCGAGCAAGGAGACAACGGCGGGCCCCAGTCCGCCAGACACGCGCACGGCGGCATTGGAGACTACGAGCGCACCCGCAAAGGACGAGCCATCCACAAGCGCGATATCGCGATCCGAGACGAGCAGACGGCCAATGCCGGCCAGGCGCCCCGTAAGATGATCGTCAGCCCCAACACGATAGACGCCATCGCGTCCAAGCTCCATCGTACCTGCACATGTAAGCGCAGCGAACGTCGGTGCCGTTCCCTCAATGCCCAACGTCGCCCCAGCCGCGACCGAGACGAGCGCATTCGTCGGCAGCACCGGCGGATCGGCTTCCGTCGCCAATGACCGCGTCAATGACCTCACCTGCTCGGCGGAAAGTGCCTCGCCATAAAAACGAACGTCATCGATCGATCCGTTGAAGACGGCGTTGACTTCCGGCAGACATCCGACATATAGCTTGTCCGCCGCAATGTTCAGCTTCACGTCCTTCAACGGCTCATGCACAAGTTGTCCATCCTGATACATGCGAACCGTCGAGCCGTCGTACGTGCAGACGAGGTGCGTCCAGTTCGCCGCCGAGGCTTCGCCAACACTGACATGAACAATATTCGTATAGGAACAGCTCGCCCGCACCGAGGATACATTCGGGAGATTGTAGTTGACCATCGGTCGCCTACGCTCTGAGGAATCCGTCCCCAGCAGAAAGAACGCATTTGCCCTCTGCGGATCGCCCCACACGACCAACGGCGAGGCCGTCCACGTATCCACGAACTTGTAGCGGCAAGAGACAGTGAACGGCGAAGCTCCTGTAGGAATCCTGGCCGGAAAGGCGCATTTCAACCCAGTTGCCTTCGCGAGGGAACGGCCGAACGTGCCGGGATAGTCCGCGATTGTCATTGGCGTACCGACCGCCGCCGCCAAGTCCACGCCATTCCCAGAGGAATCCCGTCCAGGATTTCCTTCGTCATTGAACGTCCAGCAGGCAACTGGCATTGGCAAGCCATCCCCGGCTTCGCGCACCACGCGACTGTGCGAAAATTCCGCACGGATCTCATCTGCCGTCAGTGCGCGGCGAAAGAGCTTCACCTCGTCCAGGCTTCCGTCAAAGCGCGTTTGCGCATCGTTCCAGCTGAGCGCATAATCGCCGTTCTCCGGCAACTGAAGGTCCTCGGCAATTGCCACGGCACCCAACAGCCTTCCGTCCAAATAGCCGGAAAGGACATTGCCCTCGCCCCACGTCACGGCCAGATGATGCCAACGTCCGTCATAGATTTCGCCCTCTTCGACATTGGCCAGAAATCCGTTGGATGGCGAAAGCTCCCATTCGTATGGCCCGACCGAAAAGTTGAAATTCGTGCTGCAGTTCAGATATACGCGAATCCATTTGCGCGACTGCCATGCGGAGCCATTGGCGATAAGATATCGCT
This sequence comes from uncultured Kiritimatiellota bacterium, assembly GCA_934667425.1. Classification (GTDB taxonomy): domain Bacteria; phylum Verrucomicrobiota; class Kiritimatiellia; order RFP12; family UBA1067; genus UBA1731. Next base: position 34,812 of record CAKULV010000012.1, on the reverse strand, counting down.
GATCGCCCTGCCCACCGCGACACCCGTCCCGCAATCTGAACCAAAGCGTTTCCGTGAAGCGGCGGTTGCCGCCGAGGACGGGTTCCTCGTCTGGCGCCAGCCTGAACTTGAAGACCGGCGTTGCCGCCATCGCTAGGTCAAAGTCCAATGAGCCCCATCCACAACCCGCCACGCCGTCGGACAGACGAGCCACGCCGTCCCTTGTCGTCGCGGTCGCCGTTCCTCCGACGGACGACATCCATCTCTCGGCTTCAGCGAAATCGAAATGCACGGCCGGCGCGTCGGCTGGATCGGACGCCCGGCGCAGGACGAGAGAACCTTCGGCTACCTCGGTCTTTCCGGTATAGGTGTTAGCGCCTGTCAGGATCAGGCGTGACGCCGCACCGCGCTTCGTCAAGCCGCCAAGTCCCGTGAGGCGTCCGTTGAAGACCGTTTCTGACGGTGACGCCGCGTTGCCGACCGTCAGGTTCGCCACGCCGGAATAGTTCGAGCTGAGGTTGACGGAGCCCCAGGTCCCCTCACCCCGAAGTGCCGCCAGCGTTTGGTCGCAGAAAACCGTCAGGCTTCCGCAATTCGCCAAGTCCAGCACCGTTTCTGGCGGAACCCGAACGGGGCCGGACGTCGCCGTTGTCGGATCGGTCGGCAGATAATAGGATCTTCCCAAACGCACGTCGGCATTGCCAACCGTGAGTCCACCTGTATTGCGCGGCGCGGCTCGCAGCGTGTATGTGCCGCCGCCCTCGAACGCGAGCGCTCCCGTGCCTGTCATCGCCTCGTATGATTCCGTCGCAACGCCGTAGCCGACGCAAAAGGCATAAGGCCCTTGGTCGATGAAGTTAAGGACAGACGCGGCCCACAGGCCGTTGACGGAGGCGACCCGCGTATCCGCCGCCAGCTGCAAACGCACATTCGCGGACGGCGTCCGAGAAGACGGATCATAGAAATGGAAGCCGCACAGCTCGAACGCCGAACTGCTTCCGAGCATGACGCGCATCCCATCCGCGTCCGCAAAATAATAATCCCACGCCGTGCCACGGAACTTGTCGCAGTCGAAGACAATGGCGCCCGCACCGCTCAAGGCAATCTTCGACTGGTAGTCTTGCCACGGCGTCGTTGTGTGGGCAAGCGAAATGACCAATGTCGTTCCAGTAGGCACTTTAAATACGCCGCTCTTGACGATGGTCTGGCTGGACGCATCGCCGAACAGCGTGACGCATCCTTGATTTTCGCCAAATGTCAGACCGCCGATCACAAGCTGCTTCGCTCCGTCCGAATAGGCATACGTGTTCGTGACCACGGCACCATCGGCCAACGCGGAGAAGTCGTAGACCGTCGCGACTGTCGGCGTCAGCGGCTGCGTCCAGTTGTCCGGGTCGCTCCAAAGGCCACCCGATGGAGAACCCTTCCACACGTTGGCATCCGCACAACAGACACGTGCGGACACACAGGCAACGAGAGCAAACAACAGTTTCATGTTCAACGTGTTCATGTTCGGCATTTCCTTTCTCATTTCTTCAGTCCACCCGTTCAGCGCCATGTGGCGCCACAACCGACACAGACGGCGCATCATTTTCCAGATGCCATGCCACACGAATGAATCCATGCGGCGTAGGGACGTCTCCTCGGGCAAAGGTCACGCCACCTGCCGGATGCGGACGGACTTTGAACTTCGTGAAGCCGGGTTCGATCGGCTCTATGCCGAGAATATAGTTCGAGAGGATGCCTGCCATAGCCGTATCTGGATGCGCCTCATCCATCCACCCTTCCTTCGGATCTGCAATCATGCACTCGCTCGTCAGGGCAAGCCCAGTCCAGTCCGGCTTCAGCACCTCAAACCACGCATGTTCGCCGATCATCCGCATGGCCTCGGCATCAAACCCATACTCGAAAAGGCCACGGATCGCCAATGCCTGAAACTTGCCCCAGACGTTGCGCGTGAACTTCCCCGATAAGGCACGAGCCTCTTCCTCGTTCGTGAAGCGGACAGCCAACGCCAGCGCGGATGCCTCCCAGGCAAATGCGTCAGGCTCTTCCAACGACTTGCGAAATTCACCGCGCACAGCGTTCCAGAAATTCGCGCGAATGACGGTTGCCATGGCGGCGGCCTTGCAGCGATAGCGAGCCGCCTCGTCTGGACATTCCGTCCAGTCCGCCAAATCGGCGGCATCACGGTAGACCTTCCAAAGCAGGATGTTCATGTATGACCTATGGTGAACGGATGTCGAACCAAACGCCAGTTCGCAGGCGTGCTTCGATGTTTCGCGCCGTTGTTCGAAAAGCCCGTCCTCACGACAATGTTCGCCGAGATAGCGCAACAGCGCACTCACGGTCGGTCGCATTCGCCGCGCCAGCGCACGATCGCCCGAATACAACACGTAATCGGCCAACACTGGCACAAACCAGGCCGCAAACTCGTCCGACGGGAACGCGCCCCAATCTTCAGCGCGCGGCTTCGGCTGCTCCGGCCATGGGCAGGCCTGTATATAGCCTTCGGGCGTCTGGCTGTCAGCCAACATCTCCAACGAGCCGCGCATATACGGTGCTTCAGGCTTGAAGCCAAAGAAGACGTTGCGCGATGCCCACCACAGGTCACCGCTCCAGACGAGCCGATCACGCTTTGCGCCGTCGGACAGATATGGTCGCGTCCAGACTGCCGGCGTGACATTGGTCGCGAGGTAGGACGGTATCGCCGAGAGTTCGCACGTGCGAACCGAAGCCTCCCAAAGTGCCGTCAGGCGATTGTCCGAGCAAGTAAACGACCCAGCCCGTTCTCCTTCCGAATGTACACGGTCGTTCGCGAGGCGAAACCCTCGCAGACAGACGGACGCGCCCGGCGTCTCAAGCGAGAACCGCACGTAACGCACAAGCCCTTGAAGCAGGGATGCGCGAAACGGTCCGCACCGGTCAATTCGATATGTCTCATAGCGTTCGGGGTTTGCCGGAAAGATAGGCAGCTGCACATCCTTGCCGAGATAGGTCGCCGCCGTATCCTTCCAGAAGTCGCCCTTCTCGCAGATCTGGCTGGCGCGACAGGCATACGAGACGCGCAGAACCGGCATCTCGCCATTTTTACCGCACCGAAAGTCGGCAATCTCGAATGCGGGATAGCCGCCCGCTCCAGACCGCCCCAAGTCAATGACCGCAACAGGCTGCGGTGCATCCGCGCGCCACGCCAGATCGACATCTCCACTTCCAGCGAAAACGGCTGGTGCGGACATTAAAAGCCCGCATGCAAGAAATGCAACACCAACATTGTTCGTCAGAGGGAAATACCTTTTTGCGTTCATGCGCATGATTTTAGCAAAAGTCACTTGCCAAATGCCAAACAATCATGTTTGTTATTGGGCATCAAAAAGATTCTCTATTCGGCAACGAAATTTCAGAATAACGCGCTATGCGAGAAACCAACCAAAACGCCGTTGGGCATCGTTGCGCTTCCCACTTCGAAATTTGGTATAATTACCGGCATGAGTCAGCAAACACTTGACAAGATCGACTACATTGTTGCATGCGTAAATGAATTCGCGGATGTACATGGGCTGGATTATGTCAATGGCTTTGACTACTTGAAGCGCCATGCGGGCATCGCGTTCCTTGACCGCAATTATGCCGTCGAGCACACTTATTCAATGGAAGATACCATTTCAGATCTATCGGCCGTCTGCCGTCGAAACGGAGGTGGCCTAAAATGATCCTCTATCATGGAACAAATGGCTCGTTCAGTCAGATAGACCTTGCAAAAGGGCTTCCAGGAAAAGACTTCGGACGCGGCTTCTACACTTCAAACTCGCTGGAATGCGCACGAAAGACCGCATTGCAACGTGTTGACAGACTCGGCGGGGAAGCAGTTGTTCTTCATCTGGATTATCGCGATGCATTCCCTTCTGACTTGCACATCAAACGGTTCCATGTTCCTTCTCGGGAATGGGCCTTGTTTGTCCGCGCCAATCGGCGCGACTATGTCGAAGCGGAAGACCACAACAGAGATTGCCGGTACGATGTTGTCATCGGCCCCATCGCAAACGACAAGTTGTCACTTCAATTCCGCCTCTTCGACAAAGGGCTAATCACGCTCGATGCGTTTGTCGATGCACTGCAATTCAAGGATCTCTATTTCCAGTATTCCTTTCACACGCAACGCGCCATCAGCCACTTGCGATTTCTTGGGATGGAAAATGTCAGCCGAAGTTAGACAATTGATCGAATTCGCCATCCAAGATCTCGTCGCAGAAATCGTCTCTCGCGAAGGCATTCCCATTGAGGAAGCGATGGATGCACTATATCACAGCCCATTCTTCAAAAAGTTAATAGACCCCGCAACAGGCCTCTATCGCGAGAGCGGTGAATACCTGTACGCATCGATGCACCCACAAAATCGCTCCTAATCACATGAAAAGGAAGCGCAATGTCATCATCGTCCTCCGGCTTGCAGGAACCGCAGGGCGCGACATACTCTCCGGCATACTGCTGTTCACTCGGCAGCGCCCCCACTGGCACACGCGTCTCTTCCAGATGCCGGACGAGCTGACGCCTGAGAACTTCCGCGCCCTCGCGGATGAAGGCTATGATGGCATCATCATGAGCGAGCCGGGACCAGACGCGACAGCCGAGCTTCTGAAGGCGTCAAACATCCCCATCGCATTCATCGGCGACGCAGGGCCGATTCTATCGGCGCGCAAGAAGTCCATCACGTACATCCGCAACGACGACATCGAGATTGGCCGCATGGGCGCACACTATCTTCTCTCCATCGGCCGACACCGCACATATGGATTTGTGCCGACCGTCTCACGGCAATATTGGAGCAAGGCCCGCCTTGACGGATTCAGCAGCACGTTGCGTGAAAACGAGATAGAACCCGTCGTCTTCAGTGCGGCAGCCCCAGCCGGCACAAAGGCAGACCTGGATGGACTGCAAGCCTGGCTTAAGGGTCTGCCCAAACCTGCGGCCGTGATGGCCGCATGGGACACGCGGGCGACGCAAGTCATCGAGATGGCGAACGAGGCAAAGATCGCCATACCGAGCCAACTCGCCGTCATAGGCGTGGACAACGACGAACTGCTGGACGAATCGACCGTTCCGCCGCTGACCAGCATCCGCCCCGACCACGAAAAGCTCGGCTTCGTTGCCGCCCGCGAACTCGAACGCCTGATGAACGGACGTTCCTCGAAACCATCTGTCGCGTTCCTATCCCGTCCCAAGGAACTCGTCGAACGCGAATCCGCAGCCGCCACGGCTCCGGCGGCACATCTCCTCGCGAAGGCCAACAGGTTTATCGCGAAAAACGCGACAAGGGGCATATCTGCCCGCGATGTCGCCGCATACCTCGGCGTGTCGCGACGGCTCGCAGACCTGCGCTTCCAGCAGTTCAACAGCGAAACGATCAACGAGGCGATCATCCGCTGCCGCCTTGACGCCGTGAAGAAAATGCTGGCGACCACGAATCGCCCAATAAAGACCGTCTCTATCGCCTGCGGCTACACCGGCCTCGCTTACCTCAAGACGCTGTTCAAGCGCCGCTTCGGCCTCACGATGCGCGACTACCGCGCCCAGCACAAGTCATAGACGAATCGCACATCGCAATGACGGTCTGCAATCCTTAAATCATCTGCCGCCCAGCGACATCATCGTGAAGCCAGCCACAATCACAATGGTCCCGGAGGAAAGGAGCGCGATGGTTTTGCGCGACGCGCCCCTCCATTCTCCGAGGAACACGCCAAGGAGCGTAGAGAAGAAAACGGCGCCTGACATCAGCACGGCAAAGGAGATGTAGCGGAAATCGCCCATCAGCGGTTCGCCCGCCTTCTGGAGGACGAACTGCATCACGCCTATGACGCCAACGGCGGCGGAAAGCGCAAAGTTCCGGAAATGGGCCGGGAGACCGGCATGCGGAGCGGCGGAGTCGCGAGACCCATCGCCATTGCGCCGCCTCCACCTCTCCGACAGCACCCAGACGACTTGGGTGAAGAGACCGCCCCAAAGCACAACCGTAAGCACAGGCATCCCTGCCCAGGTCGGAGACACGCCGCATCCAATGGCGGCATCCTCCCACACCTGCGCACCCTGAAGCCCGAAGTTTATCCCCGCCGAAGCGACACCGGCGACGACAGCCATCACGAGCCCCTTCGTGAAGTTGAACTCCGCCACGGCCCTGCGCTTCGCCACATCGCTCATCTCCGACTCCTTGAGGCGTCCGGCGGCTCCCACAAGCACGATGCCCGCGAGGGAGACGGCAATGCCGGCAAGGACGATGCACGCGCCTTTCGTAGCCACGAGCGCGGCGGCGTTCCCGGTGACGATCTGAGGCAGGATCGTCCCCGTCGCCGCGCAAATTCCGGACCCGATCCCGAGTCCCAGTCCGATCCCGAGATACCGCACCATCAGCGCCCAGCAAAGCGCGCCGATGCCCCATAGTGCGCCGAAGGCAAACGTCCGCGCGAAGACAGGCCACCCGCCCTGCGAAAGGATGGACGACAGGCTAACCGGAATCACGAACGCGTCGAACACGAGCGGGAACACGAGCCAGCCGACCAGGACGTTCACGAGCCAGCCCGTTTCGTAGCGCCACCCCCTCACGGCGCGAAAGGGCAACAGGTACGTGGCCGCCGCAACGCCGCCCAAGAGGAATACCAACGTCCCGAGAACAGGGTTCGTCTGCATCATCGTCCTTCCGGTTCAAGCGCGGCGGTCAAGTGCGGAAGGCCGTCATCGCGCACTGTCCTGCACCCATGAGACGCCCATCGCGGGGAGCGAGACCTCCCGACAAGTCCCGTCCTCGAACGCCACACGCCCCGAAACGGGCCTCTCGGTCGCGTTAACGAACATCATCCGCATCGAGCCGTCGGCCAAGCGCCAGCTCCGCGCGCCCATGCCATCCGGCGCTTCGCGCACCTTCGGGCCCGGATCGGACAAAAGCGTAGGGAACTCCCTGCGGATCTCCTTGGCGACGGCGGTCAAGTCCGCCCACCGCCCCTCAAACGTCGAAGTCTTGTCGTCCGGACGCATCTTGTGCATCGACGCGAACGAGTAGAACACAATTCCGTTCGCGCCGGCGGCAATGCACTGCCACGACATCGAGCGCATCTCCTCCCTCGTTGGGAATCGCGGGTTCTTGAGGGTCTTGTTGTAGGTGCCCCAGTCAAACGCCTGCGGGACCTGCCACACGGCGCGCGAACCGAACACATTGGCTACGGTAATCCGCGAATAGCGCAGAGGCATGTCAAGGTCCTGCCCCGTCCCGACGGGATACGGATCGGTGCCGAGGATGTCGCAGGTGTTGAGGTAGCGGTGAGACGACTCCACCTGGTAGATCACGCCCCACGTCGGGTGGCCCGGATCCAGCTCGCGCACAAGCCGCCGCCGCGCATCAAGGCGCGGAATCCAGTCCTCGCTCATCTCGTCGTTAACGTACCATGCAAGTAGCGCGGGGTGATCCTTGAACTCGTTCACGATCTTGCGGACAAGCGGCTCCTCGTCATCGCGGCTCTCGAGCAGACGGCTTGCATGGGCTGAGCCGAAGTGCAGATCCTTGAGGCAGGCCATCACGAGGATGCCCTTCGAGTGGCAGAGGTCGAGGTCCTCGCGCATCGGGATGGAATACGGCATCAGGCAGTTGAACGGGCTGCGCGAGAACTCGTCCAGGTGGGGCTGGAGCGTAGGCTTGCGCGAATACATGCCAAGCGGGAAGAAAGGCTTCCCGTCGATCAGGGTGCGGCCGAACCGGTCGAGCTCGACGCGGCGCCTTGGCAGCGCGTCCGGACGGGTGAACGCAAGCTCCGCCATGTCCATCTCCCTGCCGGCGGCGTCGAAAAGGCGCATGCGGACGGTGGAGCGTCCTTTCGCGAGCGCCGCCGCGTCAAGCCTAGCCGTTACGGCCTGAATGCCGACCGTCGCCGCCTTCGCGGCGGGCCGCCCTTCAGCATCGGTGTACTCGAGCCTCGCCGTAAGCCCGGCCCCGAGCGACGAGGACGTAGCGTTGAACACCGCCGTAAACGTCAGCGGGCCGTCAACGGCCATGTCCTGATAGGCGTTGGAGGAGAAAGCCCCGAACGGCTCCGTGTCCTCCTCCTCAACCCGCACGTCATCGAACCACGCCTTGCCGAGCATGCCCTTGCGGCAATAGAGGAACAGCGTTGCGCCCTCGACCTGCGGCGGCGTCATGAACGTCCTGCCGACCTTCTGCCACTGGTCGTGCGTCCCCTTGACCCCTGCGGGCCACACTCCGCCGCTGCGCCCCGTCCTGCCGTTTCGCCATTCGATGCAGAACGTAGCCCCCGACTCGTCGCCTACCAGGTTCTCTGTCCGCACCTGGACGGAGACGTGATATATCCTGCCGCCCTTCAGCGCGAGCGGCTGGCCGGGGAACCGGTAATAGGATGGATCGTCCGTGTTCTCGAACGCAAGGCACCGCGTGCCGTTGACCCCGCTTCCCCCTTCTATCCGATAGGCCTTCTCCGGCATCGACCAGCCGGCCGGCGCACCGTCCTTGTCCACGAGCTCAAAGGCGCCGTTCGCAAGGATCGCCGCCAGCATCACCGCCATCATATTGCACCTCCATTCCTCCCGTCAAATCCGCACCCATCTTGTTGCTGCGCTGCCCTTACGTCCCCCATTTCTTCGCCGCGTTTTCCTTGATCCACGCACGGGAGACCTTCACGGCGTCGAGATCCATGTCCACGAGCGGCGTGCAGTGGAAGATCACGCCTTCAATCGCCTTCTGGGAGAGAAGGCTCGACGTCGCCGCGAGCTGCCGCTCCATATCCGAGCCGGGCAACGCCTTCTGGCCGCCGAAGTCGTACATGTACTGTCCGAGGAGGATCGGCTTTTCCGTGCCGACAAGATCCTTGAGCTTCCCGACCTGCTCCTCTATCGTGCCTACGTTCTTCCCGTTCCAGAACCAGAACGTCACCTCGTCGCAGACATCCAAGACATCCCTGAACTCGGCCTTCACGCCATTGGCGTCGGCATACAGGACTACGCCCATGCGAAGGCCCTTCTCGGCGATCCGAGCCTGCGTCACCCTGAGGTGATCGACCGACTGCTGCTTTACGCCCGACCAATAGTCGTCCATCACAAGTGAAGTGAGGTTCGGCATCTTGTCCGCGAACTCCAGCCCAAGGCGCACCTTCTCGTCGAAGTCCTCCGCAGCGCTGTCCGTGATCGAGAATCCGACGCGCTTCGTGTCCTTGAACTGCTTCATGTACTCGGGCAGCTCGGCCTTGCGCGGCAGGTCGCGCCAGCGCACCACGAAGCAACCTGGGATGTTCATTTCCCGGCAGGCGTCGGCCATGTCTATGTGACTGCGCGGCGGGATGTTGTAGATCGGCTTGCCCTTGTACGGCATGAGCGAAAGCGGATGGTGGCCCCACATCCACAGGCGGTCGCCGATCGTGTCGCCGTATGGCACGCGCTTGCGCTGCCCGCAGAACGGGCACTTGCACCCGCCAAACATCGCGGCGCCGCCGGCGGCGGCCGCGTTCAGGATGAATTCTCTTCTGTTCATGTCGCTTGTCTCCTTTTGTTTGCCAGTTGTCTCTTCTTAAATCCCAAGTATCTTTTCCGCGTTCCTGTGGAAGATCTTGTCCTTGTCGGCCTGCGGGTTGTCGAGCGATTCGACAAGCTCGGCCATGAACCGCATCTGCATCGGCCCCTGCAGCGGCGCGTCCGTGCCGAACACCACGTGGTCGGCCCCGGCGAGATCGACCATCTTCTGGAGGATCGTCGGATAGCAGTACAGGAGGTAGTGCGCCGTGTCGATCCAGATGTTCTTCGGCAGCCCCTTCGCCGTCTCGCGCTCCAGCGAGTCGAGGTTCGGGAAGAACGGGTAGCTGCCGTTCTGGAAGAGCCCCGCGCCATGCGCCGCGACGACCTTCGTCTTCGGATTGCGCCGCGCAAGCTCGACGATCGTCGCGAACGGCGACTTGCCGCTGCCCGGCATGCAGGAGCAGTGGAAGAGCGCCATAGGGACCTTCTTCAGCACATTGTCGACGAACGTGAAGTTCGACGGCACCGAAAGGTCGTAGCCGTGGTAGTCGGGGTGGATCTTTACGCCCCTGAACCTCCGGTTCGTCCTGAGGTACTTCAGGTCCTCAAGCGAATCCGGGAACGTAGGGGAAACCACTACGTAGCCGTAGAACTCGTCGTGCCTCTTCAGGCAGGCGTCGAGTTCGGCATTGCCCTCGCGGATGTCGTACATGATCGCCCGCGAAGCCGAGAGGCAGAGCTTGTCTACGCCAGATTCCTTCAGGTATGAGACGAGCCTATCGCCATCCGCCGCCCAGAAAGGCGCGAAGTTGATGTTGCCAAGATGCCCGTGTATGTCGATTATCATAAGCGTCCTCATTTATGCGATGGTGATTCACGCAAGCCCGCGTCAGCCGAATTTCCTTATTATCGGCTCCACAATCTCAAAGAATTCACGATGCTTGTCCAGGCACGACTTGTACGCGGCGGTGCGCTCCCAGGTCTCGAACAGGAATCCGAGCAACCTGTCGGGATTGATTCGCCGTGTGCAGTATTCCGCCACCTGATACATGTTCTCGCGGCTGTTCCAGTTCGTCGCGCTCGGCAACTGGTCGAACCCCGCCCGGTCAAGCTCAAGGAACGTGCGGAGCTCGACGGTCGGGTTCTGCCCGGCGTAGCGCGGACGCTTCTCGTCCTTTGGCCTTGGGAGGTCAGCCTTCGGCTCTATCTCGGCGACGTTCTTCCAGTAGTACCAGTTCGACTGCACTACGCTCTTGGGCATCCTCGCCACGAAATCATCCATGTACCAGTTGCCATCGCTCCAGACTATGGCGCGAGATCCGTGCTTCTCCACTTCCCCTACAAGGAAATTGAGGTCGTGCCACCACAGTTCGCCCTGCCGCCCATGCGCATAGTCGTAGGCCTTGTTAAGCTCCACGACTTCCTCGTCCATCCCAAGATGGATGAAGCGCGGAGACTCGAAAAGCCGCAGGGCATCGCGTATCAGGTCTGCGCACACCCGGTAGTAGATGGATGTCGACGTCATCTTCCTGTACTCGCCAAGCCAGGCATCGTGGCAACACGAGAAGTTCATCTTGGGGATTGGCTCGAGGCCAAGGCCGCGCAGCCGCGCGAGTTCCCGCTTCAGCCTGTCCGGCGACCAGCTTCCGCGTATTGCCAGCTCCGGATGGCTCGGATACTCCAGCCCCTCGCCGAGATCGATGACGATCATGTTCATGCCGATCGATGCGGATTTGGCGGTAAGGTCCTCCCACACGCGGTCATCGAAACGCATAACGTCCGTACGGCCAAAAGCATACGTGTCCTTGACGTTCTTCGGTATCGTCTTGCACGGATGCTCAGGCGTGTTCAGCCGGTCGCTCCACATGTTGGTGCCAAGATGCAGAAGGTTCGCCCAGATTCTCTTTCGTCCCATGGCCAACTTCCTCTATCGGTCAAGAATGTTGATCCTGCGCCCGTAGCTCGACAGCATCTCGGCCGGCCCATTCGCCTTGACGAGCAGGCCATCCTCCCAGCGGAAGCCCTGGTTGCCGCGATGCAGGAACATGTCCTGCATGAACGTCATGCCGGCCTCGAGCGTGTAGGTCGAGCTTGTCTCCAGGAACGGGTATTCGCACTCCATCTGCCCCGTGCCGTGGCATGGCCCGTAGAGGATGGCATCTCCGTAGCCCCTGTCGATGACGAACTGGTGGATCTTCCTCGCGACGTCGCCCGCCTGGCGTCCAGCCCGCATCTCGTCGAAGGTCATGTTCGCGGCGTCAAGCCCCACCTGCAGGAATTCGAGCGTGGCCTTCGGGCACTTGCCGAGCACCACCGGCCGCCCGATTGACGCCGAGTAGCCCTCGACCTTCGCGCCGATCGAGAAGTGGATGATCTCGCCGCGCCTCACCTTGCGCATCGTCGGGCGCGAGATCGCCTGGTTCGAGTTGGGCCCCGAGCAGCACCAGATCGGGTAGCCCGTCGATTCCGCCCCGGCGGCGGTCATGGCCCGCGTGGCGATGCCGCAAAGCTCCGCCTCCGTCATGCCGGGCCTGATCGCCTCGAGTATCGCCTTGAATCCGGCCTCGCTCGCCTTCGCCGCCGCCTTGAGGCACTTCACCTCGGCAGACGACTTCTTCATGTAGAGCGGACGCATCATATCGTCCGCCGGAACGACGTTCCTCATTCCGCCCATCGCCTTCGCGAGAGGCGCCATCATCGCATACGGGAAGAGGAAGTAGCCCGAGAGGCCGATCTTCTTGAGGCTGTAGCGCTTCACCACGTCCGCCCACTTCGGGAGCTTCGATCCGGGGTAGTCCGGCTGCGAAGATTCGCGGAAGTCCATGAGCTGGATCACGTTCGGGATCTTCGTGCGCGCCGATGCGTACGTAAGGGACTCGGGACCTATCAGCAAGGCTGCATCGCCCTTTGCCGGAACCAGCACCGCCGCCGTCTCGAAACTCGGCCAGTAATCAGAGAAATACCGCACCTGAGCCGGCTCGCACTCGGTGGAGAAAACCATTATCGCGTCAAGGCCGTTCTTCTTCACGATCTCTCGCGCAGCCTCTATTCGAGCATTGAAATCAGCCAGTTTTAGAATACCCATTTTATGCACTCCTTTCAAATGTCCGCAATTGTACCATTGAACATCTTGCTTTGGAATGCAAAAATCAACTATTCATTTGCTCTTTTCGCCTGTATATGACCGTAATCAATCGCTAAATAGGGCCGAGGGATTGGTAAAGGGAAAAAATGGAGCGGGCGATGGGAATCGAACCCACGTAAGAAGCTTGGGAAGCTCCTATTCTGCCATTGAATTACGCCCGCTCTTGGCGGAGAGGGAGGGATTCGAACCCCCGATACCCTTGCGGGTATGCATGATTTCGAGTCATGTGCATTCAACCAGGCTCTGCCACCTCTCCCCTCGAAACAGGTGTGTAAGATATCAAATCGCGTCCGCAAAGTCAAGCGAATGCCTCACTTTTTTCACACGAAGCGTCCGCCATCGAGGCGGAGCGTGCGGTCGCACATTGCGGCGGCCCCGGAAGAGTGCGTAACCATGACAAGGGCGAACGGCTTCCCGCTGAACTCGAAGAGCAGCCGCAGAATGTCGGAGCCCGTCATCGCGTCAAGGTTTCCGGTCGGCTCATCGGCGAAAATTATCTCCGGCTGGCATATGAGAGCCCTGGCGATCGCCACCCGCTGCTGCTCGCCGCCGGACAATTCCGCAGGAAGGTGATCGGCCCTTTCCGACAGACCGACCTTAAGCAGAAGCTCTTTTGCCATATCCACCGCATTGGGCAAATGGACAGAGCCGGACATCGATGGCAGCACCACGTTCTCGAGAACCGTCAGTTCCGGCATGAGGCGAAAGCTCTGGAACACGAATCCGGTGTTCTTTGCGCAACGCACCTTCCCCGACGTAGGCCGATCCAGACCGCCGAGGACATTCAGAAGCGTAGTCTTCCCCGCGCCGCTGCGGCCCATTACCGCGACATGCTCCCCCTCCGCCACGCTGAACGTAACGCCATCAAGCACCCGGATCGGCGGCTGCCCCGGTATCCGGTATTCCTTGACAAGGTTCTCGACCTCAAGCACATTCACAGGCAATCCTCTCAAATCACGAGGCGAAGCTCTTCACCAAAGGACGGTTCAGCATCCTTTCGTAGAGCTCGATGTATTTCTGGGCGCACGCCTCATGGCTGAACCTGCGAACCGATTCCTCCATTATGCGTGTCACCTCGGCTTCACGGATTTCGACCGGCAGCTTCCAGAAATCCATGGCACGATCCATCGCCCAGAAAAGGCCGTTGGAGTCGTACGTGTCGAACACGAACCCGTTCCCCCTGTGGTTCGCCACGTCAATCATCTCAACAGTGTCGTGAAGTCCGCCTGTATTGTGGGCAACGGCAAGCGAACCGTATATCGGGGCCTGCATCTGCGGAAGGCCGCATGGCTCGAACAGGGACGGCATGACCATGAAATCAGACCCCGCGAAGCCGAGCTGCGAGAGGCGTCCGTCAAAATTGTGCACTCCAAGCCGCCCCTGGATCCCATGGAACGACCTTATGTCCCAGAACGGCTGCTGGTACGCTCCGTTTGCGACGATTGCGATCTGCGCACCTTCATCCCAGTACTTGCTGATGAACCGGTATGCGATGTCCGTCAGGAGTTGGGGCCCCTTCTGCGCCGGATCCAGTCGGGACGGCCAGAAGAACAGCGGAGCATTGGGGTTCTCCTCGAGTCCAAGCGCCCGCTGGAGCAGAACCTTGTTCTTGCGCTTGTTCTCCGCATGGTCTGCGGGAGTGTACTTGAACGGGATCTTGTCGTCTATGGCAGGGTTGTCCGTCGGATCCGGGGCGTTCAGGATGCCCTCGGCGCAGCCTGCGTAGTACTTGTTGCGGATCTCGTTGCGTATGGAATCCGGGATGAAGCCGTGCCATCCATTCACGATCTCCTGGAGGAACGTAGGCGAGACGGTGTTGATGTAGTGGGCCGCAAACACGCCGGATGCCTGAAGATCGACCTGGTTCGTGTTGCGGGACTCTTCGTAATTGTACGGAGGCCGGGAATAGTAGAGATTGCTCCAGAATTCGGCGGCGTCGATGCCGGAATCCTCGATCTGGGCGAGCGTCATCTTGTGCGTATGTATGTTGTGCACAGTGAAGAGACAGGGGATGCCTTCGCGCCTGGCAGCAGCCGGTATCAGTCCCGTCATCCAGTCGTTGCAGTGGATGAGGTCTGGCTGAACCGTGTTCATGATGTTGTTTATCACCTCGCGCTGAAACGCAAGGGAAAGCTTTGCGTTCCCGTCGCCCTGCGCATACACATGGTCGCGGTAGTAGAAGCAGCGGTCTTCCGCAAGGTGGATGCGCTCATTCGGCATACGGCTCTTGTACACGCGAAGCTCATCCGCCACAAGCTTCGCGGTCTCCTCATGGAACATGCGCCTGTAGTGCGGAAGCGCCACATGCACATCCGCGCCGAGATCGAAGAGCGCCGCCACGAGGGATGCGGACACATCGGCCATCCCCCCCGCCTTGGCGCTCATCTGGCCGGCAAGGTTCCCCATCCCCTCCGGAAGATAGGTAATCTCCGGCGTAACGATCAGGATGCGTGGTTTCTTCGCACCCGAACACCTTCCTTTTCTCGTCTGTCGAACGTTCATAAGACCTCCCCCAATGCCATCTTTTTCGCCACGGGCGCAGCAAAGAACGTCTGCAGCTCATCAAGATTCGGAATACGGGTCTTGAGAAAGCCGCGCACATGGTCATAAATCTCCTTCGATCCGGCCGTCGCGCAAAGCTCCCTGACCTCGCAGGCGAGTCCCGCCGCATCGTCCGGGGTCACCGAAGCGAGCGTCTTGCGGATCACAGGGATATAGCTTGCGCTCATCGAAAGCTCCTTGACGCCAATGGCCGCCCACAGGCAGGCCAGCACAGGGTCGCTTGCGGACTCGCCGCACACGGCACAGGGTATGCCGGCGCCATTCGCCGCCTCGACCGTCATGTTCACAAGGCGAAGAACCGATGGGTTTGTGGGCTGGTACAGGTAGGACACCTGCTCGTTGCCGCGATCCGCCGCCATCGTGTACTGCACGAGGTCGTTTGTCCCGATCGAGAAGAACGACACCTCTCTGGCGAACAGGGCGGCATTCAGCGCGGCCGAAGGGATCTCTATCATGCAGCCGACGGGCAGATGCTCGTCAAATGGGATGTTCGCCATGCGAAGCTGTTCCATCGCACTTATGAGTTCGGCGTTCGCCTGCCTAAGCTCCTCGATGGTTGCGACCATCGGATACATGATGGCGGAAGGCCCATAAGCGCTCGCCTTCAGCATGGCGCGCAGCTGGGCGCGGAACACGTCACGCCGCGAAAGCAGGAACCTTATCGACCTGTTTCCGAGGAATGGGTTCGCCTCCTTTGCCTTTGCCCCCTTCATCATTTTGTCGCCACCGATGTCAAGGACGCGGAAAACGGTACGCGCACCATGACCGAGCGACGACGCGGCCACGGCCGCCTCCTTGTAGGCGAGCATCTGCTCGTTCTCCGTAGGCTCATCGGTGCCGCCAAGCCAAAGGTACTCGCTGCGGTACAGACCTATCCCCTCCGCACCATATGTAGATAGTGCCGGGAAGGACATTCCGGGTTGGACATTGGCGAGAAGCCTTACGTTCAAGCCCCGGCTTTTATGCCCGACAGGCGCCCCAAGCTCAGCCAGCAGTTCGCGCTCCCGCCAGATCAGCCGGGCGAACTGTTCCCTCGCCTCTTGGTCGGCGTTTATTGTGACAGTCCCGCTTGTGCCGTCAAGAAGTATGTGGTCGCCCGCCTTCACGCGGGACGTTATGTCTCCCAGCCCAGTGACGGCCGGAATCCCCATCGCCCTGGCAAGCAGCGCGACATGGCTTGTGACAGACCCGCGATTTGTCGCGAAGCCCAGGATCAGCTTGCGCGGCATCGTGACCGTTTCGGATGGCGTGAGGTCGTCCGCCACGATTATGCAGGCCGTCTTGATGCTTGAGAGGGCTGTCTCCGCCTTGCCGTCGAGCGTCCGCAAGAGCCGCTTCTCCACATCGTCAAGATCCTGCGAACGCTCGCGAAGGTACGGGTCGTTCATCCTGGCGAACTTTGCGCGGAAATCCGACATCACCCTGTGCACGGCGGCCTCTACGTTCAGCCGGCTTTCCCTTATCAGCTTCTCGACGGAAGTGATTATCACCTCGTCCTCAAGGATCACGAGATGGTTCTCGAAGATGTCCGCCTCGGAGCCGGTCAGCCGCGCCGAGACATCGACGGCCACCCCCTCAAGCTGTCTGCGCGTCTCCGCCCGCGCCTCCCTGAATCGCGCAAGCTCCGCGCCGACCCTATCGGCCTGAAGCGTGTATTCGGGGATCGGGAGAGCGCGGTCGCCGACATAAAGGAACACGGGGCCTGAGACCAAGCCGCGGCTGGTCGCCGTGCCTGACACGGTGACCATGCACTTTGTCTCCTGTTCCGCCCCGCTCACTGTTCGTCTGGTATGTCGAACTTGCGGCCGATCAACCCCTCAAGGTCGTCAAGCACCTCTTTGGACTGCGGGCCGTCGGCGGTCACCTTGAGGACAGACCCATTGACGGCCTCAAGCGTCATGAGCGCCATTATGGACTTGCCCGAAACAGTGTTCCCGTCCTTCTCCACCTGCACATCGGCATCGTAGCGCGAGGCTATCTTGGCAAAGAGTCCGGCAGGCCTCACGTGAAGCCCGTACTTGTTTATCAATGTGAATTCCCTGGTTTCCGTCATGTGTGAGCTCTCCTTTTCAAATGTTCATCAAGTTCATACGCGGCATCGTACCCTGCGCGGCGGAGCTTCTGCTGCTGGGCCGCGACCTCGACGAGATTCACGAGATCCCGCCCGGCCGAGACCGGTATGACAACCTCCGGTATCTCCACGCCAAGTATGCTGGTGGTGAGCCTGTCGACTCCGGCACGGTCCAGTTCCCCGTTGACCTCCTCCATGCTCTTCAGCGTGATCACCATGTCGAGGCGCTTCTCGTCGCAAACCGCAGTGACGCCAAAGACGCTCTGCACGTTTATGATGCCTATGCCCCGTATTTCCATGTAGTTGCGCGTGGCGCTCGATGCCGATGCAAACAGCGTGTTGTTCGCGACGTCCTTCCGGACGCAGGTGAAGTCGTCCGCGACCAGCGCGTTTCCGCGCTTGATCAGCCCCATGGCGGTCTCTGACTTCCCTAGCCCGGGGGCCCCGCGCATCATCACGCCGAGGCCGAAGACGTCAACCGTGGTTGCGTACATCTTTACCGTCGGCGCAGACAGCGCCTCAAGCACAAACGTGCTTGCATGTATGAGGTTCCTGGTGAGCAGAGGCGAGGACAGGATCGCGCATCCGGCCTGGACGGCGATCCCCCTCACCTCTTCCGGCACCTCCATGCCTGCGGCGAACACGACGCAGTACGCACCATTGTCAAACAGCGCGCGCAGCCGATTGACCCGCTCGCACTTGTCAAGGCTGAGGAGGTACGCCTGCTCGGCCTTGCCGACCACCTGTATGCGGTTTTTCGCAAAGTTTCCGAAAAAGCCGGTGAGGGCCAGCCCCGAACGGTACATCATCGGTTCCACGACCGGATGATCCAGACCGGAATCGACGATAACGGAAAGCTTAAGGCGATCACGCCCCGCTTCGACGAACTGCCGAAGCGTGAAGCGCGTAGCCGCACCGTTGCCGTTCTCGATTGCCGTACCCATGCACCGACCTTTCTGCCATTCGGTCAGTTGCGCACCGACCCCTTCCGGGCCGCGCGAACGTTGCCCTTGCGGGCCTTGACGCGCATCTTCAGCAGCTGACGCTCCGCACGCGACGCCGCCGTGTCGATCACGCTCTTTGCGGACTCGGAGAACTCCTTGGCGCCAACTGCGGTGGTGCCAAGGCGGTTCGCGACGACTTCCGCCATGTACATGTGCCTCTTGACGTCAATGTCAATGACGCAGACCGCCTTCGTGACCTTGGGATATGCCTTGCAAAGCTTTTCCATGCGCAGCTGCGCGTATTCCTTAAGGGCCTCGATCCGCACGTCAGAATGACGCATCGCTATTTCTATGCTTGCCATACTGTTTTCCTCCTTATTTTGTTTCTACATGTGGAAATCCGCACCAAGATACTTGGCCCGGACCTCCGGATCATTTACCAGCTCATTCGATGTGCCTTCCTTGAGAAGGCGACCGTTATATACAAGATACGCCCTATCCACAACGCTCAGGGTCTCGCGCACGTTGTGGTCCGTGATGATTATCCCCAGCCCCTGGTCGCGCAGGCGGCGAACTATGTCCTGTATGTCGTTCACCGCAAGCGGATCGACGCCGGCAAACGGCTCGTCGAGCATCAGTATGGACGGACGCCGCACCAGTGCGCGGGCGATCTCAAGCTTCCTGCGCTCACCTCCGGAGAGCGTATACGCCGGCTGCCTTGCCACCTTCATCAGGTCGAACGTGGAAAGGAGCTCCTCGCAGCGGGCCTTCCGCTCCCTGGACGACAGCTTTAGCGTCTCAAGGATCGCCATCACGTTGTTCCATACGGAAAGCTTGCGGAATATGGACGCCTCCTGCGCCAGGTATCCGATCCCACGACGGGCCCGCAGGAACACGGGCATGTTCGTGAGGTCGCGCCCGCGAAACGTCACCTTGCCCTCGTTTGGCTTCACAAGCCCGACTATCATGTAGAACGTGGTGGTCTTGCCGGCGCCGTTCGGACCGAGAAGCCCCACTATCTCGCCGCACCGGCAGTTCACGTTCATGCCGTTGACCACAGTGCGGTCACCGTACACCTTCACGAGTCCAGTGGCCTCGAGATCCGGTTCTCCCAGCTCCGACACCATCTGGTTCATCGCATCTATGACAGGATCACCCATTTCCTACTTTCCGATAAGTTTCTTTACGCTGCCCTGACCGCCAATGCCTCCGGGCATCGTGATGACGGGATTCTCCACCTCAACCTGCTCGGAATCCAGCCAGAACGTGATCTTCTCGCCCTTGACGTTCGACCCCTTCTTGCCGTCTTCGCACAGCTCCGCAGTGATTTCGTCGCTTGAGTACATCACTATCCTTCCGAGCTTCTTGCTGAACGTCGCCCGCGCACAGTAGGCCCGCTTGTCCTCGTTCGTTATCGCCACATGCCCTATGGCGACAAGGCGCTTCAGCTCGTTCGTGCCCTCAAGGAACAGAAAGAGCCGGTCCGCATGCATCTGGTACTGGGTGTCATCGACATGCACGTTGCGGTCAAACAGCACAACCCCCTCCTTGCGGTCGTAATCCGTGCGGTCTGCCGTTATGATCGCGTCCCGCTCCGGCTGCTTGACGGCCTTCGCCTTCTTTTCAGGCTTGGAGGCGCCGGCTTTCTTTTCTACGGTCTCCTTCACGGCAGGGTCTGCCACCTCTTCCGCCGGCGCCTGCTTGACAACGGAAACCTCCATCGGCTTGGACAGTTCCGATGGCTTTTCTGCCTTCGGCTGCTCTACCGGCCTCCCGGATGCCATGTCTTCCACATTCCCCGTGGACTTTGAAGGCGCGTCCGAAAGGAACGAGCCCGAAGACGCCGCCGCAGCCGACTTCCGGAACATTATGGCGTCGGCGGACGCATCGGCAAGCACGACCGACGCCAGCACGCCGCAGAGCGGAAGCGCCATGATCGCCATCAGTCTCGCGGCGGTCATGCGATTAAACGTAAGACTATCTCTCATTTGCCCAAAACCTCCCCCGCGTTAAGCTTCAACGCCTTGGTGCGTATCTCCGTCTGCGAGAATATCTTGATGAATTCACGGTCGAACGAAAAGTATATGCCTCGCCCGCTTATGCTCGTGCCTTCCCAATCCATGTGGGCGTTCCCCTCAACCCATCCTGATTGTGTCTTGCGGTCCACGATGCAGTTGTCCGCCGTGAGGTAGGCCTCGACGGTCCTGCCATCCTCCTTGTACTGCTCCACCCTTATGTTCTCGCCCCATATGAAGCCGGTATCCATGAACATGAAGGCCTTGCGAGCCTTCAGGCGGCTTTTCACGACCCCGTTCGTGTAATACTCAAGCGGCAGCGCGACATTCTCCGCCGGCACCTCGATGTTCTTTACGCACTTCGCGTACTCCGACTGCAGGCGGAGCATGTCGGAATCGTCCCCGCGCTCCGCCAGCCATTTGCCGGAATCGAAGGCCAGCAGACCCGTGACCGCCAGGACGGGAGATATGAGCGCAAGCGTGAACTTCACGTCTTCCCTCCCGCCTTTGAACCGGAGACGATGCCGTGAATGGCGATCAGCGTGCGCCAAAGACCCTCCAACTCCCTGAAGGCGATCGCATTCGCCGCATCGGAAAGCGCCTTGCCGGGGTTCATGTGCGTCTCCATGAACACACCGTCCACGCCGGTGGCGACAGCAGCCCGCGCAAGGGCCGGCGCGAAACGACCATCTCCGCCGGAACCTGTGCCAAGCCCGCCCGGACGCTGGACGGAATGCGTGGCATCCATCACCACGGGATAGCCAAGCTCGCGCATTATCAGGAGAGAACGCATGTCGGCTACAAGATTGCGGTAGCCAAAGCTCGCGCCGCGCTCGCACAGCACTATCCGCCTGTTCCCGGTGGACTCTATCTTCCGAATCACCTGCGCCATGTCCTCCGGAGCCATGAACTGGCCCTTCTTGACATTCACGACGGCCCCTGTCTCCCCCGCCGCGACCACAAGGTCCGTCTGCCGCGCGAGGAACGCCGGAATCTGCAGCACATCGCACACCTGCGCAACCCTGGCGCACTGCCAAGGCTCGTGCACATCGGTCAATACGGGTACGCCGAACCTCTCGCGCACCTCGGCAAGGATGTCAAGCCCCTTGTCTATGCCTGGGCCGCGAAACGAATCCACGCTCGTGCGGTTCGCCTTGTCGAAGCTGGCCTTGAAGATATAGGCCACCCCCAACCTGGACGACAGGGAAGAGAGGCGCGCAGCGAGATCGAGAGCCATCCTACGGCTCTCAATCACACACGGCCCCGCTATGAACGTCAAGCCACCGTTTCCGAACGCGACCCCACGGTCAACGTCGATTTTTCGAACCTTCATGAAAATTACATCATCTCCAGTGCGCAATTATACCAAAAACCGGGCGTTTGCGCGGAATGCATTTTTGTCAAAAACTATCTTTTGCGCAACACCTTCATGAAATCCATGTCCGGAGCGGCCCCATAGGGGTTCACGAGACGAACCTCGTGGCTACCTTTGGCAAGATCAGCGGGAAGGACCATGTCCGAGAATCCGTCAACGAGGTTCTGGTAATACAGCCTATGGCGCTTGCCGCCATCTATCTGCACGTAGAACGTCCTGTTCTCCTTGGCCGTACACCTGAACACGAGGTCGTAGCTTCCGGATTCGGAGACGCGCACATCCTTCCATACGAGGTCGTTTGTCTCGCGTCCGCCAAGGTTCATCACAGCCACCCCGCCGGACGCACCCTGAACCTCATCGTAGTACGCCCTCCCCTGCTTCCTGCTGCTGGCGCTGGAGCCGTACGAGGTCTCGTCCACCTCGCTATAGTCGGATAGATACGCCGTCTCGGCCTCGTACACCACGCGGTCGCGACGGATCCCGGCATCGAACCTGTAGAACTTCGCGGCGTGCGGACGCACCTTGACGCACACCTCTCCCTCGAACTCTCCAATGTCGGCCTTCTCGACAAGGTCGAAGGCTGCGATCCTGCCGCCAAGGTCAAGGGCGTCCGCCGATACCTTGAACTCGTGTTCCGCGTCCCCGGAGTTGTACAGCGCGACATACCGCGACGTGCCGAACCGCTCGTCGGCGTCCTTCACGAGTACGTACGCATCGCCGAAGCGGGCGGCAACGTAGGCCTGCAGTCCAAGCGGATCCTGGTTCATTCGCAACAGGTACGGATTGGTCACAAGCCTCATCGTCCCAGGCGGGATTATGCGGATGTCGCTGCCGAGAACGAGGGGCGAAGAGAGAATGCACCACATTCCAAAGTGGGCGACCTCCTCGTCTGGCGTAAGCCCGGTATCCCCATGCGACCCGAACGCCGATTTGACCGCCCCCTTCAGCTGCCCCACCTCGAGCATGTCGAGATCGTTGAAGTGGCCGGGCTTCGCATATGCGCTGAGGTACAGGTTCTCCGCGATGATGTTGCGCACCGACTCCCAGCTTGCCCGGATGTCGCGGGTTGTGCGCCAAGATCCGGCGATGTCCGCCGCCCATGTGCCTGGGAATGCCCAGCGGCAGATGTTGAACCGCACGTCCTTGCGTCCAGTCGCCCTGATGGCGTTTGCGATCTCCGTGTACCTGGTGCGTTCCTCGAGGAAGAGCCGCCTGCCGCCGCAGTAGTCCACCTTGATGAAGTCGAACCCGAGCTCGTTGAAGTGGAGGCGGCAATCCGATTCGTCATGCCCGTACAGCCCCGCGCCCTTTCCCGATGTGTCGCCGCCCCACATGCTGCCGCAAGTGTCTGCCCCTGCGTCCGAATAGATGCCTGCCTTCATCCCGAGGGCATGGATTCCATCGACGGTCCCCTTCATGCCGTTCGGGAACCGGTCCGGATGGAAGCGCAGCCGCCCGTGTTCGTCATGCCCGGCGAAGAACCCGTCGTCTATGTTCACGTACACGTAGCCGGCATCGCGCAATCCATTCGTAGCCATGGCCTGCGCCATGCCGACTATGATGTCCTGCGAGATCTCGCACGCGAACGTGTTCCAGCTCGACCACCCCATCAGCGGCGTGAGCGGATTCGCGGCCTCCACGGGCTTGCCCATCGCGAGCAGCCGTTCCGCGCGGGCCCCCATCTCCGCCTTGCGGGACGGATCCACGCGGCTCATGTTGACGAACGCATCCTTGCCGTCATCGGATATGCGGATCCGCTTGACGCACTTCGGACACTCGACAAAGTTCACCGCGGAGAAAAACGCGGCCAGCACCATACCTGTCATGCACACACCTCCTAAACAACCTGTTGACGCAATGAATTATACCACATCGCGCATTTGGTGGAACGAGACCGGAAGCGCACGCCGCTAAAGTCGTCCCTCGCCGAAAGATGCGCAAGACCCATGCGGCGCCGCAAATGCCGCTTCCGTGATACAATAGCGACATGAAAGACATTTTCTCGAGCATCGCAACGCGATACGACAGGATGAACCGCATTATGTCGCTTTCGCTCGACCGCCGATGGCGGCGCAAGGCGCTTGATGCCGTCAAAATGCCGCGCTCGCGGACGCAGTTCCGTGAGCTGCGAGCCCTGGACATCGCGTGCGGAACCGGCGACTTTACCGTTGAACTGCTCAAGCGCTTTCCGGGGATGGAAGTGACCGGAGTCGACCTGACCCCGGAGATGATCGACATTGCCAGGGCGAAGACTGGGGACCTTGACTCATCCGTGAACTTTGCGGTGGGCGATGCGCAGGATCTCGGTTTCATTGCCGACGAGACCTTCGACCTCATCGTGTGCGCATTCGGGTTTCGCAACTTCCCCGACAAGGCCAAGGCCCTTGCAGAGTGCGACAGACTGCTCAAGCCGTCCGGCGAACTCGTAGTCCTTGAGCTTTTCAGGCCAAGGCATCGGTTGCTCGGCATCGCCGTGAACGTCTGGCTGTCGCTCATCGCGCACATCTTCTGCGGACGCAAGACCAGGGAATACGCCTATCTGCGACATTCCATAGCCACAACTGCGAGTGCGGACGAGTTCGCGAAGATGGCCGAGGCGGCCGGCCTCCCGACTATCCGGCGGAGAAACTTATTCCCGGCCGCGACCGCGCTCGTGTTCGACAAGGCCATGCGCCACAAATGACTGCGGGCGGCGCCGCAGATGCGTCAATAGACCAGGTGCTGGCCAGAATCCACGGGGATCACGGTTCCCGTGACGGACTTGGCGCTTAGCAGGTACGACACGGCATCCGCAACGTCCTGCGGAGTGGGCCTCGCGTCGAGAAGCATCTCGCCTGACGGCTCGTGGATGCCGTCCGGCGGCAATATCGGCCCCGGGGCGACGGCGTTCACGCGCAGCGACTGGGCGAACATTGCCGCGAATCTCCTCGTGTCCGCAAGCAGCCCCCTCTTTGTCCTCTCGTATGGGGTATCATGGTCCGACGCAGGTCCCAACACCTTCGAGTCGAGGATGTTGACGACGGAGCAAAGCCCCGCTCCCTCCCTGCCGGCAAGGAACATCGTGAGCTTGCGCGGAGCGATAAGGTTCAGCGCCTCCATCGTCGCGTCATCTCCCCTGAACAGGGCGGCATTGTTCACGATCGCGCAGAGATCCGGGGCAACGGCCAAGGCTTCCGCATAAAGCCGTGCCGGCCCTTCAGGCAAGGAGAGGTCTGCGCGGATGTCCGCGCCATCAACATCGCGATGCGACGAGACAAGCACGTTCCAGCCATCGGCCCTGAGCTCGTCGGCTATGGATTTGCCGAGACGCCTTACGCCTCCGGTCACAAGCACAGTCCCCTTTCTGTTTGCGTGTTTCATGCGGCGATTATAGCACATGTCAAGCGTCAAATATGGTATAATGCATAGATATTTTTGGGCTTCAAGGAACAGGTTGAAAATGTCAGAAGAAGAGAAGAGGGAAACGGCTTCGGAACAGGCGCCTGCCGCACCTGCCGGCACGCTTGAGAACGTCAACATCGAAGATGAGATGGCTCGCGACTACATCGACTATTCAATGTCGGTGATTGTAGGCCGCGCCCTTCCAGATGTCCGCGACGGGCTGAAGCCGGTGCATCGCCGCTGCCTTTACGCGATGCACATGCTAAACAACACCTGGAACTCGAAGCACCTCAAGAGCGCCCGTGTGGTTGGTGACGTGATCGGCAAGTACCACCCGCACGGCGATTCGGCGGTGTATGACACGATCGTCCGCATGGCGCAGGATTTCTCGCTGCGCTGCCCGCTCGTGGATGGCCACGGCAACTTCGGCTCGATAGATGGCGATGGCGCCGCCGCAATGCGTTACACGGAAGTGCGCATGCAGAAGATCACCGAGGAAATGCTCGGCGACCTCGAGAAGGATACCGTCGAGATGGTTCCGAACTACGACGAGACCACCAGGGAGCCTTCCGTGCTGCCGGCGAAGCTGCCGAACCTTCTGCTCAACGGCTCCTCGGGCATCGCGGTGGGCATGGCCACGAACATTCCGCCGCACAACCTCGGGGAGCTCTGCGACGCCATAACGTACTACGTAGGCAACCCCGACTGCACCGTCGACGACCTCATGCGATTCGTCAAGGGGCCGGACTTCCCTACCGGGGCGCAGATCTGCGGCCACAATGGCATATCCGCGATGTACAAGCTCGGCAGGGGGCAGCTGCGAGTGCGCGGCAAGGCGGAGATAGAGACCGAGAAGAACGGCCGCGAGCGCATCGTGATAACGGAGATACCGTACAACGTGAACAAGCGCGAGATGATCATCCACATGGCCAATCTCGTGAAGGAGAAGGTAATCGAGGGCATCTCCGACATCCGCGACGAGTCCAAGGCCGATGTGCGCATCATCGTGGAGCTCAAGCGCGATGCCGTTGCGCAGATCGTCCTCAACCACCTCTACAGGCACACGGAGCTGCAGACCACCTTCGGCGCGATAATGCTCGCGATAGACAAGGGGCGCCCGAGGATCCTGAACCTCAAGGACTTCTTCAAGAGCTATACCGACCACCGGTTCGAGGTGATCACTCGCCGCACGAGGTTCGAGCTGAAGAAGGCCGAGGCCCGCAAGCACATCCTCGATGGCCTGCTCATCGCGATCGCAAACCTCGATGACGTGGTAAGGATCATACGCGGATCGAAGAACCGCGACGAGGCGAAGGTTTCGCTTATGGCGAAATTCGGATTCTCGGAGGCGCAGGTGAACGCAATCCTCGACATGAGGCTCTACCAGCTCACCGGGCTTGAGCGCGAGAAGCTTGAGGCCGAGCTTGCGGACCTTCTCGCGAAGATTGCGGACTACAAGGCAATCCTCGCGGACCCCGCGCGCGTCTACCAGATAATAAAGGACGACCTTGCCTTCATCAAGGAGAAGTTCGCCGGCAAGGAAGAGGCCCGCCGCCGCACAGAGATAGTCCCCGACGAGAACGAAGTGTCCATCAGGGATCTCATCGCCGACGAGCCGTGCGTGATAACCCTCTCGAACCGGGGCTACATAAAGCGTGTGCCGCTGAGCGAATACCGCGAACAGAAGCGGGGCGGCCACGGCGTGAGGGGCGCACAGGTTAAGGAAGAGGACTTCATACGCCTCGTCTTCGTCGCCCAGACGCACGATTCACTGCTCTTCTTCACGAACACCGGGCGGCTATTCCTCAAGGATGCCTACGAGATCCCCGAGGCGCCGCGCATGAGCTTCGGCAAGCCGCTCATAAACTTCCTCAACCTGCAGGAAGGCGAACAGGCCCTCCAGCTCCTGCCGATCCGCAGTTTCGAAGGCGATGTGGACGTCTTCTTCGCCACCCGGCTTGGCACGGTGAAGAAGACGCTCCTTTCCGAATACAAGAACGTAAACCGCAACGGCATACGCGCCATCAACATCGAAGATGGCGACCACCTCGTCGAGGTGAGGCTCGTCAAGCCGGATGAGGACGTGATCATGCTGACCCGCCAGGGGCAGGCTGTGCGCTTCCCGGCCTCGGATGTGAGGCGCATGGGACGCACCGCAACCGGCGTCACGGGCATCAGGCTGCAGGATGGCGACCAGGTCGTGTCGCTCGATGCGGTTGACGATGCGAAGACTCTCTTCATCGCGACCTCAAACGGCTACGGCAAGCGCTGCGAGTTCAAGGACTTCCCGTCGCACCACCGCGGCGGCAAGGGCGTCATAGGCATCAAGGGCGAGGATCGCAATGGCGAAGTCGTAGCGGCCCACGCCGTCTCCGAGGATGAAAACGTGATTTCCATCACGAGCGACCAGCAGATGGTCCGCAGCGCGGTATCCGACTTCAGCGTCCAGGGCCGCACCGCGATGGGCGTGAAGCTTGTGCGCCTCTCGGAGGGTGCGCGGCTGTCTTCCGTATCCGTATGCGAAGCGGAGGAAAAGGAGGACAAGATCGTTGAAGAGGCGGCGGAATCCGCCGCAAGTGCGGAAATGCCTGCGCAGACAGGGACTGCGGAAGCCGCAAATGCCGATGATGGCACAGAGGCTCCGCAGGACGATTCTGGAGAGACTACGCCGAACGAATGAGAAGACAGATAGGCGCAAAGAAAGAAGCCCGGCCAATCGGCCGGGCTTCTTTCTTTGCACATTGCATTGGCGGCATTAGCGTTGGTCGTACGTGCCGTTGACCTCTTCCCATGTGCGGGACGCAAAGAACTGCGATATCGCGGTGTCGTACGCCGCAGTGTGAGCAAACGCCTTCTTCATCAGCTTGAAGCGTGTAGACAGGCAGATTGTGCCGGAATTGGAGGCAAGCTCCTCCGCTATGTTGCCATAGTCGAGCGGATCCGTGACGGACGCGACGCGCAGGTAGTTCTTCGCGGAGGCGCGCACCATGCATGGCCCGCCGATATCTATGTTGGTTCTCGCCATTTCTGGGGTCACGCCCGGCTTCGCGACGGTCTCCTGAAACGGATACAGGTTGACGACAACCATGTCGATCGGCTTGGCGGAGAGACGCTTCATGTCGGCCTGGTGCGCATCGTTGTAGGTCTCTGAAAGCAAGCCGAGGTATATCTTGAAGTCAAGGGTCTTCACGAGCCCGCCCTGCATCTCCGGCTGACCGGTATAGTCGCTTACGGCCACAAGGGTCTTGTCCGCGTCTGCGCCAAGTATCTCCTTCACCCTTGCGTACGTGCCGCCGGTGGAGTATATCTTCACGCCAGGGCATGCGTTTACGAGCCTGGGGACAAATTCCTCAAGGCCGGTCTTGTCCGATACGGACATTAGGACGTTCCTTACCTTCACGCGATTGTCGATGTCTTTTACGATGTTGAGAGCCATGTCAAATATCCTTTCGCTTTCTTTCGCATATTATACCAAAAGTTTTGGTTTAATATTTCGGTCTGTGGTTGCGCCAAAACGCTCTACATTTTCTACACGTCCATTTCATTCGCTATGCCGAAGGAATCCGCAGGGGCGCATGTCGTAGGGAGGGGGTGCTTTTCATGGGGATATTATGGCAAAAGCGATGGAGAGCCACATCGCGACTACGGCAGGCGGTAGGGCGGGCACTCGCCCCTGAAGCCGTTGTTCCTCCGGTTCCATTCGAGGTTGCGGTCGAGCGGCGTCGGGTTGAGGTAGTAGAGGAAGCGCACGGAGATGATGCCGCGATCAAGATGGCCCTCGAACTTGAAGTCGCCATAGATCTTGCCGTAGCGGGCTTCGGCAAGGTTGCCCCTCTCGTCGTACCTGGATCGTATGCGGAACGTGTAGCAGCGATTCTCGTCCGTGTCGTCGAAGCGCTTGCCGTACCATTCCCCGCCCATTGAGAACCGCTTGCGCCGTCCCTGCCGACGGACAATGCGTGCGCCCCGCCCTTCATCGCTGCCGTGCCGGATCTTGATTCCTGAAGTGGGGTCGGGGTACACGGCGAGTTCGGGGTCCTCCGTATCGCCGACCGGCCCCGCCCCCTCCGCCGTCACCCGCGCCTCAGTCGCGAACGGGTCCGAATGGCCGTCCGCACCGATGCGCACAGGTTCCAGAGTGGCGACGGCGCCCCCGCCGTCGCGGCTGTCCGTGGCCGCCGTTCCCCCTGCGACGGCGGGGGCGCCGTCGCCACTGCATTCCCCTCGTGACTTAACGTCTCATGCATCTCCTCCGTTCAAAGCCCAACAGCCGCAAGCGGGAGTCACAAGGCGGCATTCATCGTTGATCCACTTATGTCCACATTATACCACGGATCACGGCATGCGCAGACGCTCCGCAAGGGCCTTGAGTTCTTCCATGTCGGCCTTGTGGTTCGCGAATGATCCCCCAGCCGCCCTCGATCTCCGCCCCGGAGAACGTGGCCGCGTTCACGCCGTACCAGAGCGCGCAGCCCTTGAAGAGCTCCTGCTTTTTCAAAGCGATAGACAATACAAGGCTTTCCTTTTTACGGGGATATCATAGGCACTTGCTTCGGCTCAAGGTTCGTGTCGTTCGGCGTCGGGTTGAATACATACGATAGTCGAAGCAAGGCAATGCCACGTCGACTGGGGCCAATCTCAAGTCGACGAATGCATCCATAATTAGCCGAAACAACGCTGCCATCTTCACTTGGTACGCATCGCGTACGAAACACAAGCGCAGACTCTTCAGAGAATGGAACTTTGGTCGTATGCGGATCTCCCGCTCTATCCACAATGGCAATTCGGCGTTCCGCATAAGGCGCATCAGCCCTCGCCATTCGCGGATATGGAAATTCGCTTTCCATCACATTCGCTACATAATAGCCTCCCGAAAAACTGGATGGAAAGCAAACTTCAACCGAACAAGATTGGCTCTGCCATGCCGGAAGACCATCCCAAAAGACTTTAACTTCCGCATCTGCCTGTGCATCACAGCGAGAAGCATCGACAAGGCTCTTCTTCCGGAAATCAAGTCCCAACCAAACATTGGTCTGCATCACATCGAAAATCATATTGCACTCGATAACCTCTGCCCCATGGCCAACGCTTCGAATCACAATTCTTTCTTCTTCTCCAAATGGTTGCCATTTCCCATCCTTGACATTCCTTTCCGCCCCTATTTCCGCGAAACAAAATTTCTTCCTTGATTTGTAATAACCGCTCTTCGACACGAACAATTCGATTTCATCACCACAAGTCTTCCCTTCGACGACAAAAATTCCGTTTGCATCCGACGCGCCTCTTATCCAATGTCCTTGGGGACGCAAGTTCATACCCATGAAAACGCTCACATCCGCATTCGTGACGCTACACCCAAGTTCATCCACGACATGAACCTGAAATCTTGCCGACGCCCCCTGTCTTCTGGCTGCGAGGTATTCAGGGGCTCTCTTTGCCGCAGACGCAGCCGTGACGACTGCACACATGATGACGAATGTCAATTTCCTCATCGCAAACCTCCCTTTTCTATTAACTTCTCGAAAAATCTATAGGTAAAATAGTACGACATATCTTTTATGTCCGAATGCAGCCATCTGCCAGGATATTTTGTCCTGCTTGGCCAACCGTTGGGATGGTCAATCCCTGGTGCAGATAGGTCAAGATTGAAAAAAACAAGACAAATGAAACCAAACGCTATCATTCATCACCAAGGGTTTTCTTTTTTGCCTTTTCAGAAGATGCGCAACCGTAAGGAGGACGCCTCACATTCTTCAATAAGTCAACCGTTCGTTGATCCTCCAAGTTTATTTCATTATCCTTGACATTCAGAAACACGCCCGAAATCTTTACGCCACCCGCATCTGCGAACTGCCACGGGCCATACAATTTTCCATAACGAGCTGAGCGTAGCCTGCCATCCGAATCGACCTGCGTACGAATTCTGAACACAAGATAATCATCCGCACCAAGAGTTCTATCCACATGGTTCCCATTCTCATCCCGTGAATAGCGATAGACAAACTTTGAGGAATACACGGCATTCGTATCCGCCTCATAGGTACTCGCCATTCCTGACCGCAAGTCTTTTCTCATTTGATAGGCACCTGCATAAGGAGAGTTCGTAAAAGACACCTCCATCTCGCAATCCCAGTCTCTCGCACTCCGCTCGTCTAAGGTGAATTTCAACAAGACATCTGCATGAACACCTTCCCCGTACGGAGAAAGAAACGCATGACGTTCAAGATCAAATCCAAGCCATTTTCCCCAAGCGGGAATCTTCCGCTGCCTTGGGCGTGCCGGTCCTATCATCATGTGTGGATTCCGTATGCGCTTCAAAACCAAAGTTCGTTCCTCCCCATAAGGTTGCCATCTCCCATTTGAGACTTTGTGAACGGGCGATTCCAAATATCGAACCTCGTCATGCGCATGATAATAGCCGACCTTATCAGCACCAACAGAGACGCGTTCGTTGACACGATGAGCAACCTCAAACATACCATTGGAGCCTGACCTCACCGACCACTCTGCATTGTCTTCAACTATCCCATACGATCGAAAACACACGTGCGCCCATGCATCGGGAACGGGAAGGCCTTCGTCATCAATGACTTTATAGACATATCTGGCCTCTGCTCCATGGCGAATGGCCAACCGATAGGCTGTCGTCACCTCAGAATGACAAGGCAGAATGCCCATGCACAAAACAAGCATACAAAATCCTCTCATTTCAAGTCTCCCTTTTCTGTGACAAGTTCTTCAAAGAGTGGCCAGACATAAAAATACGCCATGTCCTTCATGTCTGAATGCTTCCATGCCATAGCGTCATTTCCCACCCGCCCCCACCCATTGCGATAGTCAAAAGCCTCGTTCAAGTTGTGGTTTTCCACGTGCCTTCCCATGATTGAACGTCCCCCGACAGGGCTCGACACCGCCGGCACGTACTTGGCAAGGGCGTACATCACCTCGTCCCCTGTCGCATCCGGGCTTAGCATCGGTGCGTAGCCCCGGTTGAAGACGGGGCTGTTCGTCACCGATCCGTCGGCGACCATTTCCGCCGCCTCGGCGGCGGTGTACCGGTAGTCGAATCCACCGATCCGCCAGACGTGGAACCCCCATCCGCCATACGCCGTCCCGGCGAGCGTCCGCCCCCCCTTAGTCGTCTCCTGCTTCTGCCAGGCGTAGTTCGCCGTCGAGTCCAGCATCCCCGCCAGCAGCCACGGCGGGTTCAGCGTCTCGTGGAAGACCTCGTCGCCGGTCGAGTAGTAGTTGCAGACCTCGCCCGCATTGCCGAGCGCATCGGAATAGCGTCCGGCCCATCCGAGCCGCGCACGCGCGTCGTCCGGCACGGCGGCGAACCACCTGTGCCAGTTCGCCGCCCACGAGAGCGGATCGTACGTCCGCCATTCGGACGGCACGTACCGCTCGCGGACACCCTGCCCGGCATCCTGCAGCGTCCCGTCGACGGCCTCTCCGGCGACCGCCGCGTTGAACATGAGATATTTCCCGACAAGCAGCCCCTGCCTCAGCGCCTCGCACGCGACCATGTTGCCGAGCGAGTGCGCCATCAGCACGCGCCGCGACGGGTCGGGCTGCTCCCGCTCCACGAGCCTCCGAAGCGCGTCGCCCGTCTTCAGCGCGTGGTAGACGTCCTGCTGGTAGTGGAGTCCGTTCGCCCAGTCTCCCGTCCAGTGGTGGTTGCCGTTCCACGCCACCATGCCGAACCGGGCGCGGGACCCCGCGATCCACAGCCGCTTGAAGATGGCGTCGCCCCAGGCGCGGGCGTCGTCCTCCGTAACGTTGAATCCGTGCGCGAGGAAGACGTCGAGGTCCTTCTCGCCCGGCAGGGAGTCCACCAACGGGCGTGGAGGGAGCGCGAACGCGCCGTCTGCGGACTCCGCCCCGCGCAGGCTGTAGAGGCGGTACATGTCCCTGACGCTGCGGATGTCCATGGGCGGCCTGTGGGTGTAGACGACCGTCCCCCCTACGCCCACGTCGATGGCGAGCGACACGCCGGGCCGCGTCGCCTCGCAGAGCATCGCGCAGGAGCCGGCGGAGACCCTCCCGAGCGTCCCGCGCGTGAGCCGGACGCCGAACGCGGGCATCGGCGCGAGCGTGGCCTCCGCGACCGGCTCCCCGTCCAGCGTCGCGCACGGCGACGTCTGGAAGGCCCACGCCGCCTCCCGCCGAAGGCTTGCGAGGCAGACGTTGAACTGCGCCGGCGCGGCGTCGTCCGGGACAGGATATGCAGGGCGGACGGTGAACTCGGCCGCCCCGCCCCACGCCGCCATGAACGCCGAGAGGTCGAGCGCCACGGGGAAGAGGTTCACGAGGTCGAGCCTGCCGTTCACCTTCAGGTCGGATACGTTCGGCGCCGCGTCGGCAACCTGCCCGACGAAGTCGCCCTTGACGCGGTCTTCGTTGCACCAGAACGCGAACGGCCGCCCCGCCGCCGACGCGGCGGCGTCCGCCGCGTCGATCCTGCCGTCGCGGTTGACGTCCATCCGCAGGGGCGAATCCACCGCAGTCACCACCTGGCGGGCCTCGTCCTCCACGAAGAGGCCGCCCGCGACGCCCCACGCCCTGAAGACGAGAGTCGCCGTCCCCGCCCCCTCCGCCGTCACCCGCGCCTCCGTGCGGAGCGAAGCGTCCGTCGGGTCCGCCCCGACGAGGCCGCGCCACGCGGACAGAGACAAGTCGAGAGGCCCGCCGTCCGACGAGGCGATATTCCTCCATCCGCCCTCCACGGCGTCGCGGATCCAAAGGGCGAAAGGCGCGGAAGCGCCCTCGAAGGCGACGTGGACGTTCATGCCCCGGAGCAGCACGTCGGTCCTGAGGGCGATCGACGCCGCGGCGTCCATGTTCGTCGTGACAGGCACCGGAAGCCCGAAGTCGGGGCTGAGCGCGTTCAGCGCGGCGAGGTCGACGCCATCCTTCCCGATCCCCACGCCGAGCGCGGTGTAGGCGCACATGAGCGATATCGTGCCGTTCGTCGCGAACGCCGCGACCATGTCCCCGGGGGTCCGGCTCGGCTCCGTGGCCGCGACGCGCACGTCCACGGTCTCCGTCACGGCGGAGAAGTCCGCGCCGTCCGCATCCACAACGGCGAGTCCGCGCGACGCGCACACGAGGCTCACGCTGCGCCGCGCGTGCTCCGGGCACGGGCAGCAGTTGGGGTCGGAGTCTGGGATGTCGAGCCGGATCGGGGCTCCGAAGAGCGGAGGGACGCGCACGGGGAGGACGCCAGACATGTGCGCGGCGTTCGCCTTCGCCTCGGCGTAGCCCTCCGGCGTCGGGGGCGCCGGGGGCGGCTCCCCGCCATCATGCCACCTCCATGCGCACGAGCACCCCCACGCGGAGCAGCGGCAGTCGCCGCCGCAGCCCTCGGCGCAGTCGCATCCGGACGAGAGGAATTCGATGGCGAAAGCGTCCTCCAGCTCCCCATCCGGCCCCGGCTCCGGGGGGACGGGGCAGAAGCGCACCTCCTGCTCCCCGGACGCATCCCCGAACAGGTGGAGCGGGTGCGAGAGCGTGTAGCGGACCGTGCGCGTCCCGCCGGGCGGGAAGTTCCCCACGATCGCCGCAGAGCGCGGGGCGCGGTTCGTGACCGTCACGCCATCGCACCCCATCCATGCGCACCTCAGGGCGCCCGCGTCCCGCCCGACGGGGAGCGTCACGGACGCCAGCCGCGACCTGTAGTCGTGGATGCACGCGGGGGTGGGGCTTGCGTTCGGGAAGTTCACCCAGCCGACAAGGGTGCCGCCCGCGAGGTCAGGGAGTACGCCGAAGGCGAAGTCGCCGGAGGAGAGCGACACGGATAGCGTCCCGTCCCCGGCGACGTAGAGCGGGACGGTCTG
>CAKULV010000011.1 GCA_934667425.1 uncultured Kiritimatiellota bacterium | reverse complement strand
TGCGACCGGAGATGCACGCGGGAGGGTCGCACTTGTTGCGACCGGAGATGCACGCGGGAGGGTCGCACTTGTTGCGACCGGAGATGCACGCGGGAGGGTCGCACTTGTTGCGACCGCCGCCCACGGACGCAATGGTCGCGCAGGACTGCACCCCTCCCGCGGGCGGCGGCTGGGGGCAACCGCCCTCCCTTCACGCATTTCACGGAAATGCGCCCGTGGCGGGATTTTCGCTACAAAATCACCAAATGACTAAATCCCCAAATGCAATCGCAAATCGAAAAATCGTAAATCGCAAATTCCATCCTCTACCAACTACCAACTACCATCTACCAACTAAATACAATACCGTATACTATTACGCATGAATGCTTTCATTGGCTCACTGCAACGAAAAGGGACGCGCTATTACCTTGTGCTAACTTCACGGGGACGTCAGAAATGGATATCGCTTAAGACTGATCGCCTTCGCATTGCGCGGATGCGGGCCGCATGGATGGCTCCGCGCGATGCAAAAGACGAAGAGGATTGGCTCGCACATCTGGTACGGCTTGGGGAATACGCAAAAAGGCAACTGACGATGAAGCGATCGCACCCCCAAATCACATGGCGAATGCTTTGGCGGGCATTCTGCGCGAATTCGCCACAGGCGATCCCTCCAGCCAGCGCACCGGGCTACCGCAGGTGGCTGGAGATCCTTGCCGACGTCGCGCCGGCAAGGTCCTGCCCTGCGTCGCTTTCTGCGGATGACGCGAAGCGGATCGCGAAAGAATTGTGTTCGCGATATGTCTCTGTCGGGCGCATGATCGTGTTCTTTCGCCGCGTGTGGCGCACCCTGCGGCTCGACGCGAACATATGGCCGACGTTCAGGCACATGGCGCAGATGCGCATAGGCGAATGCGACAATGAATTCTACAGACGGCTCGAAACCGATGAGGTGCGGAGGATTGTCGCGCACCTTCGCGAAAGGCGCAGCGATCCAATCTCATGCGCATATGCCGACATGGTTGTAATCGGATATTACACAGGGCTTCGCCTGTCTGATGTCGCCGAACTCGAATGCAGCGAGATTTCGCATGATTCGAGATTCCTCGTCATCCGTCCCAACAAGACACGGAACAGGAGGCAGAGGATGCTCCGCATTCCGCTGGCGAGTGCCGCTTTCCGGTGTGTAAGCCGGTTGCTCGCCAATGCCGGGGAAGATGGATTCGTGTTTCCGGAACGTTCGCGCCGCCATCCGAGCAAGGCGATATGCCGCGCATTCCGTGTATGCGATGTGGGGAAGCGCGGCAACGGCAGGGCGAGTTTCCACTCTCTGCGCGCAACATTCATCTCCCTGATGGACGAGGCGGGCGTGCCGCCTCACATAACGGACGCAATCACTGGACACTCCGGCGGCGGAATGCACGCCCGCTACACGCAGCCGTCGGATTCCGCCCTTCAGATGGCTGTATCGCGGGCAATCCCGCCGCTGTAGCCTACGTTGTGGTCGAGACGCGCAGGTGATGGGCAAGGAGCGGGTCGATGAGACGATAGACGCCGTCGAGGCTGTCGATGCGGGAATCGTCCACCAAGCGCCGTATGGCCGTGTTCACGGTCGAAGGCAGCGGCAGGAAGTGCCGTGCGCGGTAGTCTTCGGTGAACTGGGCCACGGGTTCCTGCGCGATGGCGCGAGCAACCAGGCGCTGCGATTCCGGAAGCGACTGGAAGACATTCTCGAAAAGCTCGCGCTCGGCCTCGTACATGAGGCCAAATCCCGTCTGCACGTCAGAACTCGTGACGTCCTTTCCCGACCGCTCGCTGACCATGCGGAAAACCCACGAACCCAGCGCCTGAAGGTAGTACGGTACGTTGCCCGCCTTTTCGACCATGGCGGACGCCAGCTCGGCGGAGAGCCGCATCTTGACCGCCCTGAATTTCTCCACGAGAAAGGCCGCACTCTCGTCTGGCGGCGGCAGGGACAGGGAGAAGGTCTGCGCGCTGCGGTAAAACGGCCTCGCCGGCAACAGGAACATGCGCTTCATCAGATGACATTTCGACCCCAGGAACACATAGCTGATGTCGGTGTGCGATTCGATGACGCTGCGCATGATCTGCTCGAACTTCGCGCCAAGCCCCAGCGAAGCGACCTCCTGGAACTCGTCGAACACGATGACCATCTGACGTTCCCTCGGACAAAGCGCCTGCGGCAATGCCAAGACTTCGCGCAGCTCCTGCGCACCCATCTTTCGCGCCGCGAACTGAAAGGACAGTTCTGGCGAGCCGCTTTCGTCAAAGCCCAGGACGGGGCGCAGCCGCTTGAAGAGTTCCGCGACATGCCGCAGAGCCGAGGCCTTTGGAGCGGCAACGCGGTAGACGGCACGGGAATAGGAAAGAACAAAGTCATTGAGAGAGGCGACATCCATCAGGTTCAGGCAGACGCAGAGAACGCCCTGCGTCTGCAGATGCTCAACGACCTCCGCCATGAGAGACGATTTCCCGTAGCGACGGGGACCGTAAAGGACGACATTGTTGCCGCCATCGATCACGTTCAGGATGGACTTCTTGATTTCAATGCGGTCGTAGAACTCCCCGCCCGTGACTTTCGAGCCGTATCTGAATGGGTTTCTCATGCGGACATTATACCATATTCTTCTTGTTCAGATTTGAATAATTCAATTCTGAATAAGGCGCGGCATGAGATAAAAAACAACTCGGATGAGGCTCCACTGCAAATAAGCAAATGGCTCAATCACCAAATGTAATCGCAAATCGCAAATGAAACCTCTACGCTTTGCTACAAAGACTTCAGGCCGACCTCGTGCGCCAGACGGTCAAGGTCGGCCTGCGTCGGGTTCGCGCCCTCGCCCGCGACCGACAGCGTCTGCCAGCCGTTCGGCCCGTCGCTGTAGGTGAAGTCGTAGAACGGAGCCAGCGACCAGCGGCCCTGCTCGTCCATCAGAAACGCGAAATTCTTCAGATGGTCGTCGCGATTGTGTTCAAGGACATTCAGCGTGGCGCGGCGAAACAGTTCTTCCTTTGCTGAATAATCGTGCGTCAGCGCATCCGTCAGCTTGAACAGGAGCGCGTATTCGTCGCCCGGTGTACGGAAATCCGCATGGAGAAGTCCTGCCGCCGAAGCGACATGAAGCCGTCCGCCGGCATCCGTGCGGTCGAACCGTTTCGTGGCGAAGAAGACGCCGGCCCTCGTCTCGATCAGTCGGCTCGGCATCATCGAAACGCCGGCTGCGATCGCCTTCTCGTAATAGCGGAACTCACGAATGCCCGCATCTGCACCATCTTGGCGTGTGTTGAACTTGACGATCCAATGCTCAAACCCAGATGGCAGAGATTCCCTCTCTGCGCAGACATCTCCCGTTTGTGGGTTGAACCCTATGAACACCTTTGGACGCGCACCGCCTGAGCTGCCTCCCGCCCGCCGCACTTCCGGCAGGACATCTTCGGCCTTCCCTTCGGCAAAGCGTTCCGCTGATTCCGCCAATGCGGCAAGGTCTGCGAACTCCGCTTCGGCCTCAAGCGGCTCCTCCGGCTCGTAGACCAGGGCACCCATGCCATTTGTCCCTACGCAGGCAAGGCGTTCCAGCACCGACGGAAGCCGTCCGAAGCGTTGCCGATAGGCGACATCTACAAGACGCCGCCCCCAGCCGTCCGGAAGCGAGTCCTCGAACACGCCAAAGGTGTCCATGTTGCCTGAACGGTCGTAGACAAGAATGCCGCTTCGGGGCGGCAGACGAAACGGCGCCAGGTTGAGCCCCGTCGCAAGGAATCCTCGGTCATATTCAAAGGCCGTGTCACGCCCCAAGTCGGAAAGCGTGCCGACCTTGATCTGGTTCGTGGGCGAAAACCGAAGGGAAACCGTCAGGCGCATGACTGATCCTCCTTTTTCATGCGCACGCGCTGCACGACTTTCTGGCGTGGCAAATCTTCCAGCGAAACAGGCACGGACGCGAGGCGCTGCCGCTCTTTTAGGAAATCGCCGATGGCCTCAAGCTGCCGCAGGGCGAAAGCGACACGAAAGAGCGCATCCGTGGAGGCAAGCCCAGTCCGCTCCAGGCGCGAAATGGACGCCGCCGGCACGCCGCTTCTCCGCGCGAGTTCCCGCTGCGTCCAGCTGATGCGCTGCCGCTCTGTGCGCAGCCAAGTGCGCAATAGCGCAAGCGCATCATTCGGTGATGTCAGAGAAATGGAATCCATTGAAATATTCATGGTCGCATTTTATCATAATATATTGTTCTTATCAATGCCATAGCGCGATAATTGTAATATATTGTTCTAAACAAAGCGATTACAAAAGTCAGCTATGGCAATAGAGGCAGTTGCAAAACCTCGGTCGCGACAAGCGCGACCCTCCCGTATCTCCTCGAAACCGCGAAAATTCGCTTTTTTTTTTCAGGCGGGACGGGCTTGTCCCGTCCGCAAACGAAAAGGTTTTGCAACGGCCTCAATATTGCTTTGGCGATCAAATATTGTGAGCCGCAAAGGACGCAAAGTCCACAAAGCCTCTGCGTTCTTTGCGGCTAATAATCATCATATTTCGTCGATGCATCTATAGTGTGTTTCCATATGCAACCGAAAAGCGCAAGCGCAGAGGGAAATCTGGATATCCATTAGAAGTCGCTTGGAAACGGCGCGATGCATCAGACACCACGATTTCAAGGGGAGCGGAATGATTCGGCGGCGCATTCTCGGTGCGGCGAATTAGAAGGAAATTGGAACATGCGGGCGAATTGCCAGTGAAAGCAGAGGATTCCTCGGACATGGTGTCCGTGGACACTCCTTTTTGTTTTTCTCTTTTCCGTAAACAATTGCCCCCTATCGATTTGTTTTTGGGAAAGCATTGTCCCTGGAGGGCGAACGCGCGACGCCTCGGACGCAATCCTCAACCACCGTGCGCATTTCATTGAAATGCGCCCTGAAACCTAAAACCTATAACCTGAAACCTGAAACCTATACCCCACCCCTACTCCAGCCTCAGGCGGAAAAGGGATGATGCGCCGTCGCGGAAGAGATATATGGCCCGGATCTCTGGATCTTCGCTGCCGATGGAGAGATACGATTTGCGCGGGGCGTTCGCATCCGGGGTTTCAGCATGCTGCGTCGTCTCGAATGCGCTCCCCTTCCCGTCCTGCGAACTGCGCTCCGCCGAGTAGACGCGATTGCGTCCCGGCAGGAACGTGGCCTCCATCACATCTGGGTTTCCGGCGACGGTCTGCCACGTGAGTATGCGCAATCCCGCATCTTCCGCGTTGAGCGGATCCGTCCCCGCAAGATACTCGTCGTAGTTTGATACGCCATCGCCATCCCAGTCGGCCTTGGGATCGTAGGCGAAAGGTCCAGTCTCATTCTCGTACCACCAGGCCTCAAGATCCTTGAGGTACTGGTCGGCCACTCCGTATGGGTTGGCGCAGGTCGCTGCACACACATCCACGCGCACGGTGCGTCCGGGATTCCCGACCGCGAGGAACGTGTTCGTCGCCGTGTACACGCCATCCGCGCCGCCTGTGTTCGCATCTATCTCGAAGGTAAGCTCATCGCCCTTCACGGCCGATCCCGGCGTTTCGGCGGACGCCATCGGTATCGCCAGCGTGTAGTTGGCCGAACTGTCGCCGGACGATGCCGCTATCGGCGCACGGGCTATGAGCTTTCCGTTCTTGCGGGCGCGGATCTCCGCTCCATTCGCGGCACCATCGAGTCCGGCGCCGGAATAGTCCGTTATGCGCCCAGTGTACACGAACGGCGGCAGAGACACCGTTGGAGCCGCCGCAAGCGCGGCCATCGCCGCCATCACCACAGGAATGCAGAATGCGATCTTCATGGTCAGTTCCCCGAATGCGAGTAGGTCTTGAGTCCGATCTTGATGTCGGTGACGGGCGAAACGTCGAGGCGTCCGTCATGGTCGGTATCAGCGCCGTGGATGAAGATGTCGAGCGCGGCCTTGCGGTTCTCGGCCGTTCCGCCGAGCATCTGTCCCGCAGGGACTATCAGCAGCCAGCGCGTGTTCCAGGCCGAGCGCCCGATGAGCCGCGTGTTGGCGCGGTCCGCATCGTCCGCCGCCCCGGTCATCGCCCGGAAGGACGGATACCTGCGGATCTTCGCCCCTGGCTCGGCTACGCCCGCGTATCCGCCGGAAAGCGACGCGAAGTCGATGCCGTCAAGCGCGGTTGAGCCTATCGCGTACGGGACGGGTATCACCTGGTCTACGACGGGACGGTCGATGACAAGCCCCGTCAAATCGCCCGGAACGCGCATGCGGTCGGTGCCTGCCGGAACGAGGTACACCACAGGCGTAGCCGCAAGCGCATCCGTGGTTCCCGCGACGAGCGGCGCGTTGTACCCCTCGAACTTCACTCCCGCAGACCTTATCTTCGTGGCGTAGTAGGAAGAATCAAGGGCATGGTCCCCGGCCACGAGATCGCGTCCGAAAAGGTTCTTCCCGAAGTCTATCGTCGTCTCGAACGGGATCACGAGCGCCGGTTCGCGCACGACGACGCCGTCCGAAGAGGCCATCGGCTGGCAGAAGCGCGCGTATTCCGGCACGTCGCGGAGATCATCCACGAGGTGTCTCTCTAGTTCCCTCTGCCAGTCGGATAGCGAGGACTCCGAACGTCCGATGCGGAAGAGTTCGTGCCGCAGGGAGAACCATGTCGCATTTGCGTCCGGATTGTTGATGCCGAGGCGAGGCTTCAGGACCTGGTAGTTCGTCTCCATCCTTGCGAGGATGTCCGAAAGACCGGGATCGCCATAGGCGAGACCGGCCTGGGGCTTGCCGTCCGAGCCGAAAGTGCCGAGGGCCCTGGCGCCAATGATCCCGGCCTTGAAGGAATCGCCCGCGTCCCTATCCGCCGACAGCTGGGCCGTCTCGTAGTCGTATGCCTGCGCCGCCATGAACACCTGGCGCTGGGCGAAGTCGAACGCGGCGGAGTAGCGCGACAGCGCTGCATCCTGCATGCGGCGGAAGAGCATGTCGTTGTAGCGGAGCTTCACTATGCGGTTGACCCGCTTCGCCCGCTCCGAGGCCCGCAGCGCCTGGAGCCTGTCGCCTTCTGCGACTATCGTGTTGAACGCCGCGACGGTGGCGTTCATCCTCGCTATGGCGGTCTGCAGGTTGCCGGCGGCGGACTTCACCTGGATCACGGCGTCGTAGAGGCCGTTCCACGCCGCATTCCGAGCATCGTTCCAGTCGGCGGCTATGGCAAGGCCGTCCTTCACGTTAGCGAACTGCTTTACCGAGAAGTCGGCAAGCGTCTGGACGGTCTGGAGGGCCAGCACAGCCGCACCGACGGTGTTGCTCACGACTATATTTGCGTTGCCCGCGACAAGATCCACGGCTGACTGCGGCGAGAAGCCGACGGAAAGTCCAGCGACAAGAACAGATGGCGCGGAGTTCCTTGCCACCCGGTAGCCGGTGTCGGATATATCCTTCACCATGTTCAGCGCGTTGATGGCGTTCCCGGTGATGAGCGTCTGGATGTCGTTCGCGATCGTAGCCGCGCACAGGGCCGAGGCGGCCCCGTAAAGGTCGTTGTACATCGAGAGCGTGGTGTCCACGGTGTCGTACGACATGCCGAGGAGTTCCGTTGCGCGGGTGTAGACGGCGGCCGCGCTCTTCGCGTCCACATAGGCGAGAAGGTAGTCCGAATAGGCCTGCTGGATGCGTCCGGAGGTCGCGCGCGACCCCGTGACGCCCTCGGGCTTCACGACGAGACCATTCGCAGAGACGCAGTATACAAGACTCTTCTCGGATGCGTTGCCATCCCCCTTCGCGTACTTCTCCATGGACTCGTAAGTCCAGCGCGACTTGCCGTTAGTATCGTCGTACGAGACCACGTATTTCGCCGTGATGTCGTCAAGGCTCGTCAGGCCGTAGCCGGAGAGATCCATG
The DNA here is from genome assembly GCA_934667425.1 of uncultured Kiritimatiellota bacterium. Taxonomy (GTDB): domain Bacteria; phylum Verrucomicrobiota; class Kiritimatiellia; order RFP12; family UBA1067; genus UBA1731. Next base: position 58,140 of record CAKULV010000011.1, on the reverse strand, counting down.
TACATGTAGTGGTAGAGGTCTGGCCCCGCATAGCCCTGGTCGTACATCTTGCCCGGACCAATGTCCCCCGAATACGGCGTACCGTATATTGCGATAAGCCGGGATTCATAGTCCGATTCGCTCGTTGCGGCAAGTTCCTCCTCGTCCGATGTCGCGTTCTGGATCTGGCGCAGGTAGGATGACGCCTCCTGTGCGCGATTCAGGAGTCCGGCGGCATTGCCGAGGGCGGTCTCCGCGCGGGCGGCGACCTGCTCGAAGTGGGTCGACGTCCCTTCCGCCACGCCTGCGGACGCGATGTCGAACGGCGTAGCAGAATCCGAAAGGCCGAGCGGGTTGAGACCGGCGTCGAGCCGATCGAGGGTCCGCTGGATAGACTCCACCGAATCGGGTATGTCCGCCAGATCCGAAACCGTGTCGCGGTCGATGCGGATCAGTCCGTCATCGGAGAACGCAAGGGAAAGCCCGGATTCCGAGACTTTCGTCCACAGCGGATTGCTGACTTCCCACGGACGGTCGCCGCCCGGAGTCTCGTCCGCAAGCGTCGCGTCCGTAGTCCTCTTCGCGACGCATCGCGTGTAGAACGACAGCGCAGGCTCGCGCGGGTTCACATAGGCGCGGGCGGACTGGAGTTCGGCGTCGCTGCGCGACTCGTTCCACCCGCGTATCTCGCCAATGGAGCCGGTGAAGCCTCCTCCGAACATTGCGGCCGGGCGTTCGCAGCGGATCTCGCTGCCAAGATCGACCCTGGCCAAGGAGTTCCCGCTTTCGCCCAGGACCCTCAGGGTCATCATGCCTGAAACCGTACGGTCAAGCGCCACAAGCGCGCCATCCGGCAACGGGATGGACTCGTCATCGACGATGACCTTGTCGTCGGAGCGGACGACATACGACACCTGCTCGACATTCGGCGCATTCTCGACCGTGCCGTTGGCGTTCGTCACTGCGACGGTGATATAGTTCGTGACAGCCTCCACGTAGTACGTGAGGTTCGCGGCAAAGACGGTCGCATTGCCGTCGCCCGTCGAGCAAAGCCGGAGGACGCCGACAGTGGCGTCATCATCTGCGGTCGCCGGCTTCCCGACTGAAAGTCCGTCTTCCGGCACACCGGCGGCAAGCGTAAGCACGGTGCCGGCGCCGAGACATGCGCCATTCGTGGGAGCCGCGACCTGAAACTCGAACGTCCATCCGTGCGCCAGATCGGCCGCCGCCGAAAGCGCCAGGTTCGTGTTCGAGAGCGTCGTCTCCGGACCGAACATGAGACGGCTGTAGGCATCCGGCGTCGCGGTTTCCGGCAGGATTGCGTTCGCGACCATCCAGTTCGCGACGGCCCCTATCGCGCCGCGTGTCGCCCATTCGCCATAGCCGAAGTTGCGTTCCCCGTCGTCATCGAGATAGCCAGCGCCATTCGCGCCTCCGTTGTCGCGCCACGCCTTGCGGGCCGTGCGGTCAGCCACGTCCGCCGCAGTGACCGCGAGCCTGTTCGCTATCTCCGCGAAGCGCGCCTCGTCATAGTAGTCCACATCGACGATGGAGTCCGCCACGAGCATCTGCGACTGCGATACGGGCCATGTGAAGTTGGGGTTCCTGAGAAGCCGGTAGTAGCACGACAGTGCGCTCAGGTAGTGTCCCCAGGCGTCGCCGTGGCCCTGCGGATACTGGAGAGCGGCATCGTTCTCGTCGATGATCGCGTCGCCGTTCGACGAGTTTATGTTGTAGTTAACGGCATAGGCGACCTCGCCGGCCGTGATTCCGCGAGTGAAGTTCCAGACGAGGCGGTTGTAGAACGGGGCCGTCTGGACGGACGGGTTGTTCGCGCCGGTGCGTCCGCGCAGGAGCGCAAGCTCCTCGTCAAGGAGGGACGGCACCTGGTTGTCGAAGCAGAACAGGCCCGGGGACGCCGCGCCATAGTCTATCTGGGACATCCCGGGGGCGTTGCCGCCCCAGGTGGAGCCAAAGCCGATCGTGGGGTTCAGCGCATCCGCATAGGCGTCGTTTCCGAGGAGCGTGTACATGTCGGCAAGGCGTTCCACGGCGAGAAGCAGCTGCTTGTTCACCTCCGCGTCATTGACCCCCTGCGCGGAACCGGAGGCGATGGACATGGATTCCGCCTTGTTGAGAAGCGTCTGGTATAGCTGGATGAGACCGACAGACGCGAGGTTGTCCTGATTGAGCGCGACATCCCCCATGTACGGTCCGCCGGCGGCCTGTATCATCGAGGAGGCCGTCTCGGCGCGGTTCTCGTAGAGGTCGGTCATCCGCTGGGTGAACGGGGTGACGTTGTTCACCACGCGCTGGATCCACCCTTCCGCCAGCGTCGGCCCGCACCAGTCGCTCCAGGAATCGCCCATGGAGGCCCGCGCCGCGCCGCGCACGGCCCGGTAGCGCATCACATAGAACGTGTTCACGAGGTTCGCGAGCGTGTCGCCCTGCCCGCCAAGCGTGAAGCGCGTAAGGCCCTGCGTCTCGCCCTCGCCGGAGAACACGCAGGCGTAGGCGTTGGTGTAGTCCGTAGGCATCGCGCCGGAAGCGAGCGGCGTCGCCTTCTTCCACTCGAACTCGTAGTCGTCGGCCTGCCCTGCGAAGGACTCCGTGTACATGATCGCAAGCTGCTGCGAAAGGAGGTTCAGCGGATCCTCCCGCGCCACCACGCGACCCGCGTAGTAGCGGTTCGTCACGGCAAGCACGTGCATTGAGATTGCGTCTCCCTCCGCCACGCCGAGCCGGTTCGTTCCGCTTCCCACCGGCGCATCGTTCTCGATTACCGTGACGAAGCCGGTCGCCCCCATGGCGGTAAGCGCATAGTGGTCTCGCGGCACATACGCGACCTTCGGGTCGTTGGACCCCGCAACAGTCGTTGGGACTACGGGAGACTCCAGCCCGAGCCCGTCAATCACGCGATCCCAGGCGCTCTGCCTGTCTCGCGGCTGCCCTTCCGGCAAAAGCCCCTTCAGCGCGGCGATCTCGTCCGCATTGCCGACGTTCGGCCAGAGGATCGTGCCGCCGGCGTTCGTCTCCTGCTTTCCGACGAGCGTCACGCAGCTTTCGGCAGGCTTGTTCACATCCGCATAGAAGCGGTCGCCGATGGATGGCGGCAGGTCCTTGAACGTGTACTTTCCGGCGCGAAGCGTAACGTTCCCCTCCTCCACCGAGAACCCGAAGTGCGCAAGCAACTCAGAAACCGTGGCGAACCCGGCCATGCCGGACTCCCGCGCGACGGTCGGATCCCAGAGCCGCACAGTGTCCGCCTCGCCCTGCGGCCATACGACGGCCATCGACTTTGCGTTCCACATCTCAGGCAATCCGTTCGCCGCGGTCGTAAGCGTCTCGCCGATGCGCATCGTAGGCGCGCCGGAAGGCCACGCGACGCGCCATGTCCATGAGGCCGGAGGATTGGAGAGAAGATGCGCCGACGGCTCGCGGCCGAGCTCAGAAAGCCACGGGATCTCCGCGTTGACTGGCGGCGTCTCAGAGAGGCTCGGATAGTCGAAGCCGTCCTGGTTGCGGTAGTACATCCTGATCGGTATCGTGCCGGCGGACCGCGCCCACACCTGCCCCTTGCGGTCGCGGAATGCGCTCGAGTACGACTGCCCGGGCACGCTGTCCCAGTAGTCGCCCGGACACCAGGGGTTGTCGAAGAGGTCTATCGGGTGCGGGCCCGGCAGCATGTGACCCGCGTCCACGTCCGCCGCAAGGGCGGTGAACAGCTCGTTGGTGAGAAGGACGGAGAACCCGCGCATCGCCGCGCGTCCGTCCTTGACATACTCCACCAGGACAAACGGCTTAGAGGTATCGGACGTGTTGAGGTCGCAGCGCAGGGCCCAGGCGTAGTAGCCGCCCGCGCCGGACGCGATGAACGCATGCTCTTCGTTTGGGTTGTAGCCGGTTTTGCCGGGGTCCGGCTGACGGTACACCACCGGCTTCGTGTCCGACGAGAATACGCCCGTGCCGAGGATCGGCGCTCCTGGCGTCGACCGCAGGACATCCATCGCCGCGAAAGTCCGCCCCGAAACGACATCAGTCGCCATTCGCGAAGCACCGCCAAACGTCGGCTCCAGGTCATTCCCCTCGAACGTGAACGCGAACGTCAGCGCATCCTCGTCGCCGGAAATGGCCGAATAGAGTCCGTTCGAGGCCGCAGTGGAGTCAAACGTGCGCGCCCAGACGGCCACATCGTCAACCGTAATCCCTGCGGCGGCGCCTGCGCCGCCGATGCGGTTGCCGGTCAGGAAGCCGCCAAACGACGCGCGGGCCACGTTCGTGGAGGCCACGCACTCGCCATCCGCGAACGCCACCGCGTTCGACGCGCCGAACGAGAATGCGATCTTGTGCCACGCCGAAGTCGAAAGCGGGGGAACCGCAAGCGTCACGTCCGCGCCGGCGTCGTCGGCGAGCGAAAGCGAGTACGAGACGGTTCCGGAGGCGGAGTCGAGATCGGCCTTCACTTCCAGCCCCATAGTGGAATTCGCTCCGGAACCAAGAGCGAGGATGCGTCCGGACGCCGTCAACTCCTCCGCATTGGCCCAGAACGAGACGGCCCCGCCAGTCGAGTGGAAGGCATACGCATCCGGCAGCTCAAGCTTCGCCGCCTGCCCGTCAAGGTATGCGCCCGCCCCAGTCTCGTAACGCGTCGTCCCCGCACCGCCCTGCTGCGACGCAAGCACGATCTGCGGCGCCTGGTCGCAGGCGGGCCATCCTATGCGGTAGCGCTGGACAAGCGAAGGGAACGATACTGGCGACGGCATGCTCTCCTGCTGGACGGTCGATGACCACCAGACCTCAAGCGGCTTGCCGCCGGACGGCACGGTGTTCACCGCGTATATGACCGATGCGAGGTCGTTCGACTCCGCAGTCCAGTCGTAATAGAGGTTCGGGTTGTAGTTGTCGCCGGACTCCGCAAGGTTGAGAAGCCCAGGCACGGACTGGTCGACCACCGGCGCATATCCGTTTGCCGTGCCAAGCACGGATCCGCCGCGTGGACGCAATTCGTCACCGACGAGCCACTCGCTCTCGGCAAGGGTAAAGAAGTTGGTGTCGGTGCGTTCGATCGTGCGCACCGGGATGAACCACACATTGTCCTGAGCGCTCAGCTTGAGCAGGGAAAAGCCCTCGCCCTGAGTCTTGAAGATGTCGCCTTCGGGAGCCCGCGCGTGGCCCTCCGGCTCCTGGAAACTCCCGAGTGTGACGGCATAGTCCTTCGGCAGCTTGACCGGCGCGCCGGCTATCAGCGTGGACATCTCGTTGGTGTTCCACGAGCATTCGTAGTTGCACCGCTCAAATGGCCACGCGATCCCGTGAGGATCCGTCTCCATCCAGTAGACGTCCAGCCGCCATGCCTCGCCAGTCGTCGGGCGCAGTGGATACAGCCAGTTGTTCTTTGGGCTGTAGGAATACGTGCCCTTGTGCTGATAGTAGTAGGCGCCTGACGCATCGTTTGCGTCCGTGCCGAGCGTCACGGGGGACGGATAAAGCCCTGTGGTGTCGTAGCCCGTGCCGTACGGCTCTATCTTCTCGCCGATATAGCCACGCATGTAGTTCACATCCGGCTGGCCCACCTCCACCACCTGGACGCGCTGGAGGGTGTCGTACGACCCGGAATCGTAGAACGCGACAATGAACTGGCCCGTCACCTTGCCCCTGGCATAGAGGAATGACGAGGACGAGTCGAGGAATACGCCGCTCACGATGACGTTGCTGTTGGTGATGCGCTGCCCGTTCTGGTCGACGACCTGCGTCCCGTACACGGGCTTTACGATCTCGTCCGGGCCGAACAGGCGGATGTAGCGTCCGCTCATGCTCACCGGAGGCGCGTTGTACGGGTCGTCCGTCCAGAACATCCGGTACGGGCGTCCCTCGCATACGGACGCCACTATGTAGTTGCGGGTCTGCCTCGTGCCGTCCGCGAGCACCCACGTGAACGGATGCGTGCCGCCGGCCTGGGCATAAACGGCCTCGCCCTTCGGATCGAAGATGAACGCCGACTGCCCGTCGGCGTCATCAAGGAACGCCTCGTAGGTCTTCGTCCAGTCTGTACCGACCGGTGCGATCAGGCGGTCGCCGAGCCAAAGCTCCGGCTTGATGCGCTCAAAGGCGAAGCCTGCTTCGCAGGCATCGAGGCATACGGCCGGATTGCCCGCTATGGCCGGGGACGACACCGCAGCGGCCCCGTCCGGCGCGGCCGCCCAGCATGCGGCGGCGGAAAACGTCCTGTTCGACGCAAGCCATTCGTTCTCGGATTCATTCTGCGTAATGCGAATGACCGGAGCGGTCGGCGTCGCCAGGGTATACGACGGGCTGTCGTCCGCCAGTCCGCACAAGGGGACGGACAGGGCCGCCAGCACACTTGGAATAAGACGCTTCATCTCGACTTCCGCCGATCTCACTTTACGCGCATGATGAAAGCGAGGCTGTAGTACGGAGGAAGCACCTCGAACGACTTGCCGCTGCCCGTCTGCCCCGACCAGTAGACCTTCGAGGAGCCCTTCAGCTTGCTGTCCGCGTCGTAGTTGTTGATGCGGCGCGAAACCTGCGTCGTCTCCCCGTCGCGGCCCTCGATCTGGTCGTCGCCGAAATACTCGTGGCGGTGCGGCGGCAGGTTTTCGGTCTTGAGCGTCACCTTGTCCGCACCCCCGGTCGAATTAACCGAGCCCGCCTTGGACGGGTCCATTCCACGCACAAAGCGGTTGCGCAGGTCCGGAGTGCCGTTGCTGCCGTCGCAGATGGCCCAGCCGTCAGGGGCGACGCTTCCTCTCCACATGATTATCCCGCCTACGGGGATCGTCCCGTAGCCCTCGATGACGTTCCCGGAGGAGACCTTGAGTCCGCCTGAAACGGTCAGCTTCCGATCGATCGTGACATCCTCGGAAAAATCGACGGCCCCCTTGAACACCGCGCTCCCCGCGACCTCAAGGCTCTTGATCTGCGCCCGGCCTGCGACCATGAAATCGCCGGAGGCTGCATCGACGTCCTGCGCGAAGGCAGCGTACGGAACGGTGAGTATCTGCTGGCGCGGCGCGATCTCGCCGGAGCTGCCGACGACCGTAAGGCCGATGAAGAGCGTACCCGTCCTGGCGGCCTTGAGGGCTTCCGAAAGGCTGTCGTACACGGTAGGCTCGAGCGTCGATCCGTTGCCATCCTCAAGCGACACGTTGAAAAGCCCATCCTTGTCGAGAAGCACCGCTACCGAGCGGCCCCATATGGCCTTGTCGGTTTCGCTGGAAGCCTCGCGGTACAGGCGGAACTCGATCGTCTGCTGAAGAGGCGAGACCGCCGCCCCCTTTATGTCGCGCAGGACGCCCTGATATGCGATGGAGACCGGCATGGCCAGCGAGGCGGAGGTCAATGCGGCGCACATGGCCGCGATTAGCGAACGGAGGACAGGTGTTTTCATTTTCATGGTTTGGTTGGCTTGGATGTTTAAATGCTATTCGACGAGAGATACTCCGGCTACGACGCGCTGGGCCGTGAAACGGCCCGAGGCCTTGACAGGACCCTGGCGCATCAGCCCCGTGTATACCCAGTCGCACGAACCGGATACCGTCTCCTGCGGAGACCACGACGCGCCCGACGAGGCACCGAAGTCAAGAACGACCTCGCCGCCGATCGAGAACAGCTCCGGCTTCACTGCGTTCGCGTAGTTGCGGAAGTCGTCGCCGTCATACGGAAGCGGGGCGAAGTTCGCATCCTTCCCGTCGAACATCGGATGGAGCGGATGCCTGAACGGGTTGGACGCGCTCGTGGCCGCGATCCTGTACTCGAAGGACATTCTCCCGCCCCATTTCGCGCCACCTGTCGGCGCAATGGAGGAGGCGTCCGCCGGCAACGCGGCGGACGTAAGCCGCCTCGCATAGTCAAGTCCCGTCGGCAGCGCCGCCTGCGGCCCGTAGGCCGTCCTGGTAATGGAGCCATCCGCCCTTTTCGCGCCAGCCACGGTAACGCGCGGAAGCAGCCGCGTCACACCGTCCGCAGAGACGTGGGCATAGACGCGAAGCCTCATCTTGCCGCCCGCCTTCAGTCCATCCACGCGATCCGTGTCGGTCACGTAGCGCGACACCCTGTCGAGCTCGAGGTCGATCGCCCACAATCCGCATGGCCAGACGTTCGCGTCCTTTGCATCTCGGGCCGTGACGGGCAGACTCACCCGCATCTGCGTGCCGCCCGTCTCCGATATACGTAGGATCGCGCCAAGTTCCGCACCTGTCCCGGCAAGCTTCGAGCGGTCGAGCGCAATGGAGACGCGCCAAGTCTCGCCCGTGGCAAGCGTCCGTGAAACCGCCGTACCGCCGGCCGGCAGCGGCTGCCAGTCGGGGTTCACGAGCGCAGCTCCCGCATCGCGCACCAGAAGCGGCGGCGCATCCGCGCCGTCCGAGGACGGGACGAGCGCGAGCGACACGGACTTCTCGACCGCCCCGTCATTGCGGATCGCCACCTCGCCGGTCGTCCGCGCCTCGCCAAAGGCAATGCCGCCACGTGGAGAAACATGCAGCGGCCCCGCCCACTCCGACACCGAAACCCCGGGGACAAGCACGGCCATGCCGTCCGAAAGCCTGGCGGACGATGTGGACGATATCCCGGCGAGTGACGTGACCTTCGGGGAATCCTCCGTGCCGGAAAGCCGATAGAACGTGCCTCCGCTGACGGACGGGCATCCGGCAAAATAGGCGGAAGCGTTCACCGCAACCCCTGGATTCAGGCTTATCCCAACATAATTGAGCGTATCTCCGGAAGTTGAGGAGACGTGCCACGCAATGCGCGGAGCCGACGGTGTGCCGCGCAGTCTTGCCACGTAATCCACATTTCCGGTATTGCAGCAGACAAGCACCGCATCACCCGCGAGGGCCGCGAGGGTCGACGAGGCCGACTCGTCCCTTGTCCAGATGAGGAAAGGAGCTCGGGTCACTGATTCGCCAGTTATGCCGCCCGCCGTCGATCTCGTCGAAAGGAACGTTTGCGCACTGTATACGGAAACAGACGGAACCGGCCAGTCCGCAAAAGTCTCGTCCGCAGAAACCGACGATGCAACAGGCACGTATACCGCATTCCACCCGCGCTTCAGTGTTACGGAAGCATCGACGGTCGCGGAAAAAGAAAGACACGGGCTGATCGCAGACGTCAGCGCCACAAGCGAACAACAAAACCGCATCGCGACGGCACACCTCACCAGACGCAATGATGCGCACAACGGGAATCGAATCATCAGCACTTTCCTCTCAACTGAAGGCGTATTATATCACATTGGCACGTCGTCCGCCCAAGCACACGAAATTACAAAATCAGGTCTGACCTAAATTTGTAATTTATGAAAAAGCGTAGACATTACAAATTTAGGTCAGACCTGATTTTGTAATTTGTTGCGGGGCAAGGCTACGACAGCGAAAGTCCGAAATCGTAGAACTTTCCGCCCCTTATCGGAGAACCCGTCTCAAGAATCTGGCGGATCCTCCTCTTTGCGCTTCGGTTGCAGGCGATGATGAGCATGAAACCGCCGCCGCCCGCGCCGCAAAGCGTCACCGCATCCACATGCGGCGCGATGCGGGCCATGATGGACTCCACCATCGGGTTCGTGCTGCCCGGGTCGAGCGCCTTCTTGTTGTTCCAGTAGGCGTTCATCACCGCCGTGAACACGTGCCAGTCCCCTTTCTCGACGGCTTCGAACGCCTTGGCGGCATCAGACTTCAGACGCTTGATGATTTCGTGCGCAATGTTGCTCGGGTTGCGCCTGTAATACGAGATGACTCCATTCAGCACATTCCGCGCCATGCGCTTCTGTCCGGTGAAGTACAGGAGAGCACGCTCGGACAAGTAGGCGGCAAAACGGCTTTCGGCCTCGGCAGAAAGGCGGCGCGTCCGGATCTTCTGCCTCTCTCCCCTTGAGGATACGAGAAGCTTGACACCGGGCACGAGCGCCCCCATCTGGTCTTCCCATCCTCCACCGGTACGCATCTCGCGTTCAAGCGCCAGCGTCAGCTCCGCCACCTTATCGACTGAATACGACTCGCCGCGAATGCGTCCCAGAGCCTCCACCACCGCAGATCCGAGAATCGAGGACGTGCCCATGCCGCTTCCCTTGGGCACATCGGCGGAAAGTTCGATGTCTAGGCCTCCATCCGAGAAATCATAGCCCGTGACGGCCAACGCCGACTTAACGAGCGCACGCCAGTCCGAAGGATCCGAATGGTCGTGGATCTCTTCCATGGTCCGCAACACGCCCGAACGCCGCAGATCTACCGACGAGATGCGCACCTCGCTATCGCGCAGGCGCCTTATGCGCACCTTTACGGGCATATCGGAGCCAAGCGTAACCGCCGCGTTCAGTACGCATCCGCCAAGCTCCTGGCAGATCGGCGGCGTATCGCTCCATCCGCCGGCCAGGTCAATCCTAAGCGGACGGCGCACCTCAACCTCGGCAGGCAAGGCGGCGGTCTGCCGGGCGCGGAAATCGCCCAGCCTCGCATAGTTGACGCGCTCCATCACTCTCCCCATACCAAGGGCCTCCCATTTCCCGTCTTCCTTGAAGTTGTCATCGACATGGTACCTTACTTCCGTCCAGCCGGACTTGCCGACAGGCAGGCACAGCAGGCATTCCCCGCGGCCAAGCCGCACCTTCTTACCGTATCCGGCCGGCACGTTCGTGACTATGTTCTCGCCAGCCAGCCGCATCCCGGAACGCGGGATGCCGCACCCGTCAATCCATTGCCGCCCGCCGCCAAGCAGATCCAGCAGTTCGCGGCTGCTTCCGATGTGGAAGAAATCGCAATGCGGCACCACATTGACGCTGAACGGAGCGAATCCGTCAAGCAGGGCCGCCGTGAAATCGGAATAGAGATCCCCATCCTCCCATGCGCTTGCCGCCATCTTCGCGCAAGTCTTGCCGTCTATCCACAGGATGCCGGTATCTACGACGACGCGGCCACGGCGTATTGCCCCGGCACGCCTTGCCTCGTCCACAGAAGGCTTCTGGAGGAAACACGCGACATCCGAACAGCCCTTCCATCCGGACGGGATGAACACGCCATGCCGCGAGCCTCGTTCCGGCGAATCCAGGAATCCGATGCCGGTCACGCCGGGCATGGAGAAATCGCAGCGGGCGAAGTCGAATCCGGGCGCAAGGTCGCCGCACACCACGAGGGCACCGGACGCTTGAAGCCTCAGCCGCGCCATGTTGGACACGATTATCTCAAAGAGCGTCTTCACGCCGGAAGTGGTTGGCACGGGCGCAAAGACCTTGCCCGACGCCGCATAGGCTGGGAGCCGCTTCGAGAAGCCGCCGCAGTGGCATATCAGGGTACGGCCCCCCTGCGGCGCCACGCGCAGGACGTTTACCGTAGACCCAAGCGTACCGACACGACGTCCGCCGGGATCCGGAATCACGAGTATCCGGCCGGCAAGAATCCCTTCGTAGGCTTTTGCCTGACGGCGGAAGCAATCGGCCTGCGGTTCGTTCGAGGCCGTTATGACTATCGTATCAAATGTCTTTCCCATATCCATGCATTGTTGGGCAGTCAAGCACGCGCATCAGAACCAGAACCATGTGACGCAGGAGACGATCAGCGCGGAATACGCGGCCGAAACAACGTCGTCGAAAAGGACGCCATGCGCATTGTGTATGTTGCGGTCAATGTAGCGGGCGCCAGGCAGCTTGATCGCGTCGAGCACTCGAAACACGACGAATGCCGCCGCAAGCTGCCACCAGTAGGCAAAATCCACGGCGAAAACCGGCACGCACAGATAGCCAACGATCTCGTCCAGCACGAAATGGCTCGGATCGGGTTCCTTCCAGTACTTCTGCGCCCACGGCGTCAGTAGGTAGTGCATGGCGGAGAACAGCACGGCTCCGGTAAAGCACCATATCCTCACGTCCATCGGACGCCAGCCGTTCCAGAAGGCGTAGGCGTGCCACGCCAGGCCGACAAGGGCCCCGAAGCTGCCCGGCACCACCGGCGAAAGGCCGAGAAAGAACCCGCTCCCAAAGAACACCCTCACGAAATCGCCAGACCTCCCCTTCATGAAACCCTCCGTAATGCCAATGGTCACGAATTACGCCACACCCCGTCCAACGGCATCTCAACATCGTCAGACGTGGCCACAAGCGGCTTCAGCGTACGGCATCCGATCTCGCCAAGCGCAGCCGACAAGTGCGCGAACTGTCCGTCATCCTCGTACGTTCCGACTATCGCGCCGCCCGATCCGGCGAACTTCGCGCTCGAACCGGCCTTTCGCGCCACATGTATCATCCGGCGATTTTCCTCCGACACGTCGAATATCCTGTCACGCAGGTCAAAGTTGGCGTCTATAAGCTCGGGCAACGCCTCCGGACGCCCTTCAACAAGCGCATCGCGCCCGCGCTGCGCGATGTCGGCGAACTCAGACATTGCCGACAGGATGTCGGGACGCTTCGCATCGAAAAGCCGCTTGACCTTCTTGTGCGCCTTGCCGGACTCCTCAGCGCGATTCGGGTCGTACGCGACATACAGCTTCGGCAGCAGCGACACGTCCAGCCGCTCGTACCTGCCATACTCGTGCCGCTCAAGGTAGGCCCTATCGAAATCCATGAAGACGAGCCCGTTGTACATCTGGATGACGCGATCCTGGTATCCGCAGTTTATGCCGAGCTCGTCGCGCTCCGCCTCGAGGCACAGCGTCGGCGCGTATTCGACGGGGATATCGACCCCATAGAACCTCATGAGGGCCTTGAGCATCGCGCTGCATATAGCGCTTGAGCCGGAAAGGCCGACGAGACGCGGCACGTTTATCTTGTATTCCGCCGTAAAGTTCCTTTTCGGGAACGGGACGCCGTGCGTCATGCAGTACTCGAAGAACAGTTTGGCAACCGCCTTGAGCATCCGTATGCCGCCGTAATACCCGTATATCCGAAGGTCGTGCACGAGCTGTTCGGGCGAATCGAACATCGCGTCATCCACCTCGCCCGGGACAAACCGCATCTTGGAAGACTCGGTAAGCCGCAGCTCCACGCCGAAGTTCGCGAACGCGAACGACAGCGTCTTCCCGAAATAGCCGTCGCTCGGATTGCCGAGAAGTCCGGCCCGAGCGAAACTCTTAGCCCTTACGGATTCCATTGAAGGCCTCCAATGCGTTCAGGTATCCCTGCGGATTCCCGATATCCTGCCGTTTCCCGGAGTAGACGTGCCCAAGCACCCTTCTCGACGGGATGAGGCGGCGAATTGCGTCCGTAAGCTGTATCTCGCCGCCATGCCCAGGCGTCTGGGTGGCGAGAAGCCCGAATATGTCGCCGTCAAGAAGATACCGCCCCGCAATGGCAAGGTTGCTCGGCGCATCATCCCGGCTCGGCTTCTCCACAAGGTCTGATACTTCCACTAAGCCGCGATCCGAGAGCCCGTCTTCCGCGCCATCCCTGATTGCGGCGATGCCATATCGGCTCACCAGTTCCATCGGCACCCGTTCCATGCCGATCACGCAGGCGCCTCCATTCGCCGCCGAAAGACTCATCATCTCACGGCTGGGGTTCGGCCCCGTCACAAGCGCATCGCCAAGGAGGATGAAGACCTGTCCCGGCGACACGAGACCTGCGGCCTGCAGGACGGCATGTCCAAGGCCCCTCTGCTCCGTCTGGTAGGCGAACCTGACCTTTGGGGCAAGATCGGAGTCGCCCTCGAAGTACCTGCGGATTATCTCCTTGTCTCGTGAAATCACGATGACGACATCGTCCGCGCCGGCATCGACAGCCTCCTCGACGATGCAATGGATCGCGGGCTTCGCCCCGATGGGAAGCATTTCCTTTGGGACGACCCTTGTGACCGGCAGGAAACGGGTACCCTTGCCGGCGGCCGGAATTATCGCCGTCATGCCCGATCCCTCTCGGGACACCCATATGCCCATGGCTCAAACATGGAGCCATTATACCATATGCGCCAAAGTCTGGAGGAAACGGCAGGCATTCGGATTACACGAGGCGATTGCCCTCGCCTATCACGCCGACACGAGGGGTGAACCACTTGGCCTCATCCCCGGACATCTGCGCCCAGGTCATCACGATCAGCCTGTCCCCGACCTTGCCCTTGTGCGCCGCCGCGCCGTTGAGGCAGCACACGCCGGAACCACGCGGACCCCGGATCGCGTATGTCTCGAAGCGCTCGCCGTTATCCACATTCGCCACGAGAAGCTTCTCGTAATTCAGGATGCCGACAGCATCCATGAGATCCTCGTCGATCGTAAGCGAACCTGTGTAGTCGAGCTTCGCCTCGGTCACGGAGATGCGGTGAAGCTTTGACTTGAGCAATGTAACCGTCACTTCAGCTTCTCCCTGACCATTTCGGCCGTTATCTCCACCTTTGCGCCAGCCTTGCCGCCCGGCGCATCGTACATGATGTCGGTCATGACGCGCTCCATGGCCGCGCGCAGCCCGCGTGCCCCGGTCTTGCGCTTGATCGCGTTCCTGGCCAGTTCGCGAAGAGCCTCGGGCGAGAATGAAAGATCCACGCCATCCATGGCGAGAAGCTTCCTGTACTGCTTGACGAGACAGTTCTTGGGCTCGGTAAGCACCTGCACGAGCTGATCCTCGGTAAGCTCCTTCATCGCGGTTATGACCGGCAACCTACCCGTGAACTCGGGTATGAGGCCGAACTTGACCAGATCCTCGGGACGCACGTCAAGGCCTTCCTGCGAAGCGTCATCTGCGCCGCCCTGCCCATCCGTGCCGTAGCCGATCGCCCTGCGCCCGGAACGCTCTCCGATTATGCGGTCAAGGCCCACGAACGCGCCGCCGCATATGAAAAGGATGTTGGAGGTGTCGACCTCGATGTATTCCTGGTCGGGATGCTTGCGCCCGCCCTTGGGAGGTATGCGGCAGACCGTCCCCTCGATGATCTTGAGGAGGGCCTGCTGGACGCCTTCGCCGGACACGTCGCGCGTTATTGACACGTTGTCGGTCTTGGACGCGATCTTGTCGATCTCATCGACATATATGATCCCGCGTTTCGCCAGTTCAACATCCCCGCCGGCGTTCTGCAGAAGGTAGCGCACCAGGTTCTCCACGTCCTCGCCGACGTATCCAGCCTCGGTGAGCGTCGTGGCGTCGCCGATGGCATACGGGACCTTGAGCATTTTCGCGAGCGTCTTCGCGAAAAGCGTCTTCCCAGTGCCGGTAGGGCCGATAAGGAGGATGTTTGACTTCTCGATCTCGACGTCGTCAAACTCGCCGGGCGACTTGCGCCCCTTCCCGTCAGCAGACTTCTCCTTCTGCTCAAGGCGGCGATAGTGGTTATGGACGGCGACGGACAATATCTTCTTCGTCTCGTCGTGTCCGATAACGTAGCTGTCGAGAAACGCCTTTATCTCCCTTGGCATCGGGACTGGACCCAACGCCGGGACTTTTTTCTTTGGCTCCACCCCAGCCGCCTTTTCGGCCTCCGTCACTGCGTTGGCGATATGCTTGGCGCAGTCAACGCATATGTTGGCGTCCATGGGCCCGGGGATGATCATCACTTCGCGGGAAGTGCGCCCGCAAAAGTTGCAGACAAGCTGCCTTGGGGATCTGTTGGCCATCTTCTTAACGATTCTTCGGCGACACAACGCCGTCTATGAGTCCGTATTCGGCGGCCTCGGATGCGCTCATGAAGTAGTCGCGGTCGGTGTCGCGCACGACATCCTCGTATGACTTGCCGGAATGGTCGGCGAGTATGTGGTTCAGCCGCTCCTTCAGGCGAAGTATCTCCCTGGCGGTGATCTCTATGTCGCTGGCCTTGCCTTCCGCGCCGCCCCATGGCTGGTGGATCATGATGCGCGCGTTAGGGAGCGCGAAGCGCTTGCCCTTCGCGCCCGCCGTGAGGAGCACCGCCCCCATGGAGGCCGCCTGCCCGATGCAGTACGTCGCGACCGGACACGATATGAACTGCATCGTGTCGTATATCGCAAGGCCCGCCGTGACGCTTCCCCCAGGGGAGTTTATGTACATGCTGATCGTCTTCTTCGCATCCTGCGACTGCAGGAAAAGAAGCTGCGCCACGATGAGGTTCGCGGACTCATCCGTCACTTCGCCGCCAAGCAGGACGATGCGGTCCTGAAGCAGCCTGGAGTAGATGTCGTAGCTGCGTTCGCCACGGCCAGTCTGCTCCACGACCATCGGCACGAGATATGATTCCGGACTGCTATTCTTTTTCATGCGCACTCCAAACTTTGCGTAATACCCGAATCCGCAGGCGGGTTACTTCTTCGCTTCGCCAAGGATGAACTCAAGGGTCTTCTCGGCGCGCGCCTGATCCTTCTTGTTCTCGTCCTTCTCGTCAACCTCGATCTTCTCCGCGTCCGCAATGTCAAGAAGCATGTAAGACAGGCGAACCTGCCTCTCGGCATGCTCCTGCGCATCCTTGAGTATCTTCTCGCGGTTCTGCTCGATATACTCGCCCGTCACGCCGGCATACTGCATCTGCTGCGCAAGCTGGCCAAGGTACGCCTCGGCCTGACGCTGCACGAGCGACGGCGGCACGTCGAAATCGACCTTCTTGAGGAGAAGTTCTATCGCCTGGTTGCGGCGACGCTCGACCTCCGCCTCCGCAGCCTGCTTCTCAAGACGCTCGCGGATGTCGGAGCGAAGCTTCTCCATGCTCTCCGCCTTTGCGGACTCGACGAGCCCGGCGTCATCGGGAAGGATGCGCTTGCGGAACATCGTGACCTTCAGCTCATAGGCGGCCTTCTTGCCCTTCAGCGCATCCGGGGCATTCTCGGACGGGAAAGACACCTCTACATCCTTCTTCTCCTCGCCAGCCTTCATGCCCTTGAGCCCCTCGAGGATCTCAGGGAGGAAACGCCCGTCCTCGATCTGCGTCCAGAAGCCGGTCGCCTCGCAGACGGCCTTCTGGTCCGGCACGACCTCGGAAAGCGGCTTGCCGTCAAGCGTCCCCTTGTAGTCGAACTGGACGAAATCGCCATCGCCAACGATGTCGCCTTCCTTGGCATCCTCGAACTTGGCGAACATCTTGCGCAGGCTCTCGAGCTGCGCCTCGACGGCGGCATCCTCGACCTTGACGTCCTTGCTGTCGATCGGAAGGCCCTTGTACTTCGGCATCTTGTACTCGGGGCGCACCTCGACCAGCGCCGTGAACTCCATGCCGTCCGCCTCGGAGAGCTTCATCTCTGCAACCCCCTCAAGGGCGATGACCTTAAGCTTGGACTCATCAACGGCCTTCGGATAGAACTCGCGGAAGCAGGCGCCTTCCGTTTCGCGCTTCAACTCATTCGCGAAATTCTTGCGGACGAGCTCAACCGGCACCTTGCCCTTGCGGAAGCCTGGGATCTGGGCCTCGCGCACGAACTCGTTGAGGACCTTCTTCACCGCCCCCTTTATCTCATCGGCATCCGCCTTGACGGTCAAACTCACGACACATGGATTCTTTTCGGCCTTCTGGTCAACTTTCATTCTCTGCTGCCTTTCTTCGTAAAATAAGTGTGTAGGATATCACATTTCCGCATTGAGCGCAAATGCCGAAACGGACGCGGCGATTGAATTTACGATTTTCGATTTGCGATTTGCGATTGCATTGGGCCATTTAGCCAATTGAATATTTACCGTAGCGACATATCCCCCGAACGAAGTGAGCCGCGCAAGCGGTCGCAAGAGGGGTGCGCCCTCGCCGTCGTGCGTTGCACGGGAGGGCCGCAACTTGTTGAGGCCGGAGGCTGTACCCGTATGGTTCACCTTGGACTGGACAGAAGCGCGTCGCCGAAGGCCGCCAGGCGCGCCTTCACCTTGAAGTCCAGTTCCTCCGGCAGGGCGATCTCCTCCGTCCAGGCGCAGCACTCGCCGCCGATGATCTTCCCGCGAAGGACTTTCGGAATCCCCTTCAGCGGATCAAAGGCGGCTGGTTGGGGAGCAATGCGCGTCCCGCGGCAGTTGTGTTCCGTCATCACATATTTATTCGCCCGCGAGACGGCGGCCTCCCGGCATTCCGCTGCTGGAGTTCTATTCTTCCCGCGGCCCCCTGGCCGGCATGGCGCGGCGGAAGGCCGTGGGGGATTGTCCGACGTGGGCCTTGAACGCGCTGCGAAAGGCGAGGTCGCTCTTCCAGCCGCAGAAGTTCGCGATCGCGGAAATCGACGTCCGCCCCGATTGAAGATAGCCGCAGGCGTGCGCGATTCTGGTCTTGAGAATGGCCGTGCGCACGGAGACTCCCGTCGCGGCCTTGAAGCGCAACTCGGCGAGGCGCCGAGAGCCGGGGAAGAGCTTCAGCACGTCCGCCGCCTCCAGACCGTCGCTCGCACGTAGGCGGATAATCTCCTGGGCGCGGACGACCATGGGGTCCGCGTTCCTCAAAATGGCGGAGGATGCGCGGCGGACAAGGCACTCCGGCTCCACTTCCACCTTTCCGGCCGGCGACTTCGGCTGCTCCAGGAGCTGGCGCAGGAGGATGCCAGCCGTGAACCCGAGCCTCCTAAACGAGGGGCGAACCGAAGAGAGCGTGGGCCGCGTGTTTTCGCAGATGAATGCGTTGTCGTCCACCCCCACGACCGCAAGGTCCCTTGGAACGTCCAGGTTCGCGTGGCGGGCGGCGTCCAGCACCGCCGCGCCCAGCACGTCGGTGAGCGCGAACACTCCGATGGGCCGGGGAAGCGACGACAGCCGGGCGCTCAAGCGCGTGATGAGCGCCGGGCGGTTGCGCATCTCGGCTTCGGCGGGGCGAAAAACCGAAGTCGCGTACCCGTGCACGGCGAGAATGCTCGCAAAGGCCTCGCGCTTCGACCGGGCCCAGGCGATGGAGTTCTGGGGCCAGTCGATGAAGAGATGGGATTGATTGACGCGCGCCAGCAACTCGATGGCGGCGATCTTGGCGATGGCGCGCGAATTGCTCGTGACGGACGGGAACCGGTCGGTCTCCCGGCGGGGGGTCATCACGACGGTGGGAAGCCGGTGGAAGTCCCCCAGCCGCAGGTTGCGCGTGTCTCCGCTGGCGTCGATGATCGCGCCGCAGGGACGCCAGAAGCCGACCAGCCTCGGAAGGTTGATGCGAACTCGCCGCGCATCGACCACCTGGATGTTCCAGTTGGAATCGCGCGCGCAGTCTGAAATCCCACTGAGCTTCTCCAGCCAGGTTTCATTTTCGCCGGTGCGGAATATGAGCACTGTCTCCATGCCCCGTTAATTTACCACATTTCGTTTCGCTTATGGTGAAAATTTCGCTTCGATTTTCCTTGGGGCTCGAATCCATGTTACATTACCCGGCGAATGAACCACACCAGGAGGACGCGCAACATGGCAAGGAGGACACACAACATGACTTTGGACACTGCTTCGCCGAATGGTGGACGCGAAGACGGGCCGCTGGCCGGCGGGATCAGGCGCTTCGCGCTGATGGCGGCGGCGTTGGCGTGTACGCAGTGCCGGGCGGCGCGGTTCTCCGATTTCGTCTGGAACAACGACCGCGGCGACCCCCGCTACGCCGCCGTCGTCTGGGAGCCTTTCGAGGCGGCGGAGTCGCAGCGGCTCGTGTTCAGCTTCCGTTCGCCGAAGATCGGCCGTGGGGCGATCTACTGGTCTAGCACCAGCAAGCCGAGCTTTGGCAGCCCGGCGATAGGGTACTACTACGCGGATCGCACGAATGAATGGATCCGGGCCGAGATCTGCCCGCACTGGGGCGGCGCGGGCAGAATCCATTCGCTGATGACGATGCCGCCGCCCGGCGTGGTCGACGAGCTGGAGATCAGGGACGTGCGCATAGAGAACGTCCCCGTCCAGACGATCGACGCTGACAAGACGGCGGCAGTGCTGTTTGAAAACGCCTCGGACGAGATCGTCTACGGCTCGCTGGTATGGCACAACCAGGGCGTCCCCGGGCGGAAGATCATTCCCTTCACCACCGCGGCCGACGGCGCGACGCACACCTACTGGTTCGACTTGAAGAGCAAGGACATCGAAAGGCACAAGGACGTGGGCCCGGGTGCCTGGAAGGGAATCGTCGACTACTTCAACGTCGAATGCGTGACTCCGGGCACGAACTTCCCCGCCGCCGGCGTTCGCTTCGTCTCCGAGCGGCCGGTGCTGCCGCCGGACCTCGGGATCGTCAGCTTCAACGGCGACGAGGCGATTCCGCGCGCCGGGCGTCCGCTGCCGCTCGAGATCGTCCTCCGCAACTACGGAACCGCGCCGGCCGAGGACGTCCGCTTCGCGTTTCCGGACCTTCCGGAGGGGCTGGACGTGCTGGACGCGCGCGAGCTCGCCCCCACGGGGAGCGTCGCGGCCTGCGAAGGATGGGACAGCTGCGGCTCAGGGCGCATCAGCGAGAAGTACCGACTGCCGAACGAGCGGCTCTTCCGCGTGACCTTGAGCGCCCCGGCGGCGGGCGAGTATCCGATCACCCTTGAGGTTGGCTGCCGGGGAGGAGAGCTACGGCGCAAGACGACGCGATTCAAAGTGCTTCCGTCGCTCGGCCTCCCGCGCGCCGACTACGTGCCGGAGCCAGAGCGGGTCTCTACCGGGCCCTACCACATCGGCGTTACGATGTTCCCGGGCTGGACCTACCAGAGCTGGAACCCGGTATGGTCCCGCGCCCCCTGGCGCAAGCCGGTGCTGGGATGGTATGACGAGAGCAAGCCCGAGACGGTGGACTGGCAGATCAAGTACCTTGCGGAGAATGGCGTTGAATGGGCGATGCTCTGCTGGTACTGGTACAACGGCAAGCCCGGCCCCAACGCCTGGATGGAGGCCTTCAAGCGCGCGCGCTACAAGGCGTGCGTCAAGTGGTGCCTGCAGTGGGGCATCTATAGGAACAATCGCGTGACGGTCGCCGAGGTGCGCCAGGTGGCGAAGTACTGGTGCGACAACTACTTCAAGACGCCGGAGTACTTCCGCATCGACGGCAAGCCGTTCGTCAACATCTTCACCGGGTTTCTGATGGAGCGGCATTTCGGCCGCGAAGTCGCCAAGGAAATGATCGCCGCAATCCGCGATGAGGTGGCGAAGGCCGGGCTTCCGGGCATCGTGATCTCCAGCCAGCGCAATCCGGGCTTCCACCATCTTCCGTCCATCGAGCGGCTCGGCTTCGAGTACACCACCGTCTACAAGTACATCCACGACGAAGAGCGCACGGGACCGGACGGATTCTACGATTTCCGCGGCGTCGCCGAACGCAGCCTCGCGCATTGGCGGCGGGTCGCCAGAGAGTCGAAGCTGCCGTTCTTCCCATCGCTGTCCACGGGGTACGACGCCCGCCCCTGGCTGGGGGAGGTAAGAAGCGACTCCCTTACCAGGAACTTCAGCGTCGCCGACTTCAGGCGCATCTGCGAGGACGCGAAGCGGTTCTCGGACGAGACGGGGATCCGGCATCTGCTGGTCGGGCCGCTGGACGAGTGGGGCGAGGGGTCGATCGGATGGCCGAACCATGAACACGGCTTCGGGGTGCTGAACGCCATTCGCGACACGTTCGCCGAGAAGAGCGAGGAACAGCGGCGCCGCGGCTGGCCGGTCAACGTGGCCCCGGAGGACGTGGGCCTCAAGGCTCCTCAAATGCCGTATGCCGCGAAATAGGAGGACTGGGCAAATGAACTGCACACGTTTGGTGGTGACTTGTCTGCTGGCGGCGGCCGCCGCAGCCGAGGGGGCTTCCGTCGATCCGGTAGGATGGCGCGAGAACGGAGGCATTGACGTGCCGCCCGAAACGACCTTGTCCGTCGAGGGGGCGTTGTCCATCGGCGCCGGCGGGACGTTCATCAAGGGCGGCGGCGGAACGCTCGTCGTGCCGGCGGCGGCCACTGCGGCGTCGCACGGAAAGCTCGTCGTCGGGGATGGAACGCTCCGGCTGACGAGCGACCCCACGGCTCCGGATGCGATCGCCGCGCCGGATTGCGTCGCCGCCAAGGCGGCCCTCTGGCTGGACGCGTCCAAGGACGGCTCCGTCGTCCTTGACGGCGGGGCGGTCGCCAGGTGGCTGGACGTTCGCGACGTGGGGGCGCCGGCCCCTGCCCGCCGGTGCGCGGTTTCGTGCGACGCCGAGGCCAAGACGGAGAATGGCGAAGCGTATGCTGGGGTGCACGTCGATCAGACGCTGGAGCAGGTTTCCGACGGCGAGGTCGTCCGCCGGGCGGTCTACTTTGGCGGATACGTCAAAAACGGCGTCTCCTTCATGAAGTTCTGCGATGCGTCCGGCGCCGACGCCGCCATCCTTCCCGCGTACAGCGTCTTCGTGGTGCATGGCGTCAAGAACGTCTACGGCAGCATCTTCGGATATCGCGCCCAGCCGTCGCTGCCGGTGGACACGACGTATCCGAATGTGAATCTCCCGGGCGTAAAGCGGCATTTCCACAACTCCACGCCGGCGGCGACGCACGCCTTCGGCGGGCGCTACTATCTCGACGGCGAGCGGATCGACGCGTTCAACGTGCCGCCGAAAACAGGCTTCCAGCTGCTCGCCTGCGATTTCTGCGAAACCGGCATCCCCTGGGACAGCCTGTTCGCCTGCCGCCGCGCCGACAACAGGTTCGGCGGCGACTACATCTGCGAGATAATCGCCTTCGACCGCCGCCTTGCCGAGTCCGAGCGGGTAGAGGTGGAGGCGTATCTGATGAGGAAGTGGAGGCTCGGGCGCACGGCGCCGAACGTGCGCATCGGCCTGTCCAGGCGCGGCGCGGTCGAGATTTCTGTCGGCGGCGGAACCGCGGAGGCGCTCTCGGACTATTGCCTCGGGCTTGACGGCGAGGGGGCGCTGGTCAAGAATGGCGCCGGCGAGCTTGCGCTCGACGCCGGGACATTGGCGGATTTCAACGGCGCGGTCAAGGTGGAGGACGGCGCGGTGCTGGCCCGCGGCGGCATTCCGCCGCCGATCATGGCGGAGCCAGGCAGGGCATACGCCGTCGGGCGGCGGGCGGATCCAACGAAGAGCGGCTACGCTAAGTCGGGGGTTGTAGTCTCGTCCGGCGCCGGCGAAGCCAACGCCGTCACCAAGACGGGCGAGGGGAGTTTGACGTTCGCCTCGCTCCCCGAGGGGCTTTCGAAGCTGAACGTCGCCGCCGGCGAGCTGACGCTTGCCGGGACGGCGGAAGACGGGCTCTACGTGGAAGCGCCCGTCGTGAAGGCCGAGATCCCCAACGCCGATTTCGAGGCGAGCTGCGCGGACATCGCCGGCGCCTTCGACCAGCTCGGGCGCGCGTACTGGCAGCCCGGCCAGGAGCGCAACGGCTGGACGATCCCCTCCAGCTGCCCGATAGGGCGCAGCGGCTTCAGCAATTGCTCCGCGGGAAACTTCTGGAGCGCACCGCACTTTGGCGGCCAGGCGCTTTTCGTCATGCTAAGCGACCACGGCAGCGACCTAAGCGCCATTTACACCACGGTCCGCTTCCCGGCGGCGGGCGAGTATCTGGTGAGCTGGTCGGAATCGGCGTATACCGTGGAATCCAGCCCGATGGCCGTGCCGTACTCATTGCGGGTGGGGCCGGAGTGGAGCCAGGCGGAGGCGGTGGTCAGGCGGTCGGCGCTGCTCGGCTACTTCTCGCGGATCCACGCGAAGGTCGTTGTCGCGACGGCGGGGGACTACGCACTGGGGTTTCGCGTGGAGGACGTCCGTCCCCAGGGCGCGAGCGGGCACGCGATGGTAGTCATCGACAACGTCCGCGCCGATTACGTGCCGACCAAAAGGCCGGCTGCGGTCAAGATCCCGAATGGCGACTTCGAGGATACGTACTGCGTAAACAAGGCCCCCGGGGAGTTCCTGCTCAAGCTGGCGCCAGGCTCCGCGCCTTCGCCGGACAACAAGGCGACCGGCTGGACGCTGGCGGGCGGCGCGGTGGAAGGCTCGTCGATGCCCGCCGTGGCGATCGTCTCGCCCAGTTCGCCGAGCGTTCCGAAGAAGAACCACCAGACGCAGAAGACGCGCTATGCGGACCTGGCTTCGGTTGACCACGGTTCGGTGCAGTTGCTGATGGCCACCAAGGCTGGCGTCGATTCTGGCGCCTACGCCGAAACCACCTTCAGCCTTTCAGCCGGCGTCTACCGGCTCCAGGGGAGACTCGCCAATCGCAACGTCAAATACTACGACTGGAAGAACGGCGACCAATGCCCGCGAATCAAGGCCATGGTCACGATCAACGGGCGACAGACGCGGCTTGGAACGGTCACGGTCGTCAACCACGACTTCGCGCCTCATGCCTGGGAGACGCCGTTCACCATGGCCGAGACGGGAGAGGTTACGCTCCGGCTTGAGGCCGATCCGGTCGAGAACGCGGTGGCGCTGGTGGACGACCTTGAGCTGATCGCCGAGGATTCGTTTGGCGCAGCCTCCGTCAGGGAACTGGTCGCCGAGGGATCGTTCGAGAAATACGCCGGGGCGGCCATCTCGTCGCCGTGGGAGTCTGTCGCGGGCGCGGACGGAAGAGTCTGCGAGGCCTACACGGCAGGACAGGACTCGTTCGACCAGCAGTTCGGCTGGGCTCCGTACGACGGGCGAGTCCACGTCTGCATCCGGGGACAGGCTTCGCTTGAACAGGATGTCGGCGGTCTTTCCAGCGGACGCTACCGCTTCCAGATGGCAGTGCATTCGCGCAACAGCGGCGCCGCCTACGGCAACAACCCGTATCGGGTATTCCTCCGGAACAAGGCAACGGGCGAGGAGGTCGCCATCGGCGAGGGCAGGGTGTCGAGCTTTCTGCCGGAATGCCGCCGCTACGAGTTTGACGTCCGCGAAGCGGATTCGTACCGTCTCGTCATCCAGGGGCTGGGGAACGCATACGACCCGGACCCGACCCAGACGGGGAACCGATGCTCGGTGGTTGACGCCGTATCCCTGAAGCGAGTGCCTCTCCTGCGCAAGGCCGCGCCGACCGGCGGCGCGAAGCTGGAGGTCTCGGTTGCGAGCGGCGCGAAGCTCAATCTCGACTTCGAGGGGCGGATGACCGTCAAGTCGCTTCGCGTCGGTGGGCGGCGCCGCTACGGCGAGGTCAACGCGGTGAACTGCTCCGCGATTTCCGGAACCGGCTCACTGATGGTCTTAGACCGCCTTCCGGGATTGGTGATCGGCATCAGGTGACGTTATGGCCAGATTCCTGCATTCGCGCCCCACGGTATCGACATAATGCGCCAGACGGCCCGGCCCGGGGGAAGAATGGACCTGTTGATCTTCATCAGCGCGTAGTATACGCACAACCACGCGCGTCGGCAGGACGGCGAAGCCTACTCAATCCGCTCGAAATGCGGAAGGCGCGACAGCGGGGTCGCGACCTCGACTGTCCGAGGCCCGACATGGCACGTCCCGTCGTCCGCGCGCCACGTTCCAGGCGGAATCGCCACGGAACGGGCGACCGCCCCCTTGTTCACCTGCGGGGCGACCATCAGGAAGTCGCCCATGACGAACTGGTCCCGGATCGGGCCGTACCCATGGCGCGGGAACATGTAGTCCATCGAGCGGAGCATGGGCTCGCCGCTCGTCCCGCACGCCGCCGCCAGCGCGACGAACCGCGCGGCGTACTTTTGCCGGAGGGCCACGGCCTCCTTCACGATCGCCTGGTGCTCCGGCGACAGCAGCCGCCAGGGGGAGGCCGAGAACTGCATCTGCCCGCAAAGCGCATGGACTTGCGCGGAGCGGACGAAAAGCTCCGGGTCGAAGCTCGCGCCCGGCAGGAAGGAGTGCCATTCGCCGCCGCCGATCATGTCTGGGCAGACGAAGGGGTGGCCGAGAAGGCCAGCGGCGACCATCGAGGGGATGATCGTCCGGAGGTCCTTCCACGTATGGCTCTTGTCGTGAAGACGCTCCACGATGGGCAGGCCACCGAGCTTCCAGGCGTGACGGTACTCGCAGACGGGATACTGGAGCGCGAACGCGGCAAAGCCGTTCGCCTGGTCGCCCCCGGGAACGCTCTCGTGCGCGCGATAGCCCCTTGCGTAGTACGGAAGCGCGCCGCCGTCCAGCTTGAAGCCGTCCACCCCGTAGTCGGCGACAAGCCGGTCCAGCTGCTCCCGGAACCACGAACGCCCGCGTGGATGCGTGAAGTCGAGCAGCGCCGAGCGGCCGTTCCACCACGTGACGGCCGCCGGCTCCTTCCCGTCCGCCTCCAGCAGGAGCCCGCCGACGACCTGCGCGTTCGCGCGGAAGGGATCGACGCCCGTCGTCAGCAGGCGATAGGCCGGCGTGTCAAGGCCAATCCACGGGCAGACCCAGAGAATGACCTTGAACCCGAGAGCGTGGAGCCGGGCGACCATTTCCTTCGGCGACGTGAAGCGCCGGCGGTCAAAGTCCCAGTCCCCGTAGGCCGTCTGCCACGTGTCGTCAATCATCAGCACGCCCGGCGGCAGGCCGTGGTCCAGCATCGACCGAGCGTACGCCAGCACGTCCCTCTCGTTCTGGGCGTAGGTCAGCTCGATCCACGTGTTGTACTGCGGCGCCGCGAAGAAAAGCGCGTCTGGACACTTCCCGCTCGGCGGGAAGAACGCCGCCGACGCGTGCCGGAATGCCTCGCGAAGGCCGCCGCCCGCGTCGCGGACGAGGATCTCGCCGTCCGCCGTCACGGAGATCGCGCCGCCCGAGAGGACGAATCCGGCCTGGCGGTCGCACCAGATCACGCGCCCCCGGCTTGACAGCAGCAGTGACGCGTACTGGTTTGCCCAGCCGTTGACGCGCAGGTCAATGGCCAGTTCCGTCTTTTCCGTGAACGGCATCTCCGGCCCGAAATAGGTCGCGACGCCATACCACTCCTCGCCCGGGAGCATCTGCACCGTCCGGGTCACGCCACTGGCGACGGCCGCCCAGGCGAGCGAGACGACAAGCGCGAGCCTCTTCATTTGACCTCCAGCACGAAGACCTGGTTGCGTTTCAGCGACACGGCATAGCCGTCGCCCTCTTCCATGCAGGCGGGACCGTAAAGCGTCTCGCCCGCCGTTCGCCCGGCGGGCAGGCGAAAGCGCTTGACTCCCTCGCTCTGCGAGAGGATGTAGAAGAGGCCCGAGCCGTATCCCGTGATGTCCCCGGTCTCGATGAGTGGCGAGAAGCCGGCCTCCCGGACGAGATTCCGGATAAACGTCTCCGGGATCTGTCCCGGGTTGGCGATGTGGACTTCCGTGCATCCGCCGGATCGGCGTACCGAGACCGCCGGAATGTCCGTCTGGCTAAAACAGGCCAGGCTCTTCCATCCTCTCGGCACCCAGGCGTCGGGATAGACGATCCCGTCGGCGTAGTACGGGTACCAGGCCGTGAAAAGCCCAGAGACACCGCGCATCAGCGGATCGTCGGACGTGCCGTCCGCCACGATCCAGCGCCCAGGGCCTCCCGACGCCCGGACCATCCCGAGGTCTGCGTCGATTTCCGCGCCGTCGGCGGCATAGACGCCCGGGCGCCAGAACCAGACGAGGACGCGGCCGTCCTTCGCATAGCGGCGCCGCAGCTCGCGATACTGCCCGTGGCCGACCGTCGAGAGGTCCGTGAACAGGATGACCTTCGGCAGCCGCGCCGCATCGTCCGCCAGGACGTCATCGACCAGGTAGAAGTCGTAGGGCACGCCCGAGACGGCCAGCGCGATGCGCGGCATCTCGCGCATGGCATAGGCCAGCATGTGCCCGTAGCCCAGCGACCGGTGGTCCATGAAGCGCTCGCCGGCCACGACGGCCACGCGGTCGTCGAGCCACGGCATCGGGCGCGCCCGGTCGGCGATCGCGTTCGCCAGCCTCCACGTCTCCTGCGCCGCAGGCGTGTTGAACCAGCCCCCGTCCATGTCATAGGCGTGATAGGTGCCGCCGCGCGTCAGCGCGTGGCAGACGTAATGCAGCGCCTTCTTCCTGAACGTCTCCGCCGTGTGGTTCGCCCTCCAGAAGTCGCTCCCCCAGAACCCCCAGTTCCCGACGTCGCCGGACCTGAGGTCAAGCTCGGAGACAAGCAGCTTGCCGTTGCGGACAAGCGAGGCGTTGTAGGCGGCCGACACGACGGGATCGAACGGCTCGCGGACGTAGCTCGGGACGACGGCAAAGAAGTCAAAGTCCCTCGACTTCAGGAGCCACTTCGCGCACGTCTGGGCGAAGAGCGCATACCCGGCGAGCCCGGCGTTCGGCGAATAGCCGCCGACCAGGATTCGCCGGGACGTCGCGACCTTGACCGCCCGCGCGAACTTCAGCCGCATCCGCGCGGCAGACCTGACGTAGAACTCGCGCCATTCGCTCTCGGGCGTGTCCGCGTGTTCGCCGAAGTCGGCGCGCGCGCGCGGACAGAACGCGGCGGTCGTCGGGATGGGGACCGCCGGCTTCCCCCGCTGTCGCCGGTCGTCGTCAAAGCCGCGCCGGGACGCGGCGGAGTAGTCCGCCGACTCGCGCTGCGGCAAGGCCGAGTTGTCAAAGAGGTCCAGCCACTGCCCGTCCGTGCCGCCATTGACGTAGACGCCGATCACGGCCTTCGACTCGGGCCACGTCTCAATCTCCCGGAAGGCCCGCTCGATCGCGGACGAGGCCTCGTCCGCATAGACCGCAGACGCGTACGAGGGGACGGCGAACGCCTGGCGCGACGGATCGTCCCTGGGGCTGTCGGCGAACGCGCGGATCCGGCCATGCCAGAAGATCCCGTACTTCCCCGACTCGCAGCGGAAGACCTCGTCCGGGTGGTCCTCTCCCCAGCCGGCGCGGGGCTTCACGCCCATCTCCAGCAGGATCATGGCCCGGGGGTTGAAGCTCAGCATCCGGCGCAGCTTCGCGCGCACAGGGGACGCATCGACGGAACCGTCGGCCCGCCAGGCGTCGGACAGCGAAAAGGAGACCGTGAAGACGTTGAAGCCGTTCTCCCCGAAGACCCTGGCGCACCGATAGGAATGGTCAGTCCCCCACGGGTCGCCCTTGTAGATCTTCGGCATCACGCGCCGGCCATCGACGAGAAGCTCCGTGCGGTCGCCGGCCGGGCGGAGCGTCGCCACCGCGCGCGCGCGGGCGGACAGTGCCGCGTCCAGCTCGGCCTCGGAAACGGGCGAGACCGGCGGCAGCGCCGGGAACTGGCAGCGCGCGCGCGGGACGCCCGAGACCGGCGTCGCCCGAAGCCGCTCGTCTGCGACCTTCGCCGCCTCGCCAAAACGCGAGACGGACAGCGTCATCCGGGCCGACCCGGCGGGCAGCTTGACCGTCGCCAGGCCCTCGAACCCGGCCGTGCTGGCCGGCCTGTCGGCGTCGTTGACGATCGCCATCACCTGCCAGCGCTGGACGGACGGGTCGTCAGGGGCAAACGCACGATGCTGGATCATCCCGACGTTTCTGTCGAGGACGACCGCCCCGTTCGTGTCAACGACGCGGAGATGCGGCATCAGGTAGGCCCGGCGCGGGACATCCACTTCGCGCCATTCGTAGTCCAGCCTGTATGCGCAGCCCGGCTTCACGTCGAACTGGGCCTTTGCGCCCTGTTCTCCCGTCTCAAACGGATAGGACAGCTCCTCGCCGGAAACGGACCCGGCCAGCGCGGAAAGAAAGAAGATGCAAAAGAGAGTTTTCATCTGACCTCCGGTTCCTGCCGATTACCTGACAACGAAGCGAAGCCCCACGGGCGTCTTCCGCAGCACGACCTCGCCCGTGTCGTGCACCGACAGCGTCCAGCCCTCCGCCGGCACCGCGAACCGCGCAAGCCCGTTCGCCGTCCCGTCGATCCGCGCGATGACGACACCGTCCGGACCGCGCGGGAAATCGCGGATCTTGCCGAAGTCCAGCGTCGCGGACTCTTCGATCGCCAGGTCGCCGTTGCAGACCTCCAGCAAGTCCCCCGGGCGTATCTTCCACTCGCCCGTGATGCGCAACGTCCCGTTCGACACGATGCCCGACCCGGACAGCACGCCGACGAAGGCCGAGGCCTCCCGGTCATTCAAGTCCAGCACCGTCCCGGGCGACAGGGCCAGGTCGCCGAACCGCGTCCGCAGGGTCGAGAAGTCCAGATCATGGCGCGTCATGAGGTCGCTCGTGAAAAGCGAGCCGTCGCCCGGGTCCTCCATCGCGGCAAACGTTCCGCTCCCGTCCCTGTCATAGCCGAACCCCAGCGGATAGCCCTCCTCTGGGATGCCGCCGGCCGCGCTGTTGTTCTCGCATACGACCCACATCTCGACCTTGTGGGCTCCGGGCGTCAGCGTCACGGGGCCCCATGTGGCAGGACCCGTGGCCTTGTACTGCACCATGTCTCCTTTTTCATCGATCTTGAGGCGGGCCGCCGAGTTGACGTGGGAGTAGAACGTCCAGGCCACGTCCTCCTCGCCCCGGTTCCAGACGTGCCCCGTGTACTTGACGGCCGTGTTGGCGCTCGGCCAGAACGAGGGCCCCGTTCCCGTCATCACGTCGAAACCCAGCGCGCGCACGCCCTGGTCGGCGAACGTCACGCCACCCTTTTCCCACAGCATGTCCCAGACGCCGACGCCCGTCTCGGACGCCAGAAGCGTGCTTTTGACAAGCCCGGGGTTCCCTATCGGCGCCCGGGCGAGGCGGATCGTGCCGCCCGCGAGTTCCGTCCGCCCCGTCACGTCGAAGACGCCCGAGATGTCCAGCCGCCCGTCGCCCGTCTTCCTGAGCGACGCCATCACGCCCTTGCCGCCCTCGATCCTGCCGCTGCCCTCGAACTCGACGGGCGGGAGGTCCAGCTCGTCCTGCGTCTTGAAGACCAGGTCGCCCATGCGGATCTTCGCGCCCCGCGAATTCGCCGGCAGTGCTCCGTTCGAGCAGACGACAACGCCGCCCGTGAGGGACGTCGACTGGCTTTGCCCGTTGAAGTAGACCTGCCCGGAGAACGAGTTGGACGGATTGACGAGCCACAGCCAGCCGGCCGCGAGGTAAAGCGGCCCCGTGCCGGAAACGGGACCCTCGAACAGCATGCGCGTGCCGCCCTGCTCCGCGAACAGGCACCAGCCGCCGACCTCCACCGGGCCGTCCCAGCGGTAATAGTCGTCATTCCGGGAGAAGCCGTACCGATCCGGCAAGACGTCGTAGTAGGAACCGTCTTCCAGGACAAGCTTCCACGGGATAATGGCATTGGACTCCTGCCGACGCAGGCGCGCACCCCTTCGGACCGTGATGACGTTCGCGTCCGTGCCGTCCCAGGCGGCGTTGCTGTTGCCCTCGATGAGCATGCCGCCGCTTCGGACGACGATGTTGCCGGGCTGCAGCACGCGCGTCCGTGCAATGCCAAACGCGCTCTCCCTTGTCCTCATCTCGACCGACAGCAGATGCCCGTTCATGACGAGGCTGGAATCGCGCAGGTCAAAGCGGGCCCCCGTCTCCGAGCGCGTCACCGTCGCGTCGCCCTCCAGGATCAGCTGGCCCTTGCAGAGCATTTTGTTCTGCGCGCTTCCGCCATTGACGAGGGCGCCGCCGAGCCCTTCCGCGCCCGAACCGGCGATGTGGACCGTCTCGCCCTCGTCCGTGTACGAATCGCTCGTCTTCACGTCAAAGAGAAGAGTCGCGCCCGACGAGACGAACGTATCGCCCGCCGCTGTGCCGAGCGAGCCGTTCTCCGTCACGGCAAAGACGCCTTCCTCGACGCGGATCACGCCCGCGTAGTCCTTCAGTCCGGCATTGGACCTCAGCACACCGTCGCCACGCTTGACCAAGGACTCGCTTGCGCCGATCGCCGCCACGAGCGCCGCGTCTACGACCTTCTCGCCGTCACCTTTTGCCACCGTCACCACGTAAGGCGCGCCACAGGCGTTCGACAGCAAGGCGGTTGCGGCAAAAACGGCGCAGACGATCTTTTCGCTGTAGAGTAGAGACCCGCGCCTCGGCGTTGCCGCCGGTGCGGCTTCCCCCTCGTCAAACCGTACGTGCGGCTTTCCATTGAGTGCTTTTCCTGTTGTCATAGTCTTTACCTTTCTTCGATTGTCTTGCGCCTTAAGTCCATTTAAAATCATGTCGGCAGTATATCAAACCGCCATGCCAATGGACACTATACCCAGGTATACCATTCCTAAAGAAGGGCTGATGTGCTACAATTGCGGATGATGAGACGATTCTCCATCCTGACTGCGCTCGCATTCGCGCTTTCCCGCTCGTTCGGGGACGGGACTACCCTTCGTTCCGTCGCCCAACTGGGCGACTTCGCCGATCGCACGCCAGATACGCACGTTCGCTTCGAGCTGACCGGAACCGTCTTGGAGACAGGCAAGTCCAGCCGGACCAACTACGCGGGGATTGTCCTGCTGGAAGACACGACGGGTCGCGCCTATGCGTTCTACGACGGATGCGGCACGCCAAGCCCTGGCGACGTCATCCACGTCTCCGGCGACGGACAGACTGACGCCGGCGGCTATCCGCTCCTATGCGTCAGGCAGATGCGCCTATGCGGAAGAGCGGCACTGCCCGGCGCCATCGACGTCCCGTTAGGCGACCTGAACAGCCAATCGCACGACTACCGCGTCATCCGCACCGAGGGTACGCTGATCGATGCCTTTAGGGACGAGATGGACGACAACACTGGATTCCTTCTGCTCAAGGAAGGCGACGCAGTCCTTCCCGCCGCGATCAACCGCGGTGCGCTATCTAACGCCCAATCACAGCTCGGCGCACGCCTGCGCGTGTGCGGGCGCTACAACCATCGCATCGACGGCATCCGCCGCTTCTCCGGCCCGTTCATCAGCCTGAAGTCCCCCTACGAGGTTCTGCGCCCGGCCCCGAAGGACCCGTTCGACGTTCCGCCACTCGAATTCAGGCTCAACCTGAGTCCCCGCGACATCAGCCGGATGGAGAAGCGCCGCGTCGCCGGAGTGGCCATCGCCGCCTGGTCGGACAACTGCGCGATGCTCCGCACGCGCGAGGGCCACGTCGTCAACCTCGAACTCGTCAGCGACGCGCCCCTGCCGGCTCCCGGCGACGCGATCTGCGCCGTCGGATACCCGCAGACCGACCTCTTTCGCATCAACCTCGTCAAGGCCAGCTGGCGGACAGAGGCCGATGCCGTCACCAATGTTTCCTGCCCGCCGCCGCGCGAGGTGACCGCGCTTCAGCTGGCGCCGTATGCGCAGGAGCGGGACGATCTCCTGAGCCTCCACCACGGACGAACAATCCGGCTCGACGGCATCGTCCAGAGCTGCAGGCCACCGGGCGCGACCGCCGATGGCGAAATTGTCCTGTCGTGCGACGGCCGCAACATCCGCGTCATCTGCCCAAAGTCCGTAGGCGGCCTGTCGGTCAGGCCTGGCAGCGTCGTGCGGGTGACAGGCATCTGCAACCAGCCTTGCGACATATGGCAGCCATACATGATATTTCCCCACATCCGCGAATGCCAGATCATCCTGCTTAGGGCTAACGACATCCGTGTCCTCGCCAATCCGCCATGGCTAACGCCAGCACGGCTCGCAGGCCTGCTTCTGATCAGCGTGTCCATCCTTGTGGGCATCATCATATGGAACCGCCGCCTGAAGCGGATTATCGAGCGCCGGAGCGACGAACTCGCGCAGGAGCAGATCTCGCACCTGACCTCGGAGCTGAAGACCGGCGAACGCACCCGCCTTGCGGTCGAGCTGCACGACGCCCTGTCGCAGAACCTCGCGGCCATGGCCTGCCTTATTGACGCCTCAGAAAACGCGCTGCCGAACGATCCCAGGCTGGCGCAAAGCGGTCTCAGGACCGCCAGCCGCATGCTGAAGTCCTGCCGTACCGAGCTTCGCCACTGCCTGTTCGACCTGCGCAACGACACGCTGGAGGAGTCTAACTTCGACTCGGCCATCCGCCAGACGCTCGCGCCGCTCGAGCCAGAGGCAGACATCTCAGTGCGCACCAACATCCCTCGCGACCATTTCCACGACGCCTCCGCCCACGCCATCCTCTGCATCATCCGCGAGCTCGTCTCCAACGCCTTGCGCCACGCCCACGCCACGGAGATCCGCATCGCCGGCAGCGAAGAGAACGGGAGGTTCCTCTTCTCGGTGTCGGACAACGGCTGCGGCTTCGACCCAAACGCCCATCCGGGGCCGGCCGAGGGCCATTTCGGAATAGACGGCATCCGCGAGCGCCTCAACCGGCTGAACGGGTGCCTGTCGTACTCGTCTCGCCCGGGACTCACCTACGCCCGCTTCGAGATCCCGTTCCGGCTCGAAACGCAAGAAAGGCAGCCGCACGCATGAACAAGACGCGCATCCTGCTCGCCGACGACCATTCGCTGATGCGCATGGGGCTCGCATTCCTGATCAACAGCCAGAAGGACATGTCCGTTGTCGGCGAGGCCGCCAACGGCGAAGAGGCCGTGGCGTTCGCCCGGGCGAACCGGCCCGACATCGTCATAATGGACCTGATGATGCCCAAGATGTCAGGCGCGGAGGCGATCCGGCGGATCCTCGCCGAGTTTCCCAAAACAAAGATACTTATCCTTTCGTCCTACGGCACGGCGGCGGAGTTGGCGGACGCCGTCAACCGCGGCGCCCACGGCGTATTGCTGAAGGACACCGCAACAGCGGAGCTTGTCCGAACGATCCGCGAGATCATGCGCGGACAGACGGCAATACCGAAAAGCATCATGGACTTCGCCCGCGAGGAGGCCGAGACGCCCCGGCTAACGGAACGCCAGCAGGAGATCCTCTCCTCTGCGACACGCGGGCTCTCCAACCAGGAGATCGCGCTTCAGTTCGGCATCACCGTCATCGCCGTCAAGAAGCACATGTCGGCGATCCTCTCGAAGGTCGGCGCGGCGACGCGCGCGGAGGCCGTGGGCATAGCCCTCCGCAAGCACCTGCTAAAGGTCTGATTTTTGCCTTCACATTTCCGCATTGAGCGCAAATGCCGAAACGGACGCAATGAATTGAATTTACGAAAGCCTTGCCTATCTCCAAATCGACCTCGCCATTGCCACCTGATCTATCTGCTCCTCATGCAGCCGCTCGAACTGTGGCAATGTCTTGACCCACGGGGCGGCAATGAAGCCGCGTATCCGCCCTGCATCGCAGTGCCCCTTGACGAATCGCACGGTCTCGCCCATGTTTTTGTCCGAAGACCAGTTTGATCCGGTAGGGATCTGGTCAAATCCGGCCATTCCGTCTTCGCCACTGGAGGCGACAGTTGCCCCACCGCATAGCGTAAAGCCGTCAATCACGGTTCCTGCGGCAGAGGCTTCAGCCCAAGATCCACCCGCGTGAAGTTGACCGCGACTGCATAAGTGGCTCATCCAGAAATATCTGGATCAGACCTCATAGAGGCTCAACGAGCGGAGCGTCGATCGTGCGCGTCTCGGGATTGTAGTTTACGCCGACGTAGTAGACGGGAAGTCCCCCGGCGGCATCTGGCCCGCCATAGTCCTTTGTCCGCGCCTGGGCGACGGCGACTGCCGCAGACTGTCCATGCTTGAACTCGAAGACGTAGACCGCCGCCGGTGTCTTCAGCACAGCGTCCGCACGACCACGTGCGCTCTGCCTCTCGCCAGAGATGTCCGCCTTCATGAACTTGCAAAACAAGAGGAAGTAGCGTTTCGCCTCCGCCTCATCCTTGCAGATCCACTCGTACGGGATCATCGCGAACGCTGCACGCAAGGCAGCATCAACGTATGAAATGCCCTTCTCTGCGATCTCTTTCGCCGTGCGCTGCGCCTTGATTGCAAACTCGTCACCCCGGTCGCGCAAACAGTAGGCGATGTATCCGTGGCTGATCGAGTCGGCGATCTCCTCGTTAGGAATCCGCAGACTCACGATGCCATCCTCCGCCCCGTCGATCGTGAGGTAGCCGGAATGGTACATGAGTACGGACAGCGGCTCCGACTCCGGGTTCGGCGTGTCCAGAGCCGAGCGCGAGACCTCCGCGCCATTGAAATCGGACGGAATCTCACGCGCCGCACGGATGCGCTTCAAGATCGCGCCGGAATTCCCGCTCTTCTCCCAGTAGTTCGAGAGCCGGCGGAAGTTGAGCGCACTGCCGAACGAGAACGGGTTCACCACCTTCACGTCGCTCTCCGGCGAGAAGCGGTACGAGTCATACCACGCAAAGAGCCGTGCCTTAATTTCCCCGTAGGTGACGCCCTCTTTCTCGGCGAACGCCTGCACCTGCTCGTGGAAGTAACGCTCCACCTCGTCGTGCGTGTAGCCGAGCATCCCCGCGAAGTCCGGCTCCAGCGTGAGGTCGGTTGGGTTGTTGAAGCCGGAGAAGATCGACATCTTCGCGAGCTTCGTAACGCCCGTCACCATCACGAAGCGCATGTTGTCCTGATGGTCCTTCATCTTCACGTAGAAGTCGTGTAGGATCTGCTGGACGGCCTTGAACTTCTCCGGTTCGTCGATGAAGGCGTTGAGCGGCGCGTCGTACTCGTCGACGAGGACGGCGAACCGCCCCGTCTCGGACTTCGCCGGCAGGGCCGAAAGCATCTCCAGAAAGTTCATCTCCGGGGCAATTGACGGATCATGCGGCAGCCCCAACTCCCGCGCAGCCAGCGCGACGACCGTCTGCAACGCCGCGCGTACGCCCTCCGGTGTCGCGGCGCAGGCGTCCGTCATCCGCAGACGGACGACCTTGTGCTTGCCCCAGTCGTAGTCCGTCCTGTCGATGTCGAGCCCCTTGAAGTAGTCGCGCTTGCCCTGTAGGAGCGTCGTCAGCGTGTTGATCATCAGTGACTTGCCGAAGCGGCGCGGTCGAGCAATGAAGAACACCGTATCGGGGTCGCGCTGCAAGAGACGATAGAAGTACGCCGTCTTGTCGACGTACACCACATCCTTCTCCCGCATCCGCTCAAACGCGGCCGTCGCTGTCACAATCTGCTTCATGCCACGTATTATAGCAAAAATGCATCGGCAAGCGGCACATCCGCATGAAGGCTTCACGTGCGCGACAGGAACAGCTTGCGCGGTGGCGGCGGCTCGTTCGAGAAACTGAACGCGGCGGCCAATGCGGCGGAAGCCCCTTCCAGCGAATCGGGACGCACCTGGGCGGACAGTCTCGCGACCGGCTGGCCCGGCGACACCCTGTCGCCATGCGTCACCTTAAGCAAAACGCCCGCCGCCGGGTCTATCGCGTCATCCGTCCTGGACCTTCCGGCCCCGAGCATGAACGCCACCCTTGCGACGCATTCCGCATCGATATCCGCAACGTAGCCGGACCGCTCGACCTTCAGATCCATGTGCGGGATCGCCCCTTCTCTGCGGAATCTCGACTCGAAGAGACTGAGATCGCCCCCCTGGAGCCGCACCATCTCCGAGAACACCGAATAGGCCCTGCCATTGGACAGATTCTCGCGACATCGCAAGCGGGCCTTATCAATGTCGAACCCCTTAGCGAGGGAAACCATCATCGCGGCGAACTCAACCGACAGCTCTACCACGTCGGCGGGGAGACGTCCGACGCCTCTGAGCACATCCATCGCCTCTGCGACCTCCAATGCGTTGCCGACCGCATGGCCAAGAGGCTCGTCCATGGACGTGACGATCGCCGAAGCCTTGCGTCCTGCGCCTTTCGCACCATCCACAAGCGCGGACGCGAGCGCAAGCGCGTCCCCGTGCGTCTTCATGAATGCGCCCCTGCCGCATTTAACGTCGAACACCAGCGTCCCTGCGCCCTCCGCCAGTTTCTTGGAGAGGATCGACGAGACGATGAGCGGTATCGACGCGACCGTACCCGTGACGTCGCGAAGCGCGTACAGCTTCTTGTCGGCAGGCGCTATCTCGGCGGTCTGGACAGTCATGGAGCATCCGCATTCGGCGACCACGCGCCTGAAGTCCGCAAGCGAAAGCGATGCATTGTATCCGGGGATTGACTCCAGCTTGTCCGCAGTGCCTCCGGTGAGGCCGAGGCCGCGTCCGGTCAGCGACGGCACGGCCACGCCGCAGCTTGCGGCAAGGGGCTGGATCACGAGGGACAGCTTGTCGCCGACGCCGCCGGTGGAGTGCTTGTCGGCAGTCGGACGCAGGATGTCCGACCAGTCGAGGCATTCCCCGGAATCACGCATCGCCTGCGTCAGCGCAAGCGTTTCGTTTGCGGACATCCCCCGGCAGCACACGGCCATCGCGAATGCCGCCATCTGATAGTCCGGCACATCGCCTTTTGCATAGGCGGCGACCAGCTCCCGGATCTGCGATCCGGCGAGTTCCCTTCCCTCACGCTTGCGGTCAAGCAGTATCTTTACAGGCGTATCCATATCCACCTCCCGTCAGGCATTGGTGTGTCGCCCAAATGCCACGCTTTCCGTTCAGAAATCCGTCATCACCGACACGCGAGGAACGATGGCCGCATCGCCAATCCGGTCATGGCCGATTACCTTCGGCGACAGGACTGTCAGCCACTCGTCGACAAGCCCCGCCTTCGCAAGTGACGCTGCAAGCTCAAGCCCCCCTTCGCAAAGCACATGCATGAACCCCATGTCGCCGAGGCGCCTCATCATCTCGCGAAGGCTGCCCACATGGATTACGTTTGGGGTGACGACGCCGCCGGCATCACGGCGCACTTTCCCGACCACAAAGACAAGCGTACGGTCTTTCGCCTCGTCGGTGAATATCTGCGAGGACTCCGGCATTATCCCGCTCCTTGTGGCGACGGCCCGGTAAAGGTTGTCGTTCCGCCGCCCATGGCTCAACAGGCTCGGATTGTCCCTCCTGACGGTTTCCGCCCCGACAAGCATCACGTCCACACGCTCCCGGAGCCGTCCAGCCGCCTTCCTTGCGCGTTCGCTCGACACCCACCTCGCGTCTCCGTTCTCGTCGCAGATTCTCCCGTCAAGCGACATCGCGATCTTCACCGTCACATACGGCAAGCCCGTGGCCACGTGCTTCACAAACGGCGCGACAAGTTCCTTCGCCCGCATTGCGCAGCTGCGCCTCATCTCGTCCCTGGCCCGCCACCAGCATTCCGTCTCTATCCCCGCCTTCCGCAGCGCACTCGCGGCGCCGCCGGCATTCCGGGGATTGGGGTCCGGCACGGCCCAGACGACCCTCGACACTCCGGCGGTCTTCAACGCATCGCAGCAGGCCCCTACTCGGCCGGGCTTCGAGCATGGCTCGAGCGAGACGTACACAGTAGCCCCTTTCGCGCAATTGCCGTTCCTGCGGGCGGCATCCAGGGCCTCGACTTCCGCATGTGCGCATCCGCAACGCCGGTGCCGCCCCTCGCCGATTATGCGGCCACCCTTCACCACGACCGCCCCGACCGGCGGATTGGGACGGGTCGCGCCCCGGCTGCGCTCGCCGAGGGCTATCGCCCGTTCCATGAAGCGCACCTCGTCATCGGAGCCGGTGCGCCCGGATGCGGCTCCAGCGTCAGCGCCTTTCCTGCGCAGACTTGCACTTTCCGAACGATTTCGCATAGCAGTCAAGCACCCCATTCACAAACTTTCCGCTCTGCGTCTCCGAAAAGAACTTTGCTAGATCTACGGCCTCGTTTATCGCAATCGGCGGAGGAATGCCGTCGCAGCGCGAAATCTCCCAGGCCCCGAGCCGCAGGACGTTGCGCTCCACCACGCCAAGACGGTACAGCGACCAGTGCTGGAGGAACGGCTCGAGCTCGGCGTCGATCGCCTCGACGTTCCGGAGAACCCCGCGTATGAGCTCCTCCGCAAACGCCTTCATGTCGCCGAGCGACGAAACGTGCTTCGCGTCCGTCTTCCCGAACACAATCTTCACGCCGTATTCGCTCGAACCTACGCCATCCCTCTCTATCTCCTCAAGCTGTGCCCAGAATTCCGCCATGGCGGTCTCAAGGCTCTCCGGCGGATTCTGATCGCATTCACAAAGCATCATGACTGCCCACTCCCGGGCCTGTCTGCGACTAACCATTGGCTAACACCTCTCCATTTAATTATCACCTCTGGCGATAGAACAAATACGAGCCTATCCCCAGAAACACGACATCAGGCAGCAACGCCGCAATGACCGCCGGCATGAATCCGAGCCTGGCCATGACAAGGCATCCTATCGTAAGCGCATAGAAGGCGAAGAACATCGCGAGGGCTCCCACTATGCCCTTGAACACCGACTGCCTACCGGTGGCGACCCCTGCGGGAATGGCGAAAAGGGTTATCACGATGCACGCGAACGGAGCCATCATCTGCGCCCACATGTCGTACTCCATCTCCCTGCGGAACTTGGCCGACATGTTCGGATGCGTTGACAGGAAACGCCGCCTTTCACCCGTCGAGTAGTACGCCGGATCCTTGTTCTGTATGATGAAGTCGCACGGCTTCTCGTCAAAGCCGGGAAAGGCGCGGAAATCGATCTCTTCGAGGGCCGGAGTCGGAGACGGGACATCCTCGCCCGTCTTGCTGAAGTAGAAGGACACAGGGCGGTAGAGCCACCATTCCCCATCGAGGTATTCCGCCCGCGCCGCCTTTATCGTGCGCCTGCGCCCGCCATCCGGCCAATCCTCGCTGATCGACACATCCTCCAGCGCCGTGGCCTCCGGGTTCATGACCGCCCCCACGTTCCAGGTCCTTGAGGCGTTCACGTTATGGTACACGATGTTGTCCGATGCCTGCATCTGGGCCGCATCGAAGCGCGCGGCCCTGAACTGCTTCGCCCATTGGGCATAGCGCGGGACGAACGATTCGTTCACCCATGCGACGAAGACCGCCATGAGGGCCGCGACCACGAGCATCGGCCTGGCGATCGCGAAAAAGCCAACGCCGCTCGCGCGCATCGCTATCAGCTCGGAATGGCGGCAGAAGCTCCACATGGTGTAAAGCGCCGCAAGCATCAGGCAGGCGGGCGCAAGCCACTCGAAGTATGGCGAAAGGTACCCGGCGAAGTAGGTCACCACGACAGGCCATCCGGGTTTTGCCTCCATGATGCGGTTGAAGACGCCGAAGAGCTCGAACAGCACGTATATCGACAGGAATCCCGTGAGACAATAGGCCAACGGTACGCAGAACTCGCGGAAAACATATCGAAACAATATTCGCATGGCGGCGTATTATATCATGAATCAATGCGCACTGTCCTGCCGACCCGTGCGCTTTTGCGCTCGGCATCGACGATCGAGACGGAATCCCGCGCACTCTTCGCACTTACCGGCTCCGCACTTTTGTCCCCGCAAACCCATGCGGCGAACGTCCTTATCTCAGTCTCGTACCCGGATGCCTTCGGCACCTTGGGCGAATACGGCTTGCCTTTCTCCGGATAGACGACAAACGGGGTGGCGGAGTGGGTGTTGGCCACCACGACCGCCTTCTCGAACACAACCCTGAACCCGGACTCCCAGACGAAACTCGGCGACATGGCCCAGCTGGACGACGACGTGACCACCTTGTCGTCATACCCGTACGTGGTTGCGATGAAATCCGTCCAGCCATCCTTGTGTAGATGCACCTTCGACGTTACGCAGGCGGGCATGCCGAACAGGTGGTGTATCTCGTCCGTATCGTGGAGGTGCATGTCGAGGGCGACCCCGCCGGACTTGCTTTCGTCGAGGAACCAGCATTTCCCGCCGCGGTTCCATGCGGGCGCGGGCGAAAAGCGGGTGAAGTCCGCCGCGATAACGCGCCCGAACCTGCCTGAATCCACATACTCCTTGAGTACCCGGTACTCTGGCCAATAGCGCACGCACTGCGCCACCATCAGCTTGCCCTTGGACTTTTCCTCTGCCGCGACCATGCGGTCGCAGGTCTTGGCGTCCACGGCCATCGGCTTCTCGCAAAGCACGTTCAGGCCGCGGCCGAGAGCCTTGATGGCCATCGGGGCGTGGAGAGGGGTAGGCAGCGTTATGTCAACGACATCAAGGCTCTCCGCCGCAAGCATATCGTCGAAATTGCCGTAGACTTTTACCGTCTTCGGCAATTCCGAATTGTCGGCGACATCAAGGTTGCCCTTGGTCTTGGCCGTTATCTGCGCGAGGTTGGAATCGCATACGCACGCGACACGCGCATTCTTGAGCTTGCGCCACACGCCATAGTGGGTGCGTCCCATGAACCCGAATCCTACGATCGCCACGTCAAGTCTCTTCATCGCCTACTCCTTCTTGCATTGTGTATCCGAAATCCGGCAACTCCATGCGCACCCGTCACATGGCGCGCAGAACCAGCCCCTTGAGATACGAGCCTTCGGGGAACGAGAGCGCAACCGGATGATCCGACGCCTGTCTCGTATGGGCTATCACCTGGAATCCCCGGTTGGCGTCGGTCGCCGCCTCCCTGCAGATGGTCTCGAAGAGTTCCGTGGTCATCGCCCCGGAACACGAGAATGTGGCAAGCGTCCCGCCAGGACGCAGAAGCTTCATCGCCAGCAGGTTTATGTCCTTGTATCCGCGCGCGGCGCGCATGAGTTGCGCCTTCGTGTCGGCGAACTTTGGCGGATCTAGCACGATCATGTCGAACTGCCTGCGCTCGTCGCGATACTTGCGCAGCTGCCTGAACACGTCCGCGCACATGAACTCAACGGGGCACTGCGGAACATTCCCGCTCGAGAAAAGAAGATCGAAATTCCTCTTCGCGACGTCCAGAGCCTGCCGGGAAAGGTCGAGGTTGACCACGCCTGCGGCGCCGCCGGCCGCACACGCAAGACCGAACCCGCCTGTGTATGAGAAGCAGTTCAGCACCTCGCGTCCCTTGGCTAGTTCGCCGATCTGGGCGCGGGCCTCGCGCTGATCTAGGTAGAAGCCGGT
Organism: uncultured Kiritimatiellota bacterium; assembly: GCA_934667425.1. Taxonomy (GTDB): domain Bacteria; phylum Verrucomicrobiota; class Kiritimatiellia; order RFP12; family UBA1067; genus UBA1731. The sequence goes on along the minus strand of CAKULV010000011.1, from coordinate 15,707 downwards.
CTTGTGTCCCTTCCGCACATCCACGAGATACCGGATTGCTCCCTCGTGTATCTCAATGAGGTCTGGAGGGGCTTCGCCGGCAAGCGTCCCGACAGTCCCCTCCATCGGAAGGCCCTCTCTCTTCCTGGAATCCACGTCGCTGCGGTTGAACACGCCCTTGGCCCCGTGCGCCATGAGGGCATCCACGATGGCCCCCCTGAAATGCTCCGCCCCGGCGCTTGCGAACTGCACAACGCACCAGCCGTCATACGAATCGACCACCACGCCCGGCAACCCATCCGATTCGCCATGCACAAGGCGAACGCCGCGATGCCTCTCGTCCAATGGGGACGATGTGCCGCCGTACGCGGACCTGCGCATTATCGCCGCGTCTACCGCATCCTTCATGAAAGCGTCGTCCGGCGGTGCGCCGGCGCCGAACGTGAGCATCCTCACCCTTATCTGGCTGGCGGGAGACCAGCTGCCGTATCCGAGCATCCGCCCTGCGGAATCGAGGACTGCCACCGTCTCGCCGATGGACATCTCCCCATCCGTGCGTTCAATGGCCCCGGAGAACACCCACGGATGCCTGCGCTCGACGGACCGTTCGCGACCTTTTTTCAGAAAAACGCTGTTCATCTGACGACAAGCCCTCTGTCACTTTGAATCAGAACAGGCCATGCACGTGCCCCGTTTCGACATCGACGTCTATGCGCCGATACGCAGGGGATGCGGATGTTCCCGGCATCAGCTTTATCTCCCCAGCGACAGGGACGACGAGTCCGGCGCCCTTGTATATCAGGACGTCGCGAACCGGCATGCGCCATCCCTTCGGACGGCCATGCAGATTCGGGTCGTGGGACAGCGAATACTGCGTCTTCGCGACGCACACCGGCAGGCATGCCGTTTCGGGATCCGCCTGCAGCTTTTCCAGCTTCTCGATGGCCTGCGGCGCGAAGTCCACGCCATCGCCGCCGTACACCTCGCGCACCTGCTTCTCTATGCGATCCCTCAACGGTTCGGACAAGTCGCACAGGTAGGCGAAGTCGTTCGGCTCGTCGCACGCGTCGATGACGGCCTGCGCAAGATCCAGCGCGCCGGCCCCGCCCTTGAGCCAGTGGTCTGAGACGGCGAAACGCGCACCTGTCTTCTCGACCACGCGCCGAACCAGATCGCGTTCCCGCTCCGTATCCGTGTAGAACGCATTGAGGCACACCACGGGACGTATCCCGGACCGGCGGATTATGTCGATGTGGGCAAGGAGGTTGTCGCATCCCTTCTCAAGGAGCTCAAGGTTCTCAGTGGAGTATACGGGATCAACGGGAAGCCCGGCTTTTACGGCGGGGGCGCCGCCATGGGCCTTCAGCGCACGAACCGTGGCCACAAGCACGACGGCATCCGGCTTCAGCCCGGAGCAGCGGCACTTTATGTTCCAGAACTTCTCGTACCCCATGTCGGAGGCGAACCCACTCTCCGTGACCACATAGTCGCCGAGTGCGCACGCGAGCCTATCCGCCACCACGGAGTTCTGTCCGATCGCTATGTTCGCGAACGGCCCCGCATGCACGAGCATCGGCTGGCCTTCCATCGACTGCATCAGAGTTGGCTTTATCGCCTCAACGAGCAACGCGCACATCGCCCCATCCACCTCCAGGTCTGCCGTGGTCACCGGTGCGCCGGACCTGGAGTACGCCACCACCACCTTCGCGAGCCGTCGGCGCAGGTCGGCGAGGTCGGATGCCATCGCGAGGATTGCCATCACCTCGGATGCGACCGTTATGTAGAAGCCCGACTTCATGTTGAACCCGTCGAGCTTCCCGCCAAGGCCGATCTCTATGTTGCGCAGCCCCTGTGCGCAGAAGTCCATAGCCCACCGGAGCTGTACGCGGTCCGGATCGATGTCCAGCCGCCTCAGCCCACGCTCCGCGAGCCAAGCGTCGTCATGGTTGCGTTCGTGCTGCATCCTCGAATTGAGAGCCACCATCGCAAGGTTGTTCGCGTTCGTTATCGCATCGATGTCGCCGGTGAGGCCAAGCGAGAGCTTTGCCAGCGGGATCACCTGCGCGAGGCCGCCTCCGGCCGCAGACCCCTTTATGTTGAACGTAGGCCCGCCTGACGGCTGCCTTACGCAGCCAATGACCCTGCGCCCCAGTTTTCCGAGCCCTTCGACCAGCCCGAGCGTTGTGGTCGTCTTGCCCTCCCCGAGCGCTGTCGGGGTTATCGCCGTGACATCTATGTATTTGGCGCGCTTCCTGCCGCCGAGTCGGCGGAGTACCTTGGAGGCGTCGATCTTCGCCAGGAAACGTCCGTAGGGTTCCCACTCGTCATCGGCGAGGCCAAGCCCTTCCGCCAGCGATTTCGCCGTGCGAAGCGACTTCTCCGCAATCTCGGCAAGCTGCCAATCCTTCATTTTGACCGGATCAAGTATATCCATGCGTCACTCCTCCATTCACCCATCGCCACCGGCCAATCACAGGCCAAGCAGGCGATGCGCATTCTCCGAAAAAACCAGTTCCTGCTCCGCCGGATCTGGACGGCATTGCCTGACCCAGCCGGCAACGAACCTCTCGTCCCGCCAGAAGTAGTCCGTCGCGAACAGCAGGCGTTCGGCGGGCCACTCCGACATCACGCGACGGCACTCCGCATCCTCGTCGCATACGTTCACAACCGCAGTGTCGAGGAAGCAGTTCTCGAACTCGAGCAGGGCATCGGTGGCGTGGGGCGGATTTCCGCCGCATCCGCCAAGGTGCGCCGCCACGAACTTAAGGCCCGGCACGGCCTTCAGCAGGGTGGCGATCTGCGCGAGACCGCACACCATGGGGGCTTCCACGAATCCAAGGTCGATTCCGCAGTGCGCTATCACGAAAAGCCCGGCGTCGCGTACCGCCCTGAAGTACGGGACGACCTTCGGGTCGCCAAGGCTGAACCCCTGATAGTACGGATGCACCTTCACGCCCTTGAAGCCGGCGGCGGCGACTTGCCCTATGCGCCCTTCGAAGTCCGGATCCGCCGGATGCACGGAGCAGAGCTGCACAAGGCGATTTGCCGCCTCTTCGCCGAATTCGCCGTCCCGCACGGCCTTCGCCCTGTCGAGGATCGCCTGGAACTGGGCCGGCTTCGTAGCCACCGGGCAGACCACTGCCTTGTCCACGCCAGCCGCAGCCATGTCCCGAAGCTGCGTCGCGACAGTCCCGTCGCCGAAAGGCACAAGGCTTCCCCTAAGTTTCCTCGCCATGGACTCTATCGCCCTTGGAGCCAGGACATCCGGGAAGTTGTGCGTATGGAAATCGATAACCTCACTCATGCAGAACACTCGCCTCTTTGCGCAATCGCCCTTGATTATACCACAACGGGACGATTCAGCCTATTTGGCCCTTGGCACCAGGAACGCCGCCGCTTCGGACATGACCTTGTCGGTAAGGGCCGTAAGGCACCAGCTTTGGATGGCGTTGAACGTATTCTTCGAAGAGCCCGCCGGACTGAAGAACGGAATCGGGCCCCACACGGCGACCTCGTACCTCTGGGAGTAGTCCCTGTGGAACACAAGTTTTCCCGTGGAATTGTCGTATATCTTCAGCTTGGCCGACCACGTCTGGGTCATGTAGTCCGCAGAGAAGAGCGACAGCACAAGCCACAGCGCCCTGACGCTGGATTCGTCGCTGCCGACGAACGGGCCGCTGAAAGTCGTCTCGACGATATAGTCGGGACGTTCCGCCATGGTTATGAACCCGGAGGATTCCGCGAGGGTCTTCGCGCGCATGGCGAACACATCCGTCTCCATGACCTGCGGCACGTAGGTGGTCGACATCACCGTCTGGTAGTATCCGGGCCGCCACCCATGGCGTCCATACGGACGCCCCGCCACCCATACGGTGTCGTAGCCGTACAGAGACGCATACTCCGTCATCAAAGCCTTGAAGCCCCTAAGCTGTACGGAAAGGTTCTTTCCCTCAGGGACAGAGATCGCCGCCGTCTGCGGGTATGGGGTCTCCTTCAGCGTAAAGCATCCGGATAGGCCTGCGGCCAAGGCCGCACAGGCCATGACGGACTTCATCTGACTCTTCTTCATTTCTTTCTCCCTTCAAGGTAGCGCGACGGGGTGTTGTCGTCCTTCTCCCCTCCAGTCTTGCGCTTTCCATCGAAATACGACTGCACCAGTATCCTTGCCCGCCGCTTCTTCAGCTCAAGGTCGTCCGGATTGCGCTTCAGCATCACGTCGATCTGGCGCACTGCGATGTCTGGATGTCCGCCGGCCTCGGCGCAGTCGATCAGCTCAAGCCTGTGTTCGTCCTGGAGCGGATCCAGCTCCACCGCGCGGGCGAACACGCCTGCGGCGAGTTCGGGATGTCCGGCCTTCTTCAGGCATACGCCGAAATTGTGGATCGCCGCCACATCACGCGGGAATATCTCGATGCGGTGCTCGTAGCATCTCAATGCCCCATTCACGTTACCGATCGCAAGATACGACCTGGCCTCGAAGTCCAGCGCATCGACAAGCTCGACGAGAAGCGGGTCGGACGGATTTGCCCTCGCGGCCTTCGCCCAGCATGAGATCGCGTTTGTGGCCACTCCGCCATCGGCATAGTCGAAGCCTATGAGCGCCTCGCGCCTCGCCTCCTGCACCACGCCATACCGCTCCTCGAAATCCATGAACACAGCGGCATCCGCATCCCCGCAGGAGACCCATGCCGGGAACGTCACGTCAAATGGCGTGAACCGCGTGACGTTTACCGGCGACAGCGCACCGGTCGGGGTTGGACGGAAAAACATGCGGAGCGACGTAATGCCGCCGCGCATCGCGCCATAGACCGGATACTCCGAGAATGCGGGGGCAATGGCGGCATCGTCACCCACATAGCACGCGAACAGCGCGGCGGGCGAATATATGCGCGAGGCTGCAAACCTCTCAAAGGCCTTCTCGTCCGCGAATCGCTCCATGACCTTGCCGTACTCGACCTTCGTCGGTGGCGTGAGGCAATACGCGAAGCGTCCAAAGCACCAGAGCAGATACCCCCCGTGGCGTGACTTGAACCTTTCGAGATGGGCCTTGAACCGTGCGACGTTCATCACCCGCGCATCGATCATCATCGTCTCCGAAGGGTCGATGCCGAGCGCGAGCGCGAATATCCTGTGGTCAACCTTGGACGGCCTTCCCCGCGAGCGCATGTTGCGGCAGGCGTCAACGCCATACCGTATGCACCACGGGAATGCGACGCTCGCCGCCGACAGCCCGCAGAACGACGCGAACCTCCTGTTGGCGTTCTCCTGAAGATACCACCACGAGTGGCGAATCCTTGGCGTCGCGACGACGCCCGCGACAGCGTATGCAAGAATCAGCCCAAGAATGACATAATGTCTTTTGCGCATTTCCCCGTAGCCCCTCTTCTGCGGCAGACAGCCGCCTCGGCACGTTCGCCAAGCGCCCTCGTCCGCTCCTTGTCCGAATCGCTGAAGAACGAGAGCAGAGCCGCCCGCACTCCAGCCTCGTCCCCGACCTGCACTATAGCCCCGGCCGCAAGGAGGTCGCTCATGACCGGACGGAAATTCTCCGTAAACGGACCGACAACGGTCGGAACTCCGCAGAGGCACGGCTCTATCATGTTCTGGGAGCCGTGTGCGCAAAGGCTCTTTCCGACGAACGCCGCCGACGCGACCCCGAACAGCCCCATCAATTCACCGGTGGTGTCCGCAAGATACACGGCCCTGCCAGACGAAGGATCCGACGGAGCGGCATCGCCGCGCAGTGTGTCCGTGTCCCCACGCGAGCGCCGAATGCACCGGAAGCCCTCGTTCAGGATGTTCGCCTCCACGGCATCGGCCTTCTCGAAGTGCCGGGGCGCGATCACAAGCCTGACGTCCTGCGGCAGGCTCCGATACAGCCGAAGCAGGGCCAAATCCTCGCCGGGCCATGTGCTTCCGCCAAGAAGCACCCTGCCGCCACCGATCCACGCGCGCATTTCAGCCTCTTTCGCGGGGTTGCGCCTGGCCACATCGAACTTGAAGCTCCCGGTGACATCGATGGACGACGGATCCGCCCCTGCCGCGACAAGGCGCTCCGCATCCGCATCGCTTTGCGCGTATATCTTCGTAAAGCAGCGGAACACTTCGCCGAAGAACCAGCGCAACGCCTTGTACCGTGGCGCGCTGCGGTCGGATATGCGGGCATTTGCGAGGAATATCGGCAGCCTGCGCCCTGCCGCCTCGCGAATGAAGTTCGGCCATATCTCGGTCTCCGTCAGGATGATGGCCTGGGGCCGCACCTGATCGAGGGCTCTGCGCACCAGCCACGGGAAATCAAGCGGGTTGTATATCAGCGCATCGTCCGCCGTCACCACCTGCTCGGCCGTGCGCCAGCCGGTGGACGAGGTGGTGGAGAACACGAACCTGACATCAGGCTCTATCTCACGCAAGGCCCTCATGAGCTGCCCGGCGACATGCACCTCCCCAACGCTCACCGCGTGTATCCATACGCACAGCCTTGAGGACCGGCATTCCCCGAACTTGTCCAGGACGTCCGCCGGATACCTCGCGAAACGGTCTCCGATACGCGCGCGATACCCGCCCCTGCGCTTCATCCTGAGAAGGAACGACGGCATCATCGCGCAATACGCGACCGTGAACAGCACGTTGTACAGGAACCACTTCATGGTCATTTGACCCCAAGGACCTTATGCGTCTGGATTGAAAGCGCCCATGGCGGCCACGGGGCCTCTTCATCGCGCAGTTTCGGGGAATTAAGCCTCTGCATCAGGTTGAAGGCCCGCCTGTAGTGGATGCGTCCGCCCTCCTCAAGTGGCGACACGAAATAGTCCTTCGCCTGTATCCTGCCGCGCATCTTCCGGCAGAACGCGACCATGTCCTCGTTCTCCGCGACGATGCGCACCTCATCCGCCTTTCGGACCATCGCCTGGTCAACGTAGCGGGATGAGTAGAAGAACTTCGGAGACACGGCAATGTAGTCGAACAGCGCAAGCTCCGGGATGTCCCGCAGCCCGTTAGTCTCCAGGGCAAGCCAACGGCCATCTTTCTTCAGTGCCTCAAGCACATCGGCGAGTCCGGGCACGATCGTCGGTTCGCCGCCGGTCACGATCACCATCCTGTTGCCGAAACGCCGGACCTCCGACATCAGCTCGGAGAGCGAAAGCGTCTTCGTGGCGGTCTTCTGCGTGTCGCACCACGGGCAGTTAAGGTTGCAGCCGGCAAACCGGATGAAAGTCGCCGGCCTGCCGGTATTCCGTCCTTCCCCTTGGATGGAGCGGAACACGGAACGCAGCCTGTATTTCATCCTTCGCACTCCTGAACGAATTCCCTGCCGATACGGCGAGGTATCCCCGCCCTCGGCTCATCCTCCGGCGCGACCTTCATCGGCTCAAGCTCGTAGTCTTCATGTGCGACCGCCTCCCACGCGGCGGAATATATCGGAAGACCCTGGCTGCGGAAGCGCGTCTCGAACTCAGTCCAGGCCTCAGGCCCACGCTCCATCGCCTTGATGCGCCTGAACAGCGGCGCAGCATCGCCGCCGCCGATGGCCCTTCCCTCGTATGGAGGGAAGCATTCTTCCGTCACATAGCGGAAGTATTCCTCGTGGTCGGTCGCGAACTCAAGCCGTCCCCCAGTCTCAAGACGCTTCCACAGCGCCTTGAGGAACAGCGGACCGAAAAGCCTGTGGCTGTGGTGACGCTTCTTCGGCCATGGATCGGGGAAGAACACGTACACGGTCTTCACGCCATGCGCCGGCAGAAGGTACCAGAACGTGTAAAGCGCCTCCAGCCTGAGTACATGCGCATTGGCTATCTTCAGCCTATGGCACTTGTCGTCGAAGGAATGCACCCGGCCGAGCATCCGCTCGATGCCGAGGAAGTCGATAGCGGGATTGGCGGCGGCGCGCCCCGTAAGGAACCGCCCCTTGCCGCACCCCACCTCGACCTCAAGCGGGCGTTCGGGACATATATCGAGCGGCAATGGCCTGCATGGATCTGTAACGGTTATTATCATTTATCTTCCGGATCCTGCCCCATGCCTATGGAATCGAGGAAGCGCTGCGGCGGCGGAATCGGGCGGAACGTCGCCGTGGACACGAAAGCGTGCCTCGTGGAGCCGGATACGAGCAGCTCCGGATCTCCCTTGCGCCTCACCTCGCAGGCGATCTCCACGCGCACTCCCTTCAGTTCGGCCACGTAGGCCTTGACCTCAAGGAGGTCGTCATACCTCGCGGGATGCCTGTAGCGCACCTCGGCATGCGTGACCGGAAGAGCGCAGCCATCGCGTTCAAACTCCCGGTACGTGTAGCCGAAGGCTCTCATAAGCTCATTTCGGGCCCTCTCGAATATCGTGAGATAGTTGCCGTAGTATACAACTCCCATCTGGTCAGTATCGGCGTACGGCACACGGTATTCTATTGTGACTGATTTCATTGTCTGCAATTATACCATAAATGGCCGCAGGCATTGCCACATGCGCAGAGTGCGGATTGCAAAAGTAAACTTGGGTTCTCGCCCCCTTGATTTCACGCCCGATATATGCCATACTACCGAATCAGTTGCAAAACAGTTTCAAAACGGAGTTGTCAATATGTCATGCTTAACAGTGAGGAATTTGTCTTCGCGAACATTGACGTCCCTGAAAACGCGAGCGAAGTCTAATCATCGCAGCCTCAATGGTGAAATCCTCTTCATCTTTGAGTGGGTAGCCGATCATGGCCTGGAAACGCCCCCATCCATTGAAGGAATGGCAGACCCTGTCGTTGCTCGTCAAAAAAGCGAGATGGACACGCTTATTGGAACATGGGGGGACAAGAGGACTGCCAATGAAATCAATGATGACATTTATTGCAATCGGACGCTCGGACGCGAGGTGGCGTTATGAAGTTGCTCGACACCGACACGTGTATAGGGCTGCTAAAAGGCGATGATGCCGTTGTCTCGTCGTGGCGTGCCTGCGGGGAACGGTGCGCTTTGCCATCAATGGTCATCGGCGAACTCTATTATGGAGCGTTCAAGTCAACAGTCCGCGAAGAGGAGTTGAAGCGCGTTGACAGGTTTGTCGAAATCCTCCCGGAAATCAAGCCGTCGAAACGCTCCATGCGCAGATTCGGCGAGATCAAGGCTATCCTTGAACAGAAAGGCACACGTCTGGCGGATGCAAACATAATCATTGCATCGGTTGCGCTTGAAGAGGGGTTCGCGCTGGTCACTGGCAACGTCAGACATTACAATCGGATTGAGGGACTTGCCATCGAGAACTGGTTTTCACGACGTTAATCGTCCAAGGGCTTCCCTCCATTTTCCGCAACGGGCGGCGGCGCGGACGCGCCCGGTCAGAATAATGAGATGACAAATCCCCTCGGCCGGGCGATAAGGTGGCCGGAGGCGTCGATCCTCACCGGCCAGCGGCCGTTGTAGCGCATCACCGCGAGCTGCTCCGGCGCGAGGCCTTCGCCCAGGAAGCGGACGTGGCCCGGCTCCAGCGTGTCCGCCGCGCCCGTGAGGTTCAACCGCGCCCCCGGCTCCCAGGCGATGGACGACGAATCGCTGAACTCCACCACGCCCTGGCCCACCACGATGGTAGAGCTCGCCGTCAAGGCGAGCGTCCCCAGGCGGTTGGCGAAGGGTCCCGTCTCCAGCGCGCCGCCGGCGAGCGTGACGGAGTTCGTGCGCGAAAGCGCGTTTGCGCACTCCAGCGCCACCGAACCCTCCTCGACGATCAGCGGCCCGGTGGCCTTCTTCTCCGCCCGGTCGCCGCCAATGACCAGCCTCGCCGCGCCGCGCTTGACCCACGCCAGGCCCGGCTGGGCATATTCGCCGACGCCGCCGTTCAGAACGAGGTCGGCCGCGGTGTCGAAGACGTGTTGCAGCTGGCCGGCGCCGTTGTTGCCGAGGATCGGGGCGTCGAACGAGCACGGAGCCTCCCCCAGGGTGCGCGTGACGCTTGACTTGTAGTACCCGACGCAGAGCCGCTTTCCGCAGACGTTCGCGCCGTTCAGAAGCGCGAGATTGCAGATGTACTGGTCTGAATAGAGCGCCAGAACGCCGCCGTCCACGGTGAAGCGCTGGTTCTGGTTGGAGACCAGCCAGTGGGCTTTGGCGGCGAACGTGAGGCGGCAGGCCCCGCCGACGTGGCATTGGCTGTGGCCCTCCGCGCTCGACAGGAACAGTTTGCCGTCGGCTCCGTCCTTGTATTCGCCGGAGAATTCGACGGCGGCGCCGTTGGCGAGGCGCAGCGTAGCGCCCGCCGCCAGGAGGCGCTGGTCGGCGATCGTGGCGTCGACGGCGTCGAACACCAGCTCGCCCTTGAAAGCGTTGCGCTCGGCCAGGGCGGGGAACGAGACCAGGTGTTTCGCTCCGTCCGGCCCGGGGGCGGCTCCCGCGAAGCGGAAGACCCCGAAGTCGCCGGCGAGGCGGTTCGCGAACGTCATGTCCGAGGCAACCGCGATCTCTGCGGCGCCGCCGCTGAACGCGATCGGCCCGGAAGGCAGCGCTCCGGGCAGCGCGACATCCTGGCGCATGCTCAATCGGCAGAGGCAGATCGACTTCAGGTCGTAGCTGGGCGAGGGAAGGTACTCGCCGCCGAGCTTGTCCTCGGGAATCGCGTCCCAGTCGGTGAAGTAGTACTCCGAGTTTTCGGCCTCCACGCGCCTGCACCACAGCACTTCGCATCTGGTCGCCTGCCCTGCCTGGGAAAAGCGCACCTTGAAGCCCACCGCCCTCTTCGCGGACGCGAGCTTTGCCTGGTACTGGACGGTGGCCTCCGCCGCGCCGGTCTGGGCGTAGGCCACGGGCGTGGCCTTGATCGCCTGGGAAAGCGTGGGGGCGCCGATGAAGACGCCGCCGACGTAGGCCTCGATGCGGGAGAAGTCTGCGGCCAGGGGTTGGCTCCAGAGCTCGACGGGCTCGAATTTCTGCGGGAACAGGCCAGCCGGCGCCGCCACGAGGCAGTCGACAGCCAGGCCGTCGGTGCCCGCGAGCGGGGTGGCGATGGCGCCGCCGCCCGTGATCTTCGCGGGCGCCTCCATCGTCAGCGTGGCATCGCCGACGATGGAGGCGCCGGGCGTCTTGAACACCACCTCCGTCACGGCGGCGTTAGTCGAAAGAGTGTACGCGCCCGCTTCCTCGACCACGATCCGGCCGCCGACGACCGGCACCTCCGCCGCGAGGCCCGCGAGCGTCAGCAGGGGCAGCGCAAACGCCGCGGCCTTCTTCACGGGGATGTTCTTCACGGGGGTGTTCTTCATGGGGAGTCCTCCTCATACGTTCTGCTGTCTGCCGGTCAGCCGCACCTTGTCCACGTCCAGGTGCACCTTGTCGAAGTCGATGTCCATGTCGCCTGCGGCCGGGGCGCTGCTCCAGCCGCCGCGCGTGAAGTCGGGCACGTCCATCGTGCGGCCGCGGCTGCGCACCGAGGTCTGCGTAAGCTCCACGAGGGAGCTCCAGCTCGCGAGGTCGTACACGTCCATGTCCACGGGAAGCCCCTGCTGCAGGCAGTACACCCAGCGCAGGTCCATCAGAAAGTCCATGCCGCCATGGCCGCCGGAGACGCGCGCGATGTCGCCCGCCTTCCGCCAGAGCGGATGCTCGTGCTTTTTGCCGAACTCCTTGAGCTCCTTCGCGTCCATCCACTCCTTCACCTCGGCGCCGAGCGTCTTCTCGAGCGCCACACGCAGCGGATAGGTCCCCGCGACGCCTTCCGTGCCCACGAGCTTGTTCATGCGGCTGTACGGATGCGGCCCCGACCCGTACTGCTGCAGCATGATCGACTTGCCCTTGACGGTGCGGATCAGCGTGGTGTTCACGTCGTTGTACTCGATCGGCGTGCGCGCGAGGAAGGAGTCGGCGCCGTATTTTCGCCGGGCGTAGTCCTGGTAGCCGAAGCCGGCGGACCCGAGCGAGACGAGATAGTCGAAGCGGTCGCCGCGGTTGACGTTCATCGCGAGCGCCACCGGCCCGAGGCCGTGCGTGGGGTAGGCGGAGCCCGTGGAGTGCTGCTTGGCCTTGAGCCGCCACGGGATCGAGCCGCCGTTCCCCCCGCGTACGATCCAGCGCCCGTCGTGGATGTAGCCGCCCTCGCCGTGCATGATCGTGCCCAGCACGCCGGTCCGGGCGAGGTTCAGCAACAGCATCTCGTTCCAGCCGTAGCAGCAGTTCTCGAGCATGATGCAGTGGCGGCGGTGCTTCTCGCTCGCCTCCACCAGCCGCCAGCCCTCCTCTACCGTGCGGCAGCCCGGCACCTCCACGCAGACGTGCAGGCCGCGCGACATCGCGTACAGGCACACCGGCACGTGCCCCGACCAGTCGGTGTTGTTGTGCACCACGTCGCAGAGGCCGCTCTCGCATAGGCGCTTGTAGCCTTCGGGCCCCGTGAACGTCTTCGCCTCGCCAAAGTTCCGCTCCTTCATCCACTGCCGGGCCTCCTGCGCCCTCTCGGCCTTGAGGTCGCACAGCGCCGCCACCTCCACGCCCGGCACCGTGCAGAGGCGATGCACGGCATAGCTGCCGCGCGAGCCTATGCCCACCACGCCCACGCGCACCTTGCCGAGCCGCGGCGCCGCGTATCCCGTCATCGCTCCGCCCGGCGCCGTCTTCAGGACGGCGGCGCATCCGCCCATGGCCGCGGCCGTGGCCGCCAGCCCCGCGTCCACCAGAAAATCACGTCTATTCGCTTTCATTGTCTATTCCTTTCATTGTCTATTCGCTTTCATTATCGGCCCGGCTCCAGGTTCATCGACTCCACGTCCACCCAGCCGCGGTAGTGGTTCTTGCGCGCCGTCTGCGCGACGTCGATGCCCGTCTCGTTCGGCGTGGTGTTCCGCAGGCGCACGAGGTTGCGTCCCGGCCGGAGGACGCCGGCGGGGATCGCGAACGCCCGCTCGCGCATCCCCTCGGTGGAGAACGGCGTGGCTCCCACGTAGATAGTGCGGTCGTTGACGGCAAGCTCCACGCGGATCGGTTCGACGTCGTCGCCGGCGCGACGGTAGTTGCCGTGGGCGCAGACCACGAGGCGCGCCGCGCCCGTCTCGGACGGCTTCAGCTCGAAGACCGCGCTCAGCGTGTCGTGCCCCGTCGCCGGACGGCGCACGGTGCGCGCCCCCGGCCAGCCGGGCAGGTCCCGCCGGTTCTGGAACCACTGGCCGCCCGTCATGCCCGCCGCCGTGACGCGGTAGCCGCCGTTCGTGGACGTCTGCCCGCCGGCCGGGAGCTCCTTCAGCGCCCTTACGGGATCCTTCGCCAGGGTCTGGACCTCCGGCAGCCGCGTCCAGCGGCTGGAATCCGCATTTTCGGGGAACGCCAGGCCCGTCCACTCGTGCAGCCAGTGGATGGCGCCCTCGTTGCCCATGTACGTCACGCCCGTCTCCTCGGCGATGCGGCAGAACTCCCCCACGCGCGCGGCCCAGGCGGGCGTCTCCGCCTCCGAGACGTTGCCCCGTCCAATGGAGACGTCGGAGAGGTACGACCAGAGGAACACCTGCTTCTCGCGCAGGAAGCGGCGGCGCACCTCCGCCTCGGCCGCGAGCGCCTCCGCCTCGTCCAGCAGCGCCAGGGCCCGCGCGGCGAGCTCCGCCGTCACGAACCCGCGCCGGCGCAGCAGGTCGCAGTTCTCCACCCACTGCCGGCGGCGCGGCTCGTTGCGGAGAAGGTCGAAGTACGCGCGCATCGGCTTCTCGGCCGGGCCGTAGAAGTCGCGCATGAACCCGGCGACCAGCGGCTCGACCTCGGCCTCGGGGTCCTCCTCCAGGCGGCCCACCACGTGCAGGCGCAGGTCGGCGAAAGCCCCCATCTGCGGCAGGTCGCCGCCGTGGACGGGCGCCAGCCCGAAGTAGCGCGTGTACTGCGCCCCGGCCCGCGCGAAGTCCCGCACCACCGCCACGTCCATGTCGAAGCTCGGCCAGACTTTCATCCACTCGCCGCACTGCATGGGATAGTACACGAGCGCCATGCGCGGGAAAATCCTGCGCCATCCGGCCAGCGCCGCCCGCCCCCGGTCGTTGGCCGGATGCTCCCATACGAGGCAGCTCGGCCAGTAGCGCTGCGGATACAGGCAGTAGTGGCCGGTGACGTTGGGGTGCGCCCTGACGTCCGAAGCCGGAGCCTCGGGCGTGTCCACGTAGGAGACCATGTGCAGGAACTTGCCGGGGAACTCGCGAGAGGTGGTCTCCGCCACGCGGTTGCAGAAGTGGAGCCAGGCGGCCGCCGCGCCGCCGCGCGCCCGGCAGCGGGCGCACTTGCAGTAGCGTCCCCCGCCGTCGCCGGGCGAGATGGGGAAGAGCAGCGCGGCCGGGTTGGCGCGCATCAGCTCGACCATCCGCTCGCCCACGAGCTTCACGAGATCCGGATTGGAGAAGCAGTACTGGGTGTACGCGACGGGGGTGCTGGCCGGCAGCGTCTCGCCCTTTTCGTCCACGGCGAAGAAGTCGGGCCGGCTCTGGCGGAACTCCCTCGGCGAGACGAGCGCGCGGGGCATGCTGTGGTCCACGCCCGCCCTGGCGTCGCCCGGCACGCCGGGCGAGAAGTCGCACATCAGCCGCTCGAACGTGGTGCGGCCTCGCAGCTCCGGCATCTGTCCGCCGCGATTGCTGTAATGCGAGATTCGGAAGGCCACGGCGGGGGTGAAGACCTCGTCTGCCGGCGCGGCGAGATCATCCCCGCCGGCCGGCCGGCGCCAGTGGCCCGCGCCGAGATACTCCACGCCGATCGCCCGGAAGAGGCGGTACACGCCGTACTGCGGGCCGGTGGGGAAGCCGCCGACTACGCCCAGGCGCGCGCCCTTTGCGCGGCGGGCGCATCCGCCGTCGAAGCGCTGGCGCTCGCCGAAGCCCTGCCGGGCGTCTTCCTCCGCCTGCGTGAAGATGCCCGCCGCCACGGCCGCCGCGCCTATGAGCACGGCGTTCGGCCCCGCTTCGGAGACGTCGCGCACCACGCGCACGGGCAGATACTCGCCGCCGTTGCGGTAGAGCGTGTAGCGGAACATCCTCGCCGCGCGGAACTCGTTCAGATGCCGCAGCGGGTCGTCGCAGGCGAGAATCGCGATCTCCGCCGCCGGCTCGCCGCCGACGAGGAACCTGCGCCCTCCCGTCCGCGCCGGGGCGCACTCCTCGAGGCGGATGTCGCGCACCTCCAGCTTGCCCGCGCCCTTCTGGAAGGCGACGCCAAACGAAACGCCCCAGAAGTCGCGCGCGGGCATCGTGATCTCGCAGGCGAAATCGCGCCAGTCTTTCGAGGCCGGGAACGGACGCTCGAAGTAGGTCGGCGCGAAGAGCGGCTCCTTCTCCATCGGCCTCATGCTGCCGACCACGGCCAGCCGCCCCTTGCCGTCCGCCGGGCCGCCGCGATAGGCGAAGGACACGCGCACCTTCTCGGCCGCCGTGAACGCCGGGAAGAGGTCGCTCGCGAAGTTGACGAACGCCGATTTATCCGCCGCCGCCTTCGTCAGCGTGAAGCTGTTGGTGCCGAGAACGGCCGCGCTTTCGCGCCGGGCCCAGCTGACGCTCGGCGCGGGACGGACATACGCGAGGTTCTCCTTGGAGCCCGTCGGCGCGGCCGCAATGCGCGGTTCAGGAGTCAACTCGTCCAGCGGGGCGGCCGAAACGCACAAGGCGAGACACGCCGTCGCGGTAGACGCAAACTCTTTCCAGTATGTCATTGGGATATCCTTTCTCATCGAAGATACATTGGTGTTATCGCGCGCAATTATATATGTTTTTTTTTTCTACTGTCAAGCCGCCCCAGTTCGTCAAA
>CAKULV010000010.1 GCA_934667425.1 uncultured Kiritimatiellota bacterium | reverse complement strand
TACACGGGGGTCTCGAACAGGATTGTCAAGCGCAACCTGGAGCGCCTCGTCGCGGCGAAGGCGAAGCTGGAGGTGCGGTGCCTCGCCGTGCCGGGCTGCACGGACGGCGAGGACCTCGCCGCGCGCCACCGCTATCTCGCGTCGCTCGGCCTTGCCGAGAATCAGGTAGTCGATCTCGAATACTTCGACTATGCGCGGTCGAAGTATCTTGCGCTCGGCATGAAGGACACGATGCCCCCCCGGTTTGTCAAATAGAAGAGACACTCTGCAGGCAACTTGTCATCAAGGCAACGAAAACATACAAGCCGCATGAGCTGTTGGATGAAAAGAACTCTGCGCAAAGCCTGTTCGGAACCTGCCTCGTTTCAATTTCTCGTAGCTGATGAGAAGATCGAGCAGGCAGTCAAATCGTTCAAGGCAGGATTCCCGCCGCAGGAAAGCACACAAGACTGGACGATCTCGCGAAAATAGGGCTTGCAATGGATTTTGCAGGACTGAGGCAAGCAACCTTCCGTCACACTTTTCGGGGAAGAGCCGATGGCGGCTTGCCGAACGTGGCGGTGAACACGTTGCAGAAGTATTGAGGGGACGAGAACCCAGTGAGCCTCGCGACGTCCGCGATGGGCATCTTCGTGGTGGCGAGCAGCCTTTCCGCCTCGGCGAGCGCGACGCGGCGGATCTCGGATTGCACCGTAGTGCCGAGCTTGTTGCGGAATGCGGCGTCGACCCTCGTGTGGGAACGGCCGACCGCGGAATAGACGTCGGCGGCGGAGAGCCGACGGTTCACGTTCCGCCGGATGAACACGAGCGCGTCCGACAGCCACGGCGGATCCACGGGGAACGTCTCCGTTGAGGCGCGGACGACAAGTTCACGAGGAGGTATCATAACCGGCTTTGATGGCGCGTCATTCCCGTCAAGCGCTCGTGAGACCGATTCGGCCGCGGCCCTGCCGAGGGACATGACGTCGGGGTCGATGCTTGAGAGGGTCGGCGTGACGAAGTTGCACACGAGCGTGTCGTTGTCTGTTCCAAGCACGGCCACTTCTCCTGGCACTCCGATTCCGGCGTCTGCGCAGGCCTCGATGACCTGCCGACCGCGATAGTCGTTTGCGCAGAACACGGCAACCGGCTTCGGCAACCTCCTGAGCCAGCGCATGAGGCGCTTCACATCCGGAGCGGAGGCGAACGCCTCGTGGCTGGCGGTGGCGGTGTCGTAGTCCTGCACCGCAGTGGGAGGGCTGTCGTAGCTCTCCGCGGTGAAGCGGTTGAGCGCGAGATAGCGGCAGAAGGCCTGCCGCCTTTCGTTCGAGAACCGCCGCTCGGCGTAGCCGCAGAACGCGAAGTTCGTGAACCGGTGCTCGATGAAATGCCGGGCGGCGAGCTTGCCGATGGCGGCGTTGTCCTGCCGCGCCGTGTGGAGGAAAAGCCCTTTCGAGACGGCTTCGCGGGTCAGGTCGGCGACAGGCCTGCGCGTCTGCCGCAGGGCGGTTGCAACCTGCGCATTCGGCACCCTTGCGATGAAGCCGTCGAATCTCGCCAATGCGGGTGGCGACTTGAAGTCGTCCGGCTCAAGCATCGAGAGGGACCAGTCCCGCCGTTCCTGCGCGAATGCGCAGATGCCTTCGCAGGCCTGCCGCCCCCAGGCCCTGTGCCGTTCCACGTAGATGCCTATCCGTTTCATGCGAAGGAATATAGCACAAAGCGTGCAGAAAGCATAAGTTAACGTACAGTTATTACAAAAATTCCGGATGTCGATCTGGGCTTGCCGCTAAATCTTCAGCAGGTGCTTGCGAAACGCGATTGCGACGGCTTCGGTTCTGTTTGCCGCCCCAATCTTGGAAAAGACGAGGTTCAGGTGTTCCTTTACCATGGGTACGCTGATGCCCAGCCGGGTGGCGATTTCCTCGTTTGAGAACCCTTGCGTGACGGATTCGAGGATTTCGCTCTGTCTGGATGAGAGCGTTGGGATCGGCTGGTCGCTCTTCAAGATCTGACGGATCTCCGGCGATATGGCTTTTTCGCCAGCGGCGACGGCGCGAATTGCGGCAAGGAGTTCCGGCAGCTCGGTCGTCTTTATGATGGCGCCGGAGGCTCCGGCGGCGAGCGCATGTGCGATGCCGTCGGCAGTGCCGAAGCTCGTCAGTATCAGTACCTTTGCGCCAGGGGACTGCCTGACCAGACGTCGGGTGAACTCCACGCCATCCATTTCCGGCATCATCAGGTCTACTATCGCGACATCGGGCTTGAGCCTGACGGCCATTTGGAGGCCAGTCTGCCCATCGCCAGTGTCGCCGACGACGGTGATCCCATGCTGCGTGCCGAGAAGGGCGGCGAGCCCCATGCGCATGACGGCGTGATCGTCAATCAAAAGTACAGAGATTTTCTTCATGAGCGTGCGTGTGTTCGTGATCGTCGTGCGGCAACCGTATCGTTACGGAGACCCGCGTGTGGCGGCCTGGGGCGCTGTTGATCGCCATGTCGCCGTGCAGACGGTGAATGCGTTCCTGTATGCCCTGGAGACCGAAGTGCCCTTGGGCTATGCCGGGGGCCGCACTCGGGTCGAATCCGCAGCCGTTGTCCCGCACGGAGAACGAGAGGTGGTCTCCCTCTATTAGACCGGCGACCTTGATCTCGGTGGCTTTCCCGTGGCGGATGGCGTTGACGGTCAATTCGCGGATGATGCATAGGATTGCGTAGGCCGTATTGTCCGTGAAGCGGTTGCGAGGCACGGCAAAGCGGACGATGAGCCGTACGGAAGCAAGATGCGGCAAGAGGCATCTGCGGATGGCCGTATCCATGTTAGCTTCCTCAAGCGCGTGGTTGCGGAGGTCCCACAGGCAGTTGCGCAGTTCGGAACGGCAGGCGCGAAGCGTCCGCCAAGCGATGCCGAGGTGACGGAGGAGTTCGCTGTGCGCCCGTTCCTTGAACTGAAGCGCCGCCTCTATCTCCATGGCAATGCCCGTGAGCGACTGCGAGATGGAGTCGTGCAATTCGACGGCGAGGCGCGTCCTCTCGATCGCCTTGAGGTCGGACTCTATGCGGGCGACCGATTCGCGGGCGAGTTCTCTTCCACGGCGTTCCGAACGCCGCCGGAGCTGAAGGTTCCAGAAAGCGATCCATAATAGGATGACTGTGAACGCGCCGAGCGCGGCAAATGTGCGTGGTGGCGTCCACCATGACGGCGTGTCAAGAACCGTGATGTCGTGTGGTGTGCGCACGACAAGCAGGACGTCCTCGATTCGCGGCACGATGCGGTCGGGCTGCCAGTTTGGCACGTCTATGACGCATATGCCCGCTACCCTTATCCTGCTTCCCACTGAGATGCCACCAATAGATTGGGGGCATGCGCCTACATCTATCGGCATGATGTAACTATCGTTCTCAAGGTAGAGGCGACTGTTCGAAAGGCCTTCTGCGGGCAGGCTTCTGACAATGCCGACGAGTGCGATCGGCTGGCCGTGGTACGTGGTGCGGATACATGGGTCGCCCTGTTCGTCTGCGAAAATATCCCGTAGGGAGATGGTCGATGTGGCTGCTTCGTTGTGGTTCGTGACGGCTGCTGGCCTCCAAAGCGCACGGGATAGGTTTACGTGGTAGAGATCGGTCTCCGCTGCTCCTACGACGTCCACGCCGTCGCCGCATGCCGGCGCGGGGGGCTGGAGAAGGTCTACTCGACGGATTTCGCCGGTGGAGCTGCGAATGAGAAAGTGAGTCTGCCCCCATACGGCTATGACTTCACCGCAATCCCGCACCCGGCCAATTGTCCTGAAGTCGTCCGGGCGAAGTCCTGTTGTCGGTGGGATGGCGGGAACCGCAAACGGATCAGGAAGGGGATCCTGCAGAGGAACGAGCGAGTCGATGCCGTGCGCGGTAAGGATCGATCCCAGGTGTGTTCTGTCGTTGTGGAATGGTTCCAGCAAGATGCCAGTAAGGATGACACGCACGCCTATGAGGTTTTCAAGAATTGGAGCGGGGCCTCCAACGATCAGCGCGGCAGTGACGTGGTTTGAGCCATCTGCGAGATCCAGATATATCCAGCGCGGCGTGATCTCGTCGAAGAAGATATCGCTTACCGTTGCCGTGACCCGAACGCGCTTATGGAGGTATTGCCCGTCCAGCAGTTCGGACGGCGTGACGTCTACAGGTTGCGGCAAGTCGTGCATTCCGAAGCGGTCGATGCGGTCGCAAACGGCATAGGCAAGCCCGCGCTCGTCGCTTTCCGTAGTCCCCGTGACGCGCACGTCCATGCCGAGCGCAAGCGTCTCGCTCGGGAATCCGGGGCGAAGGGATAGGTAGGCAATCCCAGTGCCGTCCTGCACGGCGAAATGCCGCGTACCGGGCGTGCCGCGCAGGACAACGGTTGCCGTGATATCGAAAGGGACATCGCTGCGGTTGTGCAATTGGGCGTCGGTAAGCGAATGTGCGGTTGTCACCAACGCAAAGAAAGTCGAAACAATTAACATTGCCGCAATTCTACCAAAAACGCACTTGCGTCACTACCCCCTACGGTAGGAGGGGTTGTACGGCACGGGCGGATTTTGTATTATGCGAGAAGTAGTTAACGGTGTATCAAGTCGGGAACAAAGGAAAGGACTGAACGTGATGAAGAGTGCTTCGGCAATGTATGTGTGCGGCATGGCCATGCTGGCCACAGGTGCAATGGCGCATTCGATGGACATGCGGAAAGTCGGTTTCCGCGAGACTGGAGGCGCACATGTCGAGAATGGAACGGAAACGCCGGAAGGGCAGTTCGTCATTGACTCTGCGGCGAAGTTCTACAAGACAGGCGACGGCACCCTGAAAATGCCCCTTTCGCGGATCGATGCGCAGGTGGACTATTCGATGGCCGCGCTTGGTGGGACGCTCGAACTGGCGGCGGATGCGGATGGGCCCGAAGAAGAGACCGCTGCGCCCGATGTGTGCCGTGACGCCGCATTCTGGGTGACGCCAGACTCGACGGTCGTAACGGGCGGCGCTTTTGTCGCAAGGTGGTGCGACGTGCGCGAACCGGAGGCGACGCGCGCTCTTGGCGCGACGCCTGCCTATGTCTTTGCCGAACCGAGGTGGTACCATCCTACGGAGGGCAACGATGGCGTGCCGCCGGAGAAGGTGACGAAGCATGGCCGCGAGGCCGTATATTTCGGAGGCCACCTCGCAGGCCGATACCTCCAGTGGAGCAAGGTGGTCGACAAGATACAGGCTATCTTCCTCGTGCATGGCGTCTACGACACGTTTGGGGCCGCCATAGGGTATTCCCTGCAGATCCGTTCGGGTGGCTTTGTCCCAGACGCAAAGGAGAAGAGTACGCGACCGTATGCCGACATCACGAAGTATTTCGAAACTCGCGGGGACCTTGCCGCCGACCTTTTCTCCACGACGGCGTTTCTCGACGGGCAGGCTCTGGACGTGATGAACACGAAGCCGATCCGTGGCTTCCAGCTGCTCGAATGCCATTTCGCGCCGATCGTGACGAAGGCGGACACCTTCTTTCACACACGTTTCGAAACCATGTACAGCGACACGAACATGGATAGCCATCAGGGCGGAGACTACATTTCCGAAGCGCTCGTCTTTACGAATGCGCTTACAGAGGCGCAACGTCTGGACGTGCAGCGCTACCTCATGAGGAAGTGGAGACTTCCCCGCAACCGCTTTACGGACGTGGACGAGAATCCTTTGGAGCTGCAGATTCCCAAGCCGGTCGGCACGGTCGGCGTGGCGGCTTCGGCGACGGTCGCCGTCGATGTTGCCGCAGACGCCGAAACGCCGCCGCTCGCCTTCAATGGCGAGGGAACGGCAACCAAGCGCGGAGCAGGTACGCTTGTAGTGGGCGCGGATTCTTCCGGCAAGCCTGATTCGTCGAGCATGACGATTGAGGCAGGCGCAATCATTTCGCGCCAAGGCGGACGGCTTCCCGCGCTTACGCTCGCCGGAGGCAGCAGATACACTGCCGAGGCGTGGAATCCCAAGACGGCGACCATTGCCGAGTCGTCGGCGAAGGGAGGCCTTCGACTGACTCGGACGACGGTAGGCGATGCGACGCTTGTCGTCAAGGACGGCGATGGCTGGGCGAGGGCAAACGCGGTTGACGGCGGCGTGAGGCTTGTGGACGTTCGGTCTGGCGTACTGCAGCTTGAGGCGAAATGCGTTGAGCCGGCCTATGTGGACGGCGGCGTCGTCACGGGCATCATAGAAAACGCGGACTTCGAGATGCCGTTCGACGAGCAGGAAGGCAAGGGATGGAGCCAGAGCCTGCACTATTCGACCATCAATGGCTGGGCCGGGCGCGGGGCCGGATGGTACATGACGAGAGGCGGATGGGCGTGGAATGCCTATGGAGTAAACGCGGACAATTACGGACCTGCGGACGGCAATGCCGTTCTCCATGTCGCATCCGTCCAAAGGCTTGCCACGGCAATCACATTGCCTGCCGACGGCATCTACGAGCTAAGTTTCATGGCGCGGAACAGGTGCGGCATTGTCCGGAACTCAAACCCCAACATCGTGCAGCGCTTCGAGATTTGCCTTGGGACAGGCATTACGGACGAGAATATGCAACGCTTCGCCTCTTTCGCCGTCAATGACGGCCCGATGCAGCGCGTGCGTGTCCGACTTCCGTTACTGCAAGCAGGAACGCGCACGCTGATCTTCCGCGCCCAGGACGATTGGAAGGTTCCCTCTGGCCTTACGCCCCCTGGCCTTACGTTGGACGATATGCGTTTGTCACTGGTCGGCGAGCGTGAGAGGGAGGCGTCGTTTGCGATTCCGAACGGGTCGTTCGAATATCAGCCGACGCTGGAGACGGATACGCCGCCATACCACTACACCTATTACCGGGCGGAGACGCCGGTGGAGGGGTGGGCATTCACGGATGGCGTAGGCAATCCCTTAAGCGGAGAGCATCCGCTTTCTGGTGCGGCAGGCCTTTCGACGTTCATGAACAATGGCTCGTCTTGGCGTCCCACGCCTCTCTTCAACTACTGGGATCGTCCGCTGGGTGCGGGTGCATTGGCCTTTTCGGGGAATGGTGGTCGCGCTTCGACGGCATTCCAGGCGCCAGCCGGCAACTATCGCCTGAGGGCGGGGCTTTCGCGTTGCGCCCACTGGGCAAACGGCACCTCCCTTGGCGAAGCGGGGCTGATATCGGCCAAGATCGTGTTCTCGGATGGCAATGAGATCGATCTTGGATCCGTCACGGCAACGTCGCATCTGATGGCGAATGCGATTTGGCCAACGCCGTTCTCGATCCAGTTGGATCAGCCCGTGACGCTTGTCCTGCGGCAGACCACATCGGCGCTTACGCTTGTTGACGACATTGCGTTCGTGGCAGATGACGCCGATACGTACGGCGAGCTTGTGTCAGACGGCGGATTTGACGATACATCGTATGACTGGTGGAAACGCCCAACGACTGACATATCCAAGGTCGCCTATACGACAGAACCGCTGAATGCCTATGGCTGGACGGCCATGAGTGGAACGCATGCCGCGCGGCTGTCCGGTCCAAAGGCGCATTACTACCAGACGGTCACGGTTCCGTGCGCCGGCCTTTACCGTCTGAGGGTTGCCGCACGCTCGCGCATAGATGGTGGTGAGTGGAGCCAGAATCCAATCCGGTTCACACTCGCCAAGAGCGGCGGCATTGTCACGAACGAAATCGGCCGCATAGACCCCATGCCGCTTTATCGACAGTTCCAGGGGTTCGAGTATCTCTTTCGAGTAGATGAGCCGGGCGACTACATTTTCTCCGTCAGGGCGGTGGATCATTCCACAGACGACCCTTTTGCGAAGAATAGGCAGAGCTTTGTCGATGACATCTCGATCACGCGCATACGCGAGACACCGGCGACGTTCACGCTGCCGGAAGATACATATGTGCGCGTGGCAGCCGGTGCGCAAGTGCGCCTCGACTTTACGAACAGCGTCAACGTCGCGAGGCTGCGTTTGGGCAACCGCAACATATATGGCGTCGCGGACGCCTCGACGCATCCCCGGTACATTTCAGGGTTGGGGTCCTTTACGGTGACTAAGCCCCAGCCGGGTTTTGTGATGCAGATCCGCTGAACATGTTTTTGAAAATGATCGGAGAAATACGATGAAACGGCAAATCCTTATCATTGCGGCATTGTGCGCGACAGGCATCCATGCCGTCACGCTCGAGAATGATGCGATGAAAATCGTGTTTGGCGAATCGAATGAGGCGTTTGCCATCCGTGAAATCATAAACAGGAAAGCTGGTGGAGTCTCGTTCATCCATCCAACGAAAAGCTTTCCGTCGTTCTGGGGATTGCGATTCGTTCGCAAGGATGCGGGAACCAATGTGTTTCTCCATGTGACGGAACGTCGTACGGCCCAGATGCGCGAGATGGAGAAGTCAGACGGAGAGGTGGCGTTCTCATGGAAGGGAGTCGGGCTTCCAGGTGACGATGCGACGTTCGATGTGGAGGCCCGCGTGGCGTTGCCGTCCGGAGACGCAATGAGCGAGTGGTCGATACAGGTGCGCAACCGCAGCGGGGTCTGGACGCTCCATTCAATCCAATATCCGTTCCTGAATCGAGTCGTCTCGGCGGATGACCCAGCGGCGACGGTGCTTACGCCATCCAAGGCGAATGTTGGAGGAAGGCTCCTGAAGATGTCCGAGTACGGAACGAACACCAGGTTGTTCAGCTTCTCGTATCCAAGCGATCGCCTTCAGATGTGTGCGCTGATGACTGGCGAGGCCGGCATGTACATTGCCGCGCAGGATGGCGAATGCCGCGAAAAAACGATGACTGTGGCGCCTGACGGGACGGTCTGGTTCGAGACGCTCGTCGAGAACGCAGGCGTCCCCGGCAGGGCTTCCGGCAACACCGGCTACACCGTCACGGCCGGCGCGTTCATGGGCGACTGGTGGACGGCGGCGCACCTCTATCGCGACTGGGCGCTCCGCCAGCGATGGGCGTCCAAAGGGAAGATCGCGTTTCGTTCCGATTTCCCGAAAAAGGCGATCGACACGCACATATGGGTCATCGGCGGCGGCCGCACGAACTTTGCCGCGCAGACGTTCGCGGCGATGGACAAGGTATGGCCGAATGTCGGCAAGAACATGACGTGGAGCGAGTGGACGGTCTGCGGAGACGGCCGGGCCACGAACCGCAACAACCCCGAGTTCTTCCCGGCATTCGAGGGCATAGGGGAGCTTTCGGCCCGCAAGTCGAAAGCCGGCTACCTGACTTCACTCTACGTCAACGGACGGCTCTGGGACAAGGCGACGTGCGGCTTCGCGTATGCGCAGATGGACGCGACGAAAAAGGAAGATGGGTCACTGCACAACGAAGACTATGCGAGTTGGGGAACAAACTACCATTTTGCCGTGATGTGTCCGTATTGCCCGAAATGGCAGCAGGTCATGAAAGGCCTCGCTGTGCGCTGTCTCGATGACTTGTGCATGGACGGCGTCTACTTCGATCAGGTCGCGTGTGCCGCAATGAAACCATGCTACGACTCGTCCCACGGGCATCCGCTCGGCGGCGGCCGCTGGTGGGAGCAGGGGTATCGGCAGATGTTCACGGAGATCCGCCGGGCATTCGCGGAACGCGGAGCGACCATAGTCAGCGAGCAGATGGGCGAGATGTGGCTCGACCTGATCGACGTATACCTGAATGCGACATCATACACGCCGCACGACGTGCCTCTCTTTCCGGCCGTCTACTCGGGGTACATGCTCCATTATGGCCGTCCTGTGCCGCTCGACTGCGATGCGGCGACGGCGTTCCGCGAGTATGCGCGCACGCTCGTGTGGGGGGAGGCATTCGGGTGGATCGTCCCGTTCGTGCCGATGCAAGAGCGGTATCGAGACCGTGCCGCGCTCATCTACCGGATGGCCTGCCTCCGTCGGGACTGGAGGGAATTCCTCGTGCTGGGCACGCTGGAGGACGAGGTGCGCTTCTCGCAGCCGGATCCGGACGTGTTCGGCACAGTGTACAAGGACGCAGCGGGCACGCGCGAGGCGGCCTTTGTGGTCAATGCCGGATTGACGGAGAAGACGATGCGCTTCCGCTTCGCCGGCGCGGTCGGGGAGCTGGCGGTCACGATGGGTGCGCAGTCCGTGAAGCGCGTCGTGCGATAGGTCAAGGATGGAAGGGATGATGAAGAAACGCATGTGGTGGACTGTCGGCCTCTGTCTGATGTGGCTGGCAGGATTTGGCTCTGTTCGGCCGGTGGACCCCTTGCCGACGGGGCCGGAGACGTGGCTGGAGCTGATGGGCGGGAACGTTCGCCTGGACGGCCTGACGAAAGACCTGGAGGCGATAAAGGCGGCGGGGATATCCGGTGTGCATCTCTTCCACATATTTCGTCCAAACGGCAGGATGCATCCCGGTAGCGGCGAGCCGATGCCGTGCACAGGTCCGAAATGGGAAGAGATGGTGCGGCACGTCAGTGACGAATGCCAGCGGCTTGGGCTTAAGCTTGTTTTGCAAAACTGCCCCGGATGGTCGCAGTCCGGCGGGCCGTGGATCCCTCCTGAACGCGCGATGCGTGATCTGGTCTTCGTGCGTCGTGACATGAATGGGGGAGAAAAACTGACGGCACTGCCGCCCGTGCCGGAAAAGCATGCCGACAGGGACTCCGACTGGCGCGATATCTGCGTGCTGGCGTTCCCTACGCCGCAGGGCGACGAGACTGGGGATCTGAAGCCAGTCTCGAAAAAGGGGGCTGGAGACGAGATCGTCTACAGGTTCGCGCAGCCGGTCACGATCCGGACGATGTCCCTGCCGCGTCTCCACCAGTGGAATTCGGCCTATGGATACCACACGCCATGGCGGCGCGTAAGCCTTGAGGCGAAAACGCCTGACGGATGGAAGGCCGTACTGTCGTCGCCGATACCGACAACGAACTGGCGCGACTATGTGCAAGACATCTCGTTTGCCTGTGACGAGGCGACGAGCGACACGTGGCGGTATCGCATCGAGCACGAATTCCCGTTTAAAAGGTCGTTTGAGCCGACATTCAGCGCGGCGGCGCGGCTGACCGACTGGCAGGCCAAGGCTGGGCGCACGCTCCGCTCGCTCATGTTCGAGGAGCCGGCGAAGCAGCCTCGCTCTGCCTGGATCGATCCGGCACGGATCGTCGACATCACGGACAAGGCGGAGTGGACTGCACCTGCGGGACGGTGGATGGTTCTGCGTTTCGGCCATGTGAACGCGAAGTACGTGAACGCCCCCGCACCGAAGGAGGCGACTGGCTGGGAATGCGACAAGCTCGACCCCGCCGGCATCGAGGCGCACTTCGCCGGATATGTCGGCAAGCTGGCGGACGGGGCGCTCGCGGGCCGTCTGCACGGCATGATGGTCGACAGCTGGGAATGCTGGTGCCAGACGTGGACGGCGAAGATGGAGGACTACTATCGCGCGGCCAACGGCGAGACGCTCCGGCCGAACCTGCCCGCGCTCTTCGGCTGGATCGTCGGCTCTCCGGCGGAGACGGAGGCGTTCCTGACGCGCTGGCGGCGGACGGTCGGCGATCTCGTGACGAAGAACTACTACGGGCGCATGGCGGAACTTGCGCACGGAAAGGGCCTGGCGTGCTACTACGAGACGGCGTTCGGAGACATAATCTACGGCGACCTCCTTGAGTATTGGAAATATTCTGACGCACCGATGTGCGAGTTCTGGTATCCTCATGCGTCGATCGACGAAGGCGGTTGCGGCTCATACGACTACAAGCCGATTCGTCCGTGCGCTTCGTCCGCGCACATTTACGGCAAGCGGCGTGTGTCGGCAGAGGCATTCACGGGCAATGGCATCCGATGGGACGAAGATTTCGCCAAGTTGCAGGATGTCGCAAATCGCCATTTCGCACGTGGCGTGACGCATCTTGTCTTCCACTGCTACACGCATCAGCCGTCGCCGGATGCGACGCCGCCTGGAAACTGCATGGAGGGGTACAACGGCACCCCATTCAGCCGTCTGCAGACATGGTGGAAGGACATGCCGGAGTTCACCGGCTTTCTCACGCGTTGCGAAAGGCTTCTCGAGGAGGGCCTGCCGTCGCAGGACGTCCTATGGTATCTCGGCGATGCCGTTGACCACAAGCCTCCGGAAATGTACCCGTTCCCGGAGGGCTTCCGTGCGGACTATCTGAACCACGATGTGCTCACGAACCGCCTGTCGGTTAAGGACGGTGTGTTCACTATTCCGGAAAGGACAACATGGAAAGTCCTATGGGTGCCGGAGACAAGGTTTATGCTTCCGGCGACAAGGCGGGCCCTGAATCTTTTGGCGGCAGCCGGCGGTCGTGTCGTGTATGGCGGCAAGGAGAAGCTTGTTGCGGCCTTGTCGGGGATAGAGAAGGATGTGGCGACAGAGCCGGCCCTCGGCGACGAGCCCAGCGAGGACTTCATGTGGATCCACCGCAAGGCGGGCGGCATCGACCGCTATTTCGTCGCCTCCGGCACGAACGGCTATCGCGGCAAGGTGACGTTCCGGGCGGAGGGCGCTGCCGTCGTGTACGATCCCGTCGCCTGCACGCGGCGCGTCTGGACGAACGGGGGCGTGCTGGAGCTGCCGCCGTCGCGGTCGGCATTTGTCGAGTTCGGCGGCAACTCCCGTCCGACAACGACAGCGCCTAAGACGCTCGCAAAGACGGAGAAGGTTCGACAGCTTAATGACTTTACGCTTCACTTCGCGCCAGGATGGGGCGCTCCAACGAAGGTGAAACTGTATACGCCCGTCTCATGGACGGAGATGCCCGGACTGACCCGTGAGGCGAAGGCATATTCGGGGACTGTCACGTACGAGACGACGTTTGACGTCGCGGAAGCGCCCGATGGACGCCTGCCGGTGACGAGGCTCGACCTCGGGCGCGTGGCATCGCAGGCGAAGGTTTTCGTGAACGGACACCTTGTGGGGTTGCTATGGTGTGCGCCATATGCATGCGACATGACGCCATTTGTGAAACGGGGCACGAACCATTTGCGGATAGAGGTGACGAACACGTGGCGCAACCGCGTCATCTACGACCTAGGGCAGCCCGAGTCGGCGCGCAAGACCTGGATCGTCAACCAGCCGGGTTTCAATCCGACGACGGACGATCCTCTCGTGCCGGCGGGCCTGCTCGGCCCCGTCACGCTGACGACCGCGCAAGCGGCGCCGGATCCGGAAGGCTGGGAGAACGTAAACCCCGACCGGCGGGAGTTCCCTCCGGCGAAAGTCATCTGGGCGGCGCCTGCGGGCGGCTTCAAGGTAGAGCGGGAGGACGGGGCGGAAGGGGATGTGACGGTCTCGAACGGCGTCGTCACGATCCGCAAGACCAACGACAGCGGACGGATTGTCGTTTCGGCTCCGCCGTTCAAGGCGGAGCCGGGGCGCCTCATCCGGCTCTTCGCCGATGTTGAGGCCTACACGGAACGTCCGCATGCAGCCGAAGGCTATGTGTGCGCCTGGTCGGACGTGCGGAAGATATCTCCGGCGGATGCACTCAGCCCTTGGGGTGGGTTCGAGAGTGGTGGAGAGACGATGCGCATGCTCGTCAATTCTGCACCGCGTACGCCATACAGGAAGTACAAGCATTACCGCCCCGAGTCCGATACGGTGACGGTGGCGATCGTCGTGGCGGGCGCGAAGTCTACATCTGTATGGAAGAACCTTGCGGCAGATGATCATGAGGCTGCGCAGATCAAATGGGCCGAGCATTTCAAGCGTCTGCATGCGCCAGACCGGAGTGGAGACCTCCAGGATGAGGCGGCATTTGACAAGGGCATCGAGAAGGATGTCGATCATACGGCACAGATTGAAGTGAGGGACGGCTTCTCTCGCTTTGTCGTAGATGGCAAGGTACGCGCTCCCATCGTCTACAAGTCCTGCGAGTGGAACTTCGATGGACGCGTGACGTATGCCGGCAAGCCCCTGCAGGAGGCTGGGGTGCGCATTGGCGTAGTGAACCTGCGGCTCGGCGACCTGAATCTGCCGTCCTTTTCCGGGCCGTGGACAAAGGATGGCTTTGACGCCAAGGCGGCGGTGCGGACGATAAAGGACGAGATGCGCGTAGCGGACAAGTCGCTCTTCATTCTGGCCATAGGCACGAGCGCCTATCCTGAATTTACGGAAAATGAGCATCCTGACGAGGTCTGGATAAAGGAAGACGGAACGGTGGCCTACGGCAATTCGGGCAGCGTCATTCCAGACAGATACAATGATGGCGGGAAGCCGGATCCGGGAGACCGTCGTTGGCCATGGGTCTCTCCGGCATCGCCCGCGTGGCGCTCGGCGATCAAGCGCGTGACCGCCGAACTCTTTGCCGAACTGAAGCGCACTGGCCTCATGAAGCGGATCGTGGGAGTGCATTACTTCGGCTACCATGACGGACAGTTCGCAATGCCGATCCTCGACCATTCGCCGTGCGCGAAGGCGGAATACGCCCGCTACCTGAAGGAGCGAGGCATCACGGAGCGCGACCCCGCCGGCTCGTTCGCCTACTTCTCGAAGCAGCTCGGCTTCCGCGCGCTGGAGGACTTCTCGCGCGAGGCCAAGCGCCTTGCCGGCAAGCCGATTGTCGCCTGCAAGTGGGAGATGAGCCCGTTCAACATCTCATTTGACGTCACGAGCTTCGTTCATTCGGATGCCGTAGACATCATAGTGCCGCAGGCCAACTACCACAAGCGCTTCCCGGCGTTGGCGCAGGGCCTCAATGCGCCAGCGGAATCCTTCCACCGTCACGGCAAGATGCTGTGGCTCGAATTCGATTTCCGCACTTGGGCAGCTTTGGACCAGTGGGAGGACAGCGTTGTCTTCACGAAGGGCCTGAATGCCGCCGAGGACATCGAGATGTGGCGTACGATGATTCGCAAGAACGCCGGGATGATAAATGCCTGCCGCATGGGCTGGTGGCTCTACGACATGGCCGGGGGATGGTACTGTCCGCCGGAGATTGTCGAGGACTTCAAGGGCGTATGGAGTGTCCGGCAGGGCCTTGACGAGTTGACGCCGGATCCGTGGCGTCCGGATGTCGCCTTTGTCGTTGACGAGCTTGCGATGGCCAACTACAACACGCCGCAGGGGCCGAAGGTGAAAGACCCCGTGACGCTGGCGACGCTGCAGTGGCCGCGGAACGCGCTGGCGGCCGTGCCGTACGATACGTGGCTGGCGGACGACTTCTACGCCGACCCGAGCCTGACGCGGCGATATAAGGCCGTGTTCCTCGCGGGCTTTGTCGAGCCGTCGGCGGCGCAGCGGGAGCTGATGGCGAAGATGGAGGCGGCGGGTGCGCGGCTGTGCGTCATCCCGCCCGGCGGCCTGACGGCGGAGGCTTTTCACGGCTTTGCCAAGGCATCGGGCGCGTTTGTCGCGGCTGATCCCAACGTACTGGAGATCGACATGAACGGCGACTTCCTGTCCGTTCACTGCCTCGTACCGGGAACGCATTTTGTCCGTCTGCCGTTCCGGGCCGAGGCCATCAACCTCAAGACGGGAACTCGCGAAACGGCTGACCACCTGACGATGTCGCTGACCGCTGGCGAGACGCGGTGGTATCGCCTTGTCCGCACAAGCGTGGAACGGTGAGCGTGGTGCTGCCCAACGAGATATTGCCGTAATGGGTGCTTTCCGGCTGTTCGCACGCCGTTGCACAGAATAATGGCATTAGTCATTTACTCATACATTTATCCTTATTTATGATACAATACCGAACCATGAACAACAATAAAGCCTCGTCGTTTCGGTGGGTCATCTGCGCGATGCTCTTCGCCGCCACAACCGTCAACTACCTGGACCGGCAGGTCCTGTCCCTTACGTGGAAGGACTTCATAGCCCCGGAATTCCACTGGTCGGATAACGACTACGGAACAATTACCGCAGTGTTCTCCATCATCTATGCGCTCTGCAACCTCTTCGCCGGGAAGTTCATCGATAGGCTCGGCACGAAGAAGGGGTATCTCTGGGCGATCTTCATCTGGTCGCTCGGCGCCTGCCTTCACGCGGTCTGCGGCGTAGGGACCGAGGCCCTGAAGGCGGTGGGATTCGTATCGATGATGGGCATCACCGTTTCCGTGTGGCTCTTCCTCGCATGCCGGGCGGTACTCGCCCTCGGCGAGGCCGGGAACTTCCCTGCGGCGATCAAGGTCACGGCCGAATACTTCCCGAAGAAGGATCGGGCTTTCTCCACATCCATCTTCAATTCCGGTTCTTCCGTAGGCGCACTCGTCGCACCGCTCACCATTCCCCTCATCGCCAAGTTCTGCGGCTGGGAGATGGCGTTCATCATAATCGGTGCGCTTGGTTTCGTGTGGATGGGGTTCTGGATTTTCTACTACAGCAAGCCTGAGTCGAGTCCGCACGTCAATGCGGAGGAGCTGGCCTACATCAACCAGGATGCGGCAGAAGAGGCGAATGCCCCCGCCGCCGACGCAAAGCCCAAGGCGGAGAAGTCCATCTCCTACCTGAAGGCATTCTCCCTGAGGCAGACGTGGGCGCTCGTGCTCGGCAGGCTCCTTACGGATGGCGTGTGGTGGTTCTTCCTGTTCTGGACGCCCGGCTACCTCTCCGACCAGTTCGGCTACAAGAGCTCGTCCGGGATGGGCATGGCGCTCATCTTCACGCTGTACGCGATAGTGACCTTCGTCTCCATCTACCTCTGCAAGCTGCCTACGTACATGGTTGACAGGAAGGGCATGAACCCCTACGAGGGCCGCATGGTCGCGATGTTCGTCTTCGCGTGCTTCCCGCTTCTTGCGCTCGGCGCACAGCCGCTCGGGGCGATTTCGGCCTGGTTCCCGGCGATCCTGATCGGCCTTGCCTGCGCGGGACACCAGGCATGGAGCGCAAACGTCTATTCCGTCGTCGGCGACATGTTCCCGAAATCCACGATCGGTACGCTCACCGGCATTGCCCAGTTTGCGGCGGGGTGCGGCAGCTTCATGGTGAACAAGTGCGCGGGTGCGCTATTCACCTACGCCTCCGGCACCACGCTCGTTGACGGCAAGGAGGTTGAGATGACTAAGGATCTCCTGGCCTCGGGCGCATCCTATGTGCGCCCCGCGATGGAGTTCCTCGGCTACACCGGCAAGCCCGCCGGCTACTGCATCGTGTTCGGCTACTGCGCCGTCGCGTACATCGTCGGCTGGACGTGCATGAAGACGCTCGTCCCGAAGTACAAGCCTGTAGAGCTTTAACGGCAAAAGCCGCTGCATAGCCATGAGAGACGTCTTTGCGTATGTGATCGGCCTTGGCGCATCGGTGATGATGCCCGTCATCTTCACCGTGCTCGGCGTGTGCATCGGCATCAGGTTCACGAAGGCCCTGAAGTCGGGGCTTCTTGTCGGCGTGGGCTTTGTGGGGCTTGGCGTGGTCACCGCCCTGCTCACGAGCAATCTCGGCCCTGCGCTGAAGGGCATGGTCGAGATATACGGCCTGAAGCTTGCGTTCTTCGACCTGGGGTGGCCTGCGGCGGCGGCCGTGGCCTACTCCACGGCCGTGGGGGCGTTCATAATACCCGTGTGCCTCGGCGTAAACCTTGCGCTGCTGGTAGCGGGCGCGACGCGCACCGTGAACATCGACCTGTGGAACTACTGGCATTTCGCGTTCCTCGGCGGCATGGTGTTCTTCGTGACGGGGTCACTTGGCTGGGCGTTCTATGCGTCGATCATGCTGTATGTGATCACGCTGATGCTTGCGGACTTCACGGCGAAGGGCTTCCAGAGGTACTACAAGGATATGGACGGCATATCCATTCCGCAGCCATTCTGCCAGAGCTTCACGCCCTTCGCGGTCGCGATTGGCTGGCTTCTCGACCGCATTCCCGGCTTCGACAGGCTGAATGTGGATGCCGAAGGGCTTAAGCGCAAGTTCGGCCTGCTTGGCGAGCCGCTCTTCCTCGGTGTGATCATCGGTTGCGGGATAGGATGCCTCCAATGCTCGTCGCTCAGGGAAATAGTGGATCGCATACCGAAGATACTCGCCCTTGGCGTCACGATGGGCGCCGTAATGGAGCTCATACCACGCATTACCGCACTGTTCATCGAGGGGCTGAAGCCGATTTCGGAAGCCACCCGCGACCTTGTCGCCCGCAAGTTCAGGAACGCGAAGGGGCTTTCCATCGGGATGAGTCCGGCCCTGGTGATTGGCCATCCGACTACGCTTGTGGTATCGATCCTTCTCATACCGGTAATCCTCTTCCTCTCCGTTGTGCTTCCCGGCAACAAGTTCCTGCCGCTTGCGTCGCTGGCGGGTATGTTCTACCTCTTCCCGTGCGTACTTCCGATAACGAAGGGCAATGTGCTCAAGACCTTCATCATCGGCCTTGTCGCGCTGATTGTAGGGCTTTACTTCGTTACGGACCTCACGCCCGCGTTCTCGAAGGCCGTCGCCGAGGCGGCGAAGACCAATCCGGGGATTGCGGTTCCCGCAGGGTTCGAGGGTGGCGCCGCGCTTGACTTCGCGAGTGCGCTGCTGTGCTGGACTATCTACCATCTTACCGTTACGTGCAAGTGGATCGGCGCCGTCGCGCTGGCGGCTGTCGCCATCGCGCTGACGGCCATTAACGTCATTAGGATAAGGAAGGAAGCGAGACAATGAAAAGGACTGCAGTTTTAGCCATCTCTTCGGCCATGGCCCTGGTTGCCGGAGCCACAACGGTCAACTACAAGGTGCAGACCGCACGGCACTATGATGACGTGAAGGGATACGATACCGCGAAGCTCCGCAGTTCGTTCCTGATGGAGAAGGTCTTCGTGAAGGACGAGATAAACGTGACGTACTCCATGTATGACCGCATGGTGTATGGCGGCGTCTTCCCCGTGTCTAAGGAGCTTTTCCTCGAGCCGTTCCTTGAGCTGAAGGCGAAACACTTCCTCGATCGCCGCGAGCTTGGCGTCATCAACATCGGCGGAGACGGCGTAGTCACCGTGGATGGCAGGGAATATGCCATGAAGTTCAAGGAGGCGCTGTATGTCGGCCTCGGCAAGAAGGAAGTCAAGTTCCGTTCGGCGGACTCGTCCAAGCCCGCGAAGTTCTACATCAACTCGGCGCCGGCGCACAAGGAGTACGTTACGCAGCTTGTCACCACCGACAAGGATGCATACGCGAAGAATCCAGGGAAATATGCGCTCGCCAACTCGTTCGCCGCCGGGAAGATGGAGGACTCCAACGACCGCGTAATCAACCAGCTGCTTGTGCAGACGGTGCTTGGACGCGTGCCGGACGGCGGCGTGAACCAGCTCCAGATGGGGCTTACGGAACTCAAGCCGGGAAGCGTGTGGAACACGATGCCGTGCCATACGCACAATCGCCGCATGGAGGTGTACCTCTACTTCAACGTGGGCGAGGGGAACGCGATCTGCCACCTCATGGGACGCCCGCAGGAGGAACGTCTCGTGTGGATGCACAACGAGCAGGCGATCACATCCCCCGAATGGTCGATACACGCCGCTGCGGGAACTTCCAACTACATGTTCATCTGGGGCATGGCCGGAGAGAACCTTGACTACGGCGACATGGACAAGGTGTCGTACCTTGAGATGCGCTGAACGGCGCAGGATAGCGTGTTGCGCCGAACCCGTCGCGCTTAGGCATCTAAAAAGCAGAAATACACAAGGTAAAGCATGACCCTCTTTGAAGAACTTGAAGCCCGCGGTCTCGTGGAGACCGCCACCGATCCCAAGATAGCAGATCTTCTCAACACTCCGCAAACGGTCTACTGCGGCTTCGATCCGTCCGCAGCCTCGCTCCAGGCCGGGAACCTCGTCTCCATCATGATGCTGCGCAGGCTTCAGCTCGCCGGGCACAAGGTGATAGCCTTGGTCGGCGGCGCTACCGGGTTGATTGGAGACCCTTCGGGGAAGAGCGCGGAACGCAATATGCTTACGCTTGAGAAGGTCGAGGAGAACAAGAGGGGCATAAGGGAGAACCTTTCCCGCATACTTGACTTCGACGGCCCGAACGCTGCGGTGATGGTCGACAACTACGAATGGTATTCGGGGCTTTCCGCCATAGCGTTCCTGCGCGACGTGGCGGTGAACTTCCGCGTTCCGCAGATGCTCGCGAAGGAGTCGGTCAAGAAGCGCCTCGAGGCATCGGAAGGGGCTCTCACGTTCACGGAATTCTCGTACCAGATACTTCAGGGGAACGACTTCCTGCACCTGTTCGACAAGTACGGATGCACTGTCGAGGTCGGCGGGGCTGACCAGTGGGGCAACATCACGGCAGGCACCGACCTCGTCCGCCGGATGCGCGGCAAGACGGCATACGGCCTCACGTTTCCGCTTCTCCTTGACGCGAGCGGCAAGAAGTTCGGCAAATCCGAGGGCAATGCCCTGTTCATGGATGCGTCCATGACATCGGTATACGACTGGTACCAGTACTTCCTCCGTTCTGCGGATGAGGATGTGATACGCTACCTGAAGGTGTTCTCGCTGAAATCATTGGATGAGATTGCGTCGCTTGAGGCGCAGATGAAGGCGAATCCAGAGGCGCGGATCCCGCAAAGGGCCTTGGCGGAAGAGCTGACGGCGCTGGTCCACGACGAGTCGGGACTGAAGGTCGCGCAGGATGCCACGCGCACTCTCTTTGGCGGATCGGTAGAAGGGAAAGGCGCCGCCGAACTTGAGACGATATTCAAGGATGTGAAGTCCGCAACCCTTCCCAAAGGCGAAGTCCTCGGCAAGCCGGTGTTCATGGTGGCGTCGCAGGCGGGGATGTTCAAGTCGAACGGGGAGGCGCGTCGCATGGCCTCCCAGGGCGGATTGGCGCTTAACGGCTCGAAGGTTGACGACAAGCGCGCCTTCTCCGACGGCGATCTGGTGGAAGGTAGGGTTGCCGTCCTCCGCAGTGGAAAGAAGAACCATTTTCTCCTGAGGGTTTCGTAGGGGTGGGATTCGCTTTGGGCAGGAAGAACGTTCTGTGCGGATTAGCCGCAGCGGTGTCGGCCCTTTTGCTCTGGGCGGCATATCCTCCTCATTCCGAGGTGTTTGCGATACTTGTCGCGCTTGTCCCCATCCTTGCGGCGGTGAGGCTGTCGTCCCCCCTGCGGAGCGCGACAGTGTGCTTCCTGTTCGGTCTTGCGTATTGGGTGCTTTCGCTGTCGTGGATGCCCGCGATAATAAAGAACAACGGGCCTTGGCCGCTCGTGGTCCTCGGATGGTTCGTGCTTTCCGCCGCATGCGCCGCATACTTTGGGCTGTTTGGCTATCTCGCGTCGCTGGTGTGGTCAAGAGGGCGGCGCCACGGCGTGCCGTCATTGCCGTGCATCTTTGCTGAAGCCGTTTTGTGGGCCGGGTGCGAATACCTTCGCGCAACGCTGTTCACGGGATTCGCATGGAACTTCCTCGGCACGGCATTTGCGTCGATGCCGTCATTTGCGGCGCCGGCGCGTTTTGGCGGCGTATATCTCGTGTCGTCGCTTGTGGTTCTGCTGAATGGCGTGTTTGCGACATTGCTGATCCGCATCGCCGCCCCGCTTTTCGGGGACGGCGTTGCGGCTGGCGGCGTCTCGCGTGTGCGGCAAAGGCTTGCGCAGATGGGCGAGACGGGGCTTCCGCTGCTCGCGATCCTCGTCTGCCAATGCGTAGGCGGCAGGATCGTCGCCGACTCCATGCAAGCCAATTCCGATTCAGTCAATGTGCGGGTCGCCCTCGTACAGAGGAATGCCCCTTGCGTATTCAGGTCTGGCGGACGAGAGGACCCCTATGAGGCGTTCGCCGGGCTTGTCGATGTGGCAGCCGCCGCCAAGCCCGACATCGTGGTCTTCGCGGAGTCCGCGATGGCCGAGTTCGGGCAGGTGCGTTCGTTCCGGGCGCAGGATGTCGCCCGCGAGTTCATGCTCCGTTCCGGGGCGAAGGCCCTGATCGCAGGCGGCGACGATGTTGTCTCGAACCGCACGTACAATGCGGCGGCGCTCTATTCTGCGGATGCCACCGCAGGATCGGCCTCTACACAGGTGTACCACAAGCAGCATCTTGTTCCTTTTGGCGAATACATACCGTTCGACAAGTGGGTGCCGGCGCTCCAGCGCCTTTCGCCCATAGGCGTATCCCTCCATGCGGGTGAACCCAGGCTGTTCGAGTTCATCACGCACGAGGGCCGCAAGATAAGGATCGCTCCGCTCATATGCTACGAGGATACCGATCCGAGGCTTGCGGCGGCCGCGAAGCGCATGGGGGCCGACATGATCGTGCTGATAACGAACGACAGCTGGTTCTCCAACAGCGCAGAGGCGGAGGCGCATGCGTCACAGGCCGTGCTCAGGGCGATAGAGACTGGCCTTCCGATAGTGCGCGTAGGGAATTCAGGCGTCAGCGGCGTGATCCGTCCGGACGGCACCGCAAGGTGGCTCACCGACGGGAACTGGCGTCCGCTTGTCGATTCCCCCGGAGTGATGGTGGAAACTGTCACGGTGAGGTAGCCCATGCTGGAGACTGAAACATACCGGTCTGACGTCAACTACGATGTCGCGACGCGCGACTTCAAGTACTACATATTCGACTGGGATGACAACATCCTGCACATGCCCACGAAGATACACCTCGAAGAGCGCGGCGATGACGGGCGCTGGCGTCCTGTCGAGGTTTCCACGAGCGTGTTTTCCATAGTGCGCACGGACTCCCGCTACAGGCTGCCGCCGGGCGGGCACGCGGAGGCTTTCAGGGAATTCAGCGACGTTGTGGACACCGAATCCGGGGACGTATCCTTCATACGCGACACGAAAGCGGCGCTCCGGCGCATCAGGGACGGCGAAAAGCCCGGCCCCAGCTTCGAGACGCTGCGCAAGACATTGCGGGAAGGGCGCATCTTCGCCATCGTGACGGCGAGGGGACATGCGCCGGAGACCTTGCGCGAGGCCGTGAAGATTTTCATCGATGAAGTCCTGACCGATGATGAACGCGTGTCCATGATGCGTTCGCTTCGCGGCTATCGCTGGTGGCTGGACAAGAAGAGCGATTTCGGCAGCGACGAGGAGGAGCTGGACTACTACCTCTCCATGTGCCGATACCATGCCGTCACGAACCCATGCTTCTCGAAGCAACTGGCGTCGGATTGCGACTTCGGCGGAAAGTATGCGGAGGCATCGTCCGCCGAACGTCCGGAACTCGCCAAGGAATTCGCAATCAGGGACTTTGTGGAGCATGTCTTCCATGTGCTGAAGCGTACGGGCGGGCTTGGGAGGCCTGTGGCCGTAGGATTCTCCGACGATGATGCCAGAAACGTGAAGGCCGTGTCGGACTACATAAAGGAAGAGCTCGTGAAACGCTTCCGGGGCTTCAAGTTCGTCGTTTACGACACATCCGATGCCTCGCTCGACAACGGGCGGAAGGTGACTGTTGCCGGCCAGCTCGACCTCCCGGGCTTCTGATTTACTTCGTCCTCCGGGAACATGTCGATACACATCCTGAATCGCATTGACGTTGGCTTGAAAATTGCCAAAAACGGGGGGGGGGGGGCAATTTATTGCAAATAACTGAATATTGATGTTGATTCGGAAATCGGATTGTGATACTATGAGTCACGTTTGAAGAAGTTATAGGCAATGGTAGTGGGTAGCTTGGAGCTGCGTAGATAAGGACTCCAAATGATGACGAATGTAGCTTTTACGGGAAAGACGTGTGCGGGGAAGAATCCGTTCCGCAGACTTGCCGCATTAGGCATGTGCCTGTTTGTGTCTATGTTGACGTTTGCGGCGGAACGGGAGAAGGTCGTGTTCGTGGTGGCGCATCCAGACGATCTTGCGCAACCATCTGGGACGGCACTCCTGCTTTCGCAGAAATACGACGTAAAGGTCGTTGACTACACTCGTGGCGAGAATGGAATAGACGAGAAGGGCTATCGTGACGGCTCTACGGGAAGGCTACGCGTTGCGGAAGAACGCGCAGCCTGCAAGTTCCTAAACACCGAGCCAATCTTCCTTAGTTGCGTCAACTATAGGGGACAAGACTTGGCGGCTTACGAGAAGGCGACAAGGGAGCTTGTATCTCTGTTCGAGCAGTGGAAACCGCGAGCCGTGTTCCTGCACTGGCCGTGCGACATCAATCCAGACCACATGATGTCATCGGCATCGGCGATGCATGCGCTCTACCTGTCTAATCAGAGTCCAGAGATATACTTTTTCGAGCAAACCAACCAAACTCGTTCGTTCCGTCCCACCCACTATGTGAACGTAGAGTCTGTGCGCGAGACGAAGAAAAGGCTGATGGCGTGCTACGTCTGTCAGAATGCACCCGACATAATCGCCCGCAAGACAGCGGACGATATTTTCCGTGGACGTCGCGTTGGATTATGGATGGCAGAGGCATTCGCCGTTTACGAGGGATCCATCAAGAACGGGTGCGGTGTGCTGGACGACCTGCCGTCTCGCCGATAGGGTAAAAGGAGAATGGCTGAAATGGACATGAACTCACAGGGAAATGGCGCAAGGCTGGCTTCACTCGATGTCGCTCGTGGATTTGACATGCTCTGGATCATGGGGCTTTCGTCACTTGTCGTCTCGCTTTGCGGCGCATTCGGATATGGAGCCGAGACGGCGATCGCCCGCCAAATGGAGCATCCGGACTGGCATGGATTCCATTTCATAGACTTGGTCTTTCCGACATTCATCTTCATTGCTGGGATATCCTTTCCGTTCTCGCTCGCGAAGCAACGTGAACGCGGGTTGGGAACTTCGGCTATTGTCGTGAAAATTTTCAGGCGCGCCATTGTGCTTTCTCTGCTCGGCTTCGTGTACAATGGGGCTCTGAAGGATGGCCTGATGAATGTCGTCTGGGGATCGGTGCTGGCTCGCATTGGCATAGCCTGGGGTGCGGCTGCGCTGCTGACGGTCTTTTGTGGTGTGCGGATGCGACTGATGGTTGCCATATTGATTCTCACAGGCTACTGGGCCGTCTGCGTATTCCTGTCGGCGCCGGATCGTCCTGGCGCATCGCCGCTGTCGATGGAGGGCTGTTTTTCCGGGTGGATCGACAGGATGCTACTGCCCGGCAAATTGACCGTTCCAGGAGTCATCACGTACCAAGGTGTTCTTTCAACCATCCCGGCGATTTCAACGGCGCTTTTCGGCATCTTCACTGGCGAATACGTACGGAATTCGTCGGCTTCGGGCGAACGCAAGTCGGCGACGATGGCTGCTGCGGCACTCGGCATGTCCGCGGTCGGTCTGTTTGCCGCCTATGGTTGCGGCTCGTGGTCTGTGCCTCTCAACAAGATACTATGGTCTACATCGTTCACGCTTGTCGCGGCGGCCTGTTCGCTTGCGCTCTTCACGGCCTGCTATTTCCTCATTGATGTGAAGGGGTGGTGGCGTCGAACGCTCTTCTTCCGCGTCATCGGATTAAATGCGCTTACGATCTATCTCGTTCAGCGTGTCATCGGTTTCCGTTCGGCAAGTTCGTTCCTGTTCGGGTGGGTGGGTTCTCTGGTGCCGTCTGGCTGGTCAAGCGTCGTTGTGAACGTTGGATACATCGCGATCTGCTGGACATTCCTTTACCTGCTACACAAACATAAGATATACTTGAAAATTTGATATCAGATGGCTTTAAAGATTAGCTTTACATCATTTGTTACAGTCTAAAATGTTTGGATAAAATGTCGTCATGTTCCGTTGTCGGGAAAACCACATCAACTGCATAACCAGTTCACATCAAATTGGAGGTAAGCATGTTCGCAAGAAAAAATGTGAGTCTCGCCATAGTCGCAAGCGGTTTCCTTGCGTTGGCTGATGATGTCCGGGTGTACACGCTTGACGTCCAAGGCGACCAGACGGACTTCACGGCCGAGCAGGTGGAGGCGATAAAATCCGGAAACTACACGGAAATCAAGAAGGTCGGCTGCGGCAAGCTCAGGGTGACGGATGCCGGCAACGAAACGATCGGGTCTTTCACCGGGACGCTTCGCGTTTCCGAAGGCATATGGGAGATCGCATACAAGGGCGACAAGGCGGGGAACACGCCGCTTGGCAAGGCGGGCGCCGCACGGGTGGTCGTCGAGGTCGGCGCGACCGTCAGGACTGACGTGTACATGCACATTGACCACAACGGCTACTTCGGCGGAACGAGGATAGACATAGCCGGCAGCGGCGTGGATGGGCAGGGCGCACTGCTGCTTGGCTACCGGTCAGACGACGTGTACAAGGCGTTCTATCCGTGCTCGTGGAACATCCGCCTTTCGGACGATGCGCTGATTGCCCGCGGCGCGCAGAACGCATATTGCGCGGGCGGTGGGA
Organism: uncultured Kiritimatiellota bacterium; assembly: GCA_934667425.1. Classification (GTDB taxonomy): domain Bacteria; phylum Verrucomicrobiota; class Kiritimatiellia; order RFP12; family UBA1067; genus UBA1731. The sequence goes on along the minus strand of CAKULV010000010.1, from coordinate 41,229 downwards.
CGATCGACCTCAATGGCCATGCGCTGACGGTCTCGAACGGGTTTTCCTTCGAGGCCAACGGCGCGACGGCGGATCGGCTCGTCAGCTCAGGAACGCTTGTGTTTGCGGGCGGCGGCGTGAACAGGCCCAACTACCTGCGTCCAATGCCGCTTGCGGATGGGGCCGAGGTGTCCGTGGAGCTGACGAATGACGCCCAGCTGTTCATCTACGGCAGCAATCCACCCGACGGGCAGACCGTCTACGATTGCCCGCTCGGGGTGCAGGATTCGACCGGCGTCTATGACGCCCTTGTCGCGGTCGCCGAAAGTGCCGAGTGGCGCGGCCCCGTCAGCTTCCTGAATGTCCTGCGCCTGGGCGCGGCGAAAAACTGCACGCTTTCCGTAAGCGGCGGCATCGCCGGATCCGGCAAGGTGGTCGCCGCCGGAAACAACGTCAACGGCGTGGTCTGCCTTTCCGGGCCGGCCACCTACGACGGCATAACGGAGCTGATAACCGGGCTGCTGCTGATGATGGACAAGGATTCTGTGCCAGGAGGGGATGTCAGCCGGCTGAAGGTCGCAAATCTCGGTGAGCGCAAGGCGATATGCTTTGCGTCGAAAACCGAAACCCGCAACGGCTGGACTGGTGAAGAGTTATGGGCTCTCATCAAGATGTTCCGCTACGATGGGGAAGCCGATCGCAACTGGGGCATAGGCACATACGTCGATGAGGGCGATGAATTCGCGATAGACTGCAATTTCAACGACAAGACGCCGGCCGGCGGAATCTTCAACGACTTCTCGTCGATGTCGTTCCTTACGCTTGGCGGCGGTCGCGCCGTCATACGCGGCGGATATCCGTCGGCCGGCACGCAATTCCGGGGATTCCGCTCAGACTATTCGGTGGGGGAGCGGCCCGAGATCGTATATTCGGCAAAGGATCCTGCGGAGAATTCCGTGACGCTTGGCGTGACATATTTCTCCAACGTAGGCGTAGAGTTCCTGAATCTTGGGCGCGTAAGGCTTTGCGGGTCATACACGCAGATCGCGAGTCCCATGGGAGCATTCCAATACCCTGCGCACATAACTGTTGGCGCAGGAACGGTGGTTGACGCAGATGACTTGCCGGACACGGACATAAGGCCTTTCTATGTAGGCGGATTGACGAAGAACAGCAGCGGAGTGCTTACGCTCTTGCCTAGCGGGGCCATCTCCAACGGACTGTGGATGGCACTCACGGAAGATAGCGGGGCCGGTCAGATCGCGAGCTTCATCATGAGAGGAGGGGAGCTGTCGAGCATAGTAAGATCCAATCCGAAGCATTGCATACGCTTTGGCGAGGCGCGAGATTCTCTCGCGTACATGGAGGTGCGCGGCGGCACCGTGAAATGCAGGGGGGACTCGTCATTCCAGATGGGCAGCACTGCGAACACCAGCGCTCGCGCGCATTTCATGCAAAAGGGCGGCGACGTAGATCTGGAGGCGCTGATGATCGGCTATCACGGCGTGGCGGACATGCGTCTTGTCGGCGGGCGGTTTACGGTTGACCAGACCGTATATTCGTCGCGCTCGCGCGGTTCGGTAGCGGACCTGTCCAACGGAACGGCACGGATAAGCTTTGAGTGCGGCGTGACGCCGGTGTTCTCCAACGGATTGGTGATGTGCGACACGGCCTGCTCCACAGGGACGGTAGCGTTCACTGGCGGCGCAATGCTGCATACTCCATATGTGAAGAAGGCGGAAAAGACCTCGATGTGGAAGCATTACGAAATCCACGAGACGACGACGGCGTCGGTCTCGTTCAATGGCGGCGGAATCTCCGCCATCTCCGCCGGCGAGCTGCTTGGAGCCGGCAACGAGGCGGTGGAGGCGACCGTATATTCCGGGGGCGCCGTGTTTGACGTCCCATCCGGGGTGTCGAGCACGATATCGACGCCGCTAAGGAGGCCCGTCGGCGGCGGCATCGCTTCAATTGAATTGCCGTCAGCTCCGCGCAGTGGATATGTGGCGGCGCCGTCCGTCGTCATAGAGGGCGATGGCGTGGGCGCTGTCGCAATGGCGGAATTCGATTCGATTGGTGAACAAATCACCGGCGTGACGGTGACATCGCCGGGCCAGGGATACACGCGGGCCGCGGCATATTTGTTCTGCGGCGGGCCGACGACGAACATACCATTGAACGTGACGCTTGCGGACAACGGTTCCGGCACAGGGGATGTGACGAAACGCGGAGACGGCGAACTATTCCTTAATGCCCATAACACGTTCGGCGGAGCAATCAACGTAGAGGGCGGCACGCTGACGATAGGCGTTGACGGCGCAATCCCGGATGGCGCAACGGTGGTGTTCAGGGGCGGCATGCTGAAGGCCGGGGAGGGCGTCACTCTGCCTTCAGAGTTCACCGTTGATGCCGCATCGTTGCCTTCGGGCGACAGGTACACGCTCGTGGACTACAACGGCAATCCGCCTTCCGCAATGCCGGTGGTGAAAGGCCTTGAGTCCTTGCCGGATCGAGTCGTGATGCTTCGCAGGGGACGCCTTGTCCTTTGCAGACCGTACGGCATGGCGGTTGTCATCCGCTGACACGACGATAAACCCAAGGAAAGGAGTACTTACAATGGCAAACGCATCTCTATTCTCCCTGTGCCTGCCGCTGTTTGCGCTGGCGACCGCATGCGCGGCCGATTATGACAAGGGGCTTCCGGCGGCGACGCTCGATCCGGGCGGCATGACGTTCGACCTGGAGGCGATCTCGCGCCGGCGATTCCCGGCGGTCGCGCCGGAGGACAACCTCGTCAAGGGCGCGACGGCGGGCGGCATTGGCTTCACGGCGGAGGTCCCGCTCCCGGATGACCGTGGCGCCCGCTACGCCCTGTCGATGCGCCTGAAATCGACGCAGTCGCCGGACTACCGCCACGAGGTGCATTCGAACGGCGGATTCCTCATCGGCTTTGTCGGCGCGTCGAACACGGTCAAGCTCAGTCTGCTGACGGCGAGCGGCGACTGGATGCCCTGGCGCGGCGAGTTCGACGCGCCGAAGGGCGCGACGGCGCTCACGTTCGCGATCCGCCTAAAGGAAGGTGCCACTTTCGCGTTTGAGGATCTCGCGATCGTGCGCCTGCCCGATCCGCCGCCGCTCCGGATGAAGCTGGCGACGATGCACGAGTTCGGCAACACGTTCGCCGTCTCGCGCGGGCAGGTCGCCGCGCTGATGTTCTACTTCAACAAGCGGGCGGACGCAAAGCTGGATGAGGATCGCTACGCGGTCGAGGTGACGCTGCCGAAGGGAATCGAGTTCGTCGACACGTCGTTCGGCGACCTCGCGACGAAGAAGACGGAGATGAGCGCGGACGGCGCGACGGTGACGACGTTCCGCTGGAAGGGGCTGCGCCTCTATTCGACGGGCGGCTTCTGCACGTGGGGGACGCGCGGCATTCTAGTGCGCGCGGCGGCGGACGCGGCGGAGGGCCCGTCGGGCGTCGGCTCGGTGCGGGTGACGTGCGGCGACCGGGACGTCTGCGCGATCCCGAGGATCGACTTCTCCGTCGTGCCGCCGATCGCGCCCGTGCGCGCGGCGAAACGCTACTTCAACGGCGTAGACTACGGCGCAGCCTCGTACTACCGTGAAATGAACGGCGACGACGCACGGGCCGAACATTTCCGCTTCATGGCCGACTGCGGCGTTCGCGGACTCATCGCCAACGGCGACACCCCCGCCTGCCGCAGGCTCGCGCGCGCGAACGGCATTCCGCATGTATTCGCCAACTCGGACTCCTGCGCGAACGGCTACGACTTCAACTGGAACCAGGAGATACCCGAGGGCGTCCGCTTCGTCCACAATCGCGGAGAGAACTGTGATTTCGAGAAGCGCGCCATCTGCCCGATCGCCGTCTACAGCGACAGCGAGTGGCTGAAAAGCGTCTGGGTGCCCAAGATGCGCAGGGAGCTTGAGGGGGCCTCCGGGCTCTGGGCCAACTGGGAGCCGTGCCACTTCAATGACGCCGGATGCTACTGCGACCGCTGCCGCGAGGCGTTCCGCGCGTTCTCAGGCATGAGCGAGGAATCTCTCGCGAAGGACTGGCCGAAGGGTACGGTGCCGCAGGGCTTCGTGAAGAAGCACCGGAAGGCCTGGAGCGACTTCCGTACGCGCGAGCACGCGCGCATCATCCGCCTTGTCGACCGATACGTCACGGAGATGACCGGCGGGGCGGAGAGCTTCGGATTCATTCCGGGCGTCGAATGGGCGGACATGTCGTCGTGCCGCCAGGACGAGGATCTCGCCGCGCAGTACCGTCCCTTCGCTTACGCGGACGAACTCAAATGGATCGAGCCGTGGGGCCCGTATGCGGCGTGGGAGGCCGATAAGCCCTATGCATACCGCAAGAACAAGCCGCTCGCGCCGTTCTTTGCCGCGGCCGACCTTCGCCGCGAGTTCGACAAGGCTTGCGCGAAGGGGCGCTGTCCGAATCTGATGGCCTATCCGCAGGGCTTCCAATGCGACTCGTGGGTCACTGTGCCTGAGGTGTTCTCCCTCGCGCTCGACTCCTATTTCTTCAACCGCTGGCAGGCGACGATGGGCTATTTCTTCCCGAGGGGATGCGACGCGCGCTTCTGGCGTCACTACGCCGAGGCGTCCGCCCGCGCCGGGCGCTACGAGGACTTCGTCTGGGACGGGCAGGACGTGACGGCGGACGTCGAGGCGACGCCCGTCGCGGAATTCGCGACGCCCGTCTCCTACGCGACGCGCTACCTGCCGGAGAGCCGGAACGCCGCGCTCCTGCAGCTCAAGGCGTTCGCGCACAAGGGGCGGCGCATCGTCGCGGCGCTCAACTTCTGGCAGAAGGGCGAGGCGTTCTTCGACCTGCGCGCGCGCGGCCTGGATGGACGCTTCCGCGTGGTCGACGAGGACGGCATCCTCTATGCGAAGGATGCCGAGACGTCGCTCTGGTCGGCGGCGGAGCTGGAGAAGGGGATTCGTCTGCATGTCGGCGCGATGCGCACGAAGGTCTTCGAGCTCGTGCCCGAAGGCGCGGACGTGGCGCCCCGGTCGGTGCTGACGCGCGCGGCGCTTGACCGCGCCTACGAGGTGCGGCGTCCCGCGCTCAAGGCGGCGGCGGACGAGGACGCTCGCCACGAGAAGGCGAACCCGACCGTGCCGCGTGACTGGATGCCGATGATCTGACGCGGTGTCGGGCAGGGTGCGCAGACGTGCAAGACGCAGAGACGATCAAGGAGGGAAATGCCATGAAGACGAGAAATCCGCTGTCGTGCGCGCTGGCGCTGCTGTCGCTGGCCGCAGTCGCCAAGTCCGAGAGGCCCGAGCTGGTCGTGGGCCTCCTGTCCGACGTCCACATCCAGCCCGAGCAGAAGAACGGCGGCCGCCAGGTCGAGCGGCTCCGCAAGGCCTACGGCTTCTTCGACGCGCGAAAGGCCGACGCCGTGGCCATCAGCGGCGACATGGTCGAGCTTGGCTGGCACGCGTGGTTCCGCGCCTTCGGGCAGGTCTGGTTCGACGCCTTCCCGGACGGACGCCGCTCGGACGGACAGCCGATCGAGAAGGTCTTCGTCTACGGCGACCACGAGATCGAGAACTTCTGGAACCCGAACATCACGCGGAGATATTCTCGGGAGTACATCGCGGCGCGCGACATCCCGACCTACGGGCGCGGGCGGGTCTACGAGGAGGCGCTGAAGGAGCCGTGGGCGCCGATCATGCGCAAGACGGTGAAGGGCTACGACTTCGTGATGGCGCACTTCACGATGCGCGAGGACGGGCACGGGCGGAGCTGCGACGAGGGCAAGATAGCCCGCTGGGGCGAGTACATCCCGGGGCTGAGGGAATTCTTCGCCACGAACAGCTTCGACCGCGCGAAGCCGTTCTTCTACATCCAGCACAAGCCGATCAAGGACACGGTCATCGCGAAGGGCGAGGCCACGACGGACGGCTCGACGCGGGCGATCCTCGAGGACTATCCGAACGCCGTCGCCCTCTGCGGACACCGCCACAAGAGCGCGACGAGCGAGTACAGCCTCTGGCAGGGCGCGTTCACCTGCGTGCAGGTGCCGGCTCTCGAGTGCGTGCAGACCGGCGCGGGGCACGAGAACGGCTGGGCCTCGGCGGACGGCTACGTGCCGACGGAGCCGCCGCAGCAGATGCCGAAGATACGCCCGGCGGCGGACGGCGGGCAGTTCCTGCTGATGAACGTCTACCGCGACCGCATCGTCTTCGAGCGCTGGAACGTAGATTTCCTCGAGAAGGTGGCGGAGGACTGGACGGTGCGCCTGCCCAAGGACGGCGAGAGCCCGTCGTCCTTCGAGGCGCGCGCGGACAAGGCGAAGCCGGTCCGCTTCCCGCAGGGCGCGAAGGTGGAGGTTGCGACGCGCAGGGGGCCGGATCGCGCAGGGAACACGAATCTCCAGTACGTCGTCTCCTTCCCGGCGGCGAAGAGCGACTCGGCGCACGCGCGCGCCTACGACTACCGCGTCACAGCCGAGATCACAAAGCACCACTGGACACGCGTCGCGTGCGAGAAGTGGGTCTATTCGGGCAAGTGCTATATGGCGGAGCGGCATGACACTAACGACGTCACCTGCGTATTCTCGGGGGCGGAGGTCCCTGCCTCGCCCCGCAGCCGCCGCCCAGTGCGCTTCACGGTCACTCCGTACAATGCGTTCGGACGGCCGGGGAAGCCTATCTCCGCAACGCTTCAGCTCTGACGGCAAGGGGCCGCCGCCAGATGACGTAATGGGATAGAGGACTGCGCAAGCGCCATAGCCAACCCATTACGGCGGTCGTTCTCCTGTTTGTGCATTTTTTCACGTGGCAAACTCGTTTCCGCCTTACGGCCCATGTGCCAGACAATGCGCGAGCGTGGTATAATATGCATCAAAGAAAGGGCTTTCTGTGAGGACATTCGTTTGTGGGCATCGCAATCCGGACGTTGATTCCGTAATGAGCGCGTACGCGCTCGCCGACCTTAGGCGGCGCACCGGGTCGGAGGATACAGAGGCGATCTGCGCCGGCATCCTTCCGGACAAGGCGCGTTGGGTGTTTGACCACTTCAATCTGAAGCCATTGCGGGCAAAGCGCGACGTCTATGTGCGCGTCAAGGACATCATGGACACGACGCTTCCGATGATCGACGCGACGCAGCCGCTCGTGGAGGCGCTGAAGATACTTGAGGCGAGCGGCGAGTCGTCGCTTCCTGTACATGCTGCGGACGGCAAGTTCGCCGGAATGCTCTCTCCGTCCAAGCTACTTTCGCTCTTCATCGCGAAGTCCGACCTTTCGATGCCGGTCGGCGATGCTCCGCTGCACAGCTGCGCCCAGACGCTCGTCGATACCGACAGGGTGCACGACATCCGCAAGGCCGTGCTGAAGAATCCCCACAACCATTTCCCCGTGGTTGACGAGAAGGGAATGCTCCTCGGCACGTTCCTGAAGCGCGCGCTTGCGGAAGAGCCTCCGTTCAGCATGATCCTCGTGGACCACAACGAGACGGAGCAGGGCATACCCGGCCTTGAGGAGATCCCCGTGGTGGAGGTTGTGGACCACCACCGCATGGCATTCTCGGCCACCCGCGACCCGATCAAGTACACTGCGGACACCGTAGGCTCCACTTGCACCCTCGTCGCAAAGATGTTCCGTGGCGTCGGGGAGCGTCCGACGCGGGAGATGGCCGGAGTGCTCATCGCGGGCATAGTCGCCGATACGCTCCTTTTCCAGTCGCCGACGACCACAGAGACGGATCGCAGGATGTGCGGCTGGCTTGAGAAGATCTGTGGGGAGACGGCGTCGTCGATATTCGAGGGGCTCTCATCTGTGGCCTCGCCCCTCGCATCGATGTCCGCAGAGGCGGCCATCGCGAGCGATTCCAAGACGTATTCGGAGAGCGGCATGAGATTTGCGCTCGCCCAGATCGAAGAGTCGAACCTCGCCGTTTTCCATCGCCAGATACGGGAACTCTCCAATGCGATGGATGCGCGGGTGAAGAGCGAGGGCCTTGATTTCATGGCGCTCATGGTCACCGATCCGGTGCAAGGCTATTCGGAGCTGCTGTTCAGTGGCGCGGATTCCGTGCGCCGGGCCTTGCCGTATCGCCTCGGTGAAAACGGCACGTGGCTTCTTCCTGGCGTACTTTCGCGCAAGAAGCAGCTCCTGCCGGAAATACTCGCGGCCATATCGTAGCCTTCGCAACGGGGGAGTGCGGATGAGGGTCAATGCCAAATGCGTTCATCCGAATTGTGCTATAATACTCAAAGTTTTGTTGGCGGAAGTGTCCGCCGGACTGGCAAACGGAAGGAATTGCAGGTGAAAGATCTCAAAGAGGCGTACAAGACAATCGAGGCGGATAATTTCGCGCCAGAGATGGAGATTTCGTTCATTGATGGCGCCAAGCGTGAAACACTCCACTACGAGAAGGTCACCTGGAACATCGCCGGCGAGAAGAAGGGGTTGAGATACGGCGAGAATCCTGGGCAGAGCGCGGCCCTGTACAGGCTGGTGAACGGGAACCTTGCTCTTGGCGACGTTGAGATGGTCCAGCCTGGAAGATACCTTGCGTCCGTGCCAGAGCTTCTGCAGAGCGGCAAGCATCCCGGAAAGACCAACGTAACCGATACGGACAATGCGCTCAACATCCTCCGCTATCTGATGGACAAGCCGTGCGCCGTGATCGTAAAGCACAACAATCCCTGTGGCGTCGCCACCGGATCCACGCTCGCCGAGGCGTACTACCGCGCGAACAAGGCCGACAGGCTTGCCGCATTCGGCGGAGCGATCGCACTCAACCGCGAGTGCGACATCGAGACGGCGAAGCTCATATGCGAAAACTATGCCGAAGTGGTTGTCGCCCCCGATTTCGCGGCCGGCGTGATGGATGTGTTCGCGGCAAAGAAGAACCTGCGTGTGTTCAGGATCCGCAACATGTCGCGCCTCACCGATTTTGTGGCCAAGCACGTGGTCGATTTCAAGAGCCTGATAGATGGCGGCATAGTGGTGCAGACGTCGTTCAGCGCAAACGCGCGCAGGCCCGAAGACTTCCTGCCCGCATACTGCAACCGCAAGATCACGGACAAGGCTACGGGGGCAGTGTCCTATGAGGAACACAATATCAAGCGGCTTCCGACGGCAAAGGAATACGAGGATCTGGTATTCGGCTGGCTTGTCGAGGCAGGCGTGACATCCAACTCCGTTCTCTACGTAAAAGAGGGGGCCACCGTCGGAATAGGCACCGGCGAACAGGATCGCGTAGGCGTGGCGGAGATCGCAAGGGACAAGGCCTACACGAAGCATGCGGACTGGATCGCATGGCAGAAGTACCATAAGCCATACAACGACCTGAGGCTTGCGTTCGGCGAGGAAGACGGCGCAAGGAAGCAGGCCGAGATCATGGAGCAGACGCGCGCCGAAAAGGGCGGGCTGATCGGATGCGCCATGGTGTCCGATGCGTTCTTCCCGTTCCGGGACGGAGCGGAAGTCGGCATCCGGGAGGGCATCACGTCCATCGTACAGCCGGGTGGCGCCATCCGGGACTGGGACGTAATCGACTGCTGCAACGATGCGGGTGTTGCGATGGTATTTACCGGGCAGCGCAGCTTCAGGCACTGATGCGTTAGAGGTTAATTTAAAGACAATAATCACGATCAATCGAGGAAACAAGAGAAAATGCAAGCCATCTATGAATACACGGGCATCGTCGAGACTGTCTGCGAGCTGCAGACGTTTTCAAGCGGATTCACAAAGCGGGATCTCGTGCTGACCGACGACAACGATGTGCAGACGAAATACCCGAACCACATTGCCTTCACGTTCAAGAAGGACAACACCGCGAAGCTCGACAAGGTGCAGAAGGGCCAGCGCGCCAAGGTCCGCTTTGCGATAGACGGCCGAGTGTGGCAGGATCCCAAGACGGGTAAGAACCGCTACTTCACCGACCTTACGGCGCTGAACCTAGAACTGCTCGATGCGGACGGCTCGTCGACGGAGCCGATGCCGGAGCCTGCCGACGTCCCGGCGGACGTGCTTGCCGGAGACACGGAAGACCTGCCGTTCTAACGCGATTGAAGACCTGGAAGGACATCATTGGCCTCACGGAGGCGTATCTTCGGCAACGTGAAGTGCCGGATGCGCAGTCTGCCGCCGAGCTGCTGGCGGCCCGTCTCCTCAAGTGCGGACGTGGCTTCCTCGTTTCCCACGAAGCGGAGCCGGTGCGGGAGAGCCACCTTGACGCTATGCGTCGGGCAATGCAGCGGCTTTCGGGAGGGGAGCCGTTGCAGTATGTGCTTGGCGAATGGGATTTCCGTTCGCTTACGCTGAAGTGCGACAGAAGGGCTTTAATCCCCAGGCCGGAGACCGAGGAGCTTGTTGAACGGGTAATAAGGCACGTGAAGGGTTCTGAGCCCGGCAGACCGTTCATCGTCGATCTTGGCACAGGAAGCGGATGCATAATTCTTAGCCTCGCAAAAGAGCTTGACGACGGGATTTTCCTTGGCACGGACATCTCGTCCGATGCGGTATCGCTGGCGGCGGAAAACGCCAGGCTATGCGGATTGGACGGCAAGGTAAAGTTCGCGGTCGCCAATGGACTCGATGAATTCGAGCCAGAATCCGTTGACGTCATCGTGTCGAACCCGCCATACATATCCATCTCCGAATACGAAACGCTCGATCCGAGGGTACGCGATTTCGAGCCTAAAACCGCCCTTGTCGGCGGCGAATTTGGTTTGGACTACTACGATGCGTTCGTGGGCGATGCGATGAATGTGCTGAAACCCGGTGGAGCGATCTTCCTCGAGATAGGCGAGGGGCAGGGCGAGGCCTTGCGGCATATGCTGTTCAACTATGGCTTCAGCGACATACTTATAGAAAAGGATTTCGCAAGCCACGACCGATATGCTTCGGCGAAAATGCGATCTTGACTTGAAAGGCAAGAAACATATGATGACAAATGGGATGAAGGCTGTTCTTTCAGCCATGATTGTGGCGGCGTCTGTCGGCTCTTATGCCGACGTACTGGACGTGAAAATGCTGGACAACGAGAAGTGGTGGGGGGCGGCGAACTTCTTCGGCACGAAGATGCCGTTCACGTCCGGCACCGGCCTGACGATGGATCTGCGCGATAATAATTACGACAACCAGTCGGCATCGATGCTGATATCCGACAAGGGAAGGGTAATCTGGTGCGACGATCAGGCGGCGATAAGGATAACGAACGGAACCATCACCGTCGAATGCGCGACCTCAAAGCCCATCGTGCGCCAGCCGGGCAAGACGCTTCGCGATGCGTTCCGGCATGCGTCCGGCACATGGTTCCCGTCCGACGGCAAGACGCCGGACCTGCTGTTCTTCTCCGCACCGCAGTACAACACATGGATTGAACTTACGTATCACCAGAACGAGAAGGACATCCTCAACTACGCGAAGTCGATGCTGGATAACGGTTTGCCGCCCGGTGTCCTGATGATAGACGACACCTGGCAGGCCGGATATGGCGACTGGCGGTTCGACCCTGCCCGCTTCAGCGATCCCAAGGGGATGATGGACAAGCTTCACGCAATGGGGTACAAGGTCATCCTCTGGATGTGTCCGTGGGTAAGCATGGATACGCCGTCCTTCCGCAGAATCGCATGGGGTCGCAATCCCGATGACGTCAAGGGATATCCGACGAGGGGCGGATTCCTCCTGAACGCGGACGGCAAGGCCCCGGCGGCGGCGAGCTGGTGGAACGGCTATTCGGCGCTGCTCGACTTCACGCACCCCAATGGACGCGCCTGGTTCAAGGAACAGCTTGACAGACTTGTCCGGGATTTCGGGGCGGACGGATTCAAGTTCGACGGCGGAGCCACGAAGCACTATTCGCGCGGATACAGGTGCGCAAAAAAGGACGCCTCGAGCGGTGAGCAGGTTTTGTCTTACGCGAAGTTCGCCCTTGAATATCCGGTGTGCGAATACCGTAACACCTGGCGGTTCCAGGGGCAGCCCGTGGTGGAGCGCCTCCACGACAAGCGGCACAGCTGGGAAGACCTCCAGAAGCTGGTGCCGGACATGATTGCCGGCGGATTGCTCGGGCATCCGTTCATGTGTCCTGACATGATCGGCGGCGGCGCATGGACGGCATTCCTGCCAGGAAGCGAGTTCGATCCCGAACTATACGTCCGCTCTGCCCAGGTTCATGCGCTGTGTCCGATGATGCAGTTCTCCGCATCTCCGTGGCGCGTACTTGACAAGGACAAGCAGCAGATCATAAAGAAAGTCGTCGCGATCAGGCAGAAGTTCGCCAAGAAGTTCGTCGATCTTGCCCGCCAGAGTGGACATACGGGCGAGCCAATGCTCCGAAACCTTGAGTACAACTTTCCGGGGATTGGATACAGCGAGATATCCGATGAGTTCATGATGGGGGACGATCTGCTCGTGGCTCCAGTCGTCAGCAAGGGGCAGACAGAACGCAAGGTCGTGATCCCTCCAGGAAAGTGGGTCGCAGACGACGGCAGCGAGGTGACCGGTCCCTCGACGATTACAGTCAAGGCGCCGCTGACGCGTCTGCCGCATTTCACTCTCACAAAATAGAATTGACGGGACGAAATGCAAGAACTCACTTCTATATTGGATGGCGTAAGGAATCGGATTTCCGTTGCGTGCGAGCGTTCGCACAGGAATGCCTCTGACGTGGAGATTGTCGCCGTCACAAAGACCCATGGCGCCGAAGTTGTTCGTGAAGCGTGGGAGGCCGGACTGAAGATTGTCGGGGAGAACAAGGTACAGGAAGCTATGTGGAAGCAGCCGCTTTCGGTATCTGGTCCGGAATGGCATCTGATTGGCCACCTTCAACGCAACAAGGTGCGCCATGCACTCGAGCTGTTCGAATGCTTTCATTCCGTGGATTCCATTCAACTGATCGACAAGATCGAGAGCGTCGCAGCCGAGATCGGGAAACGTCCCCGCATCCTGCTTGAGGTAAACACTTCGGGCGAGCGATCCAAGGACGGCATGAAGCCTTCGGATGTGCCGATGGCGGTTGAACACATCATGTCCAAATGCCCGTCACTGACCCTTGAGGGGTTTATGACAATGGCGCCATTCTTCCCCAAGGAGAAAATCGAGCAGACCCGTCCATGCTTCAGTGGCCTCCGGGAGCTGCGCGATGCAATGGAGGTGGAGTTCGGCGCCAAGTTCCCGCGCTTGTCCATGGGGATGAGCGGCGACTACCCGATTGCCGTCGAAGAGGGGGCCACCTGGCTGCGGCTCGGCACCGTACTCTTCGGTGAGCGGCCAAAGGCCAAGCCAATGCGTGCCGTAGATGCCGGCGATGCGGGTGAATCCGGGGAGGGCGGCGGCGATTACGACCGCATACTCGATTAGGCGTTTATGGTATAATACGGAAACTATTGAAAGGTATCTGCACTGATGAAGTACGATAAAAACCATGCTCTGCTGGAATGCGAAATTCCGGGTATTCAGTCCAAAAGCGGCAAGGTTCGCGATGTATACGATCTTGGCGATAAATTGCTCATGGTCGTTACAGACCGAATAAGCGCGTTTGACGTGATCCTTCCATGCGGAGTGCCGGATAAGGGCAAGGTATTGAACCAGCTTTCGCTTTTCTGGATGGATTTCCTTGGGATGAAGAATCACCTAATCACCGCCAATGTGGATGAGTATCCGGTCGAGCTCCAGCCTTACAAGGAAGATCTTCGTGGTCGGTCGATGCTCGTCAAAAAGGTGAAGATGATCGAGGTGGAATGCATTGCCCGCGGATATCTCACCGGATCAGGATGGAAGGAGTACCAGAAGCACGGCACCGTAAATGGCGAAAGGCTCCGTGAAGGATATCAGAACGCCTCCAAGCTTGATGCCGTACTTTTCACGCCGACGACAAAGGCCGCCATTGGCGGACATGACGAGGCGATTGACTATAGGCAGACAGAGGCGCTTGTCGGGGCTGAAACCGCCAAGTTGCTCAAGGATGCGACTATCGGCCTGTACACCAAGGCGGCGGATTATGCGCTCGTCCACGGCGTGATAATCGCCGACACCAAATTTGAGTTTGGGATGGACTCTGACGGATCGCTCATCCTTGCCGATGAGGTGCTTACGCCGGATTCATCGCGATTCTGGCCAAAGGCGCTGTATTCCGTAGGAAAGAATCCTCCGTCACTTGACAAGCAATTCGTGCGTGACTGGCTCGATTCTATCAACTTCAACCATCAACCGCCGGGGCCGGTGCTTCCGGATGACGTAATCAACCGTACGAGGGAGATATACGTAAAGGCATACGAGGAACTTTCCGGCCGATCGTTCAGCTAGTCGTTCACACATATATCGAAAATAAAAAATAGAGGACATCAATGGGTATCTTTGATCAGGTGAAGCAGGCAATGCAGATGCGCTCGGAGGCGAAGCGCATCCAGCAGGAGATAGAGAAGATCAGTGTAGACTATTCCAACGGCGGAATTACCGTAACGGCCAAGGGCGATTTCACGATCTCGAAAATCAGCATCTCGCCGGAAACGTGGGCAGAAGTGGCGGCCGGCAAGCACGACCGTTTTGAGACAATGCTTTTCAACGTAGTCAATGGCGCCTTGAAGAGCGTAAAGAAGACAACCCAGGAACACATGGCCAAGGTCATGCAGGCGGGGGGAATGGGCAGTCTCTTCGGCAAGTAAATGATCGCTCCGATCGAGGATCTTACGCGGATTCTCTCAAGGCTCCCCAGCCTTGGGAAACGATCCGCCTCAAGGGCGGCTCTTGCATTGCTCAAGGAGCCGGTCAGGCTTCTTGACCCTTTGTCGTGGGCGTTGAAGGCTGCACGCGATTCTGTTGTGTGCTGCTCTCGATGCGGAGCCTTTACTGTTCGGGATGAAGATCCGTGCAAGTTGTGCGTCGATGCGCTAAGGGATGGTACTGTGGTATGCGTCGTCGAGGAGCCTGCCGATATATTGCCAATTGAGGCTTCCGGCGCATTCAAGGGCAGATACCATGTTCTTGGCGGGAAATTGTCTCCTACCCATAGGATTGGTCCCGACAAGCTGCGGTTCAAGGAACTTGGCGACAGGGTCTTAAATGAACGCTTTTCAGAAATCCTTATCGCCGTGTCAACGGACATAGAAGGGGATGCCACCGCCGGATATCTGGCAGAGTATCTGGCGAATATCGGTGTGCATGTGCGTGTCTCCCGACTCGCCTTCGGGCTGCCGGCTGATTCTGGCGTGTCCTATTCAGACCCCCTGACATTGCGGCGTGCGATAAACAGGCGAACTGAGGTTTAACGTGTGGAATCTCTTTGGGTCAACCAATGTCAAAAACAAATGAAAGGCTAAGACAATGCTTGTAAGCATGAAGGAAATCCTTGCGGATGCCGTAAAGGGCAACTATGCCGTGGGTGGGTTCAACTGCGCGTCCCTTGAATCAGCAATGGGCGCAATAAGGGCATCGGAGGAACTGGGCATACCTTTTGTATTGCAGCATGCGCCAGCGCATGAGAAATACATTCCGCTTGCCGTTGCCGGGCCTATAATGATCCAGTTGGCCCGTGCCGCCAAGACACCCGTGGCGGTGCATCTCGACCACGGGGATTCGATAGAGGTTTGCCTCAGGGCTTTGGCCATGGGCTTTACATCCGTGATGTTCGATGGCTCTGCGCTTCCATACGAGGAAAACATGAAGGCTACGGCCTTCGTGGCAAAGACTGCGCATGCCCTCGGAGCCACTACAGAGGCGGAACTTGGATCGATGCCGCACAACTTCAATGGCGAACTGAAGGAGTATACGCCGGAAGACTTCTACACCAAGCCTGATGAAGCTGCCCAATTCGTCCAGACGACAGGGGTTGATGCCTTGGCGATTTCATTTGGAACTGTCCATGGAGTGTACAAGACGACGCCAAGGCTCTCATTCGACGTGATAGATGAAGTTAGGAAATCCACCGGAGATCTTCCGCTTGTGATGCATGGTGGCTCCGGCCTTTCGGCAAATGACTACCATCAGGCGATAAGCAAGGGCATCCGCAAGATCAACTACTACACCTATGGCGCCCTCGCCGGCGGCAAGGCCGTATATGACATTGTGAAGCGCATCCCGGAAGGGCTTCAGTTCCACGATGTCGCGACATGCGTGACGGGCGCGATTGCCGATGACGTGAAGAGGGTGATGAAACTCTTCAAGGCTGATTGAAGCCTTGAGTTTGAGATATCCCGTCCAATGGCGGAATTGGATGAAGGACGCTGCAGAGAGGCTCAGGAGTTTCTGTGGCGTCCTCTGCATCTGTCGCAGAAGAATTCGGCGCCAGCCCAGGTAGTCTCCTCTTCACGGCCACACTGCTTGCAGATGCGCTTGACCAGCTCCCGCACAAGCCTTATGTCCGCCGCATGGTCTTCTAGGCATATTGGATGGAAGTCACCAATGCGTGGCTCGGTAGAATCGGAAGGGGGATGCCGGTCTCCGACAAGCTGCACACGCTTCCCCAATGATCTGGCCCGGCGAATTGCCGGAAGCAGGTCAATGCTATCGCTTACTATTATGGCAATGTCCATTACGCACGGAAGGGACGAATAGTACACTATGTTTGTCGCCATTGAGACATCGACCCAACTGCTTCCGGCCGAGCGGACATCCTCTGGCATCACGTCAATCTCGTGGATATTCGTGTCGTAGCCGCATGTCCGGTCTAGAAAGTCGTAGAAAGAATATTGCTTTGACGTGTTGTAGCCAGATCGGGAAGAGGGGATTGTCCCGAAATAAAGGGTCTTCACAAGCGAAACATCCTCATCAATGGCATCTGCCACATCTTCGCACAGCATACGCGGCAATTTGGCATAGTCAATCTCGAAGTTGTTTTCGCCAAGTTTCGTGAAAAGGGCCGTTCTGTACTTGTAGAGCCATCCTCCATCAATGAAAACAATCGCCTTTTCCGACATATGCCCTCGTTTTCTGTCTATTGCGACTTTTTAGGGGTCTCAAGGAGAAACGGAACTTCGTCATTGTCATCACTGTTGAAATATGTGACAGGCTTCAGGTCTGGTATCTTTGCATTTGGCTTTTGTCCAGACGCCTGACTGCGCACACCGGCCGAAGGCTGCGTTTCACGCAGGGTCTGCCTTTGCTGTGATGGCTGAGGCTGCGCGGCGGGAGAAGGGTATTGCGCTTCGTCCCTTTGGCTGTAATATTCGGGATACAACCGCCTAAGGTGCCGTTCCTTGGCCGCCTGGGCATCCGCCTCCTTTTTGGCCCTGGCCCGTTCTTTCTGCAATTCCTTCCGTGCCTTTTCGAGTTCAGCGACACGCTCCCTGTCTCGGGCATCGGCAATTGCCTTAGCCTCTTTCTGTTGCTGTTCGTAGGCAGTCTTCATCGACGCCTGTTCTCGTTCAAGCCGCTCGATTATGGGCTTGATCATGTCCTGCACCGATGCCGTCGAGACATGGGGCTGGATGACCGTCTGTTGCGGAACGGCCATTTCCCGGTGGCGTTCGCTCAATGCGTAATCAAGCAGCCGGTCGGACAAGGCCTGATTCCTGTTGACCACGGTCGTGAGAATCAGCACAAACGTAACGACAACCACGACGAGCAGGATTATGAAGAACACGCTCAACCCAAGCATCCTTTTCCGGGCCTTGGCCTGTTCCGCATCTATGTATTCCTGAAAAGCCTTGAGTACAGGGAAGTCGTTAGAACCCTCAGAAGGCACTATGCTTAACGTACTGTCCATAGTTTACATAACCCCCATTATGCGCTGTGCGTTGCACGGAGATTTGCAAGCCCCATCAGATGTCGATGGAGACATCGACATCGTCTTTCGCCGCGCTTGAGACATCCGTCTCTTCTTTTTCCTCGGTGACTTTCCACGCGCTTTTCTGTCCTGTAGGCAGATAGCGATAATAAACCATAAGCTGGAGTGCCACGTAGCAGGTAGGCGCGATCGGCTGTGATCCGATGTGCATATCCTCGCATTCCCAATAGCCCAGTTCTTGCGGCATCCCTGTATGGTCAAGGTACTTGCCGGCAATCTTGCGCTGCCCGCGCTTGTACACGGCCTTCATCCTGGCGTTCCACTCGAACCAACGCTTGTCGCCTTCGTAGTAGTTGAAGAAAACCATCGTAGCCCAGTAGTTGGCGCGTGTTGGACAGCACGAGATGTCCGTCGTCGATAGCGTCGGCGGCTCCCATTCATCCATCAGGATGCCAAGCGTCTTGTCGATTACTGGATTGTCTCCAGCCCCGACATACTGCATGCCTACCACGCCAAGCATGTAGTGCCACATCATGATTCGCGGATAGTTTGCGGGCGGCGGACCGTAGTAGGCGCTCGAAAATCCGCCGAGCTTCTTGTTAGCCTGATGCAGAAAGCCCTCCCTGAGCTTGTCAAGGGCATACTTGAGGTTTGGGATGTTGAACTTCGAGAGCTGCGCCGAACGCAGGGCCATCACGTAGAACGTGAGTTTCGTGAGATCCTTCGGCTCAACATTCTTCGACCCGTCCTTCCAAGGCCCCCAAATAGTCCCCTTCATCTTGTCGGCAAGGTCGTTGAGCGACTGCTCCACGATCTCCCGGATGTTTGGGTTGCGAGAAAGGCCATAGGCCTCGGCGAGAGCCGCAAGGGCGATTGCATCCTTGTAGCGGTTTCGCATGAGGTACTCAACCCCCTTCCTCACCGTGTCCCCAAATTCAGGATCGCCACCAGGCTTGATGCCGCGGGAAAGGTAAGTGAGAACCACAAAGCCCGTCATGTTCAGCGAACCGCTGCGCCCAGCCCAGCTGCCGTCCGGCCTTTGCTGGGTCTTAAGCCAGCGCAATGCCCTCATCACGCAGCGTTCAGTCTCCGCATCGCCGCCAAACTTGGCCAAAGCCTTTGCGCGGGCTCCGGCGGAACGCGCCGCCTGAAGCGTGGTGCGCATCTTGACCGGAGCGACGATGTCCATTACGGCATTGGGCGCATCGACCGTAGGCGCGGACGTATCAGAGGATGGCGCAACGACATCGGTTGGCGTCGCCAGATTGTTCAGCGACGGGTTGGCGATTGCGTTCATCACCTCGGTCTCGATTGCCGCCTGATCGGTACTCTGATCCTGCATATCCTCCATCTCCGGCGGCGGCTCGTCAAGGCTCACGTCGTCCTCCGCCTTCGCGACATTGATATCCGTCAGATCCCTGTTGGACTTGTTCGGCACCGAACATACGAACAGGATCGCAATGAAGATCAGCGGTATTACGATTGCCCCTACCGGAGCGAGAAGCCGCTGCATCTCTATGAGGGCCTCCTTGTACTCGCGCGATCCCGCTGGCGCCTTTAGACCGCGGAGAAGCATCTTTATTCGGGAGAAGAACGTCGGAGTCTCGAACTGCTTCTCTATCTCCTCGAGCCTGGATTCCTCGAACTGGAGTTCCTCCGCCACTTCCTGATCAAGCTCTGGTTTGTCGTCGCTCACTTGCGGCCTCCCTTCTTCACGGATTTCCTGGACGTGGAATTGGCATTCGAGGCATCTCCCCCCTTGCCGCCGCCCGCCGTGGTCAAAGCCCCCGGGACATTCCCCGACTTCTTTAGGACATCAAGGTCCCCGTTGAATACGACGTCGATCCCGATGTTTCCGATGCGGGACACGAGACCACGCCTGTTGCTTCCCTTGACCGACAGGAGGATGTCGTTCTTGCCATACAGCACCGTACCGGATGGTATTGCGTATATCTGCGATCCGGCGCGTTTCTTTATGACCTTCAGCGGCTTGTTGTTCAGGCTCACGTCTACGTCCCACCCGCTTGGTATCTCCATGATGGTCGTGAGGTAGCACTTCGGAAGCTTGCGCTCTGCCTTGAGCTTGTCCATATCGTCCCAGACGTAGATCTCGTACTTGGCCGTACCCTTTATCTCGCTTGGGCCGGACGTGGTCAGGATCTGGCGCTGAAGCGGCGCGTACCTGAGCATGTCCTTCACGAAGCGCGAGGTGCGAAGCCTGTAGTTCACGAAATAGCGCTTGTTCTCAAGGCGAATCTTTTCCTGCTCCGGCTGGAAAAGGCGGGGATCCGTGTAGTTCCACCAGCTATCCCACCATTCCGTGCGCCCGGATGTGTACATGATCCCCTTCGCCCCCGCAAGACGCGCTTCCGTGACACGGGCCCGATAGACCTCCGGCACCTGCCTCGGCATCCTCTGGTCGTCCTCGCGTCCGCCCTCGTCGTTGTACGAGTAGATGCGGGAGTTCTCCATGGTCGCGTAGAAAGGCACTCCGCACTTCTTGGCGAATTCGCCGGACTCGCTCCAGCGGTTCATCTCGCTGCCTCCGAAGAAAAGCAGATCGACGAGCTTCTGCTCAAACCAGACCTGAACATCCATGCCTGCATCCTTGCAGGCCTGCTGCGAATCGGGGATGCGAATGGCCAGCAGCACCCCTTTCGCCTTTGCCGCCGCAGATATCTGCGCCATCATCTCCGTGACGAGCTGGCGCTGCGAGGCACTCGCGACGCCACCCCACGCAACGCTGCGGAAGAGGCACGGGAAGCGACAGAAGTCAACCATCAGGCCATCGATATCGTAGCCCTTGATTATCTCCGTTGCTATCGCGGCAAACTTTGCCCGCACCTCCGGCTGGTTGTAGTCGACAAGGCACCAGCTGTTGGCATACGGCGGGAAGTTATCCTTCAGGCCCTTGAGCGGAGGCGTATCCTTCTGAGACCCCATGAGCCAATCAAGGTGCTTCGCCTTGAATGAGTTGAACATGTAGTTGTCGACCAGATACGGCGGCGGCGGCTTGAGCGGATTGTATCCGGACTGAAGGAACGTGTCGTTTACGCAAAGGCCGACAAAGAACTCCTTCTTGTGCTTCTTGCGGACAAATTCGCTCATTGCCGATATCGGGTCGCTGGCCTTCCCCGCCTTCTTTATGTCCTGCAGCGCATTCCTTGTGCCCGAAAGCCACGAGGATCCGGCCGGCTGCGCCATCTGCGGCTCGTTTGACGGAACGTGTACGGAAAGATTTGCGAAGTTCCCCATGGGGACGTACACAAAAGTATCGGGCTGTATTGCCGCCCCCATCGCCTTGGCGGTGATGCCGTCCATGATTCGCTTGGGATTTTCGAAACCGTTTATGAGGGCTTCCGTGCTGTACGGGAGCGACTTCGGCCATAGGACGGGGACCATGTCGTAATGATAGAAAATCACGTCGCGCTTCCGGTTGACATCTGCCGCAAACATATTTAGCGCCGCAACCGCCGCGAGACCGAAGAGAATTTTTCTCATATATATCATCTCCGCTTTTTTCAAACGCCCATATTGTATCACAACTCAATAAATTGGGGGGAAACTTTTTATGGTATAATTCTGACCATGGAATACGGTGAAACACAGCCTTTGGCGGCTCGCATGCGTCCACGGACAATTGATGAGGTTGTCGGGCAGGATCACATATTGGGCAAGGGAAAATTGCTTAGGCGTGTCATCGAGGCAGACCGCATCACTAACATAATCCTTTTCGGTCCGCCCGGATGCGGCAAGACGACGCTCGCCGAGGTGATAGCGAGGACGACCAGGCGGAACTTCGTAAGATGTTCCGGCGTGATATCGAATGTCGCGGAAATCCGCAAGGTCTGCGACAGGGCCCGTACGGAACTTGGCGGGCCAGGCACCATACTGTTCGTCGATGAGATACACAGGTTCAACAAGGCGCAGCAGGATGTACTCCTTCCGTACGTGGAGGATGGCTCTGTGGTGCTGATCGGGGCGACGACCCATAATCCGTCGATGTTCGTAAACACCCCTCTCACGTCCAGGTCTCTTGTGTTTGAGCTGAAGCCACTTGGCCCGGAGGACGTGGCCGCCCTTCTCGACAGGGCCTGTTCCGACAAGGAGCGAGGGTACGGCGACTACCCTTCCGTGTTTGATTCGGACGCAAAGCGCTTTCTCGCCGAGATGTGCGACGGAGATGCCCGACACGCGCTCACGGCCCTTGAGATCGCATTCCGGTCAACTCCGGCCTCCGATGACGGCATGATCCACCTCACGCTGGAGGTTATCGAGGAGTGCATCCAGAAAAGGCTTGTCCAGTACGACAAGAAGGAGGACGGGCACTACGACACCATTTCCGCGTTCATAAAGTCGGTGCGTGGCTCTGATCCGGATGCCGCCATATACTGGCTCGCGAAGATGCTTGTGGCCGGGGAGGATCCGCGCTTCATTGCCCGACGCCTCGTGATCCTCGCCTCGGAGGACATAGGCAACGCCGATCCGCGAGGCCTGACAATCGCCGTAAACGCATTGCAGGCCGTGGAGTTCATCGGCATGCCGGAAGCCCGCATTTCGCTGGCACAGGCAACCACATACCTTGCAACCGCTCCAAAGTCAAACCGTTCCTACGCGGCATTGGATAGCGCAATGGCCGATATCCAGTCCGGTGCGGTGCAGCCCGTCCCCGAACATCTCAAGAATGTGCACGTGAAGGCAATCGGCAAGGACAGGTCAAAGGACTACATCTACCCTCACGACTTCCAGGATGCCTGGGTGCGGCAGAGTTACCTCAAGATCCCGAAGAAGTACTACACCCCTTCCGACCGTGGCTACGAGGCGACCATCGCACAACGTATGACCGCTTTGGGCGGAAGGGCGTAGCTCCCGGCTAAATTCCTTCGCCGCAGGCCTTTCTAAGCAGTTCGCGGTTCTTTTCGCCAAGTTCGGGCTTCTTCTTGAAGGACGCGACGAGCGCCGTCTCGAGGTTTTCCCCGGAAAGCCCGGTGAGGCCGAATTTCCTGAGTGCCGCGAGCATCATCGTATTGGCCGCCTTTGGTACGCCGAAATCCTCGGCCATCTTGATGGCAGGCCAGCGATAGAGCGTGACGCCCTTGGGCGGCTCGAAATTCAGCGGCACGGATTCGTCCACCACGATGGCCCCACCCTCCTTGACGTCGTTCGCGAAGCGCTCGTATGCCGGCTGGTTCATGCATACGAGGACATCCGGATGCTCCACCGTCGGAGCCCCGATCGCGGTACCCGAAATCACCACGGAGCAGTTGGCGCTGCCGCCGCGCTGCTCCGGTCCGTAACTTGGGAACCATAGCGTGTGCCTCCGCTCAAGGCGAGCCGCTTCCGCTATGCAAAGGCCAAGCGACAGCACCCCCTGTCCGCCATAGCCGGCGAACTTGAAGCGCCGTTCCGGCACGTTCGGCGAATCGATCGCCTCCGGCACATGATCGCCCTCGTCAAAGAGCTCTGCGCAGGAGCGTTTCAGCGGAACGGAATGAATGGCCAGCGATTGCGATTCGGGATGTTTGACCGGCTCGATGCCGCTTACGCCCTTCTCGACGTCGCGAAAAGTTCCGAGGGGGAATTCGCGCTCCATCTCGTTCATGCAGAACTTGGCCGCGACGTCCGGAGACATCCTGAAGTTTGTCGGGCATGGCGCAAGTATCTCAAGTAGCGCATACCCCTTGTGGTTCCGCTGGATGTCAAACACGCGACGTATCGCCTGCTTGCACTGCATGATGCGCCTGGTGTCGGCGACCGAAACCCGGGCGATGTACACGGGCGCCTGCAGCTGGTTGAACACTTCGCAGACATGAAGTGGATGTCCAGTCAAAGACGGGTCCCGCCCAAAAGGAGTGGTTGTCGTCTTCTCGCCCTCAAGTGTCGTCGGGGCCATCTGCCCGCCGGTCATTCCATACAGCGAGTTGTTTATGAATATGCACCCGAAATGCTCGCCCCTGCTTGCCGCCTGGAATGCGTTGTTGAAGCCGATTGCTCCGAGATCGCCATCCCCCTGGTAGGCGATCGTAACGGATTCCGGACGCGCCCGGCAGACGCCTGTCGCCGCTGCGGAGGCACGCCCGTGCGCCGCAGACACGTGGGCCGCGTCCCAATAGTAGTACGTGAACACGCCGCAACCTACCGGATCGACGAAAATGGTGTTGTCCTGAAGCCCAAGTTCGGCGCAAGCCTCCGCTATCAGCTTGTTCACGATGCCATGGCCACAGCCTGGACAGTAATGGGTTGTTCGCGCGTGCGGCTTTCCGCTGCGCGGAAACTCACGATACATTCCCTTTTGCTCGATCATGCTCATTTTGGCTTTCCCGCAATCTTCCTAGAAAGTTGACGATGTCCTCTGTTCACTTGCCAAGGGCCTCTTCGCGCCCATGTCTATAGTCGGCGCTCCACGTGTGGAGACCGACTATTAGCGGCACCTGCTCATCAGTGGCCTTGGATGGGGCCCAAAACCAACACGGCTGCATGGTGCCGTCAATCGAGGACTTCACCTGCACGAGCAATTCGTCGCCAAACGGTTCGGGCTTCTGCGTTTTCGCAACCTTGTCCGCACAGTGGGCTGACGAGGCAATCGAGACGCAAAACAGCAACTGGATGATGGCTTTACCCATTGGACGCCTCAATTCTTGGGCCAGTACCTGTCCGTGAATTTGGACGGTATGCCAACCTCGCCCTTCTCGAAGCATTCGGAAAGGATGCGCCATCCGAGGTCAAGCGCGTCCACAAGCTCGATGTTTACGGAAAGATCCATCATCTTGCGCTCGAACATGTCCCCGTATTTCAGGAGTTTCTGGTCCCAGCCGCTCATCTTGAATCCCATGGACTGCTTCTCGACCGCTTCCTTGTAGGAGGCGTAGAGCTTGATCATGGCATCCATGATAGTGCGGTGATCCTCCCTCGTCGTGTTCGCAAGCCGGATCGCATCCCTGTCGGACAAAGCATCCGCATTCTCAATGCCCTTGCCATCAAGGAACTTCCGGTCGGAAGGATCCACTCCCTTGTTCACCTGCTGCTTGAGACGGCTGAGCGAACCGAACGGCTCGATCCTTCCGTTCCGCAGGTAGAACTGCCCTTCCGTTATGTATCCGGTGTTGTCCGGCACGGGATGGGTCACGTCATCGCCGGGCATCGTCGTTACGGCAAGTATGGTGATCGACCCTGCGCCATCGAAGTCCACGGCCTTCTCGTAACGCGCCGCAAGCTGCGAGTAGAGGTCTCCCGGATAGCCGCGGTTGGATGGAATCTGCTCCATGGTTATCGCGATCTCCTTCATGGCGTCGGCGAAGGACGTCATGTCCGTAAGCAGCACCAGCACATCCTTGCCCTCAAGGGCGAACTTCTCCGCGACCGCAAGCGACACATCCGGCACCAGCATGCATTCTACAGTCGGATCCGCAGCCGTGTGGACAAACATGACCGTACGCGCAAGTGCGCCAGACTCGTCGAGGGTGCTGCGGAGCTTCAGGTATTCGTCGTACTTAAGCCCCATGCCGCCGATCACGATCACGTCGGAGTTGGCCTGGAGGGCGATGCGGGCGAGCAGTTCGTTGTACGGTTCGCCTGCCCGCGCGAAGATCGGAAGTTTCTGCGACTTGACCAGCGAATTGAAGAGGTCGATCATCGGTATGTTGGTGCGCACCATCTGGTTAGGCATTATGCGCTTCGCCGGATTGACGGACGGCTGCCCGATCGGGGATGGGTCGTCATCGATCTCCGGCCCGCCATCCCTCGGCACACATGCCCCCGTGAAGGCGCGGCCCAGCAGCTTGTGCGAGAACGGCACCTTCATGGTTTCGCCGAGGAACCGCACCTTCGCCGCAGTGTCCACGCCACGCGCTCCGGCGAACACCTGGAGCGTCACGTTGGGGCCGTCGAGCTTTATGACCTGGGCGAGCGACACGCCGGCGCGTGATTCGATCTCGGCGATCTCGTTGTACTTCACGCCTTCGGCCCGAAGCGTCGCCACGCTTCCAGACAGCGCATCGATCTTGTGGTAGACTTTGTTGTTGAACATCGGTTATCGCCTCTGCTGAGCGATTTTGCCCTCAAGGGCGTCCGCAAACAGGTCTACGCCGCTGAGGTTCTTCTGGAGATTCTCCTCGCTGTCGCACGAAGCCCAGGGAGCCATCATGAATCCAAGGAGATGCCTGTCGGAGATCACCTCGCGGCCGAGCTTGACCAGTTTGCCGATCACGTCGTCGGCGCCGACGTTCTCCTTGCGGCGCTTCCAGCCGACCCAGTTCGTGCCGCACGGGATCTGGTCGAATCCCGCCGCCTCCAGATCCCAGAATTCCTTGAGCCGCTTGTGGTCGGAGGTCTTGTTCTTCGCTAGATCGAATCCTCCGTAGCTCTCGTCGTAGTACCAGTTGCTCTGCACAACGCTCTTCGGACACCGCTTGAAATAGTCCGGATGATCCCATCCATAGTCGCTCCACACCCATGGACGGCATCCGCAATCCTCCGTGCACCTGACCGTGTAGAGGAAGTCGTGCCACCACATGTCCCCTGTGCGCATGACGAAGTAGTTGCGGTTCCCCGAATGGCTTGTCGCCTCTTCGTCAAATCCAAGGTGGAAGAACCTTGGCGTCTCGAACACCTCCGCCACGTCGCGGATCACATCCCTTACGACCTCATAGTACTTTGGCAGGGTGAGCATGCGGTGGTAGTGCTTGAGCCACCCGTCGTGCGTTGCAGAGAAATTCAGCTTAGGGATCGCCTCGATGCCCATTCCACGCAGACGGATGATCTCGGAACGAAGCTTGTCGGGAGTCCAGCTGCCCTCTATCGCGAGTTCGGGATGGCTGGGGTACACGAGGCCTTCGCCGATGTCAATGACGAGCATGTTGAGCTTCCTCTCCGCCATGCGCCGGGTCGCACGGTCCCACAATTCGTCACGGTTGCGGAGCTTGAGGTTGGGGACGTAGCCGTCGTGTATCTTCGCAGTGGCGTTCAGGTCGTCCGGGAGCCACTCGCACCACATGTTGTGCCCGAGGTGGAGAAGGAATGCCTTGATCTTGCCGGAGCCAGTCCACTGCGGAATCGCCTGTCTGGTCGCGCATCCCGCAACGGCGGACGCCGATGCCGCGGCGGATAGTCTCAAGAAATCACGTCTGTTCATGCCAAGTCCTTTCTTCTGTATGAATTGCTTCCGTTTAGTTTATCAAAAAGCCGCTTCCGTTTTCAAGCGTACGCATGTGTCCACATTCACTTTTTCGCTGCGATCGGTGGCGGCGGCAAGACGCCGCGCTCCATGAACTCGCCGACTATCTGGCGCACCTCGGTGTCGAATCCGCCATTGACGATCCACCTGAGGTAGTTGCGCTCGTTGGCCAGCAGACTCGCGAGCTTCATGCCCTTCTTCTTGCCGAAGTTTATGCACCAGGCGCCGTCTATCCACCTTATCATGCCCTGACGGTCCGCGTTCATCGGGTCGTGCGGCACGAGGTACTCGTCCATATCCCCCGACGTCTTCGGGAGATCCGGGTACTTCACCATCTGCGCCTTGAGGACTTCGGCCGTTGCCTTGGCGTCGGCCTCTGCGCCATGGGCGCCTAAATGGTCGCGGCCGAGGTAGAACCTCACTGCTGCGGTCAGGTCGCGCGGCTCCATCCTGTGGTAGATGCGCTGCACGTCGATGTGCCGCCGGCGGGATGCGCCGAAGTCGCGCCCCACGCGCGCAAACTCCTCCTCAAGGCACGGGATGTCGAACCGGTCTGCATTGAATCCCGAAAGGTCGCATCCATCGAAATACGAATATATCTCGTCCGCCTTTTCGCTGAACGTCGGGCAATCCTTCACGATATCGTCGGTAATGCCGTGTATCGCCGTGGTTTCTGGCGGGATCTTGACCGTAGGGTTGAGCAGCCAGGTTTTGGTCTCCTCGCGCCCATCTGGGTACAGCTTTACGGCGGCAAGCTCGATTATGCGATCCTGGCGCGGATTGACGCCGGTCGATTCGATGTCGAACACGACAAGCGGACGGTCCAATTCAAGCTCAAGTTTCATCGCTTCTCTTTTTCCCCCTGATTTCGGGCGCAGGCGGCTTGTTGTAGACCCGCGAGTGCGGCGGGATCGATTCCATCAGCCACACGTTTCCTCCGATTTCCGAATCGTGGCCAATCACCGTGTCGCCGCCAAGGATCGTGGCCCCTGCATAAATCACCACATTGTCTTCCACATTGGGATGGCGCTTGTGTCCCTTCATGAGGATACCGGTCTTCTTGTCCTTCGGGAAGCTGATGGCCCCAAGTGTCACGCCCTGGTAGAGCTTCACGTTCTTTCCTATGACCGTCGTCTCGCCTATTACGACTCCAGTGCCGTGGTCGATGAAGAAGCCTTCGCCTATCGTCGCCCCGGGATGGATGTCGATCCCCGTCTTCGAGTGCGCGATCTCGCTCATCACTCGCGGCAGGATCGGCACCTTCTGCAGATACAGCTCATGCGCGAGCCTGTGTACCGTGACGGCGTACAGGCCCGGATACGAGACCACGACCTCCATCCGGCTTGTGGCTGCCGGATCGCCTTCATATGCCGCCTGCACGTCGGAATCCAGCGTGTTCCTGATCGATGGGATCTTTGCGATGAAGTCGGACACCACAGCCCGGTTGTCGGCATCCGGCATCAGACAGGATACGATGTCCTCCAGCTCCGCCCTTATTGCGCCGATGTTGGCCTCGGGTGTGTCTCCCGTAAAGCCGTGCAGACAGGGGTGAAGTACGGCCAAGCACCTGTCAAGTATCGCTGATGTCCTCTCTGGCAATGTCATAGGTTTGTATTATACCATTTCCGGCGGATCATTTGCGCCAACCATGGCGATCGGCAAAATCCATGTAGCAAGACCAATCGTAGGGCGTGAGGTTGTGCTTTCCAGTCCTCAGGTGGTAGGATATGCACCCTTCCTGAAGCGGGGTTTCCGCAGACGGGAACGAATCCGACACCAATCCCCTCTTGCCGTACAGCTCCCACGCCGGGGAGGCTAGCACCCCGCTGAAGTATTCGCCCTCCTGCCCTGCCCACACGTCCTCCGTGGCGGAGGCTATGCATACGAGCCGAGGAGCCATGAGCGCGATGAACTCATGCTGGTCGACGCGCCAGTCCAGTTCGGAATTCACGCATTGCGTGTAGTTGGCGCAGAACCAATACGGGAAGGAACGCATGATCTGGACCACATGCTCCGACTCCGGAAGATCGATGTGGTTCAGCTTCGCCCCCGAGCATCCCGAATCATTGGAACACGCCATGGCGAACCGCTTGTCGTATACGCCCGCCACAAGCGCCGTCTTGCCGCCTCGAGAGTGTCCGACAACGGCAACGCGGCTTGCGTTCAAAAGCGGCTCCGTCTCGATCCAGTCCATTACCCGGCTCGCCCCCCAGGCCCAGGCGGAGAGCGTGCCCCATCCGTCCTTCGGAGACTGCGGACTCTCCACGTCGCGGAACGCCGCGAAGACGCCCTTCGTGTTGCCTGTGTTCCTGTCTGGCGCGATATCTCCGTTCCAGATAGCGATTGCCGCATAGCCGCGATCGACGATTTCCTCCGCCGGCCAGAACCCGCTCTTGGCGTTGCGCGTTGGATCGATGTTCTCGTCTGGGTTGCGGTTGCATATCAGGAGAAACGCCGGGACTGGCTTGTCCTGACGCGGAATGAACGCCGTGAACACGAAAGACCCTCCGCCATACGGACCCTTGTACGCCACCCGGATGCGCTTGCGCAACGCCTTGCCACCCATCATCACGGCATCCGGCTCCGCCTCCTCAAACGAGAGCGCCGCCGGACGCTCCACCGGCCTTCGGCCATATTCCACCGAGGTGAACTCCTCGAGGAGTTCCGGCGCCCTTACCTTCTCCCATTGCGCCACCGTCTCAACCTTCCTCCCGTCGAATGTCGTCATCAGTTCAGGAACGTCAACAGGCCTTTTCTCCACGGCCGATGAAGCGTAGCACACCGCCGTTCCAAGTGCGAACGCAAGCAATTTTCTCGTACACATAATTCATTCTCCTTTTTGTTGAAAGTTTCCTTTGGACAAGGCAGGCGCAAGGGGCTACATTTCTGACACCGTGAGAAGCGAGCCAGGCGCGAGGAACATGTCAAGCTCAAGCAGGTCAACCGGCGCGATTCGTATGCCAAGGGAGGCAAAACGCGAGCGCGGCCCCTCGTCGGTCTTGCTTGTTATGGGATATGCACCGGGGGCGCAGCCGGACTTCGTCGTGACGTAGTACCTCTTGAACAGCTTGCCGCCAAGCGACAGATCCGCATAGCGCGTCTGCTTGTGGACCACAAGCGCAGCCCGGGGAAACTCCAGTACGCGCAGCTTGCGCCCCGGCTCCGGCTCGACTCCTGGCGGGAGGTCGTTGAGCCTTCGTATCGCCGCGACGGTCGAACCGTGTTCCCTGGCTATCCGATGGACTGTCTGGTTGCGGCGCACGACGGTTTCCTTGACCCAAGGCACGGGATTGCCGGAAAGTATCCGCTCCATGTTCAGTGCGCCGAGCCGACGGGCCAATTTGTCGTCCAAATCGGCCATTGACGGCTTCTTGCGCAGCTTCTCAATGGTATCTACGGCTATCTCAAGCTCCCCAAGGCGCTCGGCATCCGCCAGACGCATCAGCAGCGTCCGCTCAAGCTGCGGACGCCCGGAAGCGTTTCGCGCCCACGACTCGGCCTGCCTTGCCGCCGCAGACAGCTGTACATGGACGGGATTGCCCCTCTGCGATTCTCCACCACCGGCACTTCCGTCCGATGCCGGAACCGCCAGTGCCTGCGAAACGACACCCGGCGGCACTGGCGTACGGACGTCATCGCCGCCCTTTCGCCTGAAGCATCCGCGTGCCGATGTGAACGACACCAGCACCGCAACGGCAAGCACGGCGCACACGGCCCACTTCCACCCGCCAGACGGGTCGCCATCGCGGTTGCTGTTGTATTCGATCACCGTTCCGAGCAGGTGCGAGTCGGGACCGATCGAACGGAACTTTCTCCGCTCGAACCCCATCGGTCACTTGGCTGAGGATTCAGTCTTGGCGCCGTCGTCGGCCAAACCGGCAACGGAAGACCGGGCGACCTCGACCGACACTCCCGAGGCAATCTCGATGAGGAACGTCTTTTCCCTGCACTCCTTGATTGTGCCTATGAGACCGCCCGCGAAGACGACTCTCGCGCCCGCGCGAAGCTCCTCGATCATCTTGCGGCGCTCCTTCTCCTTGCGCTGCTGCGGACGTATCATCATGAAGTAGAAGATCGCGAATATGAGCAGCATCGGCACAAGCATGCCCATTCCGCCGCCCTGCTGGGCCGTTGGCTTCGCCGCTTCCTGTGCGGCCTGCGCAAAAAGAACAAGTGAGTTCATGTTTCGTATTCCTTTGTTGTTTTCATGTCCCGGACTGCCCGGCGGCAGTTACGGACGCGATGTTTTTGTTTAAGAACCTGTCGGCGAACGTGCCGTCAGAAATCGATTTGCGCATGTCGCGCATCACGCTGAGCAGACAGTGTATGTTGTGTATGGTGAGCAGCCGCACCCCAAGTATCTCGTCCGCATTCAGGAGATGCCTTATGTATGCGCGCGAGAAGTTCCTGCAGCAATAGCAGTCGCAGCCATCCTCCACCGGACCGAACTCCATGGAGCGTGAGGCGGCCTTGACCGACAGGTTCCCGTTCCTCGTAACTGCCGTGCCGTGACGGGCGATCCGTGTGGGCAACACGCAGTCGAACATGTCTACGCCACGCGCAACGCACTGGGCTATCTGGTGGATCACGCCAAGCCCCATCACGTAGCGGGGCTTGCCGTCCGGCAGAAACGGCACGCTCGCCTCGACGGCCCGGTACATCTCCTCTTCCGGTTCGCCAACGGACACACCGCCAATCGCGTAGCCTGGAAAATCCATCTTCACGAGCTCTTCGGCGCAATGCCTCCGCAGGTCGGCATAAACACCTCCCTGCACTATCCCGAACACCTGCTGGCCTTCCGCGTGCGGAGCCTCAAGCGACATCCTGGCCCACGCGATCGTCGTATCTACGCTCTTTTCCGCGCGCGACCTGTCACATGGATACGGCAGGCATTCGTCGAACACCATCGCGATGTCGGACCCTATGACGCGTTGCATGTCCATGGACTCCCTCGGCCCCATGAAGAACTCGTGGCCGTCAATGTGGGAATTGAACACAACGCCATCAGGCGTAAGCTTGCGGATCTTCGCGAGCGAAAACACCTGGAAGCCGCCGGAGTCCGTAAGGATGGGACGTTCCCATCCCATGAACCTGTGAAGCCCACCCGCCGCCGCCAGGATTTCCTTGCCCGGACGGAGGAACAGGTGGTATGTGTTTGACAGGATTATCCGTGCATCCTCCGCGAGAAGATCGCGAGGCTCTAGCGACTTCACTGTTGCCTGTGTGCCGACAGGCATGAACACCGGAGTCTCGACATCTCCATGCGCAAGATGCAGCACGCCTCGGCGAGCCTTGGTCGCCGCATCGCGCGCAATGACGTCAAATCCGCCTATTTTGTCCGTTCTCTGCACGGTATCAGTGTCGCATGAAGGCTATTCGGCCTTCTTGGCGGGATCGACGCCCATCCGCTTCAGGACGGCATCGGTGACTTCAAGTTCTGGCTTCGCGAATCCGCAGGCCGCGATATCCACTATCAGGTCGTAGCCCTCGGACTTTGCGAACTCGCCGATCTTCGCCTCGACATCCCTCTTCTCGATCTTGAACAGTCTCTGCTGAAGGTCGGCAAGCTCCTCCTGGAAGCGCTGGTCGTCCGCCCGCATCTCCTGCTGTGCGGCATAGGCCTTGCGCTGAATGCCTTCCCACTTCTTCTGGAGATCAGCCTTCGCGCCTGCGCTGAGCATCGGATTCCTGCTGTCGGACTGCACCTTGGCCCCTTCTTCCATCAGGCTTTTCATCTGCTCCTGATGGGTCTCCATCTTCTTGCGGTAGTCGTCTGCGGTCGATTTAACGAGCGTCTTGTTCGAGGCGTGGCTCGGATGGTTCTTTATCAGCACCTCAAGGTTGACGACCCCAAGTTTCATTTCCGCCCCGGCAACCATTGCGAGGGCGATGCAAGTGCATGCTATTAACTTCTTCATATCTGCTCCAATTGTAATCTAAACCGTTTGTCCTTTGGTGCATCTGACCTAGAGCGTTCAGAAATCGTAGCCGATCGTGAACGAGAAGCATTCCTTGTCCACATCATCGTCGGGTTCAACCACGGGAACCGCGAAATCGAGCCGGATCGGGAAGCTCTCTATGTCCAGGCGCAGGCCCAGGCCGACAGACCAGCAGAAGTAGTCTGTGCTGAAGTCGAATTCGTCTTCGCCGACTGATCCAAGATCGGTGAATGCCGCGACGCGCACGTACTTCACCACCGGCACCGCATACTCGGCATTCAGGCACCAGCTCGTCTGGCCGCCCCAGGCGGCGTAGCTGCCCTTCTTGCCGGCCTGCCTCCACACGCGGGGGGCGATGTCGCGGTACTCCACGCCGCGGATCGTGCGCGGACCGCCGAGGAACAGCTTGTCGTAGATCGGCAGCTCGTCGGAGAACGTATCGACCGTGTCTCCGCGAAGCCCTATCGCAAGCACGTGGTTGAAGCGCTTCCAAATCGTGTAGTACTTGCGGAAGTTGAATCCCACCTTCCAGTAGTTGTTGTCGCCGCCGACAAGGTCGCCGTACACGGATACGCGATGACCGCGCGTCGCGAACCTGAAGCTGTCGCGTGTGTCGTCCTCCCAGAATATCCTGAACGGCATCTCCCAGTTGTCGCCGTACTCGTCTTCCTGCCACTTGAAGACAGGGCCGTAGTCGCCCTTGCGGTGCGATCCAAAACCCTTGTCGAGGAAGTACTGGTCGCTCTCCACATCGTCGAACTCGATGAATTCGGCCCCGAGGCGGAAACCGAGACGCCCCATCGTCTTCGCCGTCGGCCAGAACTTGACCGGATACGAGAGCGTCACGGCGGCGCCGTTGCGGATTATGTCGTAGTCGTCGTACCAGCGCTGGCGACGATACCCCTCCACGGTCAGCTCAAGAAGCCGGTCGAAGAGATGCGGTTCGGTGACCGACGCCTCGTACGACTGGTAGCGCGGACCGGCCTGCAGGAGGATGCGGCCCTTCTGCCCGGCGCCGCGGAAACGCCAGGGGTTGAACAGGTCGAAGTTCGATTCCGAAAGCTCCACCGTGCCGTACACGGAATCAACGCTAGATGCGCCAATGCCGATCATGAACTGTCCCGTGTTCTTCTCCGAGACCTCGTACACGAGATCCCTCAACTCCGGTTCGCCGGGCTTCGCCTCGACGTTGCTCTTGCGTTCGAGATAGAACCTGACCCGGTCGAAATACCGCAGGTTCTCAAGGCGGCGCTTGGACTGTTCGGCCTTGTCCTCGATCATCGGATCGCCCGGGGAGAGAGAGATCTCCCGGCGGATCACCTTGTCCTTCGTGTAGTCGTTGCCGCGAACGAGCACCCGGTCAATCGTCACAGGAACGCCTTCCGTCACCTTGAACACTATGTCGAGCCCGTCCGCGCCATCCTTCGCCGGCACCCATACGGTCTCTACGTGCGTATCCGCGAGCGGCTTGTCCCCCGACCCGCAGAACACCTCGATCTCCCTTGCAGCCGACTTCAAGGTGGCCTCTCCGGCCACGTCCCCGCTCGAGACGGCCTTTACGGACGCGAGAACCGCCGCCTCTGGATACGTCTTCACCCCGGTCACGGAAATGGAATTCACCCGGTAGCACGGCCCTTCCACTATCTTGAAGCGTATGTCCGCCGACTCTCCATCCTCGCGTGGCACACGCTCGGCCTCGCCCACCGAAACGTCGAGGTATCCGAGATTGCGGTAATGCGCCGCAATCTTCTCCGCAGCCTCCGCAAGATCCTGCTTCGTAACCGGCTCGTCCGTAAACCAGCCGATCGGATTCCACCACGGATACCAGCCGAAGGACTCGCGCAGCGCATCCGCCTCGACGTGTTCGTTGCCCTCGAACGTGTAGGACTTGATCTTGCTGCGGACGCCCTCGTCTATGACCATCGTCACCGAAATGCCGCCTCCCGAAGGGAGCTTTTCGACTTCAGGCGTCACCTTGACGTCCGGGAACTGCTTCTTGCGATACTCGTCGCGTATCCTGTTCGCCGCCGCCGCGATATCCGCCTCCCCGTAGGCGTATCCGTCCTTGAGGTCGGCGTACTTCGCAATCTTGGACGCATTCCAGTATTCGTTGCCCTTGCAGTTCAGCGGACCGTGGTAGCGGGGCTTCGGCGTCACCACGTACACTACGCTGATGCCGTTGTCCGTATGCTTTGCCTCCACCGTTATGTCCTCGTATTCGGCGGAATCCCTCAAGGCCTTGACGTCCCTCGCGCAGGCGGCAGGATCGTACTCCGATCCCGGCTTCACCTCGCACCTCGACGTGACCGCCGACACATCGGCGTCATCGGCGGTAGTGCTGCGCGCGGAAACGCTCACCACCTTGGCTGCGCCCAACTGCATGGTCGCGGCCGCAATGGCGGCCATTGCAATGAAACCTCTCATCATCCTTCCCCTTTTCCTTTGATCTCGTCCATCAGGCAACAGCCTCGCAGGCCTCAGCCAAACATCACGGGAGCGACATGCCAGATGTTTCGCGCGTATTCCGCGACGGCGCGGTCTGAACTGAAGAATCCGCTGCGGGCCATGTTCACAAGCGACATGTGGTTCCACTTGCCCCGGTCGAGATACGTGGCGTCAACCTTGTCGTGGGTGTCGGCATACGACCTCAAGTCCGCTATGAGCATGTAGTAGTCGTTGTAGTCCAGAAGAGACCTGAGGATCGGCTCGTAGCGGGACGGATCGCCCGGAGAGATCACGCCACTCTTCACGAAGCGCAGGGCTTCGCCTATCTCCGGATCCTTGTCCGCGCACTCGCGCGCGTTGTAGGATGGCCTCAGTCTCGCAACGTCCTCGGCTCGCATCCCGAAGAGGAACATGTTGTCGTCGCCGACCTGCTCGTGTATCTCAACGTTCGCCCCGTCATACGTGCCTATCGTCAATGCGCCGTTTATCATGAACTTCATGTTGCCGGTGCCGGAGGCCTCCATGCCCGCGAGCGATATCTGTTCGGACAGCTCCGCCGCCGGCATTATGCGCTCCGCGAGCGATACGCGATAGTCCGGCAGGAACACGACCTTTATGAGCCCCCGCGTGCGCGGATCGCCATTCACAAGCTTTGCGAGGTCGTGGATGAAGCGGATTATGAGCTTCGCCATCCAATAGCCC
Organism: uncultured Kiritimatiellota bacterium; assembly: GCA_934667425.1. Lineage (GTDB taxonomy): Bacteria > Verrucomicrobiota > Kiritimatiellia > RFP12 > UBA1067 > UBA1731. Next base: position 5,270 of record CAKULV010000010.1, on the reverse strand, counting down.
GGCGCGGCCTTCGCCGCAAATATGAACGTGCGCGGAACCGGGTTGTACGAAGGGTCGGACACGATGCGGTTGTAGCGCATTATGATGTACAGTGCCAGCATCAGCTGGCGCTTGTATTCGTGCAGACGCTTGACCTGCACGTCGAAAAGCGTGTTGGGGTCGATGATCTCGCCCAGGCACTCCTTTACGTATCTCGCGAGCGAACGCTTGTTCGATCCCTTGATCTTCTCCAGGGCGCACAGGAAATCCTCGTCGTCCCCGTGCTGCTCCAGCATCCGCAGGTCTTCAAGGTGCGTGATCCACTCCGTGCCGATCGTCTCGGATATGAGCTGGGAGAGCGACGGGTTGGCCTTAAGGAGCCAGCGGCGCGGCGTGATCCCGTTCGTTACGTTCGTGAACCGTTCCGGATAGAGCTCGTAGAAGTCCTTGAAAAGGGATTTCTTCAGGATCTCGCTGTGAAGCTTGGCGACCCCGTTGGTCGAGGACGAGCCCACTATGCACATGTTCGCCATCCGCACGTACCGCTCGCCGTGTTCGTCGATGAGCGACATGCGCGCTATGCGATCCTGGTCTACCGGAATCTTGCCCACAAGCTCCTTGAGGAAGCGGCTGTTGATCTCGTAGATTATCTGGAGGTGCCGCGGAAGCAGCGTCTCCATCATGCGCACCGACCACTTCTCAAGCGCCTCCGGCAGAATCGTGTGGTTCGTGTAGCCGGTTGATCTGCGCGTTATGTCCCACGCCCGGTTCCACTCGAGGCCCTCCTCGTCCACGAGGATTCGCATGAGCTCGGGGATGACGAGCGCCGGATGCGTCTCGTTCAGGTGGATGAACGCCTTTTCGGGAAGCGCGTCCCAGCTGTCGTTGCTCTGGCGGAAACGGCGCAGTATGTCCCTCAGGGAACACGCGACGAAGAAGTACTGCTGCTTGAGCCGCAGTTCCTTCCCGGCCATGGTGTTGTCGTTCGGGTAGAGTACCTTCGTGAGGTTCTCGGCCAGGACCTTGGTCTCGACCGCGGCGACATACGACCCCTGGTTGAAGTCCGCAAGGTCAAACTCGTCGAGTGCGCGCGCGCTCCAGAGCCGCAGGGTGTTCACCGCATGGTTGTAGCCGACGATCGGAAGATCGTACGGTACGCCCTGAACCGTGGAATCCGGCTTCCACTCCCACTTTAGCGCGCCATCCTCGCCCTTTGTGCAATCGACATGGCCGCCGAACGAAACGGTCTGCGCGTATTCGGGACGGGCAATCTCCCACGGATACCCATCCTTGAGCCAATGGTCCGGCTCCTCGACCTGCTGCCCGTCCACTATGCGCTGGCGGAAAATGCCGTAGTCGTAGCGGATGCCGTACCCCATCGCGGCCAAGTCCAGCGTGGACATCGAATCGAGGTAGCATGCGGCAAGCCGCCCCAATCCGCCATTGCCAAGCCCGGCATCCATCTCGAAATCCCGCAGCGTGTTCCAGTCGAGCCCGAATGCCCTCAACGCATCCCGGCAGAGCTGGTCGGCCTTGAGGTTGATGACGTTGTTGCCGAGAAGCCGGCCTATCAGGAACTCAAGAGAAAGGTAGTACACGTACTTTGCGTTCTGGCGATGGTACTCCGCCTGCGTCTCCATCCAGCGCTCGGTGATCCTGTCGCGAATGGCAAAGGCAAACGCCATGTAGCGATCCCGGGCCGTTGCGGTGTGCTCATCCTTGGCCAGCGTATACCTGAGATAGTGCGAATAGTCTTCCTGCAATCCAGCGACGCTCATCTCCACGCGTCCCGAACTCAACTTCCCGTCATTCATTCGTTTATAGCCTTTTTAGTTCCGTTGGGCGCATATTATACCATAATCCGAATGGCATTCTGAATCCCATTCGTTTTTATTAGCCACAACTAAACTCCAGGCGGATCGAAAGGGCAAGGCATTGTTAGGACACGAGGGCCAGAAGCTCCTCCATATTTCCCGTTCTCATAGCCCGCCATCACGCCGAGCCATAGCCATCCGACCGTCAGGACGCGCCAAAGCCACCCTCGCCAGTCTTTCAACGGCGCACGTCCACTTTCCCCAACGCCCCAAAATGCCGCGCCCGACGATCCCGCCTGCGACCAGCCAGGCCGCCGTAAGGCCATAGACGGCCATCTCCCAAAAGCACTCGTCTTTCGAGAAATCAAAACAATGGCAATCCCCCGCTCCCGGATCGAGGATGTCTAACGCGAAAATGCCCCACAGCAGGCAATTCACGCCGAAAAGAATGCGCTCAACGACTTTCATTATTCGCATATGATTCCTCTTTTAACCAACTCATATAGCAACTGTCTTAACCGTTGTCTCTGTCTGTCCCTCCGTTTTCTCAATCTTCAACTCAATTTCTTTCCCGTGCATTCTAGCCATCAAGACAGCATCACCCATTCCCTCGCCAACAGAAAATTCGAGAGGGAACCACGAGACCTGATCATTCCCGCAATCAAATCCGAGACAACGCTTATCCACCCCATCCACACGACTACGCCCTGTCGGTTTAATCGCGATTGATTCAATACCTTTTTCCGTCACTATCACTTTGTCAATATAACAACTGATGGAATACATCTTAATCCTCCTTTGTTTTGTTTTCAAGTTCGTTCTGAAAAGACCGCGCATATGTCGGTAGCTCAGGATAATACTGATGACGAGCCATTGCCACATAGTCGCCCAACTCTTTCGCAATCGCCTTCTTGCGATTTCCCTTGATTGCAACATAACCGACCCTCGCAATCCCTTTTGATGGAGTCTCGATTTCAAAGTCGCCTTCACTGAAACTCGGCCTCAGAATCTGCTTTCTGTCCCCACAGCCAAAGAGCAAGAAAGCCCCGGACTGAACCCGAACACGCTCATTGGACTGGATTGGCAACACGCACCAAACCCGTTGCAAATCTCTTCGGATGTCTTCTTCGCATGCCTTCCAATCAAAGCCCGGCCTCTCACGAGAGACCTCGTAGCTCAAATAACCAAGATTATCCAAGTGTATCTTTTCATCCTCCAGCCGAGCCAAATTGGAAAGGACAGCAACCGTATCCGAACATGTATACTTGATGTCTTCTTCCTTGACGGCATAAACATAGACAAATGCCGTATGTTCATTATATTCCGACCCCACATCGTCAAACGGCGCCGTTGCCATCGCCGTTGCGAGGCGGACGTCATTCGTTATGTCCAACAGGCGCGTCAATACCTGATAATGCTGCATTGTCGCCAACATGTCGAATGTCGTCATGTCAGGCGTAAAGATATCTGGGTAACGACGAACGGCCTCGTAAAAAATCTTGCGCTCATTCTTATAATGGCACTCTTTTCGGAAGAGGCTCGGAATGCATTCGCTCGCCGGCAACGGCACATCGCCACCATTCGGGTAACGCTTATACTCGCCGCGAAAGAAGAATCGACAGTTTTTATACCGAGGATTCTTTTTAGAGACTTCGACGATATCCTCGGCCTCTCGCAAGATTTGCCAGAAATGTGTGCACATGGCCACCTAATCTCCATTCACCCTTTTCAAATCACATCATTTTCATCGGTTATACATTTTTTCGTGAACACATACAAGTCAATCACACACGATGCGATGCCACCAATCTGAAAGTTTACAAGATGTCTTTCGTTTCATACCAACCCACTCATCAAACTGTCTGTTCAAATTTCTCAATGTCGCCAGTTCAGACTTAATTTGCCAGCTGCGACCGCTTAATTCAAACAACTTAACCACGACAGAATTGAACATGATCTGATTTCCCATTGAACACGGTTTAATACCTCGCAAAACCATGTCTTTCATGTATACAACTCTACTTGTACAAAACAGAATAACTTCGTCATGTTCATTGATATTTGGGAATATTTCCTCTATTTTCTTTAGCATCACTAACCAAGACCAACTGTAATCACCTTCACTGGCTACTATTATTTTCTTTCCATGGTATGTGCAGGACATCACAATGTCTTTTACTTTTTTACTACGCTTCTCTTGGGCCGTTAAGAGTTTTCCCCAATCAATCTCAACATCTCCTTCTTTCAGATGCCAATCTATGTCACTCAATTGTTGATTTGCCGAGGATTTCTTATTAAAACCATAATGATTCAACTCATCATCGGAACTAATCACAACCGGCATAACAATTGGATTTTCAATGTATTCATCGCCAATAAGACCACAAGCAAATGCCTTCAATACAAATGACTTCCCGACACCTTCAGGACCAACAACAACTGCAATCTTCAGCTTCATTTTATTCGTCCTTATGTGATTCCATGTATTTCAGCAAATCCTCATCAAGTTCCATACCATTCTCCTTTGCTTTGCGTAACCAATACATGGCTAACTTCACTGATTTTTCGACACCCGCACCATTCGCATAACATATACCGAGTTTCTCTTGCGCAAAGACATCACCCTGTTCGGCTGCCTTGCGATACCATTTCACGGCCTCCGCATCCGACCGCTCCACGCCCAGCCCATTCGCGTAGTAAAAGCCAAGGTTGGCTTGCGCCGAAGCATCTCCCTGTTCGGCAGCCTTGCGGTACCACTTCGCCGCCTCCGCGTACGACTGCTCCACGCCCTGCCCTTTCGCATAGCAAAATCCAAGGACGAACTGCACCGGGGCATTTCCCTGTTCGGCCGCCCTGCGGTACCACTTCACCGCCTCCGCGTACGACTGCTCCACGCCCCGCCCGTCATCGTAGCAACGGCCAAGGAGGAACTGCGCCCTGACATATCCCTGTTCGGCAGCCTTGCGATACCACTTCACCGCATCCGCGTACGACTGCTCGACGCCTGCCCGTTCGCGTAGCAAACGCCAAGGTTACACTGCGCCGAAGCATCTCCCTGCTCGGCCGCCTTGCGGTACCACTTCACCGCCTCCGCGTACGACTGCTCCACGCCCTGCCCGTTCGCGTAGCAAACGCCAAGGTTTCTTTGCGCCAAGGCATTCCCCTGCTCGGCCGCCCTGCGGTACCACTTCACCGCCTCCGCGTACGACTGCTCCACGCCCTGCCCGTCATCGTAGCAACAGCCCAGGAGGAACTGCGCCAAGGCATTCCCCTGCTCGGCTGCCTTGCGGTGCCACTTCACCGCCTCCGCGTACGACTGCTCGACGCCCTGCCCGTTCGCGTAGCAAACGCCAAGGTTACACTGCGTCGAAGCATCTCCCTGCTCGGCCGCCTTGCGGTACCACTTCACCGCCTCCGCGTACGACTGCTCCACGCCCTGCCCGTTCGCGTAGCAAACGCCAAGGTTTCTTTGCGCCA
>CAKULV010000009.1 GCA_934667425.1 uncultured Kiritimatiellota bacterium | reverse complement strand
TGCAAGAGGAGGATGGAGATAGTCCCCGGACTTACGATGGAGTACTACACCCCATGGCATTCCCGTATTGTGTCGGGAAAGTATGGCGTAATTGCGGAGGGGGAACTGTTCCTGGCAATCTGCGAGTATGGGATTACCATTACCGGAGAAGGCGACAGCGTGTATGTGGACTTGCTCAGGAACGTCCTGGACGAAAGAATTGAGACGAGGAGTCGTGCGGAGTCAGGCAATACCTATGGCAGTACAACAGTCGCTTTGGCCATGGGTATGTTCATGACGAAGAGCCGCCGGGAGTTCGTTAGACAGATGAAGGCCCTTAAGGAGAGGGTCAGGGAAAGGCAGAGGCAGGATGGAGTTAGACCCCTATGATACACGGAAGTTATCCTTAAGGGTAATGGAGGCCCTGCCATGGAGCGAGTTGTCAGGTCACTTCTGCTTTTTCAGATGATTATTCTTGTTGAAGCAGTGTTTGATCGTAATGCGCATGGATCGCGCATAGGTTTTGCCGTGGTGAAGTTGGGCGCCTTCGTTTGTATGGTTTCGATGCTGTTTTGTGACTGCCAATACCTTCCTGAGGTCTTTGGGTTGATGCTTGCTTTCCTGAATTTTCCCTCCATGCATATGAAAAAGGACGGGAACGTTGTCGCAAACCTGTCATTTCTGTCATGGATGTCGATGGCTGTTTTTCTTTTGTCTTTACTTCGCCATAGGTTCATACAGATGTAAAAGGCTGTCCAATGGCCTGCCCAAATCTAATTATGATGGATGCCATTTTGAGATATTCCTTCGGCTTCGGCAACCCGAACCACGCGGCGGCGCTCGCGTGTGCGTTCCTTCCCCTGTGCTGGGGATGGCGGCGCGTGGCGTGGGCCGGACGCATACTCTCCGCCGCGCTCTTCGCGGCGATCCTGCTCACGCAGTCGCGCACTGGCATCCTCGTCGCCGCCCTCGAATGGGTTGCGTGGTGTCTACTTTCGGCATGGAGCCGCCACGCGGCAAACCGGCCATCCGCCCCGGAGGATGCGCCCCGCCGCCGCATTGCCGAGTCCTTCCTTCTGCGGCTTCCTGTCGCGGTATCCGTCGCCGCCATTGCGCTGTGGCGGATGTGGCCGCGCCTCTCCATTGACGGCTCGATCCTCAACCGCCCGCTCATCTGGCTCTCCGGACTGAGGCTGTTCGCCGCGAACCCGGACGGCGTGGGCATGGGCAACTCCGGCGCACTCGCCTCCGCGTACCTGCTGCCCGACCGCATCCCGGAGATCCGCACACTAGTCGGCTCCCACCTCACCCTCATCGCCGAGTGCGGGTGGATGGCCGGATGGGCGTGGCTCGCGTCCATCCTACTTGCCCTGTGCGGCATCCGGCGCAGCCCGCGCATCGGCATCGCGTTCGCGGGCCTCGCCCTCTCGGCGTGTACCTCCACGGTATTCGACTGGCCAGCGCTATTCGGCCTCGCGGCGCATGTCCGGCCTGGCCTCCCCGGACTGATCCTCCCATGGCTCGCGCTTGCGCTCTTCGCCGCATTCGGAGCGTGGCTCGTGGCCTCCGGCCTCCGCGCCTCAACCTCCCCGCGCGGAGCATCCCGCCGCATCCTCGCCTCCGCCGCCGTCTCAGGGCTGCTCGTGTTCGCGGCCACGCTCGTGCCGCCGGGGGACGCCCCGCGCGTCCAGGGCGGCTACGCCGTCTCCGGCGACGCGCCCCGGACGCTCGCGCTGTACGACGCCTCGTGGAGCCTCCGCGAGGTCCGCGCCCGCGCCGGCGCGGATGCGGCCATCCCCGTCCGCCCCGCCACGCGCTTTCCGCGCGGCCTCGATCTCCATCCCGTCCGCCGCGTCCTGCTCTTCGGCAGCTGCCGCGAGTGGGCATACCTCGTCCCGAAAGGCATCCCCGTCGCGTGCGTGGACGGCTGACAGCCCCCGCCATCGCGCTCCTGGCCCTGCCGCTGGCGTGGCCCGCCCCGGCCCTCGCGGACGGCCCCGCCCCCACGGGGCCTGAGATAGGATGCGTGGAGGTCGCGACTCGCGCGCCGAAGAACCCCCTCGTGAAGGTCTGGTACCGCGTCCCGCAGGGCTACTCCCCCGCCCGTCGCGGGCGGTGGCGCGTACTCGTCCTCTTCGGCGGACGCAACTGCGACGGCCGCCCGGAGGTCTCCGGCAAGCTCGGCTGGGACTCGTGGGCTGACCTGAACGGCGTGTTCCTCGTCGCCCCCACGCTCAGGGACGACGCCTACTGGGACCCGAAGCAGTGGTCGGGACGCGCTCTCATCGACGCGCTCGACGCCATCGCCGCCAGGTTCCGCGTCTCCACCAAGGGCCTCCTACTCTACGGCTACTCCGCCGGGAGCCAGGCGTCGAACCTGTTCCCCGCGTGGAGGCCCGACCTCTGCCGGGCGTACACGAGCCACGCCTGCGGCGTGTTCCACGCGCCGTCCGCGAGGATGCGCGGCGTCGCGGCGCTCGTCACCTGCGGCGACGCGGACACGGCGAGGTACGTGATAGGCCGCCGCTTCGCGGACTCGTGCCGCAGGGCGGGCGTCCCCGTGGTGTGGAGGTCGTTCCCGAACCGCCCGCACGACGTCCCGGAAGGGTCTGTGCGCCTCGCGAAGGCGTTCCTCGCGCACCACCACTGGGCGCACCCGGAGGACCTGGGCGGCGGCGCCGCCCCGCCGCCCTCCGTCGCGGCGTTCGTGGGGGACGACGCGGACGGCGCGTACTACCCGTCCGGATCGCCTGAGGCGGCCGGCGTGATGCCGGAGGACCGCGTGGAGCTGCCCTCGGAGGAGGTCGCCGCCGCGTGGGGCGTCCCCGGCCTCCGCGCCGGAGCGCCTGTGGCCGCCGCCCGCGTGACGTCCGGGACGGTGTGCGGCGTGGAGGCCGTGTTCGCCGTTCCGGAGGGCGTCCGCGCCGACTCGCGAATCCTCGTCCTGCTCGGAGGGAGGGGGTGGGACGGGCGCAGGTCGCTGCGCGAACTGGGCTTCGCCGAGTGGGCCGCAGGGCGGGGCTGGTGCGTCGTCGCGCCGTCGTTCCCTGCGGAAGCGTGCCGCGAGCCGGTCGCCGGCGCCGCCGGGGCCCTGCGGCGCATGGTGGGGACGCTACGCGAAAGGCATTCGCTGCGCCCGCTCCCGGCGTTCGTGTTCGGCTACTCGGCGGGAGGGCAGCTCGCCGCGCTCATCCAGGCCTCCCCGCCGTTCCCCGTGGCGGCGTGGGGCGCGCTGGGGTGCGGCGTGTTCCCGGAGCCGCCCCGCGGCGGGCCTCCAGCGCTCGTCGCGTGCGGGGTCGGGGACACGGCGCGGTTCGGAATCGGGCGGACGTTCGCGTGCCGCTACCGCGAGGCGGGCGGCATGCTACTCTGGAGGCCGCACGCGGGAGGCCACGAGCCGGACGCGGCGTCGCTCGCGCTCGCGAGGGAGCTCTTCGCGGCGGTCGCGGACGGCGCCAGGTGCGCGGCGTGGGGAGAGGACGACACGCGGCGCGTCATGCCGCGCGAGGCGATCGACCCGGAGTTCCTGAACCCGCTCTTCAATGCCCGCATTGCCGACCTCTGGCGGAGGGACGCGCCGTAGGAACCCAACGCTTTAGACCCAAGATAGTTTTGTGCGTAATGCGTTGGCTTGACAACAAAAAAAAAACAAATATAATTGCCGCATTTCAAGACGCAATAGGAGGGAAGAGGACATGATGACCGTAAAAGAAAAAAAAAATCTATTTGCCGCGTTCACGTGCATGGCGTTGTCCGCAGCCGTTGCGGACATTACCTTGACGGGTGAGACCGAGTATGCCGTCCCCAAGGACGCGACCGAGACGGTCGCGGACAAGGTGACCGGCTCCGGCTCGATACTGAAGACCGGTGGCGGCGACCTGTCACTTTCAGGGATCGGCAACGACTTCTCCGGCGGCGTTGCGGTATCTGAAGGTACGGTGAGCGTGGCATCCGAGAATGCCCTCGGGACGGGTGCCGTCACGGTCTCGGGCGTGTCTGCGTGCGTAAACTTCAAGGTTGCGCCTGCCTCGTCGGATGGATACGTGACGTTTGACAATCCGTTTTCGTTCACGGGCGATGCGGGTGTCGGCTATGGTAGCGTCGCCTATGGCAACGGCGACGGGAAGAATAACGTGGTGTTCTTCGAAAGCACCCGTCTTTCCGGAGATGTGACAGGAACGCGCTCCTTCCGCCTGAGGCACAACCCGGTCAACATCGGTAGCCCGGGGAACGGCGGACCTTCCACCGTGTTCGAGGGAAAGCTTGATGTCGGAGATGTCTACCTTAATCTATATGGTACAATGACCGCGAACGGGCCGATTACCGCAAGTCTCGTCAGCGGCGGCGATGCCTGGTCGGGTGGCGGGACGCTTGCGCTGAACAACCCCGCAAACTCGATATCCCGGATCGTGATATGCCACAACAAGGTGCGTTGCGGCGCCGCGAACGTGCTTGGAGGGGCAGTGTTGATCTGGCGGCTTACGGGAGAGGGTCCGACTCCCGGTTTTGCGCATGTAGACATGGCAGGACTGGACCAGACCGTTTCCGGCCTCTCCCAGTACGTCTTCGGTTCGGGCTCCCACTGGGACAAGGCGTGCGTGTCCGGCTCCGTCGGAAAGAATGACAACACGTATTGCGTGACTTCTTCAAAGGATGCCACCTTGACGATCATCGGCGGGGCGGAAGACCTCACGACGTATGCGCCGCTGAGGGGTGCGATGTCGCTTGTGCTGGACGCGAAAGACTTCAGTTCGTTCAGGCAGACGTTCGAACACAACGACAGCAACTTCAGGGGGAAGACGGAGATCTGCGCCGGAACCATTGAGATCAAGGGCAAGGCCCGGTTCAGCGGAACGCGCTCCGTCACGGTCGCTTCCGGCGCGGCGTTCCTTTGCAATTCAACGAATGCGCAGCCCGCGCTGGCATCTGTGCGTGAATTGACCGTCAACGGCAGCTTCGATGCGTCGCAGGCTTCCGTCAACCCGTTCACGTCTGCGCTTGAGACCGTCACGATAGGGGAGAATGCGAGCCTGTCTCTTCCGGAAGGCTCTGGCTTGAGTGTGAAGTCCCTCACCGTGAACGGCCGGACATACGCCATTGGATGCTTTACGCCGGAGACGCTGCCGAGCCTGAAGGGTGGCTCGATCGTCGTCTCTGGTGGCGAGGCCAGCCAGGTCGCCTGGACTGGAGCCAAGTCCGCATCGCTTGCGGACGCCGGCAACTGGGACGATCCGCAGGTCGACCTAAAGTACGGTACGTTTGCCGCCGTGTTCGCGAAGTCCGGGGCGGCGGCGACCGTCGATTCCGATGTCGCAGTGCATGAGATGCTGTTCAGGGCGGCGGATGGCGAGGCCGGCTTCACTCTCTCGCGCAGCGAGCCGGCGCACCCGATTGCGGTCGGCCCGCGCATCTCCGCACTGACAAACGATGCCGCTGCGACGGCGCACACCTACGTGATAGACAATCCGATTAGGGTGCTCGCCCAGCTTACGTTCCACGCCGATACGAACCAGACGCTAGTCATAAGGAATGCGCTGAACGAAACCTCCGATGAAATGGGAGTCCACAGCATATTCGTGGACGGCAGGGGGCAGGCCGCAAACGCCACGGGCAGCGTACGCTTCGAAGGAACGAACTATTTTGGCGGATCGATCACCGTCACGGCAAGCCTTGTCCGCGTGTCCGGCCTGCTCTCCAACCCGGATGGCGTCTACACTGGCAAGCCTGGGGATGACAGCCTTGATTCCATAGTCCTAAACCTGAATCAGGGCGGACTTGTGAACGACACCATTTTTGTCAACAACGGCCTGTGGCTTGACAACGCCACCGTCAAGAAATCCATGCTCGTAAAGAGCGCCATCGGAAGACGCTCAATCACGACGGCTCCGAACACGACGAACGAGTTTGCCGGGTATCTGCGCTACAGCCTTAGGGAGCATCAGGGCGTGGAGGTCAAGTCCGACTCGGAACTGATCCTCTCTGGAGGTCTCTATGGCTCGCATTCGTTCCGCAAGTACGGCCCCGGCACGCTTCGCATACGGAATGTGCCCGTGGATTGCCAGGAGTCGGCCGGGTTCAATCCGGCGTGGCCGGGGCGCGTCATATTCGAGGTGCCGAACAACACGTTCAACTACCTGTGCCTCGGGTACAGCCTGTACAACTCCGGCGACATGGTCGTGGAGACGGCGGTAGACCATGTGATTACGAACGGCATCGTGCAGATAGGCGGCGATGGCGGCAGCGTGGATAGCTGCGTGGCGAACAACCGCGGGAACAGCTTCAGGCTTGACCTCCACTCCACAACGCAGCGTTGCCGGAAGCTTGCCGTATTGAAGAAGGGCGAACTGGCCGGCGAATATCCCGCAATGATGGAGATATTCGAGGGATGGCTCGAAGGGGATCCTGAAGGATACCGCTACGTGTCCGGCAAGATCACGGGCGGGGTTGGACTGCACCAATGTGGCGATGGTACGCTTACGGTCACGAACGCTGTCGAGTCGTGCGGAGATCTGGCGGTGTCCGCCGGGACGCTTGAATTCGCCGGGGAGGGGACTTGGCTCAACGGCACGAACGTGACGGTGAAGGGCAGCGGCACGCTCAGGCTTGTCAACGGCACCCATTTCAGCGGCAAGAACGCCGTGCTTCACCTTGGCGCCGATGGCGATGCCTGGCAGATCGACATTCCGGCGGGAGCATCCCAGGGCTTTGCCGCCGCATACGATCACGATGGCAACAGGCTGTCCGCCGGTACGTACGGAAATGCCGCTTCGGGCGCCTCGTTCACGCGCTATGCGTCGCACTTCCCGAATGGCGGCAAGATAAGCGTGCGTCCGACAGGTCTGGCGTTGAGTGTTAGGTAGTATTCATGATTCAAGATTTACGATTTACGATTTATGATTTACGATTGCATTTAGTCATTTGTTGATTTAAGTATTTGGGGTACCGATCTTGTACGAATCAGCTTTGCGCAACGCATTGGTAGGGCGATTTCGATGAAATCGCCGCACGACGACGAGGGCGTCGTCGCTACGGTAAATCATTAAATCTATAAATGGCTAAATGCAATCGTAAATCGAAAAATCGCAAATCCTCCAATGCAATCGTAAATCGTAAATCGAAAAATCGTAAATGCCTATGAGGAGAGTTATGCTTCGCAGAGATTCGCTGATGTATTTTGGCTTCCTGTTCCTGTCCGCCTGCCTATGCATGGCGGCCTCTGGCGTCCGTGCCGAGGTGAAGCCTCTCGTCGTCGAGGGCGCGCCTTTCCCGCTTACGGTGTCGGAATGGACGCCGCCTGCGCGAGACTTCCCCATTACCGCATATGGGGCGAAGGAGGACGGAAAGCCCGTCACCGAGGCGATCGAGGCGGCCATCGACGCCGCCGCGAAATCCGGCGGCGGACGCGTCGTCCTGCCGCCCGGCGAATGGCTTTCGGGCGCGTTCCGGCTCAAGGGCAACGTCGCGCTTGTCGTGGAGAAGGGGGCGACGCTCCATTTCCCCGACGATCCGGTAATAGTGATGCGCGCGCCGCTCCAGCCGAGCGGGAGGCCAACGATGACGCACCAGGCCCTCATCGGGGCGAATTCCTGCACGAATGTCGCGGTGATGGGCGACGGCACAATCCTGAGCGATGTGGCGTACTGGCATGACAATTTCATGATCAACCCGCAGAGGGGCTTCCCCCGTCCGCAGGTGATGCACTTCGAGCGGTGCAAGAACGTGCGCGTTGAGGGCGTGAAGGTGCGTGGCTCGCCCGCGTGGACGATGCACTTCCGCGTGTGCGAGGACATAGTGATGCGTGGCGTCGATTCGGTCTGCACCGGACCGAACACCGACGGACTCGACCTCGAGTCGTGCAACCGGGCGTTGATAGAGAACTGCTCGCTCGACCAGACGGACGACACGTATACGATCAAGAGCGGGTTCAACGAGTCGGGACGCAAGCGCAACATCCCCACGCAGAACGTGGTGATCCGCAATTGCCGTGCGGTTCATGGGCATACGCTCCTCGCAATCGGAAGCGAAGTCTCGGGCGGCATCCGGAACATCTACATGACGGACTGCACCGTAGAGGCGGAGTGCTGGCGATTCCTCTACGTGAAGACGAACTCCAAGCGCGGGGCGTTCGTGGAGAACGTGTGGATGGAGAACGTAAAGGGCGTGTCCGCGAGCCAGGCCGTGTTCGAGACCGAGATGTACTACGACGGCAACCCCGTGAAGGAGCTTACGAAAAAGGCCGAGAAGACGTGGCCGACCGCGATATCGAACATCTTTGTGCGCAACGTAGTGTGCGGCGAGGCCGGGTATGCGGTGAAGGTGCGAGGAGATGCCGAACTGCCGCCGAGGAGGCTCTTTGCGGAGAACATCCGCGTCGGCAGGCTGCGCCACAAGCCCGTAGGCGCGACAAACGCGCCGGAGCTTGACGTAAAGGATGTCCGCGAAGACCCGTCCGCTCTGAGGGAAGTCCTTGGATTGCCGCCGCAGGTGCGCCAGTACGAGGCCGCGCAAGATGGGCGGCGGGACGCGCCGTCTTTCGACCTTGCGGACCTCGAGGGAATGTCCGCGAACGCGATGTGCCGGACGGTTCTCGGCGCGAGGATCGCGGAGGAGGTGAAGACCGGGCGCAACGTCGCTCCGTGCGTGACGCCTCAGGCGGCGCTTGAGAAATCGTACAGCGCGATGTATTCGCGCCGTGTAGTGCAGATGCTTGCGGATCTCGGTTGCGCCTTGCCGGGCGCGTGGATCGCAGACGACGTGCGCGAGGTGTCGCGGAAGTCTACGGATGCGTCCCTTTCGGTTGTGCCGGACTTGAAGTCCGGCACGGTCAGGGTCTCGTTCACGAACAGGGGCAAGGCGCCGATCGAGAATGTCTGGTGCGTGGCGCACCTTGCGCCGCAGTGGATGACGCGGCGGCAGACGTTCAGGATCGGCCGGGTGGCGCCGGGCGAGACTGTAGCGCGAGTGCTTTCGTGCGGAGCCGGATCGCACTACCTTCCGCGTCCCGTAGGCGCGTCGCCGTATGCGGCTTCCGTGGACTTCACTCTTGGCGGCACGCGCAGGCGCCTGTGGGCCACCGCAGAGACGCCCGACGCGAAGGTCGCGCCGAACCTTGTGGATGCCGTCCGGCATGCCGGGCCTATGGACGCGCTTGACGCCGATGAAGCGACGTTGCTGGACGCGTCGGCCGGAACAGGCGCATTGCCTGCCCTTGGCGGTCATCGGTGGGAGTGCGTCGCCTTCCCCGGGGCGGCATGGTACAATGCATCCCCGCGCCGGCGCCAGTACACGGAAAATGAGCAGGGGCTCATACGGGCGAACCGGGCGTACGAGGTGGCTGCTGTGCAGTTCGACGTGCCGAGCAATGCAGTGACCATATTGCGGTGCACGGCTCCGAACTGGACGCGGCGGGCCGTCGCTTTCCTAAACGGCGAGCGGTTGCCGCTGAAGTCTTTGACAGCGAACATACCCGCCAGACCGGGGCGCAACCGCCTGATCGTGAAGTATCCGAGCCAGTCTGGCGAGGAGACGGCTCTGCTCCAGATGTCCGTATACCCCTGGGACAGCTCAACGTGCTGGACATGCGTTGCCTTTCCAGCGAAGACGCAGAAACGCGCCAAGTCTGCGGTGGGCGGCAGGTCGTCCCCGGAGTTCGCCCTGGAGTGGAACAGTCGTTGGGACGTGACGCTCCCGTACGAGGTTGAGGTGTCGACCAACAAGCTCGTGTCACGCGCCGGGGTGACGCCCGGCTCCGGGTTCGCGGTCAGCGCGCTTTCCAGGAAAGGGAGAACGCCGTTGAAAGTTACGGCGCTTCCCGGGCGCACGGACGGATGCGTGTTCCTGCGCTTCAAGGTGCCGCAGGGGACTACGGGGCTTGTGTGCAGGGCGGATTCGAAGGCGCCGCTCGCCGTTGCCGATCCAGACAGAACCGACAATCTCTTTGCCGGGGCCTTGGCGTCCACCGCAAAGTGGAGCGCGACCCCGAGGATGAAGATCGACAAGGCGGATGGAGGTGCGCTCACGTTCGCCGCCCGTTCGCCGGGCGAGCCGGAGGCGACGTACGACATCGCCGTGCCGCCTGGGCTCACGGGGCGCTCCGTGAGATTCGAGACTGAACTGGAAAACGAGGCCCCGGCGAGCTGCCGGCTCATGTTGCGCGTCCAGCAGCTTGACGCGGAAGGGAAAACGCTGCCGGAGTCTGTGGTCGACAGTCGCTGGACGGGACTGATGTTCCCGTCGAGCGGCGATTTCAGATTCGTAGAGCGCGGACGCATCCACACCGAAGCCAAGACGGTTCGGCTGTTCCTGAAGATCGGTGCGTCGTCCAAGCCGTACGACCTCTACGGGATGCCGAACGCAGACGCGAACGGGAAGATGCCGTGCCTTCGGATGAAATCGCTGGTTTTGCGCGCGGCGGAGTTCCTGCCGTTCCCGAAATACGACGAATCGAATTTCGCCGCCGGAGTCTCCGGCGAAGCCGGCGATCTCGCCATCCGCCTTGGCGGTTCGGACGAGAAGGCGTTCTGGTACCAGACGCGCTCGCAGGCGAGCTGGGCAGAGTCGGTGCAGCTGCGCGATGAGCGCCGGATATTCTTCCCGGCCGGGGCCGGAACGGTGGAATCGTGGCTAAAGAGCGACTGGAAGCCCACGACATACACGGACAAAGGAGAGACGAAGTGCCGCCCGATCATACTCTTCCAGTGCTACCAGAGCTATCGTGCCCACATGTGCATCGGCGGGAAGGGCGCCATGCTCGAGCTGTCGTACCGTCCGCAGCCGGGCAAGGTGGATGTAGTGCTCAGGGATCGGTTCAATACGGTGTACAAAGGCTCTGCGGCCGTGAAGCTACCGGAGGGCAGGTGGTGCCATCTTGCGATGCAGTGGGCGCCTGGCGATGTGGCCGAGGTCTTCGTGGACGGGCGGAGCGCACTGAAGCTTCCGGTGCCGAAGCTGAAGGCGTTGGATCTTGCAGACCGGGAGATCAAGTATCCTAACGACGAGGGGGGGCTGGAGTTCTACCTCGGGTCCAACTGGCTGAGCGCAAGGAAGCTTGAGCGCATCGATCCGACGAGGCCCTTCTTCGAAGGAGCGGCAGACCTTCTGCGCGTTTCCACGGGCAAGCGCTACGGCGGCGACTTCAAACCCGCAAAGTCGTTCGGCGTGGATGTGGATACGCGGGCCCTGTTCTCCTTTGACGACAGCTTCGACGGAGTATCGGGCGGAGGCATCGGGTGGATACCCGGCACGACCAGGTCGCTCGGCGCCGGGCGCGAGGCGCGTGACCTCCGCATTGGCGGGAAAACCGTGCCTTACTGGCCGAAGGGAATCCTGCCGGAGAACGACCCTGCGGTGGCGCTGAACGGCGACAACTACCCGAACCTCCCGACCGCCGCAGACTTCGAGGCGGCAAGGCGTCCATTCAGGAAGGTTGTGCTTCTAAAGCCCGGCGAGGCGTTCGAGTTTGACTGCCCCGAAAAGGTCACGACGGATTTCGTGGAGATATCGAACGAATCGGGGACGCCGCTGGAGTATCCGATCGTCCTCAACGCCGGGGATGTGGATCCCCGCAGCTACGGGGATCTTGCGGACACCCTGCGCCTTGACGCGCTGCCGGAGCGCGAGAGGGCCGACAGGCTGTTCGGCTTTGTGCTGTCGTCGATGGACTACTTCATGAACCATACGGCAATGTTCCAGCCGGGGAGCGACAAGCCTCGCGATGTCGAATACAACGCGATGTACATGTTCAACGGCTATTGCGGCTTCGAGTGCGGCCCGCTAAACAACCTGGCGGCGAACCTGTTCGTCGCTGTGGCGAAGTGTCCGGCAGTCCAGACCGGGGGATACGGGCACAGCTTCCAGCAGGTCTTCTACGGCGGCAAGAACCACATATACGACGTGTCGTTCCGCAAGTTCTTCCCCGCCATGGACAACGAGACGGCGGCCGGGCTTGATGAGGCGGACAACGAGTGCGGAATATTCCCGCGCCTTGGGATCGAGCCGGAGTGCTTCACGCGCAAATCGACCCGTGGACACTGGGTGCAGACTCCGGACTGCGTAGCCAAGATCGGCGTCACCCTGAACCCGGGCGAGAGCTTCCGGGTGTGGCAGGTGAATGACGGCAACTGCAACGACCTTGTCGTAAGGTCGAAGACGGGGCCGTATCGCGGCTACGAGTCGCAGTACCGTCCTGACGCCACCGCACTTTGCCATGCCGACACGGAGAAGGTGTTTCTGCAGCGCACGGAGCGGGCGTTCCCGCAGTACCTCAGCGGATTCATACGCTACAACGGTGCGCCTGGCGCCGGCAATCCGGCATTCACCGATGCCGGTGCGGATTCGTTCTGCTACCGCGTGAACGGCGGCGGATACCCGATCGTGGAGGCGGGATATTCGGCAGTCAGGCGCGATGGAACCAAGGCCGAGATCGAGATATCCACGGATAACGGCAAGACGTTCCGTCCGCTTGCGACCCCCGCAGGATATGCGGTACGCGCACGCTACGCCTATCTCGTACGGGTAATGGCTCCAATCGACGATGTCGCGGAATTTTCCGCGTCCACCGAAGTGCAGCTGAACCCGCGCATATTCCCCGGCAGACTGATGGCTGGGGGCAACAGGCTGACGCTCAAGGCGACTTCTGGCGTAGGCGCCCGCGTTACGGTGCAGGGCAGGGCGCCCGCAGGGCGCATCTCGATTCCGGCGGCGGTGTCGTCCGGCGCGGTGCTTGGCGCGGAAACGCTTTTCTATGCCTTTGACCCTGCGAAGCGTCCGACACTCGACGTTATCGGGGCGTCGCCTTCCGCCACGGTGAGGACGACGGGAGGTCTCAGGGCGACGCTCTCCGGCGGCAAGCTTACCCTTTCGGCTGATGTCTCGAAGGGCGATGCGCGCTTCTGCTCCGCGACCATTGTGGATGGCGGGGCGGAGAAGACGCTTGCGGTGCTTGTGGGGACGGGTGTGCGATTTGCCGCAGCCAGGGACGCGGAGATGACGGGCGGCGCGAGGCGCATGGAGCCGGACGCGATGAGCCCGCAGGTGCGCGGACGCCTTGCCCGGGCGAACCACGGCGCAGAGATCGCGTTCAAGTTCGATCCGCTGCCTGCCGGAAAATACGCGGTGCTCAACCTCAACCGCTTCATGAACGCGGACGGGCCCGTCCCCGAAATGGGTCTGCACGACACGCAGTGCATCAGGATGATCTGGCCGGGTCTGAAGTCCACGGACGCCGGATCGTCGCACAACCTCGGATGCAACTACAAGCGTACGCGCTTTGGCCGTCCTGGCGGGCCGGCCAACTTCAAGTGGGACTATCCTTGGCATCCCGGCACATCGTATCCGTATCCGGTGATTCGCGTCGCCGAATACCCGGCGGCGGACGGCATACAGTTCCGCTCCTGGAGCAACACCGAGACGGCGGAGATAGCCGCCGTGCTCATTGTGCCCGATCCGTCCCGCGACTTGCGCTTTGAGCTCACGAAGGTGCTCTGCGGACTGAATTGCGATCCGTGGCGCATTGCGGAAGAGTAGCTTGCCGGGCTGACGGGAAGTGGATAGAAGAGGGCTACTTGCCCCTCGTTCGCAGAAACACTGTAGAGCAGGGCGGCAACGTCAGCGTACCGATGCTGCCCTGCTCGCCGTATACCGGTGTCGCACCAACGTCTGACGAATGCTGCGCCACCGCAAGCCCAATCGCCGGAAGCCTAAAGCGGATTGTCTGCACCTTCGATGCGGCGTTCGCCACGATGACGCCAGTCGCATCGTCTGCCGTGTTCTTCCACACCGTCCCCGTCACCGTCGGCAGCACGTAGTGGTAGTCGTAGACATGCCAGATCGTGTGCATCGTGAAACTGTCGGATGGCTGCGGTTCGCCGACGAAGCGAAGCTCGTCCTCCAGCGTCCCGTAGACCATGAACTCCGCAGCTGCGCGCCGTGTCCGCGCACACCGCGCCAGACAGTCTCGCTGGCGGGAGAACTCGTCGGATGTGACATTCCACCTGTCCAGCCAACCCAGTAGGACACCCGACGTGAAGTCGCGCATCTGGTATGCGCGGAAGCACTCGATGCTGTCATGAAGAGACTGGTAGTTCCCGTAGTAGACGGCGAAGCCGCCGTAGACCGCCGGATAGAACGGAACCTCGTCCTGACGGACGCCGCTTGCCTTTAGAAATCCATCGAATTGATCGAGGCACATGTCCCCCGTGCCTTCAGACAGTAGGATTGCACCGCGCGATGCACACCAGTCGTGAATCCGTGCGAAAGCCTTTCGCGTACCCTTAAACCACCAGTCGCCGCCGCCTTTCGCGTGCGAATGGCCCTCGGCCCAGCAGGGAATCTGTCGCGAACAGGCGACCTGGTCGTGGTAAACGCCGTCGAAGCCGCAGCCGTTTATGTTCTCCGCCTCCGTCATCACGGCATCCGTAGTCATCTTCATCGCCACTTCGCCCCATGCATCCGCCGCCGGACACATCACAGCCAACCTGTGCTTCGGATAGTAGACCTCCGTCGTGAGTTCGCCCGACATACTCCGGCAGGCGTCCTTCTTGGCATAGACCCACGATGCCAAATCAACGTCCCACAGGCGCGGATCGACGTAGGGAATCATCTTGATCCCCAGCGACTGGGCGTAGCGGACTACTTCGCGGACGCCGGCTCGCGCCGGGAAAAACTCGGGGAAGTTCACGCAGTAGGGCTGCTGACTCCAGCAGTACCAGTGGACAATGAGATTCAGCCCCTTGAACTGTTTGGCCAGACGCTCGACCGTGTTGCTCATGCCGGCGGGATTGCTCTCATTGAACCGGAAGAGGAGATCGGTATCCGCCAGCGTATTCGGATAGTCTGCCCGCTTCAAGATTGGTCCCTTCGCGGCCCACGTTTGTTGCTGCGCCCAGCTGCGGTAGCGTCTCGCCGTTGCCCACCAGTCGCCCGATATCGCCGCGATCGTCACGGGATAGCGCGGGCCTTCCTCCGCTTTGCCGACGATACCCGCGTCCTCGACGACTGTCTCGAACGCACAGCTGATGTCCGTAGTTATGCGCAGGTTCTTGCATCGTTGTGTCGGGTCATGCGCCGCGACGTAGAGTCCGCAGTCGCCCAAGTGAAAGGAGGCGACCGGCGGTCGCCAGCCCGGGATCGATGCGACGATATCCTCGTAGATCTTCGTGTAGGTCGAGTCGGCGCCGAACTTCCGCCGCCACGTCCCGCCGAGCAAAGAATGAGGAATGAACGCATTGCCCTTCCCGAGCGGCATGACCTTATTGAGGCAAGGGTAGAACGTCTGGTAGAGCGCGTACTTCCGGCTTCGGTTCTGAACACGCAGCGTCCATTCACTCTCACCGTCCTTGGGCTTCAGGTCTACGCACGCCACGACATCGAGTACGCCTTTTTCTTCGCCGACATCTACTCCCTTGAAGAGGAAATACGTCTTGTCGCCGTGCGTCTGGACGCTCCGCGAAGCCGCAGACGCCCGGTTGTCGAGGAAAACGTGACGAAACGATCCGTCCGCATCGCGGCATATGAACTCCAACCGCCACAGGTCGTTCGACCGCCCCGCCTCGATGAATCGCGCAGTCGTGCCGAGCTTGTTGACAATGCCAGTCAGCGCATAGCCGTCCTTCTCCCCAGCGAACGTGAACTTCAGCACGTCATTCTCCAGGACGACCTCCGACAATGCGGCGGACACAAACGCCGCCGTCAGGATGAAAACAATCATCTTCTTCATGGTCACCCCCAGTCCTATCGCGCTTCGAAGATCAGGCGGTAGCCGCCGTTCTCGTCCGCCACCTCGGCGTGAGGATTGACGGCTTGGCCGCGAAACGCCGAACGCACCCGATATGCAACAGTCGAATATCCGCCTCCACGCACCTTGCGAAGATGAAACCGGTTCAAACTCGTGGAACCGACAGGATCGACGGCTGGAGACGAGTCCATGTTGTTCACGCTGATGTCAAGGCAGAGTTCCTGGACGTTGCCCAGCATGTCGTAGAGACCCCAGGGGTTTGCGGCCTTCAGCCCGACTTCGTGCATCACGCCCTCCGAGTTCGCGGAATACCATGCGATCTGCTCGAGCGCGGGATCTGGTCCCGCCGACGTCTCGCATGTCAGGTCGCCCGCGTAGGTTGCCGTCGTCGTCCCCGCCCGGCACGCGAATTCCCACCGTGCCTCCGTTGGAAGGTCGAACGTATTTTCGCCCGTCATCTGACGGAGCTTGGCCAGCACCGAGGCGGCATCGACGTCGTGCGGATTCCCCGCCGCGTCAGGGACGAACCCATCCGCCGACCAAACGCCTGCGTCAGGCCACCAACCCGACTTGCCATTGACGATGAAGTAGCCGCGCAAATCCGTGAACAGAACCGGCGTTTGAGGCTTACGAAGGGAGATGTCGCCTGTGTCCGGTGTCTGTCCGAGAATCAGCTTGTGCTGGCATGCCGTCACCGGAAAGACCGAAACGAAGAAGTCGTTCGTGAACGAGACCATGTGCGGCGTCTCATAGTCCTTGTAGTTCAGCGAGTCGTATTTCTGCCCACGTTCGTCGGTTGATGCGCCCATGGTGAAGTTCATCCCGGCGGCCGAGACGCGGCGCATGACGAGGTGCGTCGTCTTGTAGATCGGATTGTTCGTCACACCCGTCCATATCAGGACTTCGCCGATGGACGAGGCTGGAACGATGTTGGCGTAGTTCGTCTCATACGTGCCGTAGACTCCGCTACGCAGGTCGGTGCGTGATATGTCTGTGATGTCATAAGGCGGCTGGAGATTGAATACCCGGTAGAGCGCCGCATCGTTGACGACGAGTTTCACCCGGAAGTCGGAAAGAGCGATCTTCTCCGTTCCGAAGGCTCGGACGGGATCGATCACGAACGACCGGACACCGCCTTCCGTGATGCCGGTCAGCTCGCCAGTGATCGCGTCCCGGAGTTTCACTGCGTCAAGTTCGGTCGCCCCGTTGTATGCCCGGACGGCGACATCGACGGGATCAACGACACCGGAAAGCCTGTATTCGACTTTAACGTCCGTTGACCACGGCCACTGCTGGCGGACGATGACCTGTTCGATTTGCGTGGCCGAGGCCGACAGCGCGACAGCGGACAGGCCAAGCGTGAAGGTGAGTTTCTTCATCTTGTTTTCCTTTCGTGAAATCAGCGAATGAGCAGGAACAGGCCGACGCGACCGTAGAGCGAGGCCGTTGATTCGTCTCCGTTTGCCGTGAGCGTCAGGGATTGGCTGTTGTTCGCTCCTATGCCGCCGAGCGCGAGCCACCCCTGCGCACCGTCGAGGCCCGTCGCCGTCTCGATGCCGTTGACCGTGAACGACGTCGTGCCGTAGGGGACAGGCAACACGGCGCGACCACCTGTCACCATGCCCCATGACCTCGCCGTTTTGGGGGCGATGCACCGCGTAGCGCCCTCGGAGTCTGGCGAAAGCCCATAGATCAGGCCGATCTTCGCCGAACGCATTGTGCCGTTGTCGAACGACAGCGTCAGGTCATAGACGTTTTCTGATTCAAGCCCTGCCGCGTCCGGCAGTGAAAAGGAGAATGAGTCGTCCGTAAGACCGGTGTACGTTTCCTCATAGCCGAGTCCCTTCACGACAAGCGTCGCCGTAGAGGCGCCGTTTGGCCATTCGATTGGCACTGTTAGAGAACGACTCGGCGCCGTGCGCCAGAAGGAACTCGTCTCAGGCCGCACGAAGATGAATGTCGCTTCGCTTGTCAGCTCCACTGCAAAGACGGCCGAAGAGACGAATGCCGCGCCAACAAGATGGATGAGTCGCATTCTTGTCATTCTTTCACTCCTATAGGATTAATCGGTGGGATTTTACCAAAACAATATGAAAAATTCAACAAGAAGTTATAATTGCAAATTACCCCCCCCCGTTTTAAATTGTGCAGATAGGTTGGGTGGGTGGTATGGAGACATATGGAGCTGATTGTCTTTCTGGGCGGACGGCTCGCCGCATGGGTTCGGCAGTTGGGCTTTTGTGGTATAATTCCCAGCCATCCATGGACACTACCCGTACAAGCGAGACACTTAATCGGCGGAATGCGGCATTCGACAACCGCCTGAGGCCATCCGAGTTCGCCGAATTCGTCGGCCAGCAGAAGATTCGCGACAGGCTCATGTTGGCGGTTCAGGCCGCAAAGGAGCGAGGCGAGACTCTTGACCATGTGCTGTTTTCGGGTCCTCCCGGCCTCGGCAAGACGACTCTCTCGTACATCCTCGGAGAGGCGATGGGCGTGCGGGTGAAGACGACCTCGGGCCCGGTGCTCACGAAGCCGGCCGACCTTGCCGGGCTGCTTACGTCCCTGGAGGCGGGGGATATCGTATTCATAGACGAGATACACCGCATGGCGAAGACGGTAGAGGAGTACCTCTACTCGGCGATGGAGGATTTCGCCATTGACATCATGATCGACCAGGGGCCGAATGCCCGCAGCGTGCGGCTTGAGCTTCCGCGCTTCACCCTTGTGGGCGCGACGACGCGGATAGGGCTTATCGCGGCTCCGCTGCGTGCGCGGTTCGGCCTTGTGAACCGCCTCGACTACTACGTGCCGGGCGACCTCGAGGAGATTGTGAAACGCTCCGCCGGCAGGCTCGGAGTGGACATCGACGACGCCGGCGCGATCGAGATCGCGCATCGCTCGCGTGGCACTCCGCGAATCGCGAACAACCTCCTGAGGCGGGTGCGCGACTACGCGCAGGTCAGAGCGGGAAACCGCATAACCGGAGACGTGGCCAGAGAGTCGCTTGAGCTGCTCGAGATCGATCCGCACGGGCTCGACGAGATGGATGTCAGGATACTCGAGACGATATGCGTGAAGTTCAACGGCGGGCCAGTAGGTCTCTCCACCATCGCGGTATCGGTGGGGGAGGAGCCTGACACCGTTGAGGAGGCCTATGAGCCGTTCCTGATAATGGAAGGGTATCTGGAGCGGACTCCGAAGGGGAGGCAGGCGACAAGCCTCGCCTTCAGCCGTCTCGGCATCAGCCGGTGAAGCGTCCAAGGTTGCCTCGCGAGGCCTTATTTGGTACAATCCCCCGCATTTGATGAAGACACTCCATCGATATATCTTCGGGTCGTTTTTCACGTCCTTCCTGCTGGCGTTTCTCGTGCTGTCGTTTGTTCTGACGATCGGCCTGATGGTGCAGATCGTCGGGTACATACTCTCCGGCATTCCGCTTGAGCTTGTAGGGAGGTTCGCCCTCGTGTGCTTCCCCGAGACGATGCAGTGGACGATCCCGCTTGCGCTGCTCGTGTCGTCCGTGCTTGTCTTCTCAAGGATGTCCGCAGATTCCGAGATCGCCGCGATGCGCGCATGCGGCGTGAACCTCCTTTCCGTGATGCGCTGGCCCATACTGTTTGCGGTGGCCATGACGGCATTCGGGCTTTTCATCAACAATGAGATCGTCCCGCGCGGGCATGAGGTTCGCCGCAACCTCGCGAAGCGCATCTCCGTGGGGTCCGGGCTCGAGCTCCTTGAGCCGGGGCGGGTGATAGACGATTTTCCGAAGGCCAAGATATACTTCGAGTCCAAGGAGGGGAACTGGCTGCACAACCTCATCGTAATAGACTATTCCAGCAAGAAGTTCGTGCGGGAGATAAAGGCCAAGAAGGCCCTCGTCACGAGCGAGGGCCGTGACATATGCCTTGACCTTCACGACATCACCGTGGATCCGCTTGACGAGGAGCATCCCGGCAGCGCGAGCCTTTCCCGCTACCAGCACAGGGTCGTCGATGCGCTTAAGGACTCCAAGTACAGGCGCAAGGAAAAGGATTTCCGCTTTTTCGAGATGCTGGGGGCGATAAGGAACGCCAAGGCGGTCGTGGAGAAGGCCAAGGGCACGAGCAGGAAGGGGTCTGAGAAGTATCTCGCCAAGCGGTATCTGAGCGACATCCAGACCGAATTCCAGAAGCGGTGGGTGTTCGCGTTCGCCTCCGTGTGCTTCGTCCTCGTGGGCATTCCGCTCGGCATCCGTGCGCAGCGCAAGGAGAGTTCCATCGGGATGGCCATCTCCATCGCGGTGGCGCTTTCGTATTACCTTGTCGTGATACTGATGTCGAACCTTTCGAAGAACTTCCGGGCGCAGCCGGAGTTCCTCATATGGATTCCGGTTCTGGCGTGCCTGGCGCTCGCCTCGTACCTCATACCGAAAAACCTTTAGGAGAAACCTGACATGGCAATTGAGATACACCCTACGGCGATGGTGAGCGGGGATGCCCGGCTGGGAGACGGCGTGAAGGTCGGGCCGTATGCGACCATAGGCGCAAACGCGAAGATAGGCGCGGGAACGACCATCGGGCAGGGCGCGATCATCGACGGGCATACGACGATCGGGGAGGCCTGCCAGATATTCCCGTATGCCCTGATAGGGATGAAGACGCAGGATCTCAAGTACCAGGAGGGGTCCGTGTCGTACGTGGAGATCGGGGACCGCACGGTCATCCGCGAGTTCGCCACGGTGCACCTCGGCACGAAGGATGGCGAGAAGACCGTGATAGGCTCGGACTGCCTTTTCATGGCGTACTGCCACGCCGCGCACGGCGTCATCCTCGGAAACCACGTGATCTGCTCGAACTCCGTGCAGCTCGCCGGCGACGTGCATCTCCAGGACTGGTCCATCGTGGGCGGATGCGCGGCGGCGCACCAGTTCTGCAGCGTCGGCCGCCACGCGATGGTGGGTGGGATGTCCAAGATCCGCCAGGACTTCCCGCCGTTCATGCTCGGCGACATGGTAGAGGGGTCCCTGAAGGTCATCGGCCCGAACGTGGTCGGCCTTACGCGGCGGGGCTTTTCGCGGGACGTGATATCCGCGCTCAAGGAGGCCTTCCGGTTCATATACCATTCCGGGCTGAACCGGTCGCAGGCCCTTGAGAGGGTGGAGAACGACGTGGAGCAGTTCGACGAGGTGAAGGAATTCGTCCAGTTCTACCGCAATTCGACGCGAGGAGTGAGCTGACGCCTGGCGAGGGCCGACAGGATTTTTTTTTCAAAACGAAAGGAATGATGGAAAGATGAAGATTAGAGTTGGATTTCTGTGCTGTCTCGTGGCTGTGGCGGCGTCAAGCGCCTCTGCGCTGCAGGTGAACGTGGTGAAGCAGGGCGCAGCGAAGGTCACCGTCTCGGTCCAGGTCGGCGGCAGTCCGGACTACGTGAAGGCCCTGAAGAGGAACCTGGAGCTTTCCGGCTGGTTCAAGGTCGCGCCGTCGGGCTCCATCTCCGTGACTGGCACGGCGGGCGGGACGGTCACGGCCACCGGCCGCGGCCGCTCGGTCTCGTCAAGCGAAGCGTTCTCCGATGCGGCAGGAGCCCGGATGGCGGCGCGAAAGATGTCCGACGCGATAGTGAACGGCTTCTCCGACGGCGGCAAGGGCTTTGCGACGAAGCGCATCGCCTACGTGAACCGCAAGGGGGCTGACAACGCGGAGCTTTACATGTGCTATCCCGACGGGTGGGACATGAGGCAGATAACGAACGACGGGCGCGCGGCGATAGGCCCCCGCTGGGCGTTCAACGGGAGAGACCTCTACTACACCGGCTTCCTCCACGAGAAGCAGCTCTCCTACAGGATCGACGTGGAGACGGAGCGTCGCGAATGCCTCGGCTTCTTCAAGAACGGCGCCTCCGGCGCGGCCGCGTCGCCCGACGGGCGGTCCGTGGCGATCATCCTCTCCTACCAGGGGAATCCCGAGCTGTACATCATGGATCTCGCCTCGCGCAGGATCAAGCGCATGACGGAGACGCCGGCGGCGGTGGAGTCCAGCCCCTGCTGGAGTCCGGATGGCCGCAAGATCGCCTACGTCTCCGACCAGACCCGCAACCCGCAGGTGTACATCTGCGACGTGGCCACGCGCAAGTCGACGCGCTACACCACGAAGGGGCGGCAGAATACGCATCCCGACTGGGCCCCGAACGGCAGGCTGTGCTGGTCTTCGCTCCAGTCCGGGCAGTGGAGCATCATGGCCTCCGAGCCGAACGGCGGCGAATCGTCGGCGCGGATGGTCACTTCCCCCGGCACCTGGCAGGATCCCTCGTGGGCGGCGGACGGCAGGCACATCGTGGCTTCCCGCGACAAGGCGCTCTTCATAGTGGATGCCGATCCCGATGGCGACAAGCCCGTCCAGATATTCTACAACAAGGGCAATTGGATGAACCCGGCGTTCTGCAAGTGACGCCGCCTTGAAATCGCCGTTCCATTGCGATATAATGCAACGAAATGTTTTACCTTCCCTTTTCACGTGAGGCCAGACGGCGCAAGGAAATGAAGGCGACGCTTTCCGCCGCCAGGGTCTTTGTGCTGTCGCATGAGGATCTTCCCGACTATCGGGAGGGGGGGCGGTTCTCCGCGCAGCTTTCCGCGCTGAACGAGGCCTGGGCTGGCAAGGACGCAGACCGCTGCGCGGAGCTGCTGGGCGAGCTTGATCCGCCGAAGAGCTTTGCCGCCGGGCGGGAGTGGCTGGACATCCTCGTGGTGTCCATATCCGTCGCGATGGCGTTCCGCGCATACTTCTACCAGCCGTTCAACATTCCAACGGGTTCCATGCGCCCTACGCTCTACGGCAACTGGTCCGAGCGGAAGAACCCGCAGGACGCGACTGTCTGGGACCGCACCCCGGTGCTCAGGCAGCTGAAGTGGCTCGTGTCCGGCGAGACGTTCGTCGATTTCCGGGCGCCGTGTTCGGGCACTCTTGTAGTGCGGCCGGACAACAACGGCCACTTCATCGTGTGCGTCGCGGCGAAGCCCGACGTTACGGAGAAGATACCCACGGATGCCTTCATCGAGAACACCGGGAGGCTCATCGGCGGGAAGGGGCATGGCGACCACGTCGTTGCCGGAGAGCGTATCTGGTGCGGATACCGCCGCATCGGGGATTTCCTCTTCGTGAACCGCTGGCTGTGGAACTTCCGGCATCCGCGCGTCGGGGACGTGATGATATTCTCCACGACCGGCATAAGGAAGCTCGTACAGGGTACGCACTACATAAAGCGGATGTGCGGGACTCCCGGCGATACAGTGCAGATCGCAAAGCCGTACCTGATCGTGAACGGGGTGAAGATGGAGTCCGTGAGGCCGGAGAACTGCCCTCCGTTCGATCCCGGCCCCTATGCGGACAGGTCCGACGTGTCCGGCGAGGTGAAGCTTGGGCCGGGCGAGTATTTCGCGTGCGGCGACAACAGCCCCGCGAGCTACGACAGCCGATACTGGGGAACGGTGCCGGCGAGGAATCTGCGGGGAGTTGCCGCCGGCGTGTTCTGGCCGTTTGCGGGCGGGCATTTCGGTCCGGTGAAGTGAAGGACAGTCTGGAGTTTGTAAGGAGATAGAGTTATGAGCGACGAGAACGAGGATACGATGCTTAAGCCGCCGTGCGAATTCGGGCGGTTCATCGTGGAGAGGGAGCTCGGCCATGGCGGCATGGGTGGCGTGTATCTCGCGAGGGACAAGATGCTTGACCGGCAGGTCGCCCTGAAGGTCATGCTGAAGTCCCTCGGCGCAGACCCTCAGTTCCTTGAACGGTTCAGGCGCGAGGCGCAGGCTGCGGCGAGGCTCATACACCCGTCCATCGCCCAGATATATTCGTATGACATCGTGGACGGGCAGCCGTACATCGCCATGGAGATGGCGGGCGGCGGCTCGCTGTACAGGCTCATGGAGGTTCATGGCAAGAGCATCGACCCCACGCGCGTGATGCGCGTGTGCAAGCAGGTGGCGGAGGGGCTTTCCTGCGCGGCCGACCAGGGACTCGTGCATGGCGACATCAAGCCGGAGAACATCCTTTTCGATTCCACGGGCGCGGCCAAGATCGTGGATTTCGGGCTTGCCGGGATGCAGGACGACAACCAGGGCGACGAAATATGGGGTACGCCATACTACATCGCGCCTGAGAAGGTCAGGAAGGGCGCCGTTGATTTCCGCGTCGACATGTATTCGCTCGGCGCGACCATCTACCATGCGATTACGGGGGTTGCCCCGTTCGAGGGCGAAGACCCGAACGAGGTGGTGAAGAAGCGCTTCCTGGAGAACCCCAAGCCGCCAAGCGAAGTGAGGCCGGGGCTTCCGGCGTCCGTGGACAGGATACTGCTCAAGATGATGGCGCGGGAGGTGATAGACCGCTATCCTACGTGGGAGGCGTGCATCGGCGACATAAACCGCGCGCTTGCCGAAGGCGTGGCCATAGACGACAAGGCCGCCGCGGCTGCGGCGGTGGCGGCGGCCGACGCCGCCGCCGGAGATGGCGCGCCACAGCCGGAGACATCCACGGCATCCGCCCCCGCCAAGGGCGGCAAGAGGCTTGTGATGAAGGGCAGGCGCAAGAAGATGTTCAAGAAGTCCGCCCAGACGGAAGGGGCCGCCGGAGATGGCGTCGACGAGTCTGGGGCGGCAGCAGATGGGGCCGAAGAGGCGGTAGAAGGTGATGAAGACTCCGCAGAGGCCTCCGTCGACAACGGTGAGGCACCGGAGGAAAAGCCGGCGATGACCATCGGAAAGATGATCATGCTTGGCGCGGCTGGCGTTGTAGTGCTGCTTCTCGTCGTGGCTGGCGGGCTCGTGTGGTACATACAGTCCTCCAAGGCGGCGGAGGAGCGCGAGCGCATGGCGCTCATGAACACCAAGGCGGACGAGGCCAGGGCGGCCATCCGCTCGACGATGAAGAGCGCCACCGAGTTCGCGGCGCTGGTTTCGGATCAGCGCAGGAAGTCCGAGGCGGAAGTCAAGAAGTCTTCGGATGCGTTTCTCGCCATGCTCGATCCTGCGGTTCGCGACGTGTGCAGGCCGGTGCTTGTCGCGCCGGAGACGAAGGACTACACCGATGCCGTCGCGTACTCGAACAAGGTGGCGGAGAAGATAGCCCGGCTGGCGAATGCGATCGCGCCCGCGCCCGAGGCCGCGCCCGCCCCCTCCGAGGCAGGCGCCGCACAGGCGGGCGCGGCGACAAACAGCGCTCCTGCGGCGGCAAATGGCGCGGCTGCGACCAATGCCCCGGCCGTACCGGCGGCCACGAATGCGCCGGCGGCCAAGGCCGACGCCTCGGCGAAGCCGGCTGGCAAGGATGCCGCAAAGGACGCGAAGGGCAAGGTCGACGCCTCGAAAGACAAGAAGGCCAAGCCTGACGCCAAGAAGGATGCGAAGAGTACCGCAAAGAAGGGCGACGCGAAGGGGGCGAAGGCTCCACCGAAGCCCGCCCCCGCCCCAGAACCAAAGGCGGAGGTGAAGGTGGAGTATCCGCCCCAGCTGAAGGCGTTCCAGCAGCTTTGGACGGATCTCTGGACGCTGCGAGCCGCCGAGATACGGGTGAACGCCTGCCTGATGTTCATACTCCAGAAGGGCGAACGCGACCTGAAATCCGTGGTGGATAGCGTCGAGTCTGCGGAGAAACTCGCGAAGCAGACCTCCGACCTCGTCGAGGAATACGAGGCGATGAAGTCCCTCAAGGTGATCGAGCAGGCGCTGAAGAAGGCCGCCGCGATCAGGCAGAAGGCCCCGACGCTCGTGGCGACCACAAGGCAGCAGATCGAGCGCGCCCGCGCCCGCGCCGCGAAGCTTGCCGCCGAGAAGGCCGCCGCAGAGGCGGCGGAGGCTGCAAAGCGCAAGGCCGCAGAGGAGTACCGGGCCAAGGCCGAGGGAGAGATTGCCAAGGCGCAGGAGAAGTACGACGCCCTTGCCGCCAGGGAGCTCCGCCGTCTGGACTGGAATTTCGCCATGCGGCAGATGGGCGACATGACGAACGGCTTCGAGAAGCTAACCCGGGAGGGGAGGCAGGCCGTTGACGACCAGATCCACAAGATACGGTGCATGCAGATGCTCCAGGACCATTTCATAAAGCGCGGCAGGGGCTTCGAGTTCACCATGGGCAAGTACCCGAAGGGGACGAAGATATCCGCCACCGACGCCGAGTCGCTCACGCTCCAGCGTCCTACTCCCCGCGCAAGGTCGCTCAAGGATCGCCCCGTAGCGCCGAAGCCGGAGAAGGTCACATGGCGGAAATTCTACTTCGAGCAGCCCGGCATGCTGAACAACATGATCATCGGCCTCGTGCAGGACCGCTCCGAAGCTCGTGTGGGCCTCAAGGACTGGTCTAACCTGATGTTCGGCGCCGCGCTCACGATGAGCACCCTCTTCCCGGACGAGCCGACAGTGCCGGCCCGCGTGGAGGAGCTCGTGAACAAGGCGGTTGAGGAGTTCGAGAACTGCCAGAAGCTTGCGGAACGCATATTCCCCAAGGTGTTCGCCAAGGAAGAGTCGTCAGAGTCGGAATCGTCAAATTGATGGATGAAAGGAACAGTGGAAATGAATGACAGTGTAAAGCGCTATGCAAGGTATCTGCTCGTCATGGCGGGCCTTGGCGGGCTCATCTACGGCATCGACGTGGGCGTGATAGCCGCCGCCCTTCCGTACATCCGGAACACCGCGAACTACTCGTCCGTGGAGCTCGGGTTCATCGTGGGCGCGGTGCTTTGGGGGTCGGTGCTGTCGTCCCTCTTCGCGGGGTCGCTCTCGGAGCTGTTCGGGCGCAAGGCGATCATCATCGCCTCCGCGTTCTGCTTCTTCATCTCCATCCCGGTGATCTGCGCGTCCGGCCTCATGGAAGGCGGCAACTTCATCCTCCTGACGGTGGGCCGTACGCTCCAGGGCGCGAGCGCAGGGCTTGTGGGCGTCGTAGTGCCGATGTACCTTGCCGAGTGCCTTGATTCGGATTCTCGCGGCAAGGGTACGGGGATGTTCCAGCTGCTTCTCACGATAGGCCTCGCGTTCGCGGCGGTGATCGGCCTTGTGGTGACCTACCTCGTCGGCGATTCAGACAAGGTCGTGAATGCGGCTGCCGTCGCGAATGGCGTCGTGGATGCACACGGTGCGGCGGACGCGGCCAAGATCACGTTCGAGATGATAACGAAGTGGGTGAAGCCGGAGCAGCTGAAGGGGTGGGCGATGGCATGGCAGGCGATATTCCTATGCTCTGCCGTGCCGGGCCTCATCCTGTTCCTCGGGGCATTCAGGCTCAAGGAGTCCCCGCGCTGGCTGTACAAGAAGGGGCGCAAGGAAGAGGCCCTTGCCTCTCTCGCGGCAAACAACGGCGAAGAGAAGGCCAATGAGATACTTGCGGAGATGATCGCCGCCGACGAGGCGGCCGCGGCGGAAAAGGCGGCGATCGCGCAGGCATCGCAGGGCGACAGCCTCATCCAGCGCAAGTACGTCTATCCGTTCTGCCTTGCGGTCGTCATCCTCGCCTGCAACCAGGCCACGGGCATCAACTCCGTCCTCAACTACACGGTCGATATCTTCAAGGCGACAGGAATGGAGGGCGTGTTCGCGAACTTCTCCGATCTCGCGATCAAGCTCATGAACGTGTTCATGACTGTTGTCGCGTGTGCGCTTGTGGACAAGAAGGGGCGCAAGTTCCTGCTGAAGCTCGGCACCTCGGGGATCATACTCGGGCTCTGCGGCGTCGCGACGGTGTTCCTGCTCATCACGAAGGGGGTTGTCGCCGCGTCCGCCACGACAGGCGTGATCGCGACAGTGTTCTTCTTCATGTTCATCGCGTTCTATGCGGTGGGGCCCGGCGTCTGCGTATGGCTCGCACTCTCGGAGCTTATGCCAACGCGCATCCGCGCGACCGGCATGTCGATAGCCATGATCATCAACCAGGGCGTCTCCGCCACGATCGCGACGATTTTCCCGGCATGGAAGGACGCATGGGGCTTCCCGTCCGTGTTCTACTGCCTTGCGGGCTTCACCTTGATCTACTTCGTGACTGCCGCGTTCTTCCTGCCCGAGACAAAGGGCAGGACGCTTGAGGAGATCGAGAAGTACTTCAAGACCGGGAAGATGCCGGAAAAGGCCTGATGAAAATCAAGTTTCTTGGAACCGGAACAAGCGTCGGGGTGCCGCAGATAGGATGCGAGTGCCCCGTCTGCACGTCTTCGGATCCACGGGACAGGCGTCGCCGCACGGGAGTGCACGTAAGCACGGACGCAACGGCGTTCCTGATAGACACGCCGCCGGAGATGCGCGAATCGTGCATCGACTTCGGGATATCGAGGGTCGATGCCGTGGTGCTTACGCACGCGCACATGGATCACATAGCCGGATTCGACGACGTGCGCCGCTTCAACACGCTGAACGGCGAGAAGGTGCAGTGCAGCCCCGACGCCCCTGGCGCCAACGGACGCGCATTCCGCATCGTGGGCAAGCCGATGAAGTGCTTCGCCTCCGCGGAGACGATAGAGGCGATGCGCCACATATTCCCATACATTTCGTGCAAGGCGAACGACCGTGGGCTGTTCCGTCCGATGGTTGAGTTCGTTCCGGTTTCAGGGACGTTCTCCATCGGCGACGTCACGCTTACTCCGTTCGAGGTTCCGCACGGGCCGAAGACGTACGGGTACCTTCTGGAATGCGCGGGTGCCCGCATCGGGTACGCGAGCGACTGCAGCGCATTGCCAGACGAGGCCGTAGACCTGCTCAAGGGCGTGGATCTGATGGTGCTGGACTGTCTGCGCAAGCGGGAACATCCCACGCACCTCACGCTCGACAGGAACCTTGGGTACATGGAGCGCATCGCGCCGAAGAGGGGGCTGCTCGTACACATGTGCCACGACATTTCCCATGCGGACTACCTTAGGGAGCTTCCGCCGCACATCTCGCCCGCCTACGATGGGCTTGAGGTTGAACCATGAGAGGAGCCGTCATATGAAATCAGCATTTGCCATTCTCGCGGCTGCGCTGTCGCTTCACCTGTTCGGTGCGGCGGCCCCGACCGAGATATCCGTGAAGCTTGTTCCGGATCGCAGGGAGTACATAGTGGGCGAGCGCATCCGCGCTGTTGTCGACGTGGCGAATTCGAGCGCAGACTCCATAGACGTGGGCAAGCCGGGGTCTGCGGACATCTTCAGGCTTGAGCTCTACCGCGCATCGGACATGGCCTCAAGGGACCGCATCGGCAAGAAGCCGTTTGTCGCGCCGTTCCTCCTGCATTCGTCCGAGGGGCAGAAGCTCGAGACGTTCATCGGAAACCACTTCGACCTCAAGGAGCCGATGCGCTACCTCGCCCGCGCCGTGCTTGTGCATGACGGGGCCAGGTTCGAGTCGTCGCTCGTGAGCTTCGACGTCGTGCCCGGGATGCGCGTCGGCGGCGCCATGCAGATGTTCTCCAACAGGCCGGGGCTCAAGCGCGTCTTCGAAATCGCCTATTGGACGCGCGGGCAGCGCGAGCATCTCTTCCTGAAGGCGCACGACGAGCACGGGAAGATGTGGCGGACCACGGATCTCGGAGTGCTGCTGAGGATCACCGACCCGAAGATATCCGTAATGCCCAACGGTGAGGTTGTGGTGCTGCACCGGGCGACGCAGGATCAGTTCCTTCGGACAGTGTTCTGGAGCCTTCCCGACGAGCTTGTGCTTCGCACACAGGAGCCGATGGTCGATCCCGATGTCGCCGGGGCGAAGCGCATGAAGGATCTCTACATGGAGTCCGGCGGGGTTACGCCGGTGAAGAAGTCCTGGTGGAAGTTCTGGTGAGGCGGTGCTGTCATGAATGTGCTTGGCATTGAGAGTTCATGCGACGAGACGGCGTGTGCCATCGTCAAGGACGGGACAAAGGTGCTGTCCAATGTGGTCTACACGCAGATCAAGCTCCACCAGCCATGGGGCGGCGTGGTGCCTGAGATAGCCTCGCGGGCGCACGTGGAGAAGATATCCGGGGTCGTTTCGGCGGCAGTCTCCGAGGCCGTGTCGAACGGCTCCGTCAACGGGCTTGGAGACGTCGATGCCGTCGCCGTGACGTACGGTCCGGGCCTCGCCCCCGCGCTTCTCGTTGGTTTGAACGCGGCAAAGGGACTTGCTCTTTCGCTGAACGTGCCGCTCATATGCATAAACCACATCGAGGCCCATCTGCACACGCCGTTTCTTGAAACCGGCATCGCGCCCGAAGATCGCATGCCGGCCCTTGGCCTGGCGGTCTCGGGAGGCCACACGAGCTGGGTGGACATGCCGGCGTACGGCACGTACAGGATCATCGGGCAGACGCTTGACGACGCCGCCGGAGAGGCGTTCGACAAGGCCGCGAAGCTTCTCGGTCTCGGCTATCCGGGCGGGCCGATAATAGACCGCGAGGCGAAGAGGTACGAAGGGGACGATTACATCCAGTTCCCGAAGGTGCGTCCCCGGCCCGGTACCGCCGCGCTTGCCGGACTCGATGCCGATCTGTGCACATCCTTCTCCGGGCTTAAGACGTCGCTGCTCACTTACGCAAGGAACGTGCGGGCGGAGAAGGGCGACATCCCGTCCGACGAGATTCCACGCATATGCGCGAGCTACCAGAGGGCAATCGTCTCGTCGCTTGCCGACCGCACGGCGCATGCGTTGCGCAATGGCAGCTACCGTTCGCTGATAGTCGGCGGAGGCGTGTCGCTCAACGGCGCATTGCGCGAGGCCTTGCGCAGCGTCGCGGACAAGGCTGGCGTGGAGCTGATGCTCGCCAAGCCGAAGTACTGCGGCGACAACGCCGCAATGATAGCAGGCCTTGCGTACTATCGGCGCGAGCTGACAGGCACAGATGCGCTTGTCGCAGACGTGGCCCCGTCCCTTGAGGCCGGCGATTGAATCCTTTTGGGAATTTACGATTTACGATTTACGATTGCATTTTAAAATTTAGGCATTCGATGATTTGTGGCGGCGAATCCGAGGTGTCGTGCCAACGGTCGCAATGAATTGCGGCCCTCCCGCGAATCCGGCGTTTTTGGGCGTCTGCTGAAACCTGAAACCTAAAACCTGAAACCTATAACCTAAAACCTACCAACTTGAGAAATGAACGCGGTATTCTTTGACCTTGACGGAACGCTTTTCGACTCGCGCGCCGATCTCGCGAGCGCGGTCAACTTCACGCGGGTGGATCTCGGGCTGAAGCCTCTGCCCCAGGATGCCGTCATCGGCTTCGTCGGCTGCGGAGCGCGCCACCTGCTGGAGAACGCCATTCCGGAGGTGACGGGACGTTTCGATGAATTGTGGCCACAGTTCAGCGCGAACTACCGGGCGCACATGACGGATGAGACGACGCTTTATCCGGGGGTGCGGAGTACGCTTGCGGAACTCGCCGACCGGGGATGGCTCATGGGCGTCAGCACGAACAAGCCGAACTTCGCCGCCCGCGACCTGCTGGCGCACTACGGAATCCTGCGATACTTCGGCAATGCGGTCATCGCCGGCGGCGATTGCGCCGAGATGAAGCCCTCGGGCATGCCGCTGCGCGAATGCGCGTCGCGAATGGGGGGGCACAGGCTCTCGTCTCACGACTGGATGGTGGGCGACAATTGGACAGACATGGATAGCGGATTTGCGGCAGGCGTAAAGACCGCGTTCTGCACGTTCGGCTTCGGCCATCTGCGCGAAAGCCGCTATACCGTGAAGATCAACCGCTTCGACGAATTGCTGCGGTACCTGAAGCCCGAAGAACCCTGATCTCACTCAGCGGCTTCTGTGCTATAATTACGCGAAATTTTCGTATGTGAAAGGAATGGATGATGGCGGAACTCATTGTGGCTTTGGATGTCCAGACGCGGGCCGAGGCGGTCGAGAAGATCAGGCTCATCGGCGATGCCGTGGGCTTCTACAAGATAGGGCTGGAGCTTTACACTGCGGAGGGACCTGACGTGGTGAAGGCAGTGAAGGATCTCGGCAAGAAGGTGTTCCTCGACCTGAAGTTCCATGACATCCCGCGCACCGTGGAACGCGCCGTGAGGTCGGGCGGCAGACTTGGGGTTGACCTCATGACCATCCATTCGGTTGGCGGCAAGGCGATGATCGCCGCCGCGCACGATGCCGCAGCGGAGTTCGGAGAGGCGGCGCCGGGGATACTTGCCGTTACGGTGCTTACATCGCTTGACCGGAGTGACCTTGAGGACATCGGGATCCAGGGGCGCTCACCGGCGGATCAGGTGAAGGCGATGGCGTCGTTCGCCACGGCGAACGGTGCGGACGGGCTCGTGTGTTCGCCGAAGGAAGTGGGCGAACTGTCGAAGATGCTCAAGGCGGGAACGCTCTTTGTCACGCCGGGCGTGCGTCCGGCCGGATCGTCCGTAGGCGACCAGAAGAGGGTTGCCACGCCCGCAGACGCCGTGAGGGACGGCGCGACGCACCTCGTCGTGGGGCGTCCGATACTCGGTGCGCCAGATCCGGCGGCGGCGGCCCGCGCGATATGCGCCGAGATGGATGCGGCCGCCGTGGCATAGCCATTGCCTGGAGACGCAGTGAGCAGCTTGATAGAGATAAGGGACCTCAGGAAGATATATTCCGCCGGCGAGGAGCCTGTGGCGGCGCTGGACGGGGTTTCGCTCAAGATTGACAACGGGGAGTTCGTTGCCATCATGGGGGCCTCCGGCTCCGGAAAGTCGACGATGCTCAACATACTGGGGTGCCTCGACGTGCCGACATCCGGCAGCTATCTGCTGGACGGCGTTGAGGTCGCCAGGCGCACCAGGCGCGAACTCGCGATAATCCGCAACAGGAAGCTCGGTTTCGTGTTCCAGAACTTCAACCTCCTGCCGCGCACGAGCGCGATCGAGAATGTGGAGCTTCCCGACATATACCTCGGCCGCCTCTCCCGCTCGCAGAGGCGGCGGCGCGCGGTCGAGCTGCTCAGGCGAGTCGGGCTTGGCGGACGCGGCACCCACACACCGGCGGAACTCTCCGGCGGGCAGCAGCAGCGCGTCGCCATCGCGC
Source organism: uncultured Kiritimatiellota bacterium (assembly GCA_934667425.1). GTDB lineage: Bacteria > Verrucomicrobiota > Kiritimatiellia > RFP12 > UBA1067 > UBA1731. The sequence continues at coordinate 37,891 of CAKULV010000009.1, read as the reverse complement.
GCGCGCTGATGAACGAGCCGCCGGTGCTGTTCGCGGACGAGCCTACCGGCAACCTTGACACGAAATCGTCGGTGGAGATAATGAACCTCTTCACGGAACTGTCCAACGAGGGCATAACCATAGTGATGGTGACGCACGAGGAAGACATCGCGGCATACGCGAAGCGCCATCTCGTGATGCGTGACGGACACCTTGTCAAGGACGAGCGGGCGGCATGAATTTCCTGATGATATTCAAGGTCGCATTGCTTGCGATCGTGCGTAACAAGACGCGCTCCCTCCTCACGTGCCTCGGCATCATCGTGGGCATCGCCGCCGTCATCGCCGTTCTCGCGATAGGCAAGGGCGCATCCACCATGATGGTGCAGGAGATATCGTCGATGGGCAACAACCTCATCATGGTGTTCCCGGAGAGGCGCAACCGCAATGCCGTCTCCACTGGAATGGGGCAGGGGCAGACAATGACCGCCAAGGATGCGAGGGCGATCAAGCGCGAGCTGTCGCACCTTGTCGCGGCCGTATCGCCTACGGTAAACGTGACGTGCCAGATGATATACCAGGGCAAGAACTGGCAGAGCCGCGTGAGTGGCGTATCTACGGATATGCCGGACATACGGAACTGGGGCGTAAGCGAGGGCCGCTTCTTCTCCGAGGAGGAGGAGCGCATGTACCAGCGCGTATGCGTGATCGGCAACACCGTGAAGGAGAACCTTTTCGGGGATGAGGATCCGATCGGTAAGACGTTCCGCATAAAGGGCATGCCGTTCAAGGTCGTTGGCATACTTGCCACGAAGGGCGCGAACGGGTGGGGGCAGGATCAGGACGATACCGTGATGGCTCCGTACACGACCGTTGGCAGGGTGCTGCAGAGATCGACGTTCAAGTCGATAAACATGATGAACCTCTCGCTGTATTCGATGGACGACCTTGACGAGGCGAAGCGCGAGATAACGGCGCTGCTCCGGCAGAGGCACAGGCTTGCGGACTATCAGGACGACGATTTCGAGACGCGCGACACGACGGAGATCATGAACACAATCGGATCAGTCTCGAACCTGATGACGATACTGCTTACCGCAGTGGCCGCGATCTCCCTCCTTGTGGGCGGCATCGGCATAATGAACATCATGCTCGTATCCGTGACGGAGCGCATCAGGGAGATCGGCCTGCGAATGGCGATCGGGGCGACCCCGGCGAACATCCTTTGGCAGTTCATACTTGAGGCGATGGTGCTCTCCACCGTGGGCGGGGCGATAGGCGTGGCCGTCGGGGTGGGCGGCGCGAAGCTGATCGGCAACCTGCAGAACTGGCCAATCCTCATCGAGTGGTCGAGCGCGTTCGGCGCATTCCTCTTCTCGTCGCTCGTCGGCCTGTTCTTCGGGTTCTATCCGGCATACCGCGCCTCTAAGCTCAATCCGATAGATTGCCTTAGGTACGAGTGACCTCGCGCATGCCGCAATCTTTGGTATAATGCCCAGCCATGGAAATCGAAAAAAGGATTGCGTCACTCATACGCAGGACGTCGAGTTCGCTCTCGAAAGACGTCCTTGACGCGCTGAAGGCGGCATCGCTCCGCGAGGCGAAGGGCTCTTCCGCCCGCATGATCCTCGGGACGCTTCTTCAGAACGCCGGGCTTGCGCGGCGCAATGGCACCCCGATGTGCCAGGATACCGGCACCCTCACGTTCTTCGTCGATGAGCGATTGCGCAGCAAAGTGACGCCCTCGGTGATAAAGGATGCCGTAGTCCATGCCACCGGGATGGGATGGCTGCGGCGCAATACGATAGATTCCGTCACCGGGGCATCGGTGGATTCGAATGTCTGCGATGGTGCGCCGGTGATCCACTACATTTCCGCAGATGGCGTGAAATCAGCCCCGGCCGTCACGTTGCTGATGAAGGGGGGCGGCTCGGAGAACATGAGCCGGCAGTATTCCCTGCCGGATGCATCGATCGGCGCCGGGCGAGATCTTGAGGGGGTGCGGAAGTGCGTGCTTGACGCCGTCCACAGGGCGCAGGGATACGGCTGTGCGCCGGGAATCCTCGGAGTATGCGTTGGCGGAGACCGCGCGGGCGGCTTCGAGGAGGCGAAGCATCAGCTGCTCCGCGCCCTCGGGGACAGGAATCCGTGCGGCGAACTCGCCGGGCTTGAGGAACGACTGCTCAAGGAGGCGAATTCCCTTGGCATAGGTCCGATGGGGCTTGGCGGCAAGACAACGCTTTTGGGCGTGAAGATCGGGAGCCGGCCTCGCGTCCCGGCGAGTTTCTTCGTCACTGTCGCGTACATGTGCTGGGCGTTGCGCAGGCGTACTATCAGGTTTGGCAGGGAGGTCGCGTCGTGAAGAGGCTTGCTTATCCGTTCACGGAAAAGGATGTGCGCGGACTCGTCGCCGGGGATACGGTGCTGGTGTCCGGCGTTGTATACACGGGGCGCGACAGGTTCCACAAGCATTTCGCGGATGGGGGGCGGATCCCGGTTGATTTCAGGAATGGCGCGCTGTTCCATTGCGGCCCCGTTGTCGTCGAGAAGGGCGGCAAATGGAAGGTGGTGGCGGCGGGCCCGACCACGAGCGTGCGGGAGAACCCGTACGAGCCGGACTTCATACGCGAAAGCGGGGTGCGCCTCATAATCGGGAAGGGCGGCATGGACGGGGCGACCCTCGCCGCCTGCGAAAAGTATGGCTGCGTGTATCTCCAGGCGGTCGGCGGCGCGGCGGCGCTTACTGCGGACTGCGTGAAGGATGTGTGCGGAGTGCATTTCCTTGAGGAATGGGGCGCGGCTGAGGCGTGCTGGGCGTTCCGCATGGAGGCGTTCCCGTGCGTGGTCGCCATGGATGCGCACGGAAGATCGCTGTTCGGGGCAATCGCGGAAGCGTCGTCAAAGGCCCTTGAACGGTTGTCTTGAGCGGTTTTACCTAATCGCGAAGGTTTTGCAATTGCATCTAAAAACGGCAGTTGGGATATTCCCCAAACTCCGTAAGCACCATTTGCGTATCGGCAAGAACTTGGTGTTGACACAAAAAGAAAACCATATATCATACGTTAATGTTTTTTGAGGGAATGGAGGGCTTGCCATGAGTGGAAAATGGACAAAAACGGAGAGGCGTGCGTTGAGTGGCGGAATCGAGCGTTCGCTTTGGGGGCGGCTTGCGCTGTCCGTTGCGTTCGCCTGCATGGCCGCATGCGGGGCCTCGGCCCTGGAGGTGACTGTAGACGCCGGCGTTGACCGCACGTTGACAGACGAGGAGGCCAATGCGATCATCGCTTCGGGCGAGGATGTCGTCAAGCGTGGCGAAGGCCGCTTCATCATCGGCAGGTCTCTTGCCGGATACAAGGGATCGATTCGCGTTGAGGGCGGGTATCTGCGCTGTCTTGCCGCCAATGCGCTCGGCGACGCCGACAGAGGCGCTGTCGTTGTGTCGGACGGTGCGACCCTGGAGTTCGGCGCGGACGCGGAGGATCTGCGTTTCGGCAAGCGGGCCATATCCGTATGCGGCACGGGCATGAACGGCGAGGGCGCGCTCCGCCATGTCGGCACCGTAAAGGATCAGTGGCGGGCGGTGTTCGAGAACGTCACGCTGACGGGCGATACGCGCTTTGGAGGCGTCGCCTATCAGAACTCCAATGGCAATTGGGTGTTCCGCCGGTGGGACATTCGCGGGGGGCAGGGCAAGCTGGACATGAAAGGCCACAATCTTGAGATCGCTTGCGGATTCGGCATGCTTGGCGTGACGGTTGAAAACCCCGGAAACATCACCGTGACGAACATGGGGACTGCGGCATTCCTTTACCTTGAGGGACAAAACGTCATCATGGGCGGATCTTCCGAGAATGCCATCACCGTCCGTAAAGGCGCTACCCTGTCTTCACAGAGGTTCGCGCCTGCGCTCGCGTGGGGCGTTGTGCTGGATGGCGGCACTTTGAGCGAACAGATGGCGGCGTCCGGCGGAACCCCCGAAACGGCGGCGGCACGGATCGACGGGCCTGTCACGATTACGGAGAACGGCTGCAGGATCATAGGCGGCGCCAACAAGTGCTGGTCGTTCGGCGGGCCTGTCGATGTAAGGGGAAACGTTGCGTCAAACTCCGACGGGATGAGGCTGCACGTCCTCATGTCTTCGTCCGATGACGCCAGCGCACGGGTGGCGGCGTGGGATGCACTTTGCTCGCACATGGAAAACCAATACCTTCAGATACTTCTCTCTCCGCTTGATGGCGATGCGGCTGAACCGCTTGCCGTGGATGCGGACTGGAACGGCGGCTGGCGCAGCCTCTCCGTCGGAGGCACAGGCGCGATCGCGCTTACAGGCAACCAGGACGACGTAAAGTACTACCAGCGCGAGGGCTACGTGAAGATGACGGGTGCGGACAGGAAGCACTCCTTCACGGACGTGCTGGTGACTGGCGATTCCACGCTGGATTGGGCGTCCGCCGGACAGGTCGAGTTCGGGACGAACAGGCTTGACGTAGGGGCGCAGTACCCGGCAGTCGCGAAACTCCGAATAACGGACACCCTCGTCACGACGAACTGGACCGGGAGGGGCACGAACGAGGCGAGCAAGCTTGACGGCGTAATCTGCGTAGGGCCGGCCCGCAAGGCAACGGTTGAGTCTGCCGAGATCCCGACATGGGGCGGAGGCCGGGGCGTGTTGGAGATAGGCGAAGGCGCGTGCGTTACGGGATTGCTGCAGGTTGGCGTCGTCACCGGCCCCAACAGCATCAAGAGGACTTGCCATGGTTCGGTAATACAGCGCGGTGGAGATCTGACCGTGTTTTCCACTGGTGGAACTACTGCGTATCCAAGGTACGTCTACAACTATATCGGCAATGGCGGAAGCGGCTACATGGAGAACCAGGGCGGCAGTCTCATGATCCTTGGACAGTTCATGCCTGGCGGCGGGAGTTACGGAAGAGGGGTCTGGTACGTGAGGGGAGGGAAAGTGCTGTCTAAGAATTCGGCGATCACGTTCGGGATGCATTCAGGCAAGGCAGCCTGCGCAAAGAGCGTATTCTACCAGACAGGCGGCGCATTAGAGAGCTGGGAAGGGATCACATCAGGCAAGACGCTGTACGAGGGCTTTTCGTACGGGGCGAACGAGGATGTGATTACGTTCGCGGGCGGCAAGGCGAAGCTCGACTGCGGGCTTGACATGGCGGCCGCGCCGAATGCGAAGACGATCCTCAACCTGCGCACGGGCGGCTCCCTGGAGACGTACTGGGTACAGCTCGTGACGAACGAGGCGCAGACGATCGTGGGAGTTGGCGAAAACAAGGCAATCGACGGGAACAAGGCGTGGGTCAACCTCGATGGCGGCATCCTCAAGTATCGGCACGGGTCAAAGAAGAAGGACTATGCCGCGTACAAGGCGGAGAGCTTCTTCTTCGGCGATCCTGAACGTCTTACCCTGACGGCGTTCGCCGGCGGCGCGAAGTTCGATACGTCTGGACTCAACGTTAATCTCGACCATCCGATCAATGCGCCGGCAGGACGCGGCCTCAAGTCGCTTGCGTTCCCGGAAGGGTCGGAGTATGCGGACGGCACGTGGGTTGGCGCACCTATGGTCGAGATCAGTGGCGATGGCGAGGGGGCGTCAGCCGTCGCCGAATTCGATTCCGTGAACAACCGCGTCACGGGCTTCACCGTCACATCGCCGGGCTTTGGCTACACCACGATGAACGCGCTCCTCACCCGTGGCGGATACACGAACGACGTGCCGCTCACCGTGACGCTGACGGACGATAAGCAGGCTTCGGGCGGTCTTGTGAAACTGGGAGACGGCACCTTGTCGCTGAAGGCCGCGAACACGTACGGCGGCGCCACACGCGTGGAGGGCGGCACCCTGAAGGTTGTCCACGAGAATGCCATACCCGCCGGCTCCCAGATAGAGGTCGCCGGCGGCGCAATCGATTTCGGCGGATTTGCCCGCGACTTCGGCGCGGTGACTGCGACGTCCGGGGCCGTCGAGAATGTTGGCGGTACGATGGCGTCGCTCGTCAAGACAGGCGACGGCACGTTCCTCCTCAATGCCCCTGTGTCCGTTTCGGGAATGGTTGACGTGCAGGGCGGCACCCTTCAGCTGCCTGCCCTCAAGCCGGGGTTCCTGTGGGGCGAACGCAAGTACGCCGAAGGCGAGGCCACCACGGAATACAGCCATAAGGTTGCGCTTACGGATGGCGGGGTCGACCTTGAGCCATCCCATGCATACGAACCGTGCGTGTCAGGCGGATATTTCCAGCCGTACCACTACGTCTCGTATTCGGGATACATATGGAACCGCGGGACGGAGGACTGCACTTGGACTTTCGCATTTGCCTTTGACGACGTACTGAACATCTTCGTGGATGGGGTAGAGCTCAAGAAGGAAGGTTCCACCACATGGGGAGAGCTTCGCCGGATGTCCGTCACGCTGTCGCCGGGAGCGCACAAGTTCCTGCTCCAGCTCTGGAACGCCGGTGGCAACGGAGGTGCGAGCCGGAAGGACGTGGTCGGCCTTGCATACGATCCGCAGGGACGGAATTCAACGGACGTAGGCGTCTACGTGCCATTGAAGGACTCTGGCGACGGATGCCTCGCTACCGTGAACCCATATGACGGGTCAACGATGCCGACTTTCGCCACGCTCCGCATGGCGTCCGGCACGACGCTTGATCTGCTTGGGGGCGTCTACACCCTCACGGGTGAACTGCGCGTAGCGGCGGCGGCAGATCCGGTCGCCATCAACGGACGCTTCGTCTTTGGGGACGGGGCCGAGGTCACGGTTGAGAATCTGGATGACCTTGACCGGGAAAAGGCTCCATACGTGCTTGCGACCGCAGCGGACGGCTTTGGCGGAGCATTGCCGGAGCTTTCCAGCGCAAACTGGCTCCTGCGCCTTCTTGACGACGGCAAGACGCTCGCTCTGAAGGCGCGGCGCGGCACGGCCATTGTTGTCCGCTGAAGTGTGGCTTTGGCTGTGCGAGGCGCGACGGCGGGGCGCCGTCGCTACGGAGGAGGGGCTGGGGATGGCACGACGGCGAGGGCGCCGTCGCTACGGAGGAGCGGATGGGGACGGCACGACGGCGGGGCGCCGTCGCCACGGAGGAGCGGATGGGGACGGCGCGACGGCGAGGGCGCCGTCGCCACGGGTGGAGAGGCTGGGGACGGCACGACGGCGAGGGCGCCGTCGCTACGGCGGAGAGGCTGGGGACGGCGCGACGGCGGGGGCGCCGTCGCCACGGAGGAGAGGCTGGGGACGGGGCGCGACGGCGGGGGCGCCGTCGCCACGGGTGGAGCGGATGGGGACGGGGCGCGACGGCGAGGGCGCCGTCGCCACGGGTGGACGAGATGGATTGGATTTTTGAAGTGAAAGGATGAAGCAGATGAATCGCATGCTATTGACGCTGTGCTGCGCTTTCGTAGCGACGGCGCCCTCGCCGTCGATGGCGGACGTGGTGCGCCTTGCTCCGATGGGGCGCATACTTGTCCCGGAGGCGGAGGTGAGGATCGTGCCGACAGTCTTCTATCCCGGCTGGATATCGCGCACGCCATACGGCGGCTACCGTCCCGAGGCGGATGGTTCGCGCCGCTGGCGGATTGCGGAGAAGTGGAACTACGGCGACCCCAACAACGGCACGAACTTCATCGGCAGCACGTCGGCGAAGGTCGCCCCGGACGGTTCCCTCGACGTGTCCGTCTCGATCGAGACGGTCGTGACGAACGTAAGGCAGATCGGATCCGTGGTTTGCGCCCGCATCCCCGTTTCGCGCTACGCGGGCGGCAAGGCCGTGCTGGACGGCCGGATGGAAAAGCCTTTCCCCGTGGAGTACAGGAAGGGCCGCATCGGGGTCTTCCGCGAGAAGGTGCGAGAGGTCGCGCTCATCGACAAGGATGGCGTGCAGACGCTTGCGTTCCGTTTCCCCAAGCCGATGAAATGCTACCTTCAGGACAACCGCGAATGGAAGAGCAGCGACATCGACGTGTTCACTCTCCGCGTGTCGTTCGAAGGCAAGGGGAGCGTGCCGGATCTCGTCCGGGGGGACGCCTTCTCTATGGACTTCAACCTGAAAACGCCTGGGCCGGTGGAGTATTGCGCCGGCGAATACGTGATCGAAGAGGGGAGCGAATGGACGCGCATCAAGGCGATGAACGACCCGGCGCCTGGGTCTGCCCTGGATTTCTCGCAGGTCGTTCCGCACGATGCGCCGGCCGGGAAGCACGGATGGCTTGTCGTCCGCAACGGGCATTTCGAGTTCGAGAGCCTGCCTGGCGTGAAGCAGCGCTTCTACGGCGTGAATTTCGTCGGCGAATCAAACTATCCGCCAGCGAAGGATGCCGACCGATACGTGGCGAACCTCGCCCGCATCGGATACAATGCGGTGAGGTTCCACCACCACGACGGCGGGCTGGCCGACAGCCGGGGGGAACTCAAGCCGGAAAGGATGTCGAGGTTCGACGCGATGGTCGCCGCATGCATCAAGCATGGCGTGTACATGACGACCGACCTCTACGTTTCGCGCAGGGTGGCATACCGGGACATGGGGATCGACAAGCCGGGGTTTGCTAGCATGCGCGAGTTCAAGACGCTTGTGGAGACGCACGAGGGTGCGTTCTCCAACTTCCTGAACTACGCGAAGAACTTCCTCTCGCACGTGAATACGCACACCGGACGCAGGTATGCCGACGAGCCGGCAATGCCTCTCTACTCGCTCGTCAACGAGGGCAACAGCCGCAAGGAGCTTACCCTGGCGAACGAACGCGACTTCGCGAGGCGCATGACGCGGTGGGTGCGGGACGAGATGAAGAGCCGCATCCTGCTCACCAACATGAACAACTACGCATATCCGGAGGAATTTGACGAGGTGCGCGCCAACGAGTACGACTACGCGGACGAGCACTTCTACGTTGACCACCCGCACTTCCTCGAGCAGAAGTGGAGCCTGCCGAGCGAACTGCAGAACACCAATCCGCTGAAGCGCGACAGGCACGGTCTCTTCTGGGCGCTCGGCAACCGCCGCCGCATGGGGAAGGCTATGCCGTTCGTGATCACGGAGTACAACTTCTCCGGTCCGGGCGCATACCGCAGCCTCGGCGGCATCGAGACGGGTGCGCTCGCCGCCCGTGAGGATATTGACGGGCTTTGGCGCTTCGCGTGGAGCCACGGCATCAAGGGCGTGTACGGTCCGAAGCCCATGACATACTTCGACATGAGCGGAGATCCGCTCTCGCTCGCGGGCGAACGCGCATCGCTATGCCTGTTCCTGCGCGGAGACCTCGATGTCGGCGACGCTGACGCGCTGAAGATCGATCCCGCGACAGGTTCCCTGCGAATCGAAACGGGGAGGACGTGCGGCGTGTTCGCCGAATCCGGGAAGATCCGCGCCGGGTGCCTCGAGGCCAACGTCATTGGGGCGCCGGCGACGGTGTGGGCGAGTTCGCTTGACGGCAATCCGCTTGCCGCATCGGGACGCATCCTCCTGTGCCATCAGACCGACGTGCAGAATTCGGGCGCTGCGTTCGCGGACGATTCACGCACCGTGCTTCTGCGCTGGGGACAGATGCCTCACCTGATGCGCAAGGGCCGTGCGGACCTGAACCTGTCGCTTGCGGCAGGGGAGTGGACCGTGTACGCGCTCGACTGTGCCGGGAACCGCCGAGGCGTTGTGCCGAGCCATCTGCAGGATGGCCGCCTCTGCTTCACGGCCGACGTTGCCCGCGATCCTGCCGACGCGACGATGAACTACGAGCTGGTGCGACGATAGGACTGACGTCCCGCGATATTCCCGCCCGCGATACGGGCCTTTATGGTAGAATGCGCATCATATGAAGTTCCTATCCATTTGTTTTGCCGCGCTGATGGCCTCGGCATCTGCGCAGGATGATGCACCAGACGCGCGTACGCGCACATTCGTATACCCGAAGCGCGTCGTGTGGAACACGCCGTCCCGGATGTCTGGCGGGAAGGCGGCCAGTTCAACGGAGAACATCGAACGGCTCCTTGACCGCAAGCACGGGCAGGTGTGCGAAACGTATTTCGGAAGGTCTGTCGGCACCAGGCTCGTCAACAATGGAGATCGTCCGGGGGTTGTCCTCGACTTTGGGCGCGAGTTGCACGGCGGCATCCAGATCGGGATGAGTCCGGCGTCTGACAGGATAGGGAAGAAACTCCGCATACGTTTCGGAGAGTCGGTGGCGGAGGCGATGAGCAGCGTCGGCGACGCCAAGAACGCCACCAACGACCATGCGTTGCGAGACTTCGAGCTTGAGGTCCCGAGCTTTGGATCGATAGAGGTTGGCAATACGGGATTCCGGTTCGTGCGGCTGGATCTTGCGACAGAGGGAGAGGTGGGCCTTGAATTCGTGCGCGCGATTTCCCTTATGCGTCCAATGCCCCGCCTTGGCGGCTTCAGATCGTCCGACGAGCGCCTTGACCGCATCTTTGAGACTGCGGTGAGGACTGTCCACCTTTGCTGCCAGGAATACCTGTGGGACGGCATCAAGCGCGACAGGCTCGTGTGGGTCGGGGATCTGCATCCGGAGACGATGGCCATACTGAACGTGTTCGGCGATGCGCAGATCCTTGCGGATTCCCTGGACTACCTGGCTTCCGTCACGCCTCCCGACAAGTGGATGAACACGATCGCCACATACACGCTCTGGTGGATACGGAACCTCGCCGAATGGTATCGGTTCACTGGGGACAGGCAGTACCTCGAGAAACACGCCGATTACCTCGAGAAGACGTTTGGGCATGTGCTTTCCGGCATGACCGATGCCGGGGAGTGGCGCGCCGGTGAATTCCTCGACTGGCCGACAAAGCATAACGGGAAGGGACAGGTCGCCGGCACCCAGGGCCTGGCGCTCATTGCCGCCCGTGAAACAGCGTTCCTTGCGGATGCCCTCGGTCGCGAAGGCCTTGCGGACAAGGCTCGCGGCATGGCGGACAGGCTCTCCCGCCTGCGTCCCGATCCGCACGGGGCAAAGTCGGCCGCAGCCCTGCTTGCGCTTTCAGGCCTACGGACCCCAAGGGAGATGTACGCTTCGACCCTTGGGGCGGGAGGGCATTCGGGCGTGTCCTCGTTCTATGGCTACTACATGATCGAGGCGATGAGCGCGGCAGGCGAACACCAGCGCGCGCTCGACACCGTTCGCGACTACTGGGGCGCGATGCTCGACATGGGGGCCACGAGCTTCTGGGAGGACTTCAACATCTCGTGGACAAACAACGCATTCCGCGTCGACGAGGCGCCTGTGCCGGGGAAGAAGGACATACACGGGGACTATGGCGAGTTCTGCTACAAGGGATTCCGCCATTCCCTTTGCCACGGATGGAGCGCCGGTCCGGCATCATGGTGCATAAACCATGTGCTCGGAATCCGTCCGCTTGATGTCGGTTGCAAGACCGTAGAGGTGAATCCGTCCCTTGGCGACCTCGATTGGGCGGAGGGTGCCATGGCCATGCCCGGCGGAAAGCGGATACTTGTGCGCATCGACAAGCGGTCTGACGGATCGCTGGATGTGAAGGTGAACGCCCCCGATGGGGTGAAGGTGATCCGTCCGCAGGCTTCCGGCCGATGATTTGACGCGGCGCATGGGATGAACAGGATACTAAAGAATACGGCCACCGTGGGGGCGTTTACGGCTCTGTCGCGGGTGCTCGGACTTGTACGGGAGATGCTGCAGAGCCGATTCATCGGCGCAGGGGTGGAGCAAAGCGCATTTACGCTGGCGTTTGCCATTCCCAACATGGCGCGCAAGCTTTTCGGCGAAGGGGCGTTGACCGCGGCGTTCGTACCGGTGTTCAAGGGGGAGGTGGAGGCGAACGCGATGGAAAGCGCCCGGCATCTCGCCCGGGCCGTCTTGACCATGATGCTCATGATGGTCGGGTCCGTCGTCGTGCTTGCGCTTCTCGGCCTTGAGGTTGCAGTGCATTTCCGCGCCGGACTGGAGCTGAGCGGAAGGACGCTGTTGACGGTTCGTCTCGTCAAGACGCTGCTTTCGTACATGATCTTCATCTGTGGCGCGGCGCTCGGCATGGGAGTGCTCAACGCCATGGGAAGGTTCAAGGCGTCAAGCGCGATGCCGTGTCTGCTCAACGTGTTCTGGATAGGGATCCTCGTTTGGATATGCTTCCACCCGGAGCTGCGTCTCGACCAGCGGATACACAGGGTCTGCATGGCCATACTTGTGGCGGGCGCAGCGCAGATGGCGTTCATGCTGTGGCGCATGCGCAAGGCCGGGGTCTCGCCGAAGCTGTCCTTCAGGGGGTGGAAGGACCCTAAGGTCTGTCTCGTATGGAAAAACACCGCAATTGCCGCAATAGGGGCAGGCGCCGTGCAGATCAACTATATGCTAGACCAGGTGCTGGGGCAGGTCGCCGCCCCGTGGGCGGCAGGCGTGATCGGATATGCCGAACGGCTCATGGATCTTCCACTCGGGGTCATAGGCGTATCATTCGGCACCGTCCTTCTACCGGCCTTTGCGGGGCATTTCTCCAAGGGGGACGTAGATGGCGCCCGTGCGGCGTTCATATCATCTACCAGGCAGATGCTGTTCGTGATGATTCCGGCGGCGGTCGGGCTTGGTGTGCTTGCCGCCGACGTGACTACCGTGATATATCGCGGCGGAGCGTTCGACGCCACTGCCGTAGTTCGCGTGTCGAGGGCCGTGGCGGTGTATGCCATGGGGCTTGGGTTCTTTGGCCTTCAGAAATCGCTTGTCCCGTGGTTCCAGGCGCAGAACGACATGAAGACCCCGCTGCGGACGTCCGTATGGACCGTGTGCCTGAACGCATCTCTGAACATCGTCGCCGTATTGTGCCTGCCAGTGGAGTGGCGGCACGTCGGCCTTGCCGCGTCAACGGTCCTGTGCGCCGCGTTCGGATGCGCCATGCTTGTCGCTGCCGCACATCGCCGAAACGGTTCGCTTGGACTGTGTAGGCTCGCATCGCCGACACTCAGGATGCTTGCCGGGTCCGCCATCATGGCCGGATCGCTTGTGGCGGTGAAGGCATATGTGAGGATGCCGCCCGTGCTGTCGCTCTCCGTTCTGCTTGCGGTGGGCGCGGGCACATACTTCGCCGCAATGGCGGCAATGGGCATGAGGTGGCGTCGTAAGGCCGGAATTGCCAGTTGACCCGGCATTTCGCTTATGATACCATGGTGCGCAATCAGGTAAACATGGAGATATTGCAATGAAATTCATGAACGTGGCTGCACTGACGGCCGCTTCACTGTTTGCGGGGAGCGCGTTCGCGTCGACCCTGTTCTTCGCCGGCGATTCGACGCTCGATGACGCTGGATACAGCCTGGGCGGGCACATCCGTGCGCCATACTACAGCTGGGGCACGCAGCTCCAGAAGTCCATGAAGTCGGATTGCCGCGTCGCGAACTACGCCCGCAGCGGGGCATCGACGAAAAGCTTCGCGAAGTCCGGGATGTGGGCGAAGCTGATCGCGGGGGTGAAGCAGGGCGATTTCGTGGCCATACAGTTCGGGCACAACGACCAGAAGCGCTCCACCGAGTTCTACCGCAACGAGCGCTGGGCGGATCCCAAGGGGCTTTTCCGCGAGATAGTCCGCGACTGGGTGAAGGACATCCGCGAGAAGGGCGCGACTCCGATTCTCCTGTCGCCGATATGCCGCGCAACGTTCGACAAGTCGGGCAGGAAGCTTGTGGACTCCGAGCACAAGACCGACGGCGTGTGCCTCAGGAGCTACCGGGACGCCATGCGCGAGCTTTCCGAAGAGCTGAAGTGCGACTTCGTGGACATGAACAACCTCACGCGGGATCTGCTGGAAAGCCTCGGCAAGGAAAAGGCCCACAAGTTCTTCGCCATCTCCACAGGCTTGATCCTCGGCAAGGACGGCGAACCCGCGAAGGACGTCACACACCCGATCCAGACGGGCGCGGCGGCGTTCGCCAAGCTCTTCCTCGACGATGTGCGCGCTCGCGGGCTTTCCGTCGCGAAGCTTTTCAAGGACCGGGACTTCCCGATCGCCGATTTTGGGGCGAAGCCCGACGGCACTCTATGCACGGATGCCTTCGCCAGGGCGATGGCCGCTTGCGAGAATGCTGGCGGCGGACGGGTCGTGGTGCCTGCCGGAAAATGGTTCTCGGGCGCGATACGTTTGCGCTCGAACTGCGAGCTTCACCTCGCGGAAGGGGCCGAGATAGTGTTCTCTCAGAATCCCAAGGACTACCTGCCGGCCGTGCATACCTCGTGGGAGGGGATGGAGTGCTGGAACTACTCGCCGCTCGTGTACGCCTACTGCTGCACGAATGTGGCCATAACGGGATCTGGCACGCTTCGCGGGTACGAGGGCGAGTGGAAGGATACGTTCTGGTATCCGTGGGTTCCGCAGAAGAACGGCATCAAGGCCGCGCGTCTGCAGCTCTACACCTGGGGTGCGACGGACTATCCGGTGGAGAAACGCGAGATATACAAGATGAAGAACGCCAACACCCGTCCACAGCTTGTGCAGTTCAACCGCTGCAAGGGCGTGACGTGGGAAGGCTTCAAGGTGCGCAACTCGCCTTTCTGGACCCTGCACCTCTACATGTGCGAGGATGCGGCGGTGCGCAACCTCGATGTCTACGCGCACGGGAACAACAACGACGGCATTGACATAGAGATGAGCCGGAACGTGATATTGGAGGACTGCCGCTTCGATCAGGGTGACGACGGGATCGTGATCAAGTCCGGGCGCAACCGTGACGCATGGCGGCTCAACACCCCGACGCAGGACGTGTTCATCCGGGACTGCGAGATCGTGGACGCGCACACGCTTCTCGGCATCGGCAGCGAGATCTCCGGCGGGGTCAAGAACCTGCGGCTCATCAACTGCAGGGCCAACGACGTGAGCCGCGGGGTGTTCATCAAGACTAACCGCCGGCGCGGCGGCGTGCTTGAGAACATCTCTGTCAACGGCGTCGAGGTCGGCAACGTGAGGTATGAACTTGTCGGGCTGTCGGTGGATACGCTCTACGAATGGGCGGACTTCCCGGACTACGAGAACCGCGCAACGACCATCCGCGACATCGACATCCGCAACGTGCACGGAGGCAAGGCGAGGTGGCGTGTGAACATGGTGGGCGACCCGGATCATCCAGTGAAGAACGTGCGTCTCGAAAACGTCACGGTGGATTCCGCGAAGAATCCGGACGTGATCGAGAATGTAGGTTTTAGGTTATAGGTTATAGGTTTTAGGGATATTGTAGGGGGGCAAATGAGAAAGAGGAATGAAGTGAAGAAGATTGTGAGGGGTGCGGCATGGATGGGCGCGATGGCGATGGGCCTTGCGCTGTCATTCGCCACGGCAGAGGCGAAGACGAAGGTGCTGCTGTTTTTCGACACGGAGGACTTCACCTGCGACAGGTCCAACGATGCGATACGCGACATAGCGAACATCCTCACGGAGGAGAAGGTCGTTGGCCATTTCAACATGGTGGGGCTGCTCTGCGAGGAGCTCGTGCGCCTGCGCCGCATGGACGTCCTCGACTCCCTGAAGGGGCATGCGATCGGGACGCAGACGTACGGGCACAGCCTGCATCCCGCGATCTGCGAACTATCGGACAGGGAGGATTTCGGGGAGGCGTATCGGGCCGTGCTCGCGCAGGAGGCGGAGGCCATCGGAATGATTCGGGCGGCGACCGCGACCGACAGGGTGATCTTCCAGGATCCCCCCGGGAACAGCTGGAGCTACGTCTCGTTCTACGCCTATGCGGACCTGGGCGTGAAGTTCGTCTGCGGAGGCGGGTTCACCGACCGCCCGCTTACCTCCAAGGGAGCCTACGGCGCGGGCGGAATCGTAAGGAGGAACAATGTCGCGTTGGGGCTCTGGTACTGCAACTGCTACCAGATTCCGTACAGCAGCATGTTCGGCCTTGAGGGCTTCCTGCCCCGTGAGGGCTGCAAGCCGCCGGACGTGAAGAAGATTCTCGACGACAGCGCCGGACGCGATCTCATTTCGTTCTACATGCATCCGCACATGGCGGTCAAGACGAAGCATTGGGACGGAATAAACTACAAGCGCAAGAATCTTGTGGAGTGGGGCAAGTGGATCCCGGCGCCTGACCGCCCTGCGGAGGACACGAAGGTTTTCTACGACCGACTCCGTTCGTTCATCCGCACCATCAAGGCAGATTCGCGCTTCGAGTTAATTGATTTGCGTGATTTCGAGAAGACGCTGAAGCCTCGCGTGGAGATTACGCGGGCAGACATCCCGGCCATTCGCCGTGCGCTCGGAAAGCGGTTCAGCGCGGTCGATTTGCCGAAGTCATGGTCTGTCTCTGACTGCTTCCAGGCATCGGTGCGCTTCCTGCGCGGAGACAAGGCGTTTCAGCCCGGGAAGTCGTGGGGATTTCTTGACCGTCCGAAAGGCGTCAAGGAAAAGACCGTTGTCCTCGCGTCAGACCTGAAGGCTGCCGCCGCCAGGCTGAACACCGACTACTTCCTCCCTCCGGAGATCGAGGTTGGCGGGAGGAAGATCGGTCCTGCCGACTTCCTGTTCGCGGCCCTTGAGGCCATCGAGACGGGGAGCGGAGCCGTTTGCGTTGAACCGCGAGACCAGCTCGGCTCGTTCGAGGAAGTGCCGTCTCTCGAAATGGTTGACATCAAGGGCGGCTGGGTCATCCATGCCGACACGTTCGAGGACAGGTACTGCTCGGAGCGCCTGAAGCTCCAGCTCTGGACATTGCGGATCGAGTGAACGGCACGGCCTCTGGGGACGCCATGAAACGCCGTGAGTTTATTTCGGGGATGGGAGCCGTCGGTGTCGGCATGTTCACCGGTTGCCTCTCTGATCGCATGACGGGCGTAGAGGGCTGCCGCTATCCTGGCTGGCAGCCAGGCGAGCTTGACATCCATTTCATCCAGACGGGTGTAGGCGAGCAGACGTTCTTCATCCTGCCGGACGGCACGACCATGCTGCTTGACTGCGGCGACATGTACCGTCCGCAATACCTGCCGCTCATACCTCGCCGCCCAACGGACGGAAGGCTCGGCGGAGAGTGGGTGAGCCGCTATGTGCAGAGGCTGGTCAGGGAGCGCGCCATCGACTACTTCCTGCTGAGCCACTGGCATGCCGACCACTGCGGAAAGCCGAGCCTGCGCAGCGAGAGGGCGCCTGATGGCCGGGTCGTGTGCGGCATCACGCGCCTGGCCGAGGACTTCTCCATCCGCAACTACTTCGACCACCAGTATCCTCGCGCTGGCGTATATGGGATGAACCCCGACGAGGATTCTCTCGCCATGATGCGGGAGTGGATCCCGTTCATGGGGAGAAGGTGCGGCATGCGGCCTCACGCCTTCAGCGTCGGTGCCGTCAACCAGATATCCATGCTTCGCGGCGGGCGGCAGCGCTACGCCGATTTCCGCATAGTCAACCTGTTTTCAAACTGCGTCTATTGGGATGGTTCACGCAAGGTGGATTATGCGCCGCGCTATTTCAAGAACCATCCCGATGCGGACGGCAAGATACCGGAGAATTCGCTTTCCATGGGCATCCGCGTCGAATACGGGCCGTTCAGGGCGTATTTCGGCGGCGACATCGACCTGCCCGATTACGAGAACAGGCTCGGTCCGATTGTCGGCCCTGTGGACGTGTGCAAGACCAACCACCATTCCTGCCCAAGCTCCATGGGGGCGGAGTTTTGCCGTTCGGTGCGCGCGCAGGCGTACATGACAAGCGTGTGGAGCCCGAACCAGGTCACTGACCGCAATCTCGTGAACATGGCTTCACGGGATCTCTATCCGGGCGAACGGGTGATCCTGCCGGGGTTCCTGCCGGACGTCAAGAAGAGAGACTATGCGGGTCGCAAGTTCATGGAAGACCTTCTGCCTGTGCAGGGGCACAGCGTATTCAAGGTTGCGCCGGGCGGCAGCGCCTTCGACCTGTTCGTGCTTACGGACGAGGACGAATCCATGACAGTCCTCCACCATCGTCAATTCAAGTCAGGAGCAAACGCATGAGAAAATGTATCGCTGCGGCGATTGTATCCATTGTTTCGGCCTCATTTGCGGCGGCACGGCCGGAGATAAGCTGGTCGATAATGCATCCCACGGCCATAGACACGAACTACATGGCGCGTGTCGTCGCGAAGGCCGTGGAGTACGGCGGCGTGGATTCCTTCGAGGTGTGCGGGGACTGCCATCGCGGGTACAGCGGGATCAACGGGCTGTCGTTCCTTGAAAGGTATCCTCATGCGGCCGCGAAGGTGGATCGCGCCGCCGTGGAGAAGAACCGGCAGGACATGAACGCCATATGCCGCATGGCGCATTCCATCGGCAAGCCGCTATACTATTGGCATCGCGAGATATTCATCCCCGACGGCCTTCTTGACGACCTGCCGGGACTGCTGGACGAGAATGGCGAATTTGACCTGCTCGGAAAGGATTATAAGGAATGGCTCCGCTACAAGCTCGAAGAGACGTTCCGCATCTGCCCGGAGCTTGACGGCATCGTCCTCACGCTCACAGAAGCGGACTATTCTGTGATCCACAACTCCAATCCGACGCGCTACCCGCCGCAGAAGGTCGTCGAGGAGCTTGTCGGACTGTTCGCCGAAGAGCATGAGAAACGCGGCAAACGGTTCATACTGCGGTCCTTCGGCTCCAATTCACAGGACTATGTCGACATCATCGGCGGCGCGACTGCGGCGGCGAAGCGGCATGGTTTCGAGGTTGAGACAAAGATCACCGAGGCGGATTTCGTGCCCTGGCTTCCGAAGAATCCGTTCCTGAAGAAGAATCCGCCGCTCACGCTCGGCGCAGAGTGCGACGCACTCGGCGAGTATCTCGGCGCAGGCTATCTGCCGGCGGCGCAAGTTGCGAGGATAAGGGAGTACGTGGATTCGGCGAGGGCCGAGGACGTGGATCGCTATGCGATCCGCATAGACCGGGTCGGAAACAGCATCTTCGATTCTGCGCATGAGGTGAACCTCTATGCCTACATGCGGTTCATCACCGATCCAGCCGCCACTGCGGATGGCGTGATCGCCGAATACGCGGGCAGGCGTTTCGGCAAGGCGGCGGACACGATGGCGTCGCTCATGAAGGATGAGCTTGAAATGGTGCGCAACATACATTATGTGGCCTCCAACCTCGTGTTCCATTCGTTTCCTCTCAAGGCGGACTTCAAGTTCGTGAAGGCGGGCGGGATATTCTCGCTATATCGCGAAAACGCCTCCCTTGAAGCTACAAAGGACATCTGGAGCATACTCAGCGAGACGAAGGCCCCGTCGCATACGCAGATACTGGCGGAGAAGGCCAAGGGCGTCAAGATGGCCACGGCGGCACTTGCCAAGCTTGAATCTTTGAAGGGGACGATGCCGGGGGAGGAATACGCCCGCCAGCACCGGGCGTTCGCCAACGCCGTGAAGGCCGCAAAGGCCCTTGAGGCCTACACGAAGTGCTGCATCGCATATTTCTCAGACATGATGGCGAAAAAGGGCATGCCGGATAGGCTGATTGCCGAGAGCCTTGCCGCCGAGCGGCTGATAGAGTCGCTGATGGCCGATCCGGCGGCGCTGCCCAAGGACTCTGGCTATTTCAACGTGGTCGGCGACGATCTCGATCACGTATACATGACGGGGCTCCGATTCTTCTGCCGCGAGCTCCTGCGCGAGTACCAGGTCGAGCGTTCCATGCGGGCCAGGCTCGAGGCTCGCGCCGATGTGGTGGACTTCGTGATACCGGGCGGGATATATGACGACAACCGCACGATTCGCACGATGCACGGGGCGTACGCAAAGGCTCTGCAGGATCGCGTGGTGCGCTACGCCGGAAACCGGATATTCCCCAACGGCACCATCACCGTGAGGTTCGCCGACGTCCCCGGAGCGAAGGTGGAGGTGGAGCTTGACCCGGATGGGGCGCAATCCTGTTCGATGGTTGAATCCGTAAAGGATGGCACCAGGACTGTGACGATCGGAAAGAAGGGACGCGGCTATCCCGGAATACTGTCGATTGCGCTTGTGAATCCTCGATCGCGCGAGAAGGTGGACGTGTCGTTCGCTCGCGGGAAGTGGAATAAGGACGACTTCCAGTATGTGAAGAGCTGGCGCTGGGATTTCATGGAGGAGTTCAAGCAGGTGGATGACGCAATCGTAAATGTGTTGCCGGGACCGGCACCGGAACATGTATTCCGCAAGATGCACTCCAGCTCATACGTGGCAATGATGCACAAGCGGCGCTTCAGGCTTGGCTGCGCGGTTTCGTCCAAAATGTCCTGGGACTACCGCATGGCCCCGATCATAGTCATCGCGCCGGACATCGGCAAGAGCGCGGCCGGCACCCCGGAGCTTCGCGACCATTGGGAGGTGTGCCTCTACGACGAGGGGATAAACATCTGGTACCACTATTTTGAGAATGGGGTGCAGAAATGGTACAAGGATGCGTCGATCGCGCTGCCGAAGGACTGCCTTTTCAAGGCGAACGAGATCCATGACCTCAAGGTCAAGCTCGTGCTCAACGGCAAGGGCAACCGCGAGATGACCGTCATGTGCGGCGGCTATACGCTTACCTGCATAGATCCCCGTTTCCCAGATACATTCTATGCCGGCATCATCGGCTGCGAGGGCAGGAACTGGTTCTACGACTTCAAGGTGGAAGAGAATGTGAAGAGATGAGGCGGCCTGCGAGTGCCGGACCGTCAAGTGGAATTGGCAAAGCGCATCGTATGCGCAGTAGCCGTCATTTGGTATAATCCACCGTCATGAGAAATATTTTGTTTGTGCCGTTGTGCCTTGTCGCGCCAGTGTTTGCGGCAACGGGTGCGTTTGCCGTCGATCCGCCTCCATATCCCGGGATAGAGAGCTGGGGGTTCCGCAGGGAACTTGCCCTGCCTGAAAGGCTTAAGCCAGTGCCGACAAACGACGTGACGTTTGCGCGCGGGAAGGTGGATGGATACGAAAGCTACAGGATAGATGTGGCGGCGGACGGCAAGGTGACCATCACCACGGAGGATGACGAGGGGCTTCGCAGGGCCGTGTACTACTATCAGGATAGGGTCAGGGCGGGAGACCTCAAGAGCTGCGTCCGCAAGCCGTGGGTGCGCAACAGGATCTCGCGGTGCTTCTTCGGCCCGATCAAGCGTCCGCCGCTTAACCACGACGAACTGATGGACGATGTGGACTATTATCCGGAGGCCTATCTCGACCGGCTCGCGCACGAGGGCATAAACGGCCTCTGGATAACGGTCGAGTGGCGCGACCTTGCGGAGACGTCGTTCACCAGGCGGTCCCCGGATGCGGATAGGCGCCTCGCGAAGCTGCGCAAGACCGTCGACAGGTGCCTCAAGTACGGGATAAAGACATGGATATTCTGCATCGAGCCGAAGCACGTGAGCAAATCCGATCCGCTGTACGTCAACCATCCCGAAATGTTTGGAGACGCCGTTTCGTGGGTTCCGAATGCGGCTCTCCTGTGCACCGCCACCAAGGCGGCCCGGCAATACATCGAAGAATCGGTCAAGGACATCTTTTCGCGTGTGCCGCGTCTTGGCGGCATCATGATGATCGCCCATGGCGAACGCCCGACGACGTGCCTTTCCGCGATAGACTGCGTTACGGGTGAACGCGGCGCCAGGTGCTGCAGGCGCTGTGCATCGCTTGAGCCTTGGCAGATATACCGCAACACCACGGACGCGATCATGCGCGGCATCCGCGCTGCCGGATCGAATGCCGAATACATAAGCTGGTTCTACCAGCCGCAGGTGCAGCAGGAACGGGCGGCGTGGGTGGCTGAATGCGCAAGGCACGTGCCTGATGGCGTGACGTTCGCCTACAACTTCGAGTCCGGCGCCGTCAAGGAGCAGGTTGGACGCTGCCGGAACGGAGGCGACTACTGGCTGTCGTATGTCGGGCCGGCAGAGGGATTCAAGTCCGTCGCCGAAGCCGGAAAACTTGCGGGCAGCAACATCGGCGCCAAGATTCAGGTCGGCAATTCCCATGAGGTGGCAACCGTGCCGTTCGTTCCGGTGCCTGGACTCCTGTACAGGAAATACAAGGCCATGAGGGAGGCGGGCGTATCGACAGTCCTGCAGTGCTGGTACTTCGGCAACTATCCGGGCATCATGAACAAGGCGGCGGGAGAGTTGTCCTTCGATGACTTCACGGACGACGAGGACACATTCCTGCGGAAGCTTGCCGCGCCGTATTGGGGGAAGGATTCCGGGCTGGTGGCCGATGTGTGGAAACGGTTCTCCGACGCCTACGCGGAGTATCCGCTCTCCAACGACATGCAGTACTACGGGCCTTTCCACGCCGGTCCGGCATGGCCGCTCTACGCCGATGTGAGGCTGCTGCCGCTCGGCCGCACGTGGAAGCCCCAGGATGCGCCCAGCGGAGATACGATAGGCGAAGCCCTTGAGAACCATACGATAGAGGAGGCGGCAATCCTCGCGGGACGGATGGCGCGAGGCGTGCGCATCGCCGGTTCTGACGGCGGGGACGTGCTCGACGCCCTTGCGGAAAGATGGAGCGGAGACCAGGAACGGAGCCGTGACATCAGCGTGATGAAGGCCCTTGAATACCAGTTCATGAGCGGATACAACATATTCAGGTTCTATCTGGAACGGGCCAAGGCGATATGCGAAAGCCGCGAACGCGGCGATTCCGCCGCCGCCCTGGCCTCGCTTTTGCGCATGGATTCGCTTGTGTCCGCCGAGGAGGACATCACCAGAAAGCTCCTTCCCCTCGCGAGGGCGGATTCCCGCCTCGGCTTCCACTCCGAGGCGGAGGCGCACCAGTACCACCCGGCCAAGCTCGAATGGCGTCTCGGCGAACTTAAGGATACGCATGCGCAGATATCCCGCATCATGGCCGAGATCAAGTCAGGCAAGGCCTATCCGGATTCCGAGTTCGAGAGGAGCGCGCCAAAGTGCCGCATCGGCGACTGGGTGCCAATGGCGGACGGCCTTCGCTTCAGGCTTTCGGACGAGGATAACGGAGACTTGACGGTGGAGGTCCGCTTCGGCCATGGAGGAGGGGCGGTGAACATGTTCACGATCGATGTCGCGGGCGTCAGCTGGTACAAGGGCGTTGTGGTGAATGCCGATGGCAGGATCGTGCCGTTCAACTGGTACAACCGGATATCTCCCGACCACGAAGTCGTGGGATCGTCAGTCGTGCGTGACGGAAGCGGCATAACGGTGAAGTTCACCCTGTCGGCGTTCGCGTGGGGCGATTCCGTTGCGAGGCGTCCGGGATGGGTGCAGTTCTCGCGTGGTGCAGGCGCAAGCAAGCTTTGGCCGGCGGCGAACGAAGTCCGCGAGTCAAGGCTGAACCTCGGATCGCTGTACGCGAACCAGTTCGGCAGGATTGTGCGCGGACCGGCGCTTGACGGGAAGGGCAGATGATGTTCGGTGAACCGGGGAAGGCTTCTGTGTCCGCGCATCCGTTCCAGGACTGGTGCGGGCCGGAGCAGGTGTTCATGACGCAGTATGCGGCCCTTGCCATAAGGCTGGATCGCATTGGGGCCAAGTCGGTCACCATCGGACTTTCTGGAGGGCTCGACTCGACGCTATGCCTGCTTGTGGCGGTCGAGGCGTTCAAGATACTGCGTCTGCCAAGGAAGTCCATAAAGGTGTACACGATGCCCGGATTCGGCACCACTGGCCGCACGAGGGGAAATGCGGAAACGCTTTGCGAGGGCCTGGGCCTCAAGCTTGAGACCATCGACATACGGAAGTCCTGCCTCCAGCATTTCAGGGACATAGGGCAGGATCCGGACAGGCACGACGTCACCTACGAGAACGCCCAGGCGCGGATGCGCACGATGATCCTCATGGACAAGGCCAACCAGACGGGCGGGATCGTGCTTGGCACGGGCGACATGAGCGAGATTGCGCTTGGGTGGTGCACGTACAACGGCGACCACATGAGCATGTTCGGCGTCAATGCCGGAGTGCCAAAGACTGTTGTGCGCGACGTGTGCCGCTGGTGGGCGGAAGGCCATTGCAGGGGCAGGGCCGCCTCTGCATCGGCCGCGATCATGGACATAATCGATACGCCGGTCAGCCCGGAGCTGCTTCCGAGCGTGAACGGCAAGATCGCGCAAAGGACGGAAGACAGGATCGGGCCGTACGAACTCCACGATTTCTTCATATGGCGCACCATTGTGCACGGTGAGCGCCGCAAGGCGATCCTTGCCGCCGCCGAGCGTGCTTTCAAGGGAAGATATGGCGCGGATGAAATCGGCAAGTGGCTTGACGTGTATTGTCGACGGCTTGTCACGCAGTCGTTCAAGCGCAACTGCTCGCCTGACGGCATCAAGGTGTTTCCGGCGTATTTCGGGCCGAACGACTGGCACATACCGTCCGACGCCAAATATTGCGGCGACATAGTCCAGATGAAGTGAATGGTTTTTCAAGACAGGGAATGTCATGATAAAGAAAGCGTTTGTGAACGGCGAGGAGATACCTCGCAAGGCCATTGAGCACGAGTTCGACCGTCTTGTCCGCCTGTATGCCGAGAACGGCGTGCCGGGAGAGGAACTGAAGGGCAGCGTCGAGAAGCTCCTCATGCAGGCGCAGGAACAGGCCATAGGCGCGAAGCTTGTGCTCATGAGGGCGCAGGACCTCGGAATCACCCCGGACGAACTGGTGTCCAGGACATGTTCCGGCACGCCGGACCCATCCGAGGCGGAGATGGAGGCGTTCTACCGCGCAAACAAGTCAACGTTCGGCGATGCGCAGTATGTGCAGGTGCAGACGAAGATACGCGACTTCCTTCGCCATGCGGCGCGAGGAAAGGTGCTGTCGGCTTTCGTGGCGGAGCTGCGGGAGAAGGCAAAGATCGAATACCGTGACGCGTAATGCCCCAGGTTGCGCTTCGCTGAAGGCATCGCATGACATGGACCGTACTTGACTTCGAGACGACCGGGACGGTAAAGGGCTGGCCAAATGAGCCTTGGCAGCTTGGCCTCGTAAGGATCGAGGACGGGGTTGTGCTTCCCGAAACGAAGTGGGAAACGCTGTTCCGTGTAGGGGAGCGTCCTTTTTCCCCGCGTGCCGTCGGACGCTACCGGGAGATGCGCGAGGAACTTGCGCAGGCTCCGACCCCAATGGAACTGTGGCCGGAGATTTCCGCCAGACTCTGCGGCGCCCCGCTTGTCGCGCACAATTGCTCCACGGAGCGTACCGTGCTCACGAAGCTTGCGCCGATGACCAGGTTCGGACCGTGGATCGACACGCTTGTCTACGCCAGGGCCCGCTATCCCGGGTTGCCGTCCTACGCGCTCGGCGACCTCGTGCAGGCCTTTGGCGCAACCGGGGAAGTGGAGTCCCTATGCCCGGGCCGCACCTGGCATGATGCGCTCTATGATGCCTGCGCCTGTGCGGTCCTTGCAGCCCGGTTCATGCGCGAGGGGGTGCCGTGGTGATGCCGCGCATCCCGCCCGTGTGGTATAATTGCTGCATGAAAAGGGCGAATTGGTGGTTGCTGGGCTTTACGGCATTCTTTGCCGTTGCCGTATGCTGCGTCTTCTGGGGTACGTGGTCTCCTTCGGTTACATTCATACAGCCGGATCAGGCGACTTACTATCCGGCGGATTTCCTTCTCCGCAAGTGGCGTGATTTCTGCGCTGGCGGGGCGATCGTGCCAGGCGATCTGCGCTTCCTGCTTGGAGGGCCATACGTCTGGCAGGAGCTTCAGTATGCGCTTGCGGCCTACCTCGCGGCGCTTGGCGTGGCGTACTATCTGAAAGGGCGCGGCATTTGTCCGCTCGCGCGCTACGGGGCCGCAGCGGCGTATGGGCTCATGGGGTACAACTTCACGCTCTTTTCGGCAGGGCATCTTGGGTGGTTCGTGTACCTGATGTACGGTCCGTTCTGCTTCGGGCTCATAGACCGCTGCGTAAGGAAGGGCAAATGGATCAACTGGGCCATACTTGGCGGAGTGCTGGCGTGGTCCAGCGCGCAACAGCCCGACCTGTGGCTCATGTTCACCGCAATGGCGTTCGCGTATGGCGTTTTCAAACTTGTCGCGAAGCTGCGTTCGACGGCCCATGGCGGGCGCGCAGTCGCGCTTGTCCGAGTACTTGCCGGAGTGGCGGTCACCGCTGCTGTTCTCGTTGCAGCCGGGTGGCCGCAGCTTCACAGGGCCATATTCGTCGAGACCGCCAACCGCGAGAAGCAGATATCCGCCTCCGGTCAACCTGCCGCCGATGGTGGCGAGAAGACCACTGCCGCAGTGAAGGCCGAGCGCGAGAGGCGGTACGTGTTCTGCACGAACTGGAGCCTTCCGCCGAACGAGTCCTTGGAGTTCTTCATTCCCGACGTGAACGGCGGATCAAGCGATCCCCGCGTCAGCCCCAGGAATCCGTACCGTGGCCGCATCGGAATGCAGGTCGCCCCGGGGCATTGGCGGCCGTATCGGCAGCATTCGCTTTACATGGGCTTCATAACGATGTGCCTTGCTATGCTTGGGATAGCCTTGGGGCTGGGAAAGAGAAAAGGGGATTGCGCCTGTGCCAACGGCGCTGCGAATAGGGCGGAGGTCGCATTCTGGTCTGTGATGGCGGCGGTTCTGCTCCTGTGCGCGTTCGGGGCGTTCACGCCGTTCTACAGGGTGGTGTTCGCCTTGCCGGTAGGGGATTCGATACGGTGCCCGGTGAAGTTTGTGCATCTGATAGAATGGTGCGTGGCGGTGCTGGCCGGCTTTGGCGTGTCGCGCATACTTGATTCACGCCTTGGGCGCATGGCTCCGCGCACCGCAACGGCTGCGGCGGCCGTCTTGCTGGCGGCAAATGCCGTTCACCTCGCCTCCGTGGATTCGCGGTATTGCGCCGTCGATCCTGCGGATACGCTGCGCATTGCGGTTGCCCGCGCAACGGGGTCCGGTTCGATAGTCCTCGCCTTTGACGCCGGGGCGCAGATCGCGGATGCCGAGTATGTTCTTGCGGGCGGCACGGCGTTCAGGGACAATGCGGACCTCAAGAAGGCGCTGGACGAAGGAAGGTATGCGCCAGAGTCGTTCTGGAACTTCCGTGGCGGACTTTTTGTCAAGGTGCCGAGGGAAAGGGCGGGATTTGCGCTGCTCAGGAAAACGGCAAGGAGCGACAGCGGCATCGACGGGCCGTTCACGCCCGGTCCTCTGTCGCTCGTTTCGCTTGCTTCGACATTGGGCATCTGTGCGCTTTGCGTGTACAAGGCGGCAGGCCGGAGGCGGCGGAAGCAATGATGACGGTGATCCTTGCTTCCGGAACGCCTCCGTCGCACGGCATTCCGCTGGGGATGTTGCGCAAGGCGGACAGGGTCGTCGCCTGCGACAGCGCCTGGCGCACCGCCGTTGCGCTGGGAAGGACGCCGGACGCGGTCGTTGGCGACGGCGATTCGCTTGGCGAAGACGGCCGCAGGGAACTCTCGCGGTACGGCATCCCGCTCGTCATCGTGGATGAGCAGGACACGAACGACCTCTGCAAGGCGTTCAGGCACGCGCTTTCCGCATTCCGGGACGCAGATGCCGGCGACATCGCCATACTCGGCGCCACGGGAAAAAGAGAAGACCATTCGATCGGCAACATCTTCCACCTCATCGACTTCGCCTCCTGCGCAAGGCGCGTATCGATCGTCACGGACAACGGGGTGTTCGAGCCTGTCTTGCCGCCCGGACGCGAATGGGAAGCCCGTGAAGGGGCTCCTGTGAGCGTTTTCGCGCCAATTCCAGGAACGGCGATCTCATCGAATGGGCTCGAATGGCCTTTGGACGGGGTCGTGCTCGATGCGTTGTGGAAGGGGACGCTGAACCGCACGACGGGGCGTTCGTTCTCCCTTGTAGTCAACAAGCCAGCCATCGTCTACCTTCCGTATGCCTAACGCCCTTGCGCCTTGCGGCCGATGGATAACGTCGTCAGGGCAAATGGCGGGAAATGTGTTGCGCCGGCGGCTGTGATTTCCTATAATTCGCCGTGATTTCACACCTGACAGGAAGGAAGCGATACATGGTGAAGAGTGCGACGTTGGCGTTTGCGGCCATCGGAGTCGTGTCCATCGCATTTGCGTCAAGGCGCGTGGGCTTCGATTTCGACACATTGGACATTGGCGAATACCGTGCCTACGCGAAACTGGCGAAGGAGTTGGGCGCGACGCATCTCGCCGCATGCCAGATAGAGCCTTCGATGTGGCAATGGAACGCCAACCGCCATGACCCGTACCCGAACTGGTCCATGCACCGCCCGTCGCTCTTCAAGTTCATCGTCCCGGCGGAACTCGAGAAGTACCTTCCCCGCGACTATGCGGAAAGGAACCTTGCCAGGCTCAAGGATCGGGTCAAGGTGCTTGACGAGTTCGGCTTCAAGGCGGCGTTCACCGGGCAGGAACCGGCGTACCTGCCGGAGGCGGCGTACCGGGATCACCCGGCGTGGCGGGGTCCGCGCTGCGACCAGTGCGCCCGCGCGAGGACCGAATACTACGCGCCGTGCCTTGACAATCCAGAGCTCAAGGCGATCTATGTGAGGACGGTCCGCGAGATATGCGAGATAGGCAAGTTCGAGTCCTTCGACCTGATGAGCAACGATTCCGGAGCGGGGCTTTGCTGGTATCCATACCTTTACCCCGGGGCAAACGGCCCGGAGCATTGCCGAAGGGACAAAACCCTGCCACAGCGCATCGTGGACTTCCTGTCCATCTTCCAGGAAGGCGCCACGCTTGCCGGATACGGCGACATGCGGGTAAACCTCAACCGCTACCTTTCTGACGATATCGTCGAGATGACGCTGCCGAAGCTGAAGCCGGGAATGAAGGTTCGGAACCGCACGATGGAACGCCAGACCGCAGTCAACGTAATTGGATTCCCGAACCCGTTTGACGAGCAGACATATCCGGTGTATGCCATGCCGCGCATGCCTGCGCTTGTCGAACAGCTGCAGAGGGCCGAGGCCGATCCCGAAGGCGACGCGCTGATCTCGGTGCGCTCCCTTGACGAGATCGACACCATCAGGCTTCTCAGGACATATTGGGGCGGAAACGCCGTCGGACAGGGGAAGCAGGCCCGATACGCCGCGCTCAATGCCATCGCCGCGACGTTCGTCGGGCGCGACAGGAGCGAAGCGCTCGTTTCCGTATGGGATGCGATCGAGAAATGCTACGCCCGCTGGGGCTGGGCGGAGACGGGCGGGCACATCTTCCTTCTCGGCACCACGCATCAGCGCTGGCTCACGCGGCCGCTCGTCTGCTTCCCGAACGAGCTTAAGCCAGAGGAAAGGGACTACTACCGCGCCTACCAGTTCCAGGCGAGGGAGGAGTCGTGCGCGGACGACCTCGTGGATCTGCAGGCTCATCGCTGGCTCAAGGGGTATGGCGGCACGTTCGCGGTATCCCATACGGCAAGGCTCTGCCAGGCAGACCTTGACGGCGCGATATCGACGGCAAGCTCGCTTATACGGTCTGCCGCCGATCCCGAAAGCGGGAAATACCTCGCGGGACTCGTCCTCAAGCTCAAGCTATACAGGGCGGTCATGGTGAATGCCGAGAACATGGTTGCGTTCCAGCACCTCATGGACGAAGGCAAGGCCCGGAACGACGTTGGGATACACCATGAGCAGGCGCGCATGCAGGATGACCCCGGCTTTGAACTGTGCAACATGAGGATTCGACGCGAGGTGGAGAACACGCACCTGATCATAGGCGTACTCGAAGAGTCGCGGCGGCTCGGAATCAGGGTCATCCGCACGGCAGACCGTCCGGAATTCACCAACGTGATGAACCTCGCCCCCGTGCCGCAGCTCATCGAGGAACTCAAAAGGAAGGTCGAGGTGACGGAAAACCACCGCCGGGACGTGATTCGCATATATCGGCAGAACAACCGATGAGCGCCGTTGATGGCGGCTTTGTTCCAGATTGCGTCCGAATGTGATATACTAGACGAATTTTGAAAGAAGTGAAAAAGAAGAACTATTCAGAGATACTGACGACACTGCCATCCTTCCTTTGGCTGATGTTGTTTTTCGTCATACCCACGCTCATCGTGTTCTGCATAGCCTTCCACGCCCCTGATGCGGATGGCGGCTTTTCGTCCGGCATAACGCTCGAGACCTGGAATGCCGTGTTGCGTACGCCATACAAGGAAATCGTGTGGCGCACCATATGGATATCGGCGGCGACGACCTTCATCTGCATCGTGCTGTCCCTGCCGTGCGCGTATGCGATAGCGCGCATGACCGTGAAATGGCGGGCCGTTGTCGCCGGCCTCATAATGCTTCCGTTCTGGACGAGCTTCATCGTGCGTGTATTCGCCTGGCGTACGCTGCTTAATCCGGAGGGTTTCCTGCAGCATTTCCTCGTGGCCCTGGGGATCATCGGCAAGGATGCGATACTCAACTACAACTCCGGCGCGATACTGGTCGTGTCCGTGTACTCGTTCCTCCCTTTCGCGATAATGCCGATCTACACGGCGGCGGAGAAGTTCGACTTCTCGCTCCTTGAGGCGGCTCGCGACCTCGGCGCGAGAAGCTTCTTCGCGTTCCGCAAGATATTTCTCCCAGGCGTGAAGCGCGGCGTGATCTCGGCAGTCCTCATGGTGTTCATACCGGCCATAGGATCCTACGTGATACCCGATCTCGTCGGCGGGCGCGACTCCGAGCTCATCGGGAACAAGATATACCAGCGCACGTTCCCCGACCGGAATCTGCCACATGCGTCGGCCCTTGCCGCAGTGACGGGCTTTTCGGTTCTCGTTCCGCTCGCCTGCGTAGCGTGGTGGATGAAGCGGCAGGATGAACGGGAGGAGAGGCGCCTCGCTGCGGCCACGGCGCGTAAGCTCAGCGGAGGTGCGGCATGAAGCACAGCAAGTTCTGCATGGTGGCGCTTGTGCTCGTCATGGTGTTCCTCTACCTTCCGATAGTGGTTCTGATCCTGAATTCGTTCAACCTTTCGAGGTATGGCGGGGAATGGGCCGGATTCACGCTGAAATGGTACGGGAACCTCTTCTCGTCGAGCAATCGCGAGATATGGATGGCTTTCCAGCGGTCGCTCATAGTGGCGGCTGCCGCAACGGTCGCGTCGTGCGTGCTCGGGACCACGGCGGCGATCGCCCTGCACCGCTGGAAGGGACGGCTTCAGACTGCCCACTTCGGCCTCATATACACCCCGCTCGTCATGCCGGAGATACTGATGGGCATCTCGCTGCTCATGATGTTCACGGCTATCGGGGTCGGTTGCGGGATGCTCACGATTTTCATAGCCCACGTCACATTCTGCGTGTCGTACGTCACGATGACCGTGCTCGCGCGGCTGCAGGATTTCGACGACCGCGTGATAGAGGCCGCGTACGATCTCGGCGCGTCTCCATGGCAGGCCTTCTTCAAGGTGACGCTGCCTATCCTGCTCCCGGGAATCGTCGCCGGCGGGCTGCTCGCGTTCACGCTGTCGATCGACGACTTCGTGATCACGTTCTTCGTGACCGGGCCTGGCGCGGATACGCTGCCGCTGAAGATATACTCGATGATCAAGCATTCCCGGCAGATGCCCGTCATCAACTCGCTTTCAACGCTCATGCTCGTGTTCACGTGCGTACTTGTGGCGGCATCGCGCCTTGTCTCCAACAGGCGGCAGCGCCGCTTTGACAGGCAGAGGAAATAGACATAATGAAAAAACTTCTGATAGTGGAATCGCCGGCGAAGGCAAAGACGATAGGGAAATACCTTGGCGGTGACTTCACGGTTAAGTCATCCATAGGGCACATAAGGGATCTTCCGAAGAAGGGCGGGCTGGCGATAAAGATAGAGCCTGTGAAGGGCGTTGACGGCGAATGGACATTCAAGCCCACGTACGAGATATCCCCGGAGAAGAGGAAGGTCGTCTCGGAGCTGCGGGCGGCGGCGAAGGCGGCGGACGAGATATACCTCGCGCCCGACCCTGACCGCGAGGGGGAAGCCATCGCCTGGCACCTCAGCGAAGTCCTCTCCAAGGAGAGCAAGGGCAAGAAGGTAGCCCGCGTCACCTACAACGAGATCACGAAGTCCGCAGTTCAGGCGGCCGTTGAAAACCCGCGCGACATAGACATGGCAAGGGTGGATGCCCAGCAGGCCCGTCGGATCCTTGACAGGCTAGTGGGGTTCCAGGTGTCGCCGATGCTGTGGAAATACCTGTCTTACGGAAGATTCCTGTCCGCCGGACGCGTGCAGTCCGTGGCGTTGAGGCTGCTTGTCGAGCGAGAGCGCGAGATCAGGTCGTTCGTTCCGGTGCCATACTGGATACTTGGGGTGGAGGCCCGGAAAGACGGCGTCTCGTTCAGGGCGAAGCTTGCCCGCATCGACGGGGCGAAGCCTGAAATACACGACGAAGGAGCCGCAAACGCCGCCGTGGCGGACCTTGCGGGGGCGACGCTGCGCGTCTCCGACGTGAAGGAGCAGCCCAAGACGCGCCATCCGTACCCTCCGTTTACCACGTCAACGCTCCAGCAGGCGGCGAGTTCGGTGTGCGGGTTTTCTCCGCACCGCACGATGGTGCTGGCGCAGAAGCTGTACGAGGGCGGCCTAATAACGTATATGCGTACGGATTCGGTCAACATCGCGCAGTCTGCCCGCACGGCGGCGGCGGAATTCGTCTCTTCCGAGTACGGGAAGAATTTCCTGCCTGGAAAGCCGAACTTCTACAAGTCGAAGTCTGGCGCCCAGGAGGCCCATGAGGCGATACGTCCGACGGACGTGTGGCGTAGGCCCGGATCGGTGGATGGCCTGGATCCCTCTGCCGCCAAGCTGTATGACCTTATATGGCGCAGGTTTGTCGCGTCCCAGATGGCCGAGGCCCGCTTTAGCCTGCGATCCGTCTCGCTGTCGCCACAGCGGCAGGGGATGTCGCATTCCTACGTATTCACGGCATCGGCTACGACCGTGACGTTCGAGGGGTTCCTGAAGGCAATGCCGGCCGCGTCCGCAAGGAGGAAGCCGGATGGCGACGAGGATCAGGACGAGACGGCCGAGCTCCCGCAGCTCGCCGTGGATGACGTCCCGGAGGTGATCCGCTGGCTTTCGGACAGGAAAGAGACTAAGCCTCCGGCACGGTTCTCGGAGGCGGCGCTCGTCAAGGCCCTAGAGGAGAATGGCGTCGGAAGGCCGAGCACATACGCGCAAACGATAGAGGTTCTCGTCAATCGCCAGTATGCGACGCGCGAATCGCGCCAGCTTGTGCCCACCAAGCGCGGCGAGGACGTGAACGACTGGCTCGTCTCGCGCATGCCGGCCCTGTTCGACGTTGGGTACACGGCGCAGATGGAAGCCGAGCTCGACCGGGTGGAAGACGGCAAGGAGACCGAGGAGAGGATGCTGTCGGAATTCTACGCGAAGTTCCTCGGATGGCTTGCCGCCGCAAAGGATCCGCCTCCAGATCCGGAACGCTTCGAGTCACTGTTTTCGATGCTTGACGAGGTAAAGGCATGGCGCGAGCCGAAGACGGTGGGAAAGCGGACCTACGACGACCGCGAGTTTGTCGCTTCCGTCCGCGAACAGATGGAGAAGGAGCCGCAGAAGCTTTCCGAACGCCAGCTGCGGGTGCTTGCCGCAATAGCCGTCTCGTACCGCGACCAGATCGCGGATGCCGACGCTCGCCTCGAGAGCCTTGGATGGGGCGAGCTGCTCGCGAAAGTGCGTGATGCTCCGCCGGATGATCTCGTACGGGAGTGCTTCGACGCACTCTCCGCCGCCAACGCGATCGAAGGCAACAAGTTCATGGAATCCATAAAGAAGCAGTTCGAGCAGGGGCGCGCCCTGTCCGAAAAGCAGTTTGCAATCCTTGCCCGCACCGTGATGGAGAGTTGCGGAGATGAGGCACGGTCCCGATTCGGTGACCGTCTCTCGCCGTTCCTGCCAAAGAGGGATTCCGCGGCTGCGGTTCAGGACGATGGGACGATAAGGTCGCTCTTGGACATGGTCTCGGAGATAAAGGCCTGGCGTGAACCCGTAAAGCGCGGCAAGCGCGTGTTTGACGACAGGGATTTCGCCGAGTCGCTGAAGGGCCAGTACGCTCGCCGGAGAATGCTTACGGCGCGGCAGCTGGCGGCGCTCAAGAAGCTGGTGGTCCCGTATAAGGACCAGATATCCGATTTCGATGCGCGGGCGAAGTCGATCGGCCTTGACTCCACCCCGAAGCGGAAGGGCGGTAGGCGCAAGGAGGCCGGGACGGGGCAATGATCACGCATTCGGGAGCATTCGAGGACAGGACTGCCGAGGGCTTCGAGACGTTCCTGCTCGCTGAACGGAACTCGTCAAGGCTGACCGTAAAGGGATACCTTCAGGACATCGCGCAGTTCGCGGCATTCAGATGGGGATGCGACCGTCCGCCGCCGTTCCCGTGGGAAGCGGTCACGCAAGAGGATGCCCGGAGCTTCCTGATGACCTTTGCCAGGGATGGAGCCAAGGCATCGACAACCAGAAGGAAGCTCGCGTCCATGCGGTCGTTCTACGGTTGGCTTGTGCGGGAGGGCAAGGTCGTCTCGAACCCGTTTTCGCGTCTGCACGGGCCAAGGCTTCCTAAGCCATTGCCGAAGGTGCTCACCGCAGACGAGGCAAGGCGCTTTCTCTCGGCGCCGCTGAAGGAGCTCGAGAGGCTGAGGAAGGGCGGCAAATCCGCTGACCGGGATGAGCTGTTCGCCTGCGTCTGCGACGCGGCGCTTTTCGAGTCGCTGTATTCGACAGGATGCCGGATATCGGAGATGATATCCCTGTCGTGGCGCGACCTCAATCTCGATTCCGGCAGCGTGATCGTGACCGGCAAGGGCTCCAAGCAGCGCCTTTGCATACTTGGCAGGCATGCCGTGGCGGCGTTGCTCAGGCTAAAGAGGATCGCAGAGGCGGAGGGCATAGCCGACGGGCCCTCCGCGCCGGTGTTCACCGTACGCACCGGCATGAGGATGTCTTCGAGGGACGCGGAACGCCGGATGAAGAAATGGCTTGTGGCGGCAGACCTGCCGTACGACCTTTCGCCGCACAAGCTTCGCCATTCGTTCGCGACGCATATGCTTGATGCCGGGGCTGACCTCAGGAGCGTACAGGAGATGCTTGGGCACAGTTCGCTTGCCACCACGCAGGTGTATACGCACGTGTCGATAGAACGCCTGAAGGACGAGTATGCCAAGGCCCACCCGCGGGCATAGCCGGCGATTGACGAAGCACAACGTTAGGGGGGGATTGTCTGTGAAGTTTCACATCCATACATACGGCTGCCAGATGAACGTGCGTGACTCCGAGGCGGTAGGGGCCATGCTTGAGGCGGCCGGACACGTGAGGGCCCGTGGCGAGGACGATGCCGATCTTCTGATCGTTAATTCGTGCACCGTTCGGCAGAAGGCCGAGGAGAAGGCCGTAGGCAAGTGCGGAAACCTGTGCGCACCCAACGGCAGGCGCAGGATCGTGGGCCTCATGGGGTGCGCGGTGAAACGGCTTGGGGCGGATGTGTTCAGGAAACTTCCGAAGCTCGATTTCGCGGTTGGCCCACGTCGCTTCGGACTGATACCCGGCATTGTCGCGAACCTGCAGGCACAGGGGTATCCCGAAAGGCGCACAGGCGCAAACATCCTTGAGTTGCCGGATGCGGACGAAGTCCCGGAAGGGCTCGACGCGCACCCGGATGCGCCGGACAGGGATGCCTCGGAATGCTTCAAGAGCTATGTGACCGTACTCCTGGGATGCGACAACAGGTGCAGCTACTGCATCGTCCCGGATGTGAGGGGACACGAGTATTCGCGTCCGGCCCTGGAGGTGATTGCCGAGGTGCGCAGTCTCGCTGCGCATGGAGTGAAGGAGGTCTGCCTTCTTGGGCAGAGCGTGCTTCGGTACGGAGTGCGCAACAAGGCGTGGCCCGATGGCGAAACGGGTGTGTCTGGCGCCGACGGGTATTCGGAGCCTTTCCCGCGTCTGCTCTCGGCGCTGAACTGGACGGAGGGGCTTGAGCGCATACGATTCACGAGCGCACATCCCAGAGGATGCACGGACGAACTTGTGAGGGCGTTCCGCGAGTGCCGGAAAGTGTGCAGGCATCTGCATCTGCCGGTGCAGTCAGGCAGTGATCGCATACTGTCGGAGATGGGGCGTCGATACACCAGGGCGGAGTACCTTGCCGCCGTCGCGAAGCTGAGGGCCTTCGATCCTGGGTTTGCCATAACCACGGATGTGATCGTAGGCTATCCCGGCGAGACGGACGAGGATTTCGAGGAGACCCGTTCGCTGATGGACGAGGCCGGGTTCGACAACGCATTCATATTCAAGTATTCGCCTCGCCCGGGCACGCGCGCCGCCGCCCTTCCCGATGACGTGCCGCCTGCCGAGAAGGAGCGGCGCAACCAGGTGCTTCTTGCTGATCAGGAGCGGCGAGGCCTTGCGCGCAACCTGAGGCTCGTGGGTTCGGTGCGAGAGGTGCTTGTCGAGGGGCCGAGCCTGCGCAACAAGGCCCGTTGGAGCGGACGCGATTCAGGCAACCGGATCGTGGCGTTCGAGCCGTTCGCAAGCCTGGCTCCGGGAGAACTCGTGAACGTGGTGATTACGGAAGCGCATCCCCAGATACTGATTGGGGAATTGGCTTGAGCCGTCTGGCGATTCTTCTGGCCGCGGTTGTGGCTGGATGCGGCAGGCCTCGCGTCAGCTCGGTGGAATGGCTGGCCATGGGCACCGTGGCCAAGGTGTCGTTCAAGTGCGGCGGGTGCAATGCGGCCGCCCAGCGCAATGCAGGCGCAATCGCGAGGGAGGCGTACGCAAGGGTGGAGGATCGCCTCTCGGTATGGAACCCGAAGTCCGAGATATCCAACTACACGTCGGTGGAGGCCGTGTCGCCTGATATGCGTCCTTGCTACGAGATGGCCTTTGATGTGCAGCGAAAGTCCGGGGGCGCATTCAACCCGTTCTGGCGTGGCAATGGCAAGGGGCCGGATCTTGGCGGGATCGCGAAGGGCTTTGCGGTCGATATGGCGGCTAAACGACTGGAATCCGCCGGCATCGGGCGCGAAGGGGATGTGCTGCTTGACCTTGGCGGAAACCTCAAGGTCGTGTCGGGCGTGTGGAGGACCGGCATCCGGGACCCGTCAGGTTCGGGCGGCATTGTGCAGACCCTGACGCTCTCGAACGGGATGGCTTGCGCGACCAGCGGCGAATATGAGCGCGGCAAGCACATAAGCGATGGCCGCACCGGCATTCCGGTGTCGAACGACGTCGCGTCGGTCACCGTGGTCCATCCGTCAAGCGCAACGGTCGCTGACGCGCTCTCCACCGTGCTGTTTGTGCTTGGACGCGCCGATGGCGACGACTTCCTGAAGAGGCACTATCCCGATGCCTTTGCCGTATGGGTCATGAGGGACGCGAATGGGCGGGCGCATACACGGAATGCTCTCCGTCGGTGAGGACGAGGTATGTCCATGCAGGGGCGACCTCATCGGAGAATGCGTTTGAGTGTAGAAGATGTAGGTGGTAGTGGGTAGATGGTGGTGGGCGGCGAGTAACGGTCGCGACAAGCGCGACCCTCCCCGTGCAACGCACGACGACGAGGGCGTCGTCGCTACGGGGGTGCTTTCGTGGCGATGGCGCCCTCGCCATCGTGAAAAATGGCCGTGTAGAAGTGTAGAAGATGTAGGTGGCAGTGGGTAGATGGTGGTGGGCGGCGAGTAACGGTCGCGACAAGCGCGACCCTCCCCGTGCAACGCACGACGACGAGGGCGTCGTCGCTACGGGGGTGCTTTCGTGGCGATGGCGCCCTCGCCATCGTGAAAAATGGCCGTGTAGCCCGCCGCCCGCGCTTCGCGCGGGAATGTCAATAATGATAACCGTAAGGCAAGTTACAGGCAAGAAGTGTAGAAGATGTAGGTGGTAGTGGATAGATGGTGGTGGGCGGCGAGTAACGGTCGCGACAAGCGCGACCCTCCCGTGCAACGCACGACGACGAGGGCGTCGTCGCTACGGGGGTGCTTTCGTGGCGATGGCGCCCTCGCCATCGTGAA
>CAKULV010000008.1 GCA_934667425.1 uncultured Kiritimatiellota bacterium | reverse complement strand
CCTTCTCTCTCCACCTACACCTCACCGCTCCAAATGCTTGACGTCCCGTAAATCGACAGTTGCCTTAATCGCCTGTCCGAGGATGTCAACGGAAAGAACGATAGACGCGGAATCGCCGACATGCAGAACCCGCCCCTCAAGCCCCCGAAGAGGACCAGACACGACCTTGGCATATTCGCCCTCGGTGAAATGCTCTGCGACGCGCAAATCACCCGACAGCCGTAGGGCGTGTTCGACCTGCCGCAGCTGATGAATCATCTGACGCGGCTGCGTGACGGGGATCGTCTGTACGATATTCCGAGTTCCGAAGACCTGCATCCGCTCCTCTGCGGAAAGCCGCGAAAACACATAACCCGGGAACACCGGCAGGAACCTCACGACCTTGCGCCGCTGCACCCTTGTCTCCTTCCGCAACAACGGCAGATAATGAAACACCCGTAAGGCCGCCAGAAAGTCATTGACCTTCTTCTCGGTCCTCGGTTTCACATGAAGGACATACCAAGTTCGCGCCATAATGCATTAATTACTATTTCATCATAACTGAGCGGCTTGCCGGACGTTTATTCAGCGCAAACTATCCTCGCCGTTCGCATCCGCCCAGGCCTTCTGCGCCGCACGGCGTCCTTGCATGAACGCCCGCTCCTCCGAACGCTTGCGGTCGATCTCCTCCTTGCGTACGCGCCATTCCTCGTCCGTGTAGGGATCGACCTGCACGATCACCTCGTTGAGCCGGATGCCGCACATGAGGAACAGCCACTGCACTCGGGCGACGACCTCCGCCCAGTCGGCGAAATGCGGATTGATCCGCCCCGCATCCATCATCTCCGACACCGCCTCGCCTGTGGCGCTGCACCCGAGCCATTCGAGCTGCCCCGCCGCCTGAAGCGCGTCGAATGTCGCCGGATTCGCCGCCACAAGGCGCGACACGGCGCACGAGAACGCCTCCGACCACGACTTGGCGACGACCTCCCGCCCGTCAAGGGAAAGGCGCACGGGGCGCAACACGGCGAGTTCTGCGGCGGGCGCGACCAGCGTCATCGTCCGCAACCGTTCCGACGGATGCTTCTTCTGGAAAGTCCGCGCCTCGGGTCCGAACGACTTGAAATACGCATGGGGGGTGGCGATCCACTCGCCGACCCGCTCGGCGTAGCCATCCCCTGCGCGTTCAAACGAAACAACCGGACACACATTCATATCAATTCTCTCTCCGGTGCGTATTTTACCAAATCCTCAAAATTCAGGATCCCAACTCAGGTCGAGGCGGGTGGATCTGCCTGGCGGCACGGGGAAGTCCCTTGGTGCCGTGCGTACCGTCACCCAGAGGCCGTCTGTCTCGAATGACGAGAATTCCCTGCCGTCCACGCCTGTCAAATGCGATGCGTCCTCCGCGACCGGACGGGTCACGCTGATGAACAGCGGTGTGGATTGCCGTGAGAGGAACTCCACGTCTATGCCGGGGGCTGCTATCGAATCAGCGTCCTTTCCGCATTCCGGCGAGGCAACACACCGCTTAACCCCCATCTCGGAAAGCATCGCCGCGGCCTGCGAATTGAATGCGTACAGAGTCCAGTCCGCAGTCACGTCCTCCACCCCAAGCGTCTTGAGAAGACGCAAGCCCGCCAGATCCGCCGCCTCCCATTTCCCGTAGCCTCGGCGCAACAGCGTCTTGACGCGTCCGCGAAGCCGGTTGAACGATTCCTCCTTCGTGAACACAGGCAAGGCAAGCCGAACCTCCGTACCCAACCCGGCGACTTCTCCATCATGTCCGATCGCGACTATCGTCTCGTCGAAACCGTCCGACGGAAGCTGTTGGCCGAGGCGCACCTTGACCGTTGACAGACAGCGGTCCGCCGCCGATGGTGCGGGCGCGATGCGTTCCTCATCCAAGGCAGTGCGCACACGCCCTATCTTTTCGGCGCGAAGTGCCTGCTGCGCGGCATCAAGCTTTGCGACGAGGTTCCGTCTGAGCGAATTGAGGACCGACGCCGGGACAAACAATCCATCCGGATCCTCGACCATCAACGAGGCGAGATGCCAGTTGCTTCCGCCAAGCTTCTCAAAGCACTTGCGGACTGCGGGGACGGTAGATTCCCGGTGCACGGACTTCTGGACTGACGGAATAGGCTCGTCCACCTTGACATCGCCAACCTGAGCCTCGACGGATGCTCCTGAAATCCGCACGGTCACATCCAGACCTTTCCGTCCGCGGCATTCCGACTGCCTGAACGCCGGCACGGGGAACCGACGCTTCACGGCGTTGGACATCGTGCAGCGAACCTCAATGACAGAACGTCCGGGTTTGCGCGGACATCTTCCATCTGCCGTGTCTCCATGGCCCGCAGCGGAAAGAGCCTCAAGAAGGATCGGATCTGCAATCTCAATCTCGACATCGCTGCCCGCGGGGACATCGAACACCGGCTTGCGTGAGATAGCGAGACGCATCTCCCCTATGCCCATGCCCAACGGACGATCAGTACCGGCGGATGAGGCCGTTCGCCCTGTGACCACGAACTGAAGACCATCGTGCCTTTCAAGCGCACGGCTCGTGTGAAGCCTCATCCACGAACGCCCGTACCTGTCTTTCGTCAGCCGCTTCACGACGCCAATCGGCGTCCCCTGATGGCCAAGGTTCACGGAATCTATGAGGTCGGAACTCTCCTGCTTCCATCCGTCCGCGTAGAGATGCGTGGTGGAGCGCGAGAAGACAGTTTCGAGGTCTTCACGCGTGGTCTGCGACCTGCCGAAATCAAGAAGCTCACGATACCGCCTGACAACAGAAGCGACGTACAGGTCGGACTTCATGCGTCCCTCTATCTTGAGCGAAGCGACGCCGGCTTCGCGCAAGGCATCGAGGCGGTCATCAAGGCGCAAGTCCTTCATCGAGAACGGCAGAGACCTTTCACCCGACGCGGAAACGTACGGCATCCTGCAGCAATATGCGCAACGCCCGCGGTTCCCGCTACGCCCCTTCTCCATGGCCGAAAACAGGCAAAGGCCCGAGATGGAATAGCAAAGCGCCCCGTGGACGAACACCTCAAGTTCGCATCCGCACCTCTGGGCTATCGAGCGGATGTCCGAGATGGGCAACTCTCTCGAAAGCACGACCCGGCTGAATCCGAGATCCCGCATCGCAAGCACCCCCTCAAGGTTGTGCGCGACAAGCTGCGTGGATGCATGGAGCTGCAGTTTCGGGAAATGCGTCCGCACCAGACGCGCCACGCCGAGATCCTGCACGATCAGCGCATCGGGCGCAATGTCCTCAAGTTCAGCCAGAAGCTCCACGGCAGGCGGGAGTTCGCTGTCCGTCAACAGCGTGTTGAACGTGACGTAGACCCGCCTGCCCCTTGCGTCGGCAATCGACAGCAGATCCGACAGCTGCGCAAGCGAGAAGTTAACGGCCTGGGCGCGCGCGGAGAACGAGTCGAGTCCGAGATATACGGCGTCAGCCCCGGCCTCGAACGCCGCCAAAGCCGTATCGAACGAGCCAGCCGGCGCCAACAGTTCAATGGAGTCCATGTCAGACTTTCAGGGGAGCCTTTTGATTTACTTCGAGCCGAGAGAAATCACGCAAAAGCTCGCGATCAGGATCAGCGTCCCGACCGACAGGAACATCTTTGTGCGAGTTCCAACGCCCTTCCACTCCCCAAGCAGCACGCCTATCAGCGTGGAGAAGAAGATCGTGGACGCCATCATCACGGCGAACGAGATGTACTTGAGGTCGCCCATGAGCGGTTCGCCCGCCTTCGTGCAGACGAACTGCATGACCCACAACACGCCAATGGCCGCACACAGCAGCACGTTGCGGACAGACGGCCGCGCATAGTCGCCGAACGTCTTGTGCGCGAAATTCTGCTGGAGGCACCAGATGGCCGACACGGAGAAGCCGCCCCAAAGAACCACCATTATGACCGGCATTCCCTGCCATGGGAACAGGGCTCCTTCCTCTATGACCCCGGCCTTGACCGCTGCGGCGCAGGCTGCCGACTCGATGACCCCGCCAGACTGCAGACCCAGATTCATGCACGCGGAGCATACGCCAGATATCACCGCGACAATCATGCCCTTCCTGAAATCGAACTCGGCGACGGCCTTCTTCTTCTCCTCCTCCGGCAGCTCGTTTTCCTTGCACTTGCCCGCAAACCCAACGAACCCGATTCCGGCGAGCGAACCGATCACGCCAAGGATCACGATCACCTTGCCGGCAACGAGTGCGCCGGAGGCGTCGAACAGGAGCGACGCCGTCTGCCCGTTCATTATTGGCGGAAGGATCGTCCCGGTTGCGGCGCACAGCCCGCACCCGATCGCAAGGCCCAGGCCGATCCCGAGATACCGCACCATCAGCCCCCACGTAAGCCCGCCAATGCCCCAAAGCGCACCGAAGGCCGCACACTTTGCGATGACGGACGCGGGGGCGGACGACACCACGCCCCAGAAGCCTGGAACTGTAAGGTAGCAGATCAAAGCGGGGCAGCAGATGTGCCCCACGAAAACGTAGACGAGCCACCAAGTCTCGTACGCCCACCCCTTGACGCCACGCGCCGGAAGCAGAAAGGTGGCGCCGGCGAGTCCTCCGGCGCAGAATATCAGCATGCCAAGAATGGAATCCACAGACGCCTCCCTTCAGAGAAACACAAACCGCAAATCGCGTCAGCGGGCGAGCCAGCCGCCGTCGCAGGCATACATGAAGCCAGTCACGTAATCCGAAGCCGGAGATGCGAGGAATACGCAAAGGCCCTTCAGGTCCTCAGGCGTACCCCAACGCCCCGCCGGAATGCGGTCGAGGATCGCCTTGTTGCGCTTCTTGTCCTCACGGATTGGACGCGTGTTCTCCGTGGCGATGTAGCCCGGGGCAATCGCGTTC
Organism: uncultured Kiritimatiellota bacterium; assembly: GCA_934667425.1. GTDB lineage: Bacteria > Verrucomicrobiota > Kiritimatiellia > RFP12 > UBA1067 > UBA1731. Next base: position 66,262 of record CAKULV010000008.1, on the reverse strand, counting down.
ACGCAAATGCCGTACTTGGACAGCTCGTTGGCCATGAGCATCGTGAGCGACTTTATCCCGCCCTTTGCCGCCGCGTAGCCTGGTATCAGGATGCCGCCCTGGAACGACAGCATCGAGCCGATGTTTATGATCTTGCCACCCTTGCCCTGTTTGACCATCTGCGCCGCTGCGGCCTGCGAGAGGAAGAACGGGGTGGAAAGGTTGATCGATATCACGTCGTTCCAGTTCTTGGCGCTGTGCTCCAGGAACGGCTCGCGGCGGATTATTCCGGCGTTGTTCACGAGGATATCAACCGAGCCAAGGCTGCGCACGACCTTCGCGATGATCTTCGGGGCTTCCTTCTCGCCCTTTGAAAGGTCCGCCTTGATGCCGATGGCCTTGCGGCCGAGCTTCTCGATCGCGGCGATCGTATCGTCCATGGGGATCACATCGACAACCGCGACATCCGCTCCCGCCTCCGCGAGACCGACCGCATACGCCTGACCTATTCCACGCCCTGCGCCGGTAACCACCGCCACCTTGCCGTCCAACTTGAACTTCTCGAGAATCATTTCAGTTTCCTTTCTTGTTTGGCTATGTAGTATATCAGAAATCGCCCTTGAATCAAGAGGCGGCCTTTACCATCTGTGACGGCGCTTGCGCCGCATCTGTGTTATCTGTGGTGATCCACCGTCGTGGCATCAAAGAGGAAGACGGACTGCCCAAATGCCGCAGGAACCGCTGTTTTCTGTTTTTTTGCTTGTTCCAAATGAGGCAAACGAGTATAATCAACGCTCGTTTTATTCCTAATCGGGGTATCGAAATGGCGGAAGAACTTCAGAGTCTCATTGAGAAGATAAATCGCGACGGCATCGAAAAGGCCGAAGCGAAGGCACAGGAGATCATTGCGGCGGCAAAGGCGCAGGCGGCCGCCATCGTCAAGGAAGCAAAAATCGAGTCCGAAAGATACGCCGCATCAGCGAAAACGGAGGCGGAGCAGTCCACCGAGCGAGCGAAGGAGACGATCCGCCAGGCGGCGCGAGATGCGGTTATTTCCGTGGAGCGGGCCGTGACGCGCATTCTCGAGAAGCTGCTCACGGAAAATGTCGCGGCCGCGCTTGCGGAGCCCGCAGAGGCCGTCGCCATCGCAAGTGCGGCAGTCAAGGACATTTCCGGAGATGGAGAAGTGGTCGCCGGGCCAAAGATCGCAGAATCGCTAAGGGCCCAGCTGGCGGCCAAGGGGAACTTCAGGGTCGTGCTTGACGAGACCATCGGCTCGGGCTTCACCGTAAGGCTCGATGGCGGGCGCGTGGAGCACGACTTCACCGGCGCGACGATCGCCGCCGAGCTTGCGAAGCGCCTTCGTCCTGATTTGGCGAAGCTGATGTCTGAATCGTAAGCCACTGGATCCGCCAAGATGCCTATCGACTACATAGTCGCCTCGCTCAAGCCGCTCTCATTCGACGGTCCAGCCCCTTACGCATGGGACGAGTTCCTTGCGCTGATGCCGGAGGGCTTCGCCGTTCCCGACGCAGTCGCCGGGACCGGGTCGCCGAAATGGCGCGACCTCGAGACGCAGCTCAGGAACGCAATGGCCTCGATGCGTGGCGGGGACAGGTATCGCCGCCACGCCCAGGGGTGCGACATCTATTGGCAGAACCGAATGGCAGCGGCATTCCAGGAAAGCGACCCGCTCAAGCGGTCAAAGATAATAGACCGCATATGGTGGGATGCAGCCGGCGAACTCACGCCCGTGGCGTCGCCGCTTTCCAAAGGTGCGCTTGAGACGTACGCATTGAGGCTGAAGATCGTCATCAGGAGAAACCGCGTGTCGGCAGACGGCGGGAACGCGGTGTTCTCGCGGCTTACCGCCGAGGCGGAAAGCATACGGCTCGCATGAGCCGAGCAGAAGGCAACATTCAAAGAGAGAACGGATTACCATGGCAGCAACAGGAAAGATAGTCGCAGTAAACGGGAACATGATCACGGTCGCATTTTCCGGAGCCGTGGCGCAGAACGAAGTCGGGTACGCCGTGCTGGGCGACAAGAAGCTCATGGCCGAAATCGTGCGGGTGCGCGGCTCCAGGTGCGACATGCAGGTCTTCGACTCTACAACCGACCTTGCCGTTGACGGGGACGTGGAATTCACCGGCGAACTGCTCGCCGCAGAGCTTGGCCCCGGCATGCTTGCGCAGGTGTATGACGGGCTGCAGAATCCCCTTCCCCAACTCGCGGACGAAGCCGGCAAGATATCGCACGAGGCAGGCTTCTTCCTTCAGCGCGGAATGTACATGCCCGGGCTGTCCAGAACCCGCAAGTGGGACTGGCACCCCACCGCCAAGACAGGCCAGCGCGTCACGGCAGGCGAAGAGCTCGGCTGGGTCACCGAAGGCATATTCAACAACAAGACGAACGAGCAGGGCGTATTCATGCCGGGACACAAGATCATGGTTCCGTTTGCCCTGCGTGGTGCCTATGTAGTGAAGTCCCTTGCCCCGGAGGGGGACTACACCGTGACAGACCAGATCGCGACGCTTGCGCCCGAGGCGAACGACACGCGGTCCGTACCGGTCCAGATGATGCAGCGTTGGCCAGTAAAGGTGCCCGTCAAGTGCTTTGCCGAACGCATGGCCCCGCATGAGACCCTTGAGACGACAGTGCGGACGATCGACACGTTCTTCCCTGTGGCAATCGGGGGGACATACTGCATCCCCGGCCCTTTCGGCGCAGGGAAGACCGTCCTGCAGCAGACTACGGCGCGCTACGCGAAGGTCGATATCGTAATCTCTGCGGCTTGCGGCGAACGCGCAGGCGAGGTGGTGGAGACGTTGAAGGAGTTCCCGCAGATCACCGATCCCAAGACGGGAAAATCCCTGATGATGCGCACCATCATCATATGCAACACGTCGTCAATGCCCGTCGCATCCAGAGAGGCCTCCGTATACACCGCAGTGACTCTTGCCGAATATTTCCGGCAGATGGGGCTTAACGTACTCGTCCTTGCGGATTCCACATCTCGCTGGGCACAGGCGATGCGCGAGCTTTCGGGACGGCTCGAGGAGATTCCCGGAGAGGAGGCGTTCCCCGCATATCTCGAATCCCGCATCGCCGCATTCTATGAACGCGCCGGTCGCGTGAGGCTGAAAGACGGCTCGACCGGATCCATCACGATTGGCGGCACCGTCTCTCCTGCGGGCGGCAACTTCGACGAGCCCGTCACGCAGGCGACGCTGAAGGTCGTTGGCGGCTTCCACGGGCTTTCACGCGCCCGTTCGGATGCCCGCAGATATCCGGCCATCGATCCGCTGGAGTCATGGAGCCACTACAACTCTGTTATCGAGCAGGCAAGGGTGGAGAAGGCCCGCGCCATCCTCCGCAAGGGGAATGAAGTCGGGCAGATGATGAAGGTCGTCGGAGAGGAAGGCACATCCCTCGACGATTTCACGACATACCTCAAGGCAGAATTCCTCGATGCCGTGTATCTGCAGCAGAACGCCTTTTCAGATTCCGACGCCAGTACGCCGGTCCAGAGGCAGAAGACGATGTTCGACATCGTAGAGAAGGCCCTGCTCTCAAGCTTCAAGTTCGCCGACAAGGACGCCACCCGTGCCTTCTTCATGGATATGCAGCAGACGTTCATCGACTGGAACGACAAGAAGATGGATTCGCAGGAGTTCAACGAGCTTCGCGACACCCTGATCGGCAAGATCGAATCCGCATCCGCCGCAAAAGGCTGAGCTTAAGCCTTGCGGTGCCTTTCCGAGGCGCCGGGGATGCCGATGGCTTCCCGGTATTTTGCCACGGTGCGGCGCGCTACCGGATAGCCGTGCTCCTTCAGCTTGGCGGAGAGGACTTCATCCGAGAATGGATGTGCCTTGTCCTCCTCGTCGATCAGACGCCGAAGGTCATCGTAAACCGCCTCTTTGGTAACAACATCTCCGCCAGAAGTCTCTATCCCCTGCTTGAAGAAATGGCGCAGCTCAATCGTCCCCCTTGGCGTCGAGGCGTACTTGTCGTTCACCGTCCGGGAAACGGTCGTGGGGTGTACCCCCACTTTCTCGGCGACCTCAAGCATGGTGAGCGGCCTAAGGCCCTTTAGTCCGTCGGTGAAAAAGCCCGGCTGCCTGTCGAATATCTCCTGCGATATCTTGCGGATCGTCTCCTCGCGATGCTCTATGGAATCTATCAGCTGCTGCGCGGCCACAAGTCGTTCCCGCAGGTACTCTTTCGCTTCCTTGGGCGTGGACGGGTCTTCAAGCATCTTGAGGTACGTCTTCGAAATGTGTATGTCCGGCAGGGAGCGTCCGTCAACTTCCGCAACCCACCTGCCGCCTTCGCGCACCGCATGGACTTCGGGCTTCACTATGCGGTTTGCCATGCCCGCCCCCTCGTAAGCCCGGCCGGGCTTCGCCTCAAGGGTGCGAAGGACGGCAAGCGCCTTGGTGTACTCATCATGCGTTATGCCAAGCGATTGCAGTATCTTGCCCTCGTTGCCTGAAGCGATGTCCTCAAGGTGGTTCTCTATCAGGAGCCGCACCTCATCCTCCCATGGGGAATCCTCCAGGCTATCCATCTGGGCAAGCAGGCATTCCTTCAGGCTTCTCGATCCGCATCCGGCGGGATCGAGCTTGCGTATGCATGAAAGGACTTTCAGCACATGGGCCTCATCAGTCCCCGAAACCATCACAATATCCGGCAGTGAACCGGTAAAATAGCCGTTGTCGTCCAGCTGCCCAATCAGCATTTCCGCAAGAGGACGGTTTTCCATCGGGACGTCCGACAGTTCAAGCTGCCGCTCAAGATGCCCCTGGAGGGTCTCCTTGCACACCTGATTGTCGAAAAAGCGCTGCCGACGTTCGGCGGCATCCTCGTCGGAGTTGACTGAAGGAGCCGCCTCGTCGTATGGCATCGCATCAGAGATCGCCTCGTCCTTGGCCGAAGCAGTGGACTCGGCAACATCCATCGGCACCTCAAGGGTATGCTCCACCTCGTCAATCATCGGGTTCTGCCCGATCTGCGTGACAATCTCCTGACGGAGTTCCTGCAGATTCATGGCAAGAACCTTTATCGACTGGCGCATCGCCGGCGCCAGCTGTTGCGCAAGCCTCTGTCCTTGCCGAAGCGAGAGCATGAAGCCCACTCTCCCCCGTTAGGCGGTCTGCGCCAGGAAGCGCAAATCGTTCTCATACAGCCAGCGGATGTCCGGAATGCCGTACTTGATCATGGCAATGCGCTCGACTCCAAACCCGAAAGCGTACCCGGACACCGATTCCGGTTCCCAGCCCACGTGCTTGAACACACGGGGATCGACCATGCCAGCGCCGGCTATCTCTATCCATCCGGACTGCTTGCAGACCTTGCAGCCGACGCCCTTGCACACATGGCAGCGGAAGTCCACCTCGACGCTCGGCTCTGTGAACGGGAAGAAGTGCGGACGGAAACGCACGCCACCATCTCCCATCATCTCTTTCGCGAAGTACGAGAGTACGCTCTTGAGGTCTGCGAGCGACACCGGCTTGACATCCACATACAGCCCCTCGATCTGGTGGAAATTGGCCGAATGCGTGGCGTCCGTGGTATCCCTCCGGTATGTGCGGCCCGGACATATCACGCGAACCGGCGGCTTGCTGGACATCATCGTGCGGATCTGCACCGGAGACGTCTGCGTACGCAGAAGCGCGTCTGCCGCGAGCCAGAACGTATCCGACCGATCCTGGGATGGATGGTGCGCAGGGGTGTTGAGGGCCGTAAAGTTGTTGAAGGGGGTCTCGATGTCGGGCCCGTCGGCCACCGTAAAGCCAAGACGCGAGAAAATGCGAGCCGATTCGGATATCACCTTGGATATCGGATGTGCAACCCCAAGCTCGGGCCAGAGTCCGGGACGTGTCACGTCCACATCGCCGGATTGGCTCGCCACTGGCTTGGCCGCGCCTGCGCCCTTGGCGGCAAGGGCCTGCTCCACATCCCTTTTCCACTCCTGTACGGCCTTGCCGAATGCCGGACGCTCCTCCTTCGGCACATCCTTCATGCCCTTTATCAAGGCCGGTATCAGACCATTGCGCCCAACATACCTTACACGAAGCGCCTCTGTAGCCTCAACGCCCTCTGCCGCCGCAACCTCGGCCAGCGATGCCTTCCTGTTCTCTTCAAGTTCTGCTAATGTCATGGACTTCTCTCTTTTAGAGGTGCAATTATACCACATTTCCGTTTTGCCGGTTCTGCTGCGTAGCGGCGAAGCCTATTTGAGGCCCTTGCCGCTCTTCTCCTCTATCCATACGTTCGACGCGTGTACGATCACGTTCCCGCCGCCCTTGAGCTTGAACCTAAACATGCCCGCCGGATCCGGAGCGGGGATTCCCGGCATCTCGTGGATGACGATCTTCCCATCCGGCATCTTTATGTATATCAGATAGCTCCCGGCATTCGCAAGCGTTGCCGCGCCAAACACCAATGCAATTGCAATCAGCTTCCTCATTCACACCTCCCCATAAAACGATGCGTGCGCGATTGTCCTCGTGGGAAAGGCGACGCACCTCCCCGATTCTGCGCACAGCATGGTTTTGGGTTGGATTATAGCATACCCTAATCGCCGCCAAGCGCAGTTCCGCGAAAATCATGGCGGGCAGATTCACTGTCCATCCAATGTCCGCAGGGCATGAGATGCGGACTTTCGCACGACGGCGTCCTCCTTCGGGTCGTCCGCGAGGCGCTTCAGTAGGCTGAGGGAAGACGCGACCTGGACGGCGAAGTCGCGCGTATAGACGTCCTGGCTGAGGCCATGGAAGAGGCCGACCATCACCTGTCCGTAGTCCGACGGGATCGGCTCCTCATCCAATAGGTCGTCCATCAGCTGGCTCTTCTCCGCCGCCAGCCGCACGATGTCGGACGATGGCAAGGCGGTGTCTGTCTCTTGTTTTGATGCGGACTGTAGCATTTCCTTTGCCGCCATCGGCACGGCCTGCGGCGGACAGGTGGCCTCTTTCGGCTGCCGCACCAACTACGTCCGTTTTTCGGCTTTGACCACAGACTGCGGCAAGAGGCGTTTGGATGGAACACCCGACTTCTCTGAGGAAAGATGCGGCTGTTCATCAACCTGATCATCTAAAATCTGTCGCTTGCAACCTTGACACCGACATAAATAGATGGCCGCGAACAATAGCATTAGAATTGCCACGCTCGTCACAAAAATCTTCATTGTCTTTCCCATTCTGAAACGAGAGCCCTACGACTCATGCCAACTCAATTGAAAATTTGAAGCGACTCAAATGATGCAGGCTCGTAGCCGTCAATCCTGCAACGTATTCCTTTTCCTTTCCCCGAATGCTAATGTCAATACCACTTCCGCCTTTAGCTAACCGGTTGACTGTGGCACTATCCAACGAAACCCAAAACACGCCATTTCCACGGCCCACATAATCAACGTGGAGAACAGGCCTCAACCCACAACCTGCCATTCGTTGCATATCATCGCCAAATCGAGGAATCAGTTCCTTCGCAATGAACCTCTCAAGCGATTCTGGCGTAATGCTTCTGTTCCAGAAGAAGTCCTTTGACACGACATCCCCCCGCGACGGAACAGTCGTGCGATGAAACTCTTTTGGAGACAACACGCCTTGCGGCACATTGTCATACCGCAAGACGACATGGTTGATTTTTAAGTTGACTACTGTCATAAATCAGCAATTTGTCTTATGAGGTATTTTCCCTGCATACCAATTCACAAAATCAGATACTGTCCATTTCTCGGAAACTATTGTCAGCCCTTTGCTTTGAAGATAATCGCTAATGATTTCCTGCCCTCTGCCATAAGTCCACGAATCATATTTCCACAGGCGCCCTTCTTTCGTGAAAACATCATCTGGGCGAAGAAATCCAAGTGGCACATCATATGCCTTAGCAAGGAAGCGCAGTGCCAACATTGATTTTTCGTCGTCTCCAAAAAGCCGTTCGATCTCCTCTTCGGACAGTTTGGTACGTCCCCAATAAGCCGATTTTCGGCAAAACCAAACAAACGGCTTTGAAAGCAAGAACAGCAGAACGAGAATCGAGACACATATGTACCAATTCGAAACAATCATATCAAGATCAAATTTAATCACTAAATGCAGCAGACGTACGATATCTGACGGCACCGCGTCGCCGCCATCTCGTTTGGGGCGTGGTGGCATCTATCCACTGAAGACACCGTGCGTTTCGGCGGTCTCAAGACAGGCTCTCCAGCCATACGCCGAACCACAGCGCAAGCATCTTTCATTACTCATGCAACACCGAAGCGTAACAGGCCTGGATTCCGCCCGTTCCTACGCCTGGCTCCCCTTTGTGTGCCCGCGTCAAGCGTCCGTTTCATCTGCTCGCCCATAAGCCGCGCCAATTGCACGGGGACGGCATTGCCGATCTGCCGCAGGGCCTCGCCCCATGATCCACAAATCCGGTAATCGCCAGGAAACGTCTGGATGAGCTTGGCCTCATGGACGGTCATGTACCGCAATGACCCGTCTGGAAACCGGATCATGTTCTCTCCGCCTGGAACACCATGTGCACCGGCCTTGATGGTCTTGCTGGGCTTGTCATAGTCGCTTCCCGTATGCCCGGGATATTCCCGTGCGCCATCGACAAACACATGGTCGCCCAAGCCGTTGTCGCGTCGCGCATCCGGCAACCGTCCGATGACATCCGCAATCGTCGTCCGCCCTGAAACTTTTGTCGGCCATTCCCATTTCAGTTCAAGGTCGTTTCGAAGACCGACAATGAACACGCGCTCGCGCCTTTGCGGTACGCCATAGTCGACGGCATTGAGCAGTCGATACTGCACATCGTATTTCAGCCCCCCGTAAGAGGAGAACTTCACGCTGCGCAGTTCGGTCAGATGTTCACGCCAGCCCTGTCCAACAGGCGGAACCTGCTCCGGAAAAGTCAGGCGCAGAATGATGTATTCAAAATAATCGGAAAAACCTTTTCTCAGCAGACCTTTGACGTTCTCGAAGATGAACCCCTTCGGCATCAACTCGTGGATCGCCCGAATGGCCTGTGGAAACATGTCTCTCGAATCCTCATCCGCGCGCGACAGCCCTCCGAGAGAAAACGGCTGACACGGCGGACCACCGGCAATCAGGTCCACAGTGCCAACAGAGTTAAAGTCAAAAGCGCGAACGTCAACCTCATGCACAAGCGCCGGATCGAAGTTCGCACGCAGACTTTTGCACGCCCACTTGTTGACCTCGACGAAAGCGCGGTGTTCAAACCCCGCCAACTCAAGACCCTTCGCCAGACCTCCGCACCCGCTGAACAACTCCAGACTTCTCATCGCATACCGACCAAATAGTCCTTGACTCGTCGATTCAGAAGCTTGACGTCCGGAATTTCGCCCGACATCTTTTTCGCCCACGCACGGCCTGGATGCAGGGCATCCCATTGCGTAATCATGCCCGTGAATCTCTTCTTGCCGGGATTGTGGTCGCCAAACCCGTCTATTACGCTGTTCCACAATGGCCGATGCATGGCAATGAGCGCTGCCTCCACCGAAGCAATCATCGCCACTACAGGGCCTTCAAGGATCATCAACCGACAGGCAAAGTCCTCCAACTTGAGATTTTTCGCGCTCGCCACGCTTCGCGAATGTTGAACCAGGCGCTCAAAGAGTTTGCTAATGGCCTTTTCAGTCCCAGTCGTTCGGCTCTGTCGCCAACCTGACGGTTCAGCCTTTCCGATGTAGATAGGCAAGCGATACTCTTCTCGGTTGATTTCCTGCCCGAACTTTCCGTAAAGCCCAGTCTTTCCGATATAATACAGTGCATAGACGCCAGCTCCCGAAAACTTCGCGTCAGGCGGAAACTTGCAAACAGGTGTTCCATGAAAGAAGCGAACCGCATCTTTCAGCAATTCACTGAATTCATCGCAACGGTAGACGTGCTTGATTCTTTCAAAGGGCAGTGGCTCAAACATCTTGTTTGCTCCTGAAAAGCGGAATACACGGGAGATTATATCAAAATTTCAGGTGCCGCAACCGTCCCATTCGAGGCGACATCCTGAAGCCACGACATTCATCATCCCTCCAATGTCCGCAGGGCATGGGATGCGGACTTTCGCACGACGGCGTTCTCCTTCGGGTCGTCCGCGAGGCGCTTCAGGAGGCTGAGGGAAGACGCGACCTGGACGGCGAAGTCGCAGAGCCACCACGACAGGCAGATGGCCGCGCCGGCAAGAGCGGCTGCCGACAATGCCCTAAAATGCCGATTCGCCATCAGGGATCCCCTTTTCCTCCTTTAGCCATCCGTCCGGCAACTTCAATGGCTTTCCGTCGTGCGTGACCTTCAGGCCGATGCGCCTTTCTCCATCAACAGTCCATCTGGCCTCCAATAACCCGTTCAGGAGCGTGAACTGCCTTCCTGTCCCATGCTCCCTGCTGACGAACGACAGATGGCCGCTGGGAGCCTTCATCAGTACGGCCATGTCGTCGCCGACCCTGAAGCCATGCACGTCCATTCCGCCTCCAAGCAGGCCGAACCGGCGTTCCATGCCAATGCCAGAGGCGACCTCCTCCATTTGGCAGATGGCCCGCGCATTGGCATAGATCCAGCGTCCGCACATGACCGCCAAAACCACGTTCGCCGCCATGGACAGCGCAACAAGCGTTTGCAGCGGCGTCAATCTCATTTTCATCCCTTCACCCTACCTTCCTCCATTCACGCCGTCCACAATGCGCAACACATCCCTCTGGCGGAAAAAGTTCGGCATTGGCACATGCGGAAACTCGACGGGAGCCTCGTCTGCGCGAGGGAAATAGAGCAGCTTCGAGTCCTTCCCCTGGAGCAGCATCGACACACATCTGCCCATGTCGTCGATGACGTAGCTGATGAACAGCCGGTTTCCGCATGCGAGTGCGATGCGGAGGCGATGGCTGCCGGCATCGCCCGGCACCGGCAGCCCATAGAGCAAAGTGACGTCCCCATATGTCTTTCCGTTCGAGAGTGCCGCCATCGACTCGACCCCGCCCCCGAAGCACTTCCTCTCATAGAGCCTCATGACACCACGGCAGCATACGCACGACAGCCCGATTGACGACAGGCAGTCTCCCTTATCCACGGATTTCTCCCTGTAGAACTTCCATGCCAACCGGCCCAGCCATGCATTGGAGGCCAACGACACTATGCACACCAACATAGAAATTCTCATCGCAAAGCACCTGTACCCGCCTTGGATGGAGTGCCACCTTCGGCGTCACGTGTTGCACGATCTGTCCAAAACAGGCGGTCATCACGACATTCAGACATCATTTCGCCAACTCCTTGCCGATCAGTGAACTTGCAAGTATCGTTATATTGCAATACCACATCTTCACATATGTCAGACCCTCTCTTCCATCCAGCAAAGAACTTGTGCGCGGACAGCAGATACTGCATCCGATTATGCGCAGTGCCCATATTATTGTCTTTTTCTTTCATCGCCGCAAACGCGACAACTTCATCTGCCGACCTAGAATGGAAAAACCACGCGCCATCATCTTTCCTCGCAATGCAATAGTCCTTGTCTGCGTAAACGACATGAAACCCTGTAGCACTGATCTGCCCCTGAACCTCTTCGCCAAATTTCCGTATCTGATCGTGAACCACATATGTCTGCAAAAACCATTGGCACCAAATATATGCGGCTCCAATATTGACAAGCAACGACAACGCAGTAAAAACCATAAACAAATTACTTTTCATTTGACCAAGTCTTCCATAGGGACATCGACGAAACCCTGTCCTCATATTTCCAACGAAAACCCATAACTTGCAAGCAATGCAAACATCTCTCTATGTATCGTCATGATCCAATCAATCCCGCCAGACTGAGACGGGAAAGACAAACGGAATGCCCGTCCCTGCTTGGCCAATTTAAGAATCGAAGCCCTTCCAATCGTGACACTCAAGTAATCCAACTGGCGAGATGAATAGTCTATCTTCAGTACAGGCTTAAGGCCCCTGGCCGCAAGCCTCTTCAATTCCCTGCCCACAGCCCCGTTACACGCCGTCCGGAATCGACCGTAAAACCCTTTTACGCTAATGTTTTTCGGGAATGGGCGTTCGTACACCAACAAATCCTCGTCTGGTGAAACCTGAATTCGCTCAAACAAGACTGAACCGACATCGGCAGGCACCCTGTCGAAGCGGATTATGGCAGATGCGATACGCAGATTCTTTTCCATGGCAACGTAATTTCCATTATGCATGTCAACTTTCATTGGGATTCAAGAATATCCATGACGGCACAATCATCAACGATGGCATCCGCCACACGATCCTTCGCCTTTAGATATCCATCCAATTGCATCTTTTGGACCGTCTAATCAAGAATTTTAATGAACGCCATAATCAGCAACCAGACTATTGGCGTCGCAAGCAGCAATAGATTAAATGTCAATGCGACCATATATCTAAAGTAACAACCCCGTCCCGCACGCTTAATGTCTTCAATGGTCCTAATATCCAGTCCATTTGTCTTTTGCCTAATCTCAGCAAACATGCGGCGTAGGGTTTTAGAGACAAACATAGCCCCACTCCAGCAAAGAATCCAAACAATAAACCATATTATCCAATTCATAGACACTCCTACCACGCTCCTATCGCGACCATAATAGCCATCGGCCCGTCACGGGGTCGTACCACCGCATGCGGAAGTTGACGAGACCCGTCGCCGCCGAGCGCTCGCGCCCATGGAAGCGGTAGCGCACCGAGCGCAGCTCCCCGGCGGACGGGGATATCTCGCTGTAGCCGATGCAGCGGCCGCCGTTGCGCATCGCGGCCAGGCGAAAGCCTCCAATGCCGGCAAAAGGTCTATGTGCGTCCAAGCCATGTCTCCACCTACTTCAGCACAAGCCCATGTCCATCAATGAAGCGACAACTTCCCCCCATGCCTTTGGAGATGCGCTGTTTCACTTCGTTCGAGTTCATTCCTAACTTCTTTCATTTGGCGATAGTATACCATTTTCCGTTTCGCCGGCATTCATACAGACTTTCATACTTATCATCGACACGCATAGCGATGCGGCAAAGGCGCATGCAATCGCATCCGACATAATGGCCACGCGCATTTTCGCTTCCTAAAGACAGAACCCGAACCAAAGTGTGATTACGGAAATGAGGCCATTGTAGCGCAACTGCGCCATCATATCAATGGAGAGTTACGCCTCATTAGTCCACGGGTATATGGCATCCATTTGGCCGTGCCACGCAACGACATGATGGATTCCGCTGCCAGGAGCCGCGATGACCGTTAGCCTATCGGACAAATCCCTACCTGACATGAACGACCATGCCGGCCTTACATACCTGAGCGACGAGAGCCCCGTCAACGGCCCTGAGCACGCACCGGCGGTTCACGGGAAGCCCATCTACGGGCCATGAGACGGGATCCCCGGCCCTGATGGACGCGGAGACGATTAGCACATGCTCTCCGACCGCAAGCTTCTTGACCGCGCCGCAGAACCGCACGGTCACCGCATCGTCCAGTCTGACCGCACCGAGCGTCAGCGTGGGCACGGAGCCGTCGTCTGGGACCGTCACGGTCAGTTCGCCGCCATCCAACGAAACGGCTCCATCGACAACTCCTGCGCCAGATATCGTCCCGACCGTCAACGGCGCATTCCCGCACAGGGTCACCGTCGCCCCCTCCGCGACGTCGAGGGACGCCACGCGGGCCCGCCTGTAGCCGCATGGAAGCGGATCGCCGAACCACTTGTTGCGCAGATACGCCTCGATGAACTTCACGCTCTCCTCCGAGAGGGCGCGCTCGTAGACTATCGCTTCGCCGATGTCCTGTCCGCCGGTGTACTTTGCGTAGTGGTTCAGCGAAAGCGCGCTTGAGACGTACGCGTCCGGAGTCACCAGCGAAATCACCTCGTACTTTCCGCCGAAGCCATCCGAGCCGGTGCGGAACGCCACCCCGTCACGGCGGAAGCGAGAGCCGCCGAAGTCGCGGCTGGATCCCGCCTCAAGGCGGACGTAGCGCGGCACAGATGAGACGGTCGAGATCAGCGGCGACGACGGATTCGCACCGTACTCCCCGCCCTCCCCGCGAAACAGGCCGGCCGAGTACCAATCCCCTTCACTGCCGCCGATCAGGTTGCCGCCGCCGCGGGCGCTGCCGTAGACGAAGAAAACCGACCGCGTCTCGTCCAGGGCAGCGAACTGAAGCCCCTTCCCTTCGGTTCTCGTCGATGAGTCATACATGTGGAAGTCGCCGAAGTCAACAACGTTCCTGCCACCAAGCTCCGCTACGGACTTGACTGCGGGCTTCTTGAATTTCGGTGTCGCCGCCGGATGATCCGCGCCGCGCCAATCGCGCCATTCGGCGACACCGTCGCCCGCATCGGCAATAGTCTCCGCGTCTGAGGCGTCGAGGTGCAGGTACGCACCCTGCGGCAGGCTCTCCCTCGCTACGGAAACGGAGCGGATCGTCAACGTGCCGCCGGCGACCTTAAGGCCAAGCTCCGGCGCGACCAGGTCATCCACGTACATGGCGCCGGCGCCGGTCTTCGTGAACGTACCGGAGCCGCCGACCCTGTCCACGACCGCGTAGCCCTCCGCGCCGACGTGATAGCCACCGCCTCCATTCAGTGCGCCAATGCGTCCGGAGACTCCGCCGAAGCGATCGTATGTCGCCTCGCCGCCGCACCATTTCCGCGTCAGGTACTCGGCTACCTGCAGACGCTCGGCGTACGTCAGTTCATTCGTGTATACCAGGCACTCGCAAATGCGATCGATGCCGTTCGCGTTCTTCGTGTAGCACGAATAGCCGAAGGCATCCGCCGCCAGGTCAACACCGTTCGTGTTCCATATCTCGTGCAGGACGCAACGCGTAAACGTCTTACCACTGTAGGTGTACGTCTGGACCGGATAGCCCGGCTCCGGACCGGACCACCGCGTCACACGCTCACCGTTCAGGAAGTTGACGCACTTCCGCGCCCCTGCTGACGAATGGAGAATGTGCGCACCGCCGTCAATGTGGGGGTACTGCGTGCGCCGCATCGCGCCCGAATGGCTTGAAAGGCGCTTCGTCTGCCCCAACACGCACGTGCCGCCGCGAGTCAACGGATCCAGCACCTTGAACACCGCCTTGATGTTCGATACCGGCGCGCTCCAGACGAGCGCCTCAGTCTTCTCGATCTCAGATTCCGATGCCTCATGGAAGGCGAAATCAACCGCATAGTCCTCTCCCCTGTCATTCTTGATCAGCTTCGGGCTGACGTCGGCCACGTTAGTGGCGAACAGATACCTCGGCGTGGCGAAGTCCGCCTCATTCTCGCGGCAGTCGTGCCAGGCCTTGACGCGCCTGTCATCGCCATCCGCCTCGATCTCCATCGTCGATGCCTTGCTCGCATCGACCCAGAACGCCGGAGTCCCGACTACTTTCGCCTCGACGGAGGTCACGACGCGCTCACGGCTCTTGACGCCCAGGTCCGTCTCGATGCGCGCGCCATCCCTCAGGATTACGCCGTCCACGTCCTGGATGCCCGCCAGCATGATGACACCCTTGCCGGAGACGACAGCCCCGGATTCGGCGGTGAGGCGGCCGACCGTAAGGACAACCCCATCGGCAAGGCGGACCTCCCCCTTCGCGCCTATCTCCATGTTCTTGACGGCGGGTTCCGTCCCATTGTCGTCGGCGAGGATCCGGAGGATGCCGTCCTCTACTCTGACTGTGCCCGTATTGACGATATCCCCCGCTTCGGTGAGCGAATGCGGCAGCGTCACGGACAGGATGCCCGCGCCGTCCTTTACCAGCCGCCCCACGACATTCGAGAGGCAGGTTATGCTGGCCGACAGACCGTTCGTCACCGTCATGCGGGAATACGACTCCGGCGAATAATGCCGCACGTAGGCCGGATTCACCAATCCCTCCCCCGAAAACTCAATATGGCAGTTCTTCAGGACAACAGGCTGCCGGCAACTCACGGCCTCGAGGACGATGGTTCCGGGATACGCCGTCTCCGAGTCGAAGACAACTCCGCGGTCCTCGCTGACAGGAGGCTTCATGCGGTCAAGGTAGCCGAGCGACAGGCGAGCCTCATCCTCTTCCCGATACATGGAAAGCATGATGGTTACCGGGTAAGCCGTCCCCATTGATTCCAAACCCACAATAGACTGCTCGTATTTCTGCGAGAGCGCCGCAAAAGTTAAGCCCGTCTCGCCGTCAGCCGTCGCCGCTTCGCTCAGCTCGATGAGATCGCGGTCATAGATTCGCTTCAGGAAGCAACCGTCCGGCAACGCCCCGTTCGAGGCCGACACGAATGTCCCGACGGGAAGCGCGTGATCCCCGCCGCCCACGCGCCTTGCGATGCGGCTGTTCGCCGCCAGCGTCCAGGATGAGACGTTGTTCGTGGCAGAGCTTTCCGGGCAGCGGATGCGCAACGCCCCGAAAGACTGTGAGAGAACAAAGGCTTCCCCCATGGGCGAGATGCGATTGCCGCCCGCCTTGTTGGCATAGAGGTCCAGCCTGTGGATGAACGGCCCCGACCCCAGGACGATCTTTGTAGAGCTCGAGCGGAGATCCCCGCACAGTTCCGACGCCTTGAACTGGACAAACGGATTCTTGCTCATGACGCGAACGTCCGAATAGACGCGCAGATAGTCGGTGATCTGGCCCGTCGTCTTGTCCAGTCCATCATCGTAAAGGTCTATGCATCCGTCGCCGATCAGCCGAAGGCTTCCGCTTGCCGAGCCGTACTTGACGGACTTCAGCGACAGGTCGCCTGGCAGATAGACGTAGCGAGTCGACGATGCGTCGGGCACCGTAAAGAAATCGGCGACCGACGCGCCGTCGGCCGGCACGTTGCCGCCCGCCCAGTTGCCCTCCGCGTTCCAGAGATAGGCCGTTTCCGGCGTGTTAGAGCCCGTCCGTTCCCATACTCCATCCGTCGCATGTGAAGCGTACGCCAAGGCGCTGCACACGGCTATGAATGAAAGCACGGATCTGTCATTCAGATGTCTGTTCATCGCAACCTCCTCTGTAATCTATACGTTCAATTGAGAAGAGTCCTTTTCGATCTTCGTGTCGTCCAACCCCATTTTCTTCAGGTCCACGCCGCCGATGTCGGCGGCGCGCGCCGTCCTCCATCCGCCACGGGTGAAATCAGGGACGTCAATCACCTTCGACCGGCCATTTACGGACATCTCCGACAGCTGGAAGATAGACGACCAAGCCGCGAGGTCGTAGACGTCCATGTCAAGCGGCAGTCCGTTTTGCAGGCAATACGCCCACCGCAGGTCCATGATGAAGTCCATGCCGCCATGTCCGCCGAGCCTTGCCGCGACCTTACCTGCCTCCTTCCACAGCGGATGCCTGTAGGCCTCGCGGATCTCCGCCGCCTTCGCGTCATCGAAATAGCGATGCGCCCCGTTGTCCCCGACCTGCTTCTCGAAGGCGACGTTGAAGCGCGGATAGCTCATCGAGATTCCCTTGGTGCCGCTCAACATGTTTATGCGGCTGTACGGGCGGGGAGACACCACGTCATACTGCAGGGTGATCGTGGCGCCATTGACCGTCCGTATGTTCGTGATGCTCATGTCGCCGGCGGAATACTTCAGCTTGTTCTGCCAGGAGTCCGCCGGGAACTTTGCCTTCGCGAATTCCCCCAGTGCGGCGGGACGCGACTCGATGGCGGTCAGGTAGTCAAACCGGTCCCCGCGGTTGATGTTCATCGCGAGCGCCACCGGGCCGAGGCCGTGCGTGGGATACTGGTTGCCCTTGTGCTCGAGCGCCCGCCGCAAGCGCCAGGCGTTATGCTCGGAAGCCTGCTTGAACTTGTACTCGCGGCAGTCGTGGATGTATCCCGCCTCGGCATGGACTATGTCGCCAAGAAGGCCCTGCCTGACAAGGTTCAGCTGCAGGAGCTCGTATTCGCCGTAGCAGCAGTTCTCGAGCATCATGCAGTGGCGGCGCGTCGCCTCGCACGTCTCCACGAACTCCCAGCACTCTTCGGTCGTCGAGCAGCCGCACACCTCCAGCAGCGTATGCTTCCCCGCCTTCATCGCATAGCAGCTGATGGGCCTGTGCAGGTCGATCGGAGTCACGTTGTACACGACGTCTACGCCGTCGGAATCGCACAGCCGCTTGTAGGCCTCAGGCCCGACGTACTCTGCCGCCTTTGGCCGCCCGCGCTCATGGAGCCACCTCTGGCAATCCGACACCCGCCCATGGTCAAGGTCGCACAGCGCCGTGACCACGCAGCCCGGGATCAGGGCGATGCGGTGTACGGCGGGACGCCCCCGGTCTCCGAGCCCGACGATGCCGACCCGAATCCTGTCCATCGGCTTGGTCCTGAAATGGCTCATGGTCCCGCCGCCTCCACGGTTCATGCGAGTGCCCATGCAGCCGGCGGCCGCTGCGGCCAGGCTAAGCCAGGCCGTTCCCCCGAGAAACTCCCTGCGATTCTGATTCATCTGTCCGATTCCTTTCGTTAGGCCTTTATGTGCGCATCAGTCGACGTATCGCTTGACGATCTCCACGAACGCATCGGCGTTCGCCGGGTCGGAGGATTCGAGCCGCAGCTCGCGAACGCCGTCGACCGTCGGCCCGTCGGTGAACTTCCTCGCCTGTCCCGGCCCTACCGTCCCAATCCTCCACTCATGCCAGCCGAAGAACCTCTTGACCTTCAGCACGGCATCCTTCACAGGGCCGCGAATGGTCGCCTCGAGACGGGCGTCCTCGCCAGGTCGCACCTTCACCGGCGGCAAGGCGTCCGCCCCTTTCGACGGAGCCCACTCGGCAGGCATCTCAGCCTCCCAGGCAAGGGACTTCCTCATCTCGTCCGTAAGTGGCTTCAGCGCCGGGCGCGGCCTGCCCCGTACGAAGAACGTCACTTCCGCGCGGGCCGCCGCCCGGACGGAAGCCCTTGCGACGTATGAGCAGGCGTTCCCGCCGGCCTTCAGAGCCACGTCCGGGCCTTTCGCGCGTCCCTTGAAGCCTCCCTTTTCGTCATAGTGGCTCCATACGCCGCCCTTCAGTTCCGCCCAGTCGCCCGCCGCAAGCTCGAACGGCACGGGGATCCTCTCGCCATTTACCTTCAGAGCCACGTCCTCGCTCACGGTCTCGCGGAGCGCCAGGGCCTTGACGTCCGAGACCGACACGTCCAAGCTCGGCGGACGGGACCCCGCATCCTCCGAATTGGCGTCAAGCACGCCCTCGACCCCGGCGACGGGTATCTCGTTCAGGAAGATGCGCACCGCCGACACGAACTTGGGTCGCAGCAGGTTCATGTACTCGGGGTTGCCGATCCCGAACGGCCATTCGTGCTTCAGGTATGCGTCTACATCGCGCTCCCGGAACGGGAGCTCGACGTACCTCCAGCCCTTGAAGTCGATCTTCACGAGGTGATCCGCCCGACAGGCCGCATGCTCGCGCGGGTTCTGCAGCTGAACGTCGAGCATCGCTCCCGAACCGTCCCCCTTGACCCAGAGGCCAACGCCGTCGGCCCCGTCAAGGTCCAGGTACTCAGGCCCGTCAAACGTCCGCTCCATCCTCGCCCAGGCGCCACGGCGCCGGCCGGAATCGTTGACGGCCGTAAACCGCGTCACGCGGCCGCGCTCCGGATCGTCAACGGCTACAGCCGAAAGCCTCACGCCTTTTGCGGCCACCGGCTTGAACTGCGCAAGGGATGCGACGCCGAACACGCTCTTCGCGGCGGGGCTCTCGTAGATAGAGAGGTTGCTCAGGGCCTCGATGCGGATATCCGCGGCGCCGGGCGAAGCGACTTCCACATTCCACCTGTCGCCTACGCCGTCGCCCCGCACCCGATGCACACAGGTCTCCATCGGCGTGTACGTCCATTCGCCCTTGCCACCCTGCTCAAGGAGTCCCTCCTTCCCGAGGTCCGCGAGATCGCCCATCACGTCATCGGAGAATGCGCGCGCCAGGCGGAAGCGCTCGTACCAGCCGATCTTCGTGAGGGCCTTTTCCTGGAGCGCCGGCAGGAAGCCGCTGTTGGCGTTGAGCCCCTGCAGGGACATCGCGGAATCCGCGCCGGCGTTCTTCGCGGCAAAGTACTCCGTCTCGTCAGGGAAGCGGCAGCGCGCCCCCTTCCTCGGCATCTGTGGCTGCCACCAGCCCATCTGCGTCTCGATGAAGTTCGACTTCCTTCCGCCCGCTTCGTTGGCGCGGATGTGATACGCCTCGAACGGCTTCGCCCCGAACACCACGTTGTCCCACGCGCCGATCGTCGAGCGGAACGGATAGAAGTGCGGCGGCGAGCAGCTCATCTCGATGCGCGGCGGATTCCGCCGTCCGTCAAGGCGGGCCGCGATCTTCGCGCCCATCTTCGCGATTGCGTAAGGATCCCGCATGCCCTCGGATCCGTCGAGGTATATCATGTCGGCGCCGATGGCGTTGTAGACGCGGGCGATGCGGTCTGCGAGTTCGTCGGCGAGCGGGGAGTCCACTTCCGGGTAGAAGGCGAAGTACCGCTGCTGGAGGTACTTCGCACGGGCCCCGGCGGCATGGTCCCGCACATTCGTCTTGTACGCTCCCCGGGTTATGCCGGTGAAGGCGTACGGCTTCTCGCGGCGTATGCCCGTGTAGACCACGATCTCGCCATCGATCTCGATGGCGTTGCCGTTGGACGAGTAGGTCATGACCACATCGTGCTTCGGGCCCGGCATCTCATTGACCACCACCTCCGCGGAATCCTCCGTAAGCGGACAAGCCAGCGTATAGGCGTATGTCGCAACCAGGTTCGAGTGCGCCACCGGCGTGACCCACGAATCGCGGAAGTCAATGCAGGCGGTAAGCGTGTGCATCGAGACGTTCATCCCCGCCGCGCGCACCTTATCCGCCACCGACTTCATTTCCGCGATCCCTCCGGGGTACTTCACCGGATTCACGTCGTAATGGCCGAGAGTGTCGTGCCATGAGTGCAGGTGGACAATCGAAACGCCAGCGCGCACGGCGGCATCTATCCATGCGTCAACGGACTTGCCGAACATGTTCGCGAACATGTAGGACTGGCGCGTCTGCCGGGAGCCGAGCGACCACGGCCCGCCCGCCTCCGAATAGACGAGGCCGGAGGCCCTTACGGCTTCGCGGAGCTTCTCGACAAAGCCACGGCGCGGCCCCGCGATCAGCGCGAAGCGCCTGCCCTTGACTGGGAACCGTCCGTCGACACGGACGCACAGGCTGTCCTTGGAGGCCTTCATCTCGCCCTCGTAGTCAAACGCCCTCAGCGCGACCGCGCTGTCGTCATCGGAGGCGGCGTTCGCCATCCCGCCGACGTAGGAGCGGCATGCCGGCCGCAGGCAAGCGAGCGTGACCGACCGGCAACCTGCCGCCGTGAACTCCTCCACCGAGAACTCCAGCCCAAACGCAGTTTCCTCAACCCGCTCGACGAGGCGCGCCCCGTCCCTGAAGGAAATGACGAGGGAGCCGTCCGCACCACGCGAGACGTCGCTTGACCGAACGGTCTTCCCGTCCGCCGTGACATACGACGCCCATGGTGATGGCTCGCGCAGCAGCTCGCGGCCGCTCGCAGTCTCCCGAAGCGACCCGCAATCGCCGCCGCGGAAGCCGAGCTCCACGTCCCCTCCCCTAACCGTGAAAGGCTCCGCAGCGGCGCTCAAGCCAACGCAGACGATCCCAAGGAGAACAACCGACTTTCCTCTCATAGACTTCCCCCTCCCGTCATTCCGCCGAATACTCCATCTCATCCAGCAGGTAATCCGTGTCATGCCCGCCCCAGGCGAAGAACGCCGTCCAGTTCGGCCTGTCGAACTCATCCAACGCGAAGAACTCTCCCGTAGTGGAAGTCTCGCCGCTTTCGTTCTCGAGGGTCACTGCGCACCTCGCACGCTCGCCGGGCCTGAAGCGCATCTCGATCTTGCATCGCAGCCACTGGCCGACGCGGGCGGAGGACAATGTGAAGTCCTTCCCGGCATATCCGCCACTCCCGTCCTCGGCTGATCCGGATACGACAAACGAGCGAGCGTTCGCCCGGATCCACATGCCCGTCGCATATTCGCCGTTCCTGCACTTCTGCTTGTGCTCGCGCCATTCCTGGACGAAATCGGCGTCCTCCGCATACTTGACGGAGTACGCGAACACAAGCCGCCGCTCGGCGTATGGGATCGTGCAGTAGACGTACGGGTCAAACCCAGGCGTCGCCTTCGAGTCGGCAATCCTCAACGCCTGCCCCCCCTTTGCCGTCGCGTCGGCCACGACGGCGATCGGGCCCTTGCTTTTCCGAAGCGGGAATTTTGGCGCGGAGCCTATCGGCGCATCGTCAAAGCCGCACCTCCATCGCGGCAGCCCGCGGTATCGCTCCGGCTCCGGGATTTCCACGTCCGGAACCATGGCGAACGACTTCGCCCTCTGCCGCCAGGCCTCGCCGCGGACTCCCGCCTTCGAGATGCCCCACGGCACGAACCCGACGGACAGCGCCGGAGAGTCGGGCGCGACGGCGAAATCTCCGTTGGCCGGATCGCGGAACTTGGGATCGGCGAATATAGACCCCCTGTCTCCACCGTCCTTCATCCATGTCTCGAAATCAAGGCCGTCGAACACCGGGGCGCCCTTCCCGGACGCCGACCAGTAGACGTTGCCGCCGAAGTCTATGCCCTTCTTGGTGAGGCCGACCTTGATGGCATCGCATCCCGCGTTCCAGGCGACGATGTTGTTCCTGAAAGAGAACGACCTGTGCGGCTCCTTTCGCACTCGCGTGACCACGGAGCAGCCGTCAAGGACGTAGGCGAAGATGTTGTTGGCAAATACGTTGTCCTTCCCGTAGTGCTGGTGGGCCGCGCCCGAGCGCGTGTCGTAGACGAGGTTCGAGACGATCGATACGCCGCTGCTCGCCTCGTCCATGTAGATGCCCGTGCCGCCCGAGCCGGTATACAGATAGCTCCGGACGTGATGGATGACGTTCCCCTCGATCCTTGTGCCCCACGCCTCGCTCAGGTTGTAGATTCCGCCCATGTCGCAAAGGACGCCCTTGCCAAGGTCGTGGATATGGTTGTATGCGATGAGGTTGTTCCGGTTCTGCGTAGGCGTATAGCTCCACCCCCACCCGATGGAGATGCCCGTATAGTAAAGGTCGGCGATCTCGTTGTGCGTGACGCGGCAATCCGCCGCGTAGGCGATCTGCACGCCCACCGCCTCGGGGAACAGGCGCCCGCCGCCGACGATGATGTTGTTGTCCACCGTGATCGCGCCGGTGAACCTGTCCGCCGGGACATCGGTCGTGCGCTTGAACGTGCCGATCCGCACCGCGCCCGCGCCAAGGTCGGTGAAGAGCGAGTCCGTAACGCCGGAATCGCGGCAGTTGCCGCCGAACGCGACGGCGTATGTCGAGGTCCGCTCAAACGAGCAGCGGTCGAATGAGACCGCGCGCGCGTTCGACACCTCTATTGCGGCGCCGATGTTCTTGGCGGCCTGGTGCGGGAAGAAGGAATCGGGCATTCGCCACGCCTGTCCAGAGAATGCAATCCGAGAGAAGGTCACGTTCCTGACGAGCGTCTCCTCCCTGTCTCCACCCGCGATCTCGACAAGCCGTACCGTCACCGGCACAAACGGAACGGCCGTCGCGGGGTCCTCGCCCGCGCGCGGGATGTACAGCAGCTCGCCATTGTCACGGTCATGATACCATTCGCCGGGCGCGTCAAGCGCCGCGCGGAAGTTCTCCACCTTGAACCGGGGCAGCCATTTCTTCCACAGGAAGAAGTCGCGCCCGGCCTTGGCCGTGAAGCCGAGAAGCCCTGATCCGGGGTCCGCCCGATTCGGGCGCAGCCATTCCGTGTCCCACGCATAGTAGACGTGCACGGCGACGTTCGTCAGCTCGCCTTCCGAAAGGGCGGACAGCTGCCGCAGCAGCGGCGCGTCCGACTCCGCGATCAGGCAGGCGTTCGATTCCGCAAGGTTGTAGCGGATGTGATGGTACTCTACGCTCCCGTTCGGGCTGACCGCCCTCTGCGCACGCGCACCGCCTACCCAGAGCTGGTCTATCCGCATGTCCGCAGGGACCGGCACCCGCCAGATGCCATCGGGGCAAGGCCTGAAGCGCGCGAGCTCCACCCCGCCAGAGAATTCGGTCCGCCCAGACGCCGCTCCCTCAAACCGGATGTTCGAGTCCTCCGAAGACAGCCGAAGGGCTTCATGCAATACATATCTTCCCGGGGCGAGCCGAATGACCGCCTCCTCGTCCCGAGGGATGGCGCCCCAAGACCGAAGCGCACGTATCCTATCCAACGCCGCAGACGGCGACGTGACCTCTCCCTGCGGTCCGACGTTGACCAAGGCGGCGAACAAAAACGATAATTGCATTAACATATGCCGCCAATGATATCAGATTCACACGGCGAGGGCAATCCGGACATGATCTGTTTTGTGCAAAGAAAACATCTGATTTCGTGTCACATGTGATATACTGTGTCCATGAACAAAAGGCAAAGAGAAATCTACATTCTCGTAAACGCCGCGAAATGCTCGGGGCGCAGGGTCCTTCAGGGATTCCTTTCCTCGGTCGATGAGCGGACGGACTTTCGCCTGCACATCTGCGAAATGTCCGAATACGGGAGGAAATCATTGGAGGACGCGATCCTGTCAAACCGCGTCGATGGCCTCGTCACAAGTGAAATCGAAGATTCGAGCCTCGCCGAGCTGCTCGATCACTCCGACTTCCCGCTCGTCGTCATAGGGACGCGGGAGAACTGCCTGCCACATCGAAAGGAGAACATCAGGATCGTCACCGTCGATGAGCAAAAGCTCTCTGCGACCGCGACCCGGCACCTCATTGGCTGCGGGCGGTTCGCGACGTATGGGTACGTTCATTTCCGGGAGGATTTCTGCCGTTATCTATCCCGGCAGAGGGAAGAGGGGTTTTACGAGGCGTTGAGGCAGGCCCGGCTCAAGGGCATCAGCTACGCGACCGACCTGCCCGAGGAAAAATCGGATGCCCTTCAGCTCGGCGTCTGGCTCAGATCCCTCCCGAAGCCCGCCGCAATCCTCGTCGGCTACGACCGGCGCGCCGCCGAGGTTCTCGAGGCGTGCGCCAAGAACGACATCGCCGTGCCGGACGAGATACGCGTCATGGGCATCGACGACGACGAAATCATCTGCCTCCAGACCAGGCCGAGGCTTACCAGCGTGACCACGGACAACATGAGCGAAGGACACACTGCCGCGCAGCAGCTCATCTCCATGTTGCGAAGCGTCAGGAAAGCGTCTAAACGCAAAACCGTTTTCAGCCCGATAGCGCCGGCCATCATCGAGCGGGAATCGACGCGCGTCCTCGCGCCGGGGCTTGTCCTTGCCCAACGCGCGCGCGAATTCATCCACGCAAACGCCCATCGCGCCGTCACGGTCGAAGAGGTGATCGGCCATCTCGGCGTGTCACGCAGACTCGCCTACCTGCGGTTCAAGGAGTTCGAAAACAAATCCATTCATCAGGCCATACTCCTCGCACGCATCGCCCACGTCAAGAAAAGGCTCGTGAACTCGCGCCAGAAGATAAGCGCGGTCGCACGCGACTGCGGATTCGGCAACCCGAACAATCTCAAGATCATATTCCGTCGGTTGACCGGGATGACGATGCGCGAATGGCGCACCCGTGGGATCCGTGTCGAATAGGCTATCTGCGCTCCTTCGCGCCAATGGAGAGGGCGTTCTGTAGCCTTACGATCAGCGTATTCGGCAATGCGGCGAACGCCAAGGACTTAAGGGCCTCCCTGAGGCGAACGGAAAGCGGAGGGCGGCTTCTTTTCGCAAAGTCCAGCGCCACCCCATTCTCCTCGCAAAGGCGAACGCCGACGTTCTCCCAATAGCCCTTGTGGACCGCGTCCACGAACGGGAACTCTCTCGTGCGGGTGACGAGCAATGGCCGCTTCTCGCCAGCCAGCATGAAAGAGCCGTAGCGCTCGAATTCCCATGCGCTCCTGTTCCTGCCTGCGAGCCATTTCAGGTAATCCCTGTTCCATATGCCGGTCTGGCACGTGACGCAGTATGCGACGTTCTTCGGGAACTCAAGGAGATCCGTGTCCCGCCATGGTTTGCGTCCGGGCGGATTGGGATTGAGGCGCAGGTTGGCCGCGTCAAACGCCTTTGCCTGGTCAAGCCGCATGAGCAAACGGGACGTATCTACCGGTGCCGACAGGAAATAGTCGTTCATCAGGAGAAGTACGTATGGCGTTGATATGCGCGACAGGGCCTCTACCAGCATCTCGCACCAGCATTTGCCCGTTCCTGTGGCGATGATCCCGTCAAACGCCTCGTACCCGCCTTTTTCCGGGCGTCCGGTCTCCGTCAGGAGAAGCACCCTGAACGGACGATCGGGCCAATATTTGCCGAACAGCGCGGCAAACGGAATCTCTATGTCCCGATACGCATCGCACGAAGCCACCAGCACCGTGCAATCATCGTTGTGGCGAGGCAAGTCCATTGTGGCAAAAGGCAGAAATCCTATGTCTTACATGGAGGCGATCCTCGTCAAAGGAAGGAGGCGCGTTCCCGCGCCTCCTTCAAGCAGGATGCCCCCGTTGCAATCCTACTTTTCCTTCTTTTCATCCTTCTTTGGCTCATCCTTCTTGGATTCTTCCTTCTTCGGCTCCTCCTTCGCCTTGACGAGGTCCTTGCGCGCCTTGCTCATGGAATCGGCAGAGTAGGAAGATATCAGGTACGTCCATTTGCCGGTCTTGTCGTTGAAGTCCTTGACCGCCTTCTCGAGCGAGGCGTTCTCGGTGGCGTTCGTCCCCACCGGAGAGAAGGACGCCGAAACCTTGAAGTAGCGATCCGCGCCCGATGCGTCGCCGACCTTGGCCGTGTACGTCTGCCCGTTCTTGAGGGAGACCGTATAGACCGAGCCGGTCGCGAACCCGAATTCGGCCTCCGGCCTCTTCGGATCGGCAACGCTGCTGAAGTCGAGGTACGACAGGGCGGAGTCGAGGGAATACGTCTTGGACGAATCCAGCTCCTCCTTGTCGCCAAGCCCCTCGAGCGTCCAGGTCGAATCCTTGCGCGACAGCTTCACCGTCTCGCCGCCCTTCGTGTACGTCACAGCCTTGACGTCGGAGGACGGGACGGAGCAGATGCGGGATTCGCACCACTTCTTCGGATCGCCGTCGAAGGCGTCGAGCGTATCCTTCACGAGAACGACCCCGTCGCCGTACTTCACGTAGCGTCCGTCCGGATAGGAGCCGCCGCCATAAGGCGCCTGGCCCCTCGGCTTGGACATGTGCTTGCCGCCAAGCGTCGCGGAGGCGAGCACCTTGCCCTTCGCGTCCTTGATCTCGACAAGCGTCCCGGCATCGATCTTCTGTCCATTGGCGGACTGACCTACCGTGAGATCCTTCAGCTTGAGGAGGTTTTCACGTATCTTCGTCACGTCAGCCGGATAGCCATGCAGTGTATCTATCGTCCAGCCGGCGTCTGACGCCGCAAGCGTGAGCTTCCTCTCTCCGCCGATATCGACCTTCGCGACATCGGATACGTCGAAGTCCGGAAGCACCTGCTTTCCGTTGACAGACGGCGCCTGTATCTTCCGTCCTGAATTGCAGAAGTACGCCGCACCGCCAAGAACGGCGGCTGCGGCTCCAAGAATAACGAGACTCTTTGTTGTCATTTTATCTTTTATCTCCTAATGACTGTTTGTCCGCGAGACATTCAGTGCTTTCTTCTCTTCAGTCCGTGGAAGATGCCGAACGCGATCACGAGCAGCGGCATGGCGAGTATGTTGATCACCTTGAGCGCAAGGCCGAGGCTGTCGATCTCGGAGGTGAGTTCCTTGCGGACGTTCTTGAGCTGGCGACGCGTATCCGCCTGCGTCTTTCGGAACTGCTGTATCTCCTCCTGCTGCTCCTTCGAGAGAATCAGACGATCGTTGCCGCTCTTCTGCTTCTGGAGGGCGCTGAGCCTCTGCTGCGTCTCCTGGAGGGCGGCCTCGAGATCGTTCTGCTTGCGCTGCCACTTGGCCATCGCCTTCGCCTCAAGTTCGTTCACCTTCACGAACGGACGGTTGGAAGGCCCGCGCGAGCGCACGCCGATGAGCTCTTCGCGTCCGGCGTACTGCTCGATGACGTTCGCGAAAAGCACGAGGTTGTCGTTGATCGGCTGGGCGATCGGGCCGAACATCGTGTTCATCGTCTGAACGCAGAACTGGTCCGCAAGGAAGTCGGAATCGGCGAAGATAACCACCGCACCCTTGCCGGACGCGACCACTTCGGGAATCGCGTTTGTCGATCCTTCCTTGTAGTCAGGCCCCTTCGGGAACGCGGTGCTGAACGTGCCGGACAGGCGAGCGGCGAGCGTACGCTTCACGCCGTCGGGATGGAGATCCTTCATCATTGCGCCCATGCCGAACTGTGCGCCCATGCGGTCCACGAGGCATGCGCTGTCGGCGGACGTGGTGATGAGCGGCTCGAAGGCAAGCCCGTCGGTCTTCGCGAAGGAGATCGCACCGGCGAACGGGAGCATCACCTGCGTGAGGTCGGACACGACGATGTCGCCCTCATCCATGTTCTTCGCCGTAAGCGACAGGAACGCGGGGTTCTCCTCGGCGCGGCCGTTGCCGGTGCCGAGCTTCGTGGCGGCCGCAAGGTCGGCGACGAGCTTGGAAGTGTCGAAGGCGATCCCCCACTTCTCGAAGAGCTTGCCGAGCGTCGAGGGGCCGTCCCCGCCGCCCATCTGCATCATCATCGGGTTCTGCTGGTTGCGAGACGAAAGCATGTCCATCACGCTGAACGGATCGACGCACGCTATGAGGCGTCCGCCCTTTATCACGAACTGGTCGATGGCGAAGAGGGTCTTTTCGGAGAGATCCTTCGCGTGGAGCACCACGAGCGCCTTCACGTCCGAATCGATCGACTCTGCGGTCGGCGGGATTTCGCGCACCTCGTAATCCTTGGCAAGCTCGGTGAATGCCGCCCAGCCCGGCTGGGGACGCTGCCCCTGCATCATCATCATCTGGTTGGCCTGCTGGCCCATGACGCCGGAGATCGAGGTCATGAGGCCCACTACGGGGCGCTCCGGCCACGCAACGCGCGTGACGAGACGGGTGACGTCGTATTCAAGCGTCGATTCCGTGCGCGGGCTGAACCTTGCGAGGGTTTCCTCCCGGTCCCCGCACACCGCGACAAGGCCGAAGTATACGGGCTGGCCGAACGGCGTGACGTTCTGCGGCTCCACGCCGTAGCGCTGGGCCCATTCCTCGGCGTCGGAATCGGGCTTCGGGTCATATGCCTCAAGCACAACGTGCCCCTTGCCTGCAAGCTCGTACTCCTTGAGGAGGTTCTGCACCTGCGTCGCATACGTCTTGAGCGCCATCGGCGTCTCTGCGGAAGATGCGCTGAAGTAGTACTTGAGCGTCACGTCTTCGTCAAGCTTGCCGAGGACGGCCTTCGACCCCTTGGAAAGCGTATACAGCCTCTCTGCCGTGAGGTCAACCCTTATGGGAAGCGAAGCGACTATCATGTCGGCGGCGCCGAGAATGACGGCGAGAAGGATCAGCCCGAAGGCCCCCTTGCCCTTGCCGTTCTTCTGCCCGTCCGTCACGGCGTGCGCCGCCGCAAGCATGAACACGATCACGGCCACGTAGTAGCCGATGTCGGCGAAGTCAACAACGCCACGGCGCAGAGACTCGAAGTGGGACATCAGCGAGCAGGACGCCACGGCATTTACGATTGCCGCAGGCACGCCCCAGTTCGCGACCGCATTGACGACCGGGTCGAAGCCGATTATCAGCAGGGCGAACGTGATGGCGAGCGCCGACACGAATCCGATCACCTGGCTGCGCGAAAGCGACGACGCGAAGACGCCGATCGCCGTGGCCGCGCCTGCAAGGAGGAAGCTGCCGAGGTAGCCGCAGAACACCGCCCCCCAGTCCGGCGAACCCAACCATGCGGTCGTGGCCACCACCGGGAACGTGAGCGCGAGGCCGATTCCGATGAATGCCCACGCGGCGAGAAACTTGCCTATGAGCGCCTGCGTTAGCGTTATCGGCAGCGTGAGCAGAAGCTCGACCGTGCCGTTGCGCCGCTCCTCGGCCCAAGACCCCATCGTGGCGGCCGGGACCAGCAGCAGGTACACCCAGGGATGCCAGAAGAAGAACGGCGTGAGATCCGCCTGGCGCCGCTCATAGAACATCGCCACGCCGAATGTCAGGAACCCGGCGAGGACGAGGAACGCCACGAGGAACACGTATGCGACGGGCGAATCGAAATAGCTCCTGAACTCCCGCCCGAACACTGTCTTTACATTGCAATTCTTGCACTTGCACATGGCTTACTTAACCTCCCCTTCCATCGTAAGTTTGCGGAACACGACGTCAAGCTTGCCGGACGGATCCTTCCCGCGGAGCTCGTCCGGGGTGCCGTCCGCCTTGATCTCGCCGTGCGCGATCACTATCGCGCGGGTACACACCGCATCGACCTCCTCGAGAATGTGCGTGGATATGATGATGGCCTTCTCCGCCGCCATATCCTTTATCATCTCGCGGACCACGAACTTCTGGTTCGGGTCAAGCCCGTCGGTAGGCTCGTCCATGATAAGCACCTGCGGATCGTGGATGATGGCCTGCGCGAAGCACGTGCGCTGGCGATAGCCCTTGGAAAGCGTATCGATCGTCTGCCGGGCGACGTTGGTAAGCCTGGCCTTTTCGATTACGGCCTCGACCTTGGCCCTGGCCTCGGCGCCATGGAAGCCGCGGATCTTCGCGATGAACTCCAGAAAGGCCTCCACGGTCATCGCCCTGTAGGACGGCGCATTCTCCGGAAGGTAGCCGATGCATGACTTCGCCCCGACAGGATCCTTGATGATATCGTGCCCGCAGATCGTCGCGGTGCCGGATGTCGGCGGTATGAACCCTGTAATCATTCTCATCGTGGTCGACTTGCCGGCGCCGTTCGGGCCGAGGAATCCAAGGACTTCCCCCTTGCCGACACTGAAGGAGACCCCCTTCACGGCATGGAAGGAACCGAAGTCCTTCTTTAGGTTTTCAACTTTCAGCATTTCTGACTTGTCCTTTCAAATGCAGATGATTATACCAAAAACGCAATGATGATATCATCCCTGTGTTAAGGGAATGTTAACAGACCTCAAAATGACATACGGTTACATTCGCATCGACAGCGACAAGCAAGCTGTCGAAAACCAGCGGTTTTGTCAGCTGATTTCATCCGACGGCCCCTCCGTCATTCTGTTCGTAATAGTACGAGTAGTCGATGTCTTCATGAAGGTTTCTCGGTCGCCGATTTTCGTCGTGAGCGCGGGGCGCACTGATCGACACGCTGAACGAAGCAAACCACTTGTCGTCGAAAAGCATCAATAACTTAGGCATCATGACATGGCCGGGACCTACTTCTCAAGCTCGACAAGCGTCTCGAAGCGTGCGGTGCGCGGGAACATGTCGAAGAGCCTTACGCGCCGTATCCGATACTTGCCGACCATCGACTGGAGGTCCCGCGTGAGCGTAGCCGGGTCGCACGAAACGTAGAAGATGCGCCTTGCGCGGGAGTTCGCGAGAAACGCAGGAACGTTCCGCTCCATGCCGCCGCGTGGCGGATCGACGATCACCGTGGCGTTCTCGCCTATGCGGATGCGCGAAAGGCTGCCGCCCACGCGTTCGCAGAAGAAGTTCGCGGCAATGCCGGCGGCCTTGGCGTTTTCCTTC
The DNA here is from genome assembly GCA_934667425.1 of uncultured Kiritimatiellota bacterium. GTDB lineage: Bacteria > Verrucomicrobiota > Kiritimatiellia > RFP12 > UBA1067 > UBA1731. The sequence continues at coordinate 34,662 of CAKULV010000008.1, read as the reverse complement.
GCGGATCGCACAGCGGCCCTGCCGCTCTCCACGCCGACGATTCGCGGCTGCCGCGACAAGCCCCTCCCGCGCACGCCGTTCACGCAGCAAAGGCCAAAGACCCCGACGCCACAATACAAATCCACAATGTCCGGCGAGACATCCGCCCCATCCGCATACGCGGAAGCGACAGCCGCAACAAGCTTCTCTCCGATTTCGGGGTTGACCTGGTAGAAGCCGTCCGCAGAAACGCCGAACCTGAGCCCGCAGGTGCGCTCGACGAACGAAAGGCCCTCCGGCGGCTCGCCGAACCACCAGCGCACCCCATCGTCAAGAGTCCACCTTATGGTGACGGCAGAACGCTCGCGAGCCTCCCTGCGGACGCTTTGCGCACCCTGCGTAAGCATCGAAAGCACTCCGGCGCGCACGGAAGGCAACGCCTCGTTGATCTCCTTGCACGCAAGAGGGTCCTGCATGACGTCGATCACGTCATGCGACCCCTGCCGCCTGTAGCCCATCAGCCATTTGCCGCCGACGTGCTGCACATGGTACGTCACCTTGTTGCGGTAGTTCTCGCTGCGTCCCGCCACGACCTCGATGTGCCGGTACGACTGCCCGATGCGCTCAAGGAAGTTGCCGAGCTGGGACTCCTTGAACCGCAGCTCGGCCGCATAGTTTACGGCGGAGTACACCATGCCCGGCACAGCCGTCGCATCGCCATCCGGCTCGGCCCCGAACGCGGCGATGCGGTCTGCCGACGCGGTCACCAGCTCCACGCATCTTGCCCGGACGAAGCTCTTCTTCTGTTCCGTGATCTCCGCACGGACGGTCTCGCCCGCGAAAGCCCCGGGGACGAAGCATACGCGCCCGTCCCCGAGTCTCCCGAGTCCTTCGCCGCCGTAAACGTTCTTGTCGATAGCAAGCGTGACCGTCATCGTAATCTCACTTGTTGATTATGAGGGCCATGAACGTGAGATCGACATCGCCCTTGTTTTCGACGCCATGCGACGACCCGTCAGGCGTCCACGTGACGTCGCCGGGCTTTACGGTGCGCACAACGCCGTTGTCGCTGTACTCGCCCTCGCCCGTGAGGAAGTAGTACACCTCGCCGTTGCCGACGTGCTGGTGGTACGGCACCGCGCTCTTCGGCGGCACAACCACACGCGCGTACAGGCCAAGCTTGTCAGCCATCTGCTCCTTGCCAATGAGCTTCTCAAGCCTGACGTCTCCCATCATCTCTATTTCCATCTTGATGTCTCCTTGTTTTGTTGTTGTCAAATTGCTTCAGCCCGTTCACTTTGCGGACACAAGCGTACGGGTGTACGTGCCGGCGGCAAGCTCCTCAGTCTTCCCGTTCGGAAGCCTGACCGTGGCTGTGGTGTTCGCCGGGATGGTGAACGTCCAGGAACATCCGCCGTTCCCGGCATAGGCCCATGCGGAACGGATCTTGCCGTACGGCGAATTGAACTCGGCATCGACCTTCCCGACACGGCGATCCGGGATCGGGGCAAGGATGAAGTGCCTGTATCCGCCGCAATCACCGGCGCGGATGCCTGCCATCGTGCCGTACATCCAGGAAAGCACAGCCCCATAGGCGTAGTGGTTGAAGGAGTTCATGCCGGAAGGGCCGAATCCCGTCGCCTTCACGTACGAATTCCAGCGTTCCCAGATTGTCGTCGCCCCCTGATCCACGGAATAGAGCCACGAGGGGTTCTTGTGCTGGAGGAGCAGCGTATACGCCATCTCCGGCGCACCGACATCGTAGGTAAGCGTGTCCATCAGGATCGACGTTCCAAGAAAGCCCGTCTGGAGGCAATCGCCATGAGCCTTGAAGTTCTCAAGGAGAGAGGCTTTCGTCGCCGCGATCGCCTGTGGCTTCTCAAGCAGGCCCAGCTTGAGCGCGAACAGCGCGGGCGTCTGCATTTCCCGGAAGAGGGGCAGGAGCATGCCGTCCTGCGCGACGAACTTTTCACGCACATACTCGAGCGCACGGCCTGCCATTGCATCGAAGTACCCGGCGTCCGCCTCTCTTCCGGTCGCTTTCGCCATCTCGGCCATCATCCGTGAATCCCACAGCCAATAGCAGCCGCCGAGGTATTGCCAGTACTGCTTTGCCTCGTCGCTTACCTGACGTTTGCCGTTTGCATCCTTGGTGTAGGCGCGGCCGGAGTTCGTCTCCATCGCCTCATAGCTGAGCCAGTCGGCCCACTGGTGCGCCATCGACTGCTCCGAGGTGTACTTCATGGCGTCGAGAAGGGCCATGAACCTCTTCATCGACTCCCAGTTCTCGTCGATGATCTGCGCGTCGCCGAACTGCCGCCACATTGCGTACGGCACGATTATGCCGGCATCCGCCCAGCCAAGCTGGTGGACTATCTGCCCATACTGTGCGGAAGGCGCGACGCCCGTGTACGATCCGTCCGGATACTGCGTGTCGCGCATGTCGCGCATCCACTTCACGAGGAAGCCATACGTGTCGGCGTTGAACGATCCGGCCTGCGCAAACACCTGCGTGTCCGCCGTCCATCCCAGACGCTCGTTGCGCTGTGGACAGTCCGTCGGCACCGAAAGGTAGTTGGAGTATTGGCCCCAGAGGATGTTGGAGACGAGCCTGTTCACGTCCGCAACGCCCGTGGAGAGGCGGCCCGTCTCGGTGCTCTTCAGGATCGACGTTACCGGAATCGAGCGCATCTTGGATATCCTGACCTTGCCGGTTGCAGTCATCGAGGCGTAGCGATAGCCGAAGAACGTGAACTCCGGATGGTATTTCTCCACGCCGGTCCCGGCGAACGTGTAATTCAGGGTCGTCTTGGCGCGGCGGTAGTTCGTGAAGTAGATCGAACCCTCAGGCCCGTCGTTGCCCCTGCTCTTCGCGCCATTGCCGTCGTTCAGCATCTCCGCCGGAAGCATCTTCAGCACAGTCCCCGCAGCCGCAGAGAACTCGAATGACGGAACCGCCGCCGCATTCTGCGCGAAATCGACGACCAGCGTCTCGCCGGCATCCAGCTCGATCACGTCGCCGTCGCGGTACGTCCTCAGTTTCCGAACCGTTCCGAACTCATTCGGCTTAACTCCATCCACGCCCTTCCAAACATACATTTCGGAGGGAGAAAGCGCAAGGTCGCATCGAAGCCTGACCGGCGCACCCTCCATCGGGAATATGTTGCCCTTGAATTCGCCGTTCGGCTCGGACGCCTTGAATCCACTTGGGGCGGCCTCCGCCATCCAGGCGTTACCGATGCGGGCATCGTAGTCCTCCCCATCGAATATCGCCGCGCTCTTCACGGATCCTGACACGGCGGAAAGCCATGTGGCGTCCGTCCCCACGCGCCTTTCCGTGCCGTCCGCATACCGCAAGATCAACTGTGCGCGGAATGCGCTCTTCCTGCCGACGAAGCTCACGATCCGGTCGCGCCACCATCCTGCCGACACCTGTGCCGCAAACACGTTGGAATCAGATGCGCCGGTCTTCATGAGATGCGTCACGTCATAGGTGAACGAGTGCCTGGTCTTGAGCGCGTGCGTGAACCCCGGCTTCAGGAAATCGCGGGTCATCTTCCCCGTGCGCCCGCATTTCCGCGATACGGGCTTTCCGTTCACGTACGCCTCGAAAACGCCAAGGCCCGTGACAGTCCAGTACGCCTCCTTGACGGCCTTGCCGTTAGCGATGCCCTTGACGAAGCAGGACGTCCCCGGCTCTGCCTCATGCCCGTCCTTGCCATCGTAGGCCGGCATGCCGTCGTCGCGAAGTTTGGATGAGGTCTTCTTGACCCTTGAATCCGCCGCCGATATCCAGACGGACCCGTCCCAGTCGTCTGCGGAGAGAAGCCCCGTCTCGAAGAAACCCTCCACAGGCGAAAGCCACGCGCCCTTCTCGTCGCAGACGCCAACCTTCCAGAAATAGCGGCGGGCGCTCTTCAGCGCCGCGCCGGCATACCTTATGCCTACGGATTCGCCGGACTTGACGATCCCGGACTCCCACACGGTGGCTCCGTCGGGCGCGTCCTCGCGCACCGCAATCCTGTAGGCGGTCTGCCTCGCGCCATTCCGCGCACTTGACATCTTCCACGAGAACGTCGGCCTTGACGAGACGTTAGCCGGATACGCGAGATGGTTTACCCGCAATTCAACGGTAGACGCAGCTGCATCGGCCGTTGGTTTCAGGCTGCATCCCGAAACCACTGCGGCGGCGCACATGGCGGCTGCGATATGGATCGTTATTGTTTTCATAGTCAGTTGTGTGGTTGATAATAGATCATCAAATGATCAAATCCCTAAATGCATCATAAATCGTAAACCGCAAATCGTAAATCTCTTTAAGGTTTCAGCGATGCCCCTGTCGAGGCGTTGCCGACAAACTGCGCGTAGCGTTCAAGCCATCCGCCCCTTATGCGAGGCGTCCACTTCTTCGCCTTCTTTGCGCGGCTTGCGATCTCTGACTTCGACAGCTTGGCGCATATGGCGCGGTTCGGTATGTCGATGGTGATCCGGTCGCCATCCTTGAGCAGCCCGATGAGGCCGCCCTCCGCCGCCTCCGGCGAGACGTGCCCCACGCACGCGCCATGCGTGGCGCCGGAGAACCTGCCATCCGTGATGAGCGCCACGGATTCGCCGAGGCCTGCGCCGATTATGTAGCTCGTAGGCGCCAGCATCTCCTGCATCCCCGGCCCGCCCTTCGGCCCCTCATACCGTATCACCACCACATGGCCCGGCTTCACCTTGCCGCCAAGTATGCCTTCACACGCCTCTTCCTGGGAGTCGAAGCATATCGCCTTGCCGGTGAAGCTCATCATGGACGGCGCGACGCCGCCCTTCTTCACTACCGCCCCTCGCGTGGCCAGGTTCCCCCACAGCACGGCGAGTCCGCCGTCTTGCGAATATGCGTTGTCCAGCTTGCGGATTACGTCATCGTCGCCGATCTTCGCCGCCTTGACGAACTGCCCGATGGTCTTGCCTCCCACCGTCTGGCATCCGAGGTGCAGCAGCTTGGACGGCAATCGCTTCAGAATCGCCATTATGCCGCCCGCACGATCAAGGTCTGCGACATGGTAGTGTCCGCTCGGAGCAAGCTTGCATATGTACGGGGTGCGGGCCGAAAGCTCGTTCATGCGCTCAAGCGTGAAGTCCACCCCGGCCTCCCGCGCTATCGCAAGCGTGTGCAGGACGGTGTTCGTGGAGCCGCCCATCGCCATGTCGAGCGTAATGGCGTTGTCCAGCGATTCCGCCGTCACGAGGTCGCGGGGCTTCGGGCCGCCCTTCTTCGCCATCTGCACGATGCGCTTCGCGGCGAGGCGATACAGATCCTGCCGCTTCGGATCGACCGCAAGGATCGTGCCGTTGCCCGGCAGCGCTATGCCAAGCGCCTCGTAGAGGCAGTTCATGGAGTTGGCCGTGAACATGCCGGAGCACGATCCGCAGCCGGGGCATGAAGTCTCCTCGATCCTCTCAAGGTCTTTAGCCGATATCTTTCCCGCATTCTCCGCGCCTACGCCCTCGAACACCGTATTGAGGTCGGAATCCGCCCCGGTGAGCGGGTTGTGGCCGGGGGCCATCGGGCCGCCGGACGCGAATATCGTGGGGATGTTCACGCGGAGTGCGCCAAGCAGCATCCCCGGGACGATCTTGTCGCAGTTGGGCACGCAGATCATCGCGTCGAAGCAATGCGCACGGGCTACCGTCTCCACGCTATCCGCTATCAGCTCACGGCTCGGAAGCGAATACTTCATGCCCTGATGGGCCATCGCGATCCCGTCGCAGACTGCTATCGTGTTGAACTCCATCGGTACGCCGCCGGCCTCTATCACGCACTTCTTCAGGAATTCGCCGACTTTGTTGAGGTGGCAGTGCCCGGGAACGAAACTCTCGTAGGAATTGCATATGCCGATGAAGGGCTTCTTCATGTCTGAACGCTTCATCCCGGTGGCAAACAGAAGCGACCTGTGCGGTGCGCGTTCCTTGCCCTTCTTCACCTGATCGGAAACCATCTTTGCTCCTTTTTGTCTTTATGTGCGCCTCCGCATCATTTCGGCATGGATGCGGATTCGCGTCGATTGGTGGATTATATCACATGTTGAGAACGGATTGCACCTCGCTCACGCTGCGGCATATCTTGACCGTCGGCCACAGGCTGCGCCACTTCCCATCCCGGCACCAGTAGGACAGCAGTTCCTTGATGCGTCCAAGCACTGGCGCATCTCCGCACAGCTCGCGTCGGCTCGCCTCAATGTATTCCGAAAGGAGCGCCCTGGCGTCCGTGCGCATGGCAAGGCCGATGATGAAACGCCTGCCTACCATGAGCCCGTCGCCAAGCGTGTCGCCTACGTCCGCGTCTCCGTTGTATATCACGGGGACACTGGAAACGCGCATGGCGTCCCTGAATGCGGCAATGTCCACGCCGCCGTCGTACATCTGCCTTGCGGTCCGAGCATGGATAGTGATGGCCGCGAGCGGATAGCGGTTCATGATCGGCATCAGGGCAGGAAGCTCGTCCGTGCGCTCGACGCCAAGGCGCGTCTTGACGGAGAACCCGCCCGGCCCCATCTCGTCGCACCCGGCCTCGAGCATCCTGTCCAGGACATCAGGCGTTCGCATGAGACCAGAGCCACGCCCCTTCTTGCGGATCATCGGGAACGGACATCCCGCATTCAGGTCTGCACGGGCATATCCAAGATCCTTTACCGCCTTGCACCAATCCCGAAGCGCCGCCGGATCCTTGCCGATCACCTGGGGGACAAGTTCAAGACGGGATCCGCCGGCATCCGGCATGATGTCGGCAAAGAGCTTCCGTGAGAACCTGAAGCCTGCGTTGGCCGGTATGAACGGCGCGAATGCGCCGGAGAAGCCGGCCTCGGCCATGGCGTCGCCGAACACGGCGCGGAAAGTGCGCACCGTAACGCCCCTGAGCGGGGCGAGCCAAAGCCCTTTCGCAAGTCCGGCCATGCGGCTACGCGTTCCTCCAGAACCCAATGCGTTCGAGCAACGGACGGAGGAACGCCACTTCATCGTCAACATTCATTCCAAGGGTGACGGACGGCTTGTTGCTGCCGTGGAAATCGCTCCCGGCCGTCATGCAAAGGCCAAGTTCCTTCGCCGCCCGCACGTGCTCTACGGTTTCGCCCGGCTCGTTTGCCTGGTAGATGGCCTCTATGCCGTCAAGCCCCGCCGCCTTGAGTCTGGAAAGCCCGGTGCGCAGCGCCGACGGGTCTTTCGTCCAATAGCGTGGATGCGCCATTATGGCGACTCCTCCGGCCGCGTGGATCGCGTCGAACGCATCCTTCGGATCCGGGCGGAAGCGAGACACGTAGCACTTCGTCTCCGGCGGCGACGATGGGGTCAGGTAGGCATCGAACGCTGCCTTCACGTCGCCGGAATACCCGTGATCGACAAGCCATTTCGCGAAATGCGGACGCGCAAGTATATCTCCATGGGCGTAGGCGGCAATCTCGTCCGCCGGAATGCGTATGCCTATCGACTCGAAACGCGCCAGTATCTTCGCGTTGCGCTCGTTGCGGCCATCGAGGATGCGGCGGAGGAGCCCCTTGAGGCCCTCGTTTTCCGGATCCATGCCGAGTCCGAGCAGATGGAAGATTCCGTAGCCCTCGCCGGGATCAACGCTGAGCTCGATGCCCGCAAGCCGTATCCGCCCGGAATCCCGATGGACAGAACCGCACACGCGCATAAACTCTTCCACCCCATCGCAGTTGTCGTGGTCCGTGAGGGCCATCGCGTAGAAGTCCCGTCCCATCTCCGCAAGCTCGGCGGGCGAACACGTCCCGTCGCTGCCCGAACTGTGCACGTGCAGGTCTATCACCTTGCGCTCCCCGCGCCATTCTCGATGCCGAGGAGGGCGCGCAGCGACGCAAGCTGCTCCGGCGCCCCTATCGCCTCTATCATGTCGTTTGAGGAAAACACCCAGTCTGCGCCCGGGTTCTCCACGCGCTCGTCGCCCCTCGACACCACGACCACGCTCGCCCCCGTCTTGGCGCGGATGTCAAGAGACTTGATCGAAAGGCCGATTGCGGGCGAATACTTCGGCAGCACCATCTTCAGGTACCGCTCCCCCGGCATGGAGAAAACGAGCATCTCTGGCGTTTCTGCCATGCGGGCCTCCGCCTCAAGCGCGGCGGTGAACTGCGCGCCGGCGGAGTTCATTGCCGGCCATATGTAGCGTACGGCAAGCGGGACCGCGATCGCGAGCGTCACCGCTATGCCGATGCGCACCGAGGTTTCCGCCGGCATCAGGTTCACGTCGAGCATCAGTATTTCGCCGACTGTAATCGCCGATACGCCGAGCATCGTGAAGCTTCTCGCCGTGCGCCGGATTGCCGTGAGCCAGGCCTCGCCGCCTGATTTCCTGGAGGCCGAGAGGAGCTGGGTGCCCACGTCGTCGCCAAGGTGCCGCCCCGCAGTCCATATCGGCTTGAGCAGGGCCAGGAACGCGATGTTCGCCGCAAGGCTGAAGAAGGCCCGCTTGTGCTGGTCGAAGAACTCGGAGAAGCGCGACCAGTCGTACCTGTCGAGCATGCTCGCGATCACCGCGAACGCGAATATGAGCACCCAGTAAACGGCGAGCATCACCAGGCTCTTGCGAATGCGGGAGGATATCTCGTCGGGAACGGACGCCGCGCGGAGGCGGTCGAGCCACACGTTGTACTGCCTCAGCCACCCCTTGACACGATCCGGAACGCGGCGCTCCGCCCAATCGCCGACAGGGTCGGACAGGCGGATCATGAACGGGTTGAGGCACGTGGTGAGCAGCGAGACGCCGACCACGATCTGGTACATGGGGCTCGTCGCGTCCCCGGTGACCGTCATGTACAGCAGGGCGACCATGTAGGCGAACTCGCCTATCTGCGCAAGGCTGAACGCGGTCTGCACCGACATCTTCACCGACTGCCCGGTGAGGATCGAGATCGTAAAGCAGTTGACCCCCTTGCCAATGATGACTACGGCGGAAAGGAATATGATCGTCCCGACGTTCTGCAGGCATACGGCAGGGTTCACAAGGCAGCCGATCGAGACGAAGAACACGGCTGCGAACATGCCCCTCAGCGGCGCGGCCAGGTCGAGCAGGCGGTTGCGGGCCACGGACGAGGAGCCGAGCACACCCATCAGGAACGCGCCGAGCGCAAGGGAGAAGTTCAGCTTGTACGCGATCCACGACACCAGGAAGCAGCATCCGAGCAGCGTGAGGAGGAGGGTCTCGTCGTCCCCGTCCTTCGCTACGGCATTGAGCAGGCGCGGCACAAGCACGAACCCGATTGCGACGGTGCACACGAAGAACACCATGAGGGAGCCGAGCGACAGCCCTACCGCCCCGAGGGAAAGGCCACGGCCGTTCGCCACGCCAGTAACAAGCGCGATTACGCCAACGCACAGCACGTCCTCGAGGATCGACGTGGATATCACGTATTTCACGAACGGGCGCTTAGACCACTTCATCTCGTCTATCGTCTTCGCGAGCAATGTGGTAGCCGAGTCGCATATCGCCGCGCCAAGGAACAGCGACGGCACGGAATCCCAGCCGAAGATGCGCCTGCCCACGGTATAGCCTATCCATATCATGACCACGGAATCGACGAGCGCCATCGGACCCGAAACCCCCTTCACCTTCTTAAGGGCGCCGGCGGAGAACTCAAGGCCAAGCGTAAGCATGAGGAAGACGATGCCCAGCTGCCCGATCGTCGGTATGGAACTCCCCTCCGAAAGAAAGCTGCCGCCCCAGGTGTGGCGGCTCATGAGGATGCCCGCAAGCAGATAGCCTATCACCTTCGGCCATTTGAGCCTCTGGAATATAACGGCCACAAGCCCCGATGCCGCCATCAGTACCGCCAAATCCTGGAAAAATGCGCCTTCAGACATACACAAAGCCCGCCTTCCGCAAAATCAAACTCATCTCGCCGCCCGAACGGACGGAGCGGCGCCATCGTTGAGAAGCATGTCCCTAAGCGGCTCCAACGGCCGCCCCAGCAGGAACACGCCCCCCGTCATCTCCTTCGCCCCCTCCGGCTTGAGCGCCGTAAGGAGCAGGGCGGTCGTCCCCGTGCGTATGACAGGCCCCTGCTTAGTCACCTGAAGCACGGTGCCGGGCAGTTCGTTGCGATGCTCTGGGCTGACCTCCGCAAATTCCACGCCTGTGATCACAACGCGCCCGGAAGTCCCCTTCTTCCTGAATCGCGTCGGCAGGAACGTGTAGCACCCGGGCCAAGGCGTGTATGCCCTAAGCTGTCTCTCGATGTAGTCCGAAGGCCGGCTCCAATCGATCATCCCGTCTGCCTTGGATATCTTGTGCGCGAACGTGGCCTGGCCATTCTCCTGCTCCTCCGGCGGCGGCAGCTTGCCTGCGGCCATCAGCTTCAGCGCCTTCGCAAGGGTCACGCCGCCGCATATGGATAGTTTGTCCATGAGGGAATCGCCTGTGTCGGCCATGTAAATCGGCTCGATCTGCTTCAGCAGCACCGGGCCGTCGTCCATGCCGACGCCCATGCGTATCACGGACACCCCCGTGATCGCGTCGCCGGCCAGCAGCGCCGCCGTCACCGGCGAAGCCCCGCGATATTTCGGAAGCAGGGAGAAATGGCAATTGACGCAGCCAAGCGGCGGAAGGTTGAGAAGCTCCTCCTTGAGGAACTGCCCGAACGCCACCACGACTATGACGTCCGGCTTCCACGCCCTTATCTGGGCAAGCGCTTCCGGGTCGTTCACGTTCTCCGGCGTTATGCAGCTTTTGATGCCGCGCTCCTCCGCATATGCCCTGCATCGGCAAGGCGTAAGAACCTTGCCGCGCCCCGCCGGACGATCCGGCTGCGTGACCACGCCGACAACCTCAAGCCCTGGCAGCCGCAAGATGGCCTTAAGGCACATCGCGGAGGCCTGGGACGATCCCATGAACACTATCCTCATAAGTGGCGCATAGTATATCAAAAACTCCTAGACAGAGGTTCTATCGAGATTTTGACCGTAAGCTTTCCCGTCCCGCGAGCCTCATAGCGGCGATACCGTCCGTTGCGGTTGGACGAAACCGAGTCCGTCCTTGCGATCTCCCCGTTCTCGACCGAATACCTGCAAACCCATCCGCAATAGGCTACAGACAGGGTCTTCCCGTCGCAGGCCACCTTCGTGCGGAGACACCCGTCCGACTCGAACGCCGGCAAGACGAGACCGAGCGCGCCATCGCCGGACAGCTCAGAGGTCATCCCTTCCTTCGTCAAGGTGCAGAGCCATACGCACCTGCCGATCTGCCACTCGGAGAAGGCAAGCGCGCCTGTCGCGTAGCGCCTTTTCAGGGACATGGGAGCGCCTTCCGACACTATGGGCAGAATCGAAAGATCCCCGCCATCCGCGATCTCGCGGCGGTAGTGCGCCGTCGCGGAGCACGGCGTGGAAAGGCAAATCGCCTCCGGTGCGCCACGCCGATGGATGCGTCCGAGTCCCGTCGAATCATAGGCCGGGTTCGCGTTCCAGTCAAACTGGGCCGTATAGTCTCCGGCAGACATCAGGAACTGGTGGAAGTCAGGCGAAGTCGCAAACGTGAATGGCTTTTCGGGCGGCAACTCTGCGGCGGGCACGTCCACGCAGAACATGAACGCGCCAATCGCCCACGATCCCATCGTAACCATGTACTTGTCGAAGTATGCGTAGCTCTCGCACCCCATGTCGGGCGACAGGGAAAGGCCAACATCCCCCGACTCTCGCGGATAGGAATTCTTCACGTGTCGAATCGGCTTCTGGGAAAGCCATTTGCCGAGAGCGTCAATCGCGCGCCGCGCCGCATCCTTGTAGAGGCTGGCCCTCGCGAGATCCCCGCGCTTCGCGAAACGCGCCGCATACCACTCACAGACGGCGGCGTAGAACGTGTTGTTGTGCAGGAACTGGTTTGATCGCCCGCCATATGGGATCTCGCCGCATGCCGACTGCATCCAAAGCGTCGGTTCGGCGGATTTTTCCATCATTGCCTCCAGACGCGGGCACGATGGGCCGTCGTAGCCGTCGGCAAGAATGTGCATGAACTGGAGGCGAGTCACGAAATCATATACGATCGGCTGATTCGGGTCGCGGTACATGCCGTTCTCGTCGAACCAGCGGAGCTGGTCCGCGACATACTCCTCCACGAACGAAGCGTCGCCGCCAAGGGCATGCGCAATCCTGGCCTGTTCGCTCGCACAGGCAAATACGACCCAGTTGCGAGCAATCCCTTCGCCAAGACGCAGACGCCCCATGGTATACGAATCCCGCGCGGAGATCCGCGCCAAATCCGCCCTCCATGCGTCCGTAACATCCTTCGCGTACGTCCCAGTCCTCTCCAATTGCGCAAGCGCCCAGACAAGTTCCATCACGGAGAACTCGTTGCCGGAGCTTGCGACAGGCATCTTCCCCTTCGCCGCATCGCGGCAGCACATCCCCATCATGCGCGCGAGCAGCTGCCGCTTCTCCCCAAGCCGTCCGTTCGCGACCAGGAATCCGAGATTCGCCGCAAGGCGTGGAAATCCATGTTCCTGCACACCGTCTTTCTCCGCCGACGCCGCAAGGCTTTCAATCCGGGCATCAGGATACGCCCCGACCGCCGCCTCCATCAGATCCAGATAATCGGCCTTCGACGTATGCGCGAATGCGACAGATCCGCACATGGAGAAGAAAAGCACCATCATGGCAAAAATGGAGCACTGCGGTTTTTCTCTTGTCATTCCTTTTTCCCCTCGCAATAAAACATGGGCGTAATGTAGACAATCAGGCACAATGCGTCAAGTAGGCATTACGCAAAAGAGGCATCGCCGACACAATGAGGTTCCACTACTCGTCTATCGCGAAGCTACCTGAACGCCCACATCGCGATGCCGACCATCAGCGGCATGGTGACTATCGACAGTATCGTCGTCACCGCGACAAGCCCCACCGACACATCGACATCCCTGCCGAACTTCGCGGCGAACATCGTATCCATCGCCGCGACTGGAGCAGAAGCCGAGGCCGTGAGGGCTATCGCCATGGTCGGATCCATGCCGAACCCACGCACCGCCGCAAGCCCCGCAAGGACTATGCCAGGCACCACGACGAGCCGCAGCAAGGATGCGAATATCGCACTGCGGCAGCGGAAATACGCGGCAAACTTCGCGTCCGCAAGGTAGAAGCCTATGATCACCATGGCAAGTGGCGTATTGAGGTTTGCCATGTGGTTTATGGGGTCATGGAGCAGAGGCGGAAGCGAAATGGAACACAGAAAGAGCGGCATCCCCACGGCCAGGCCTATCGTCCCGGGATTCACGAACAGTATGCGGCGATTCATGTCCCTGAGATGTCCGCACATGGTGCGCAATCCATACGTCCAGCAGAGGAGGTTGAACACCACGACATACACCGCCCCGTAGAACGCCCCATCGGCGCCAAGAAGCGCATATTCCAGGGGAATCGCCATGAACCCGGCGTTTGAGAACACGGTGGCGAACTTGAGCACTCCACGGCGCAGCTCGTCGGAATTCCTGAAGAACAGCTCCGCAAGGGCTATTCCCACCAGATGCGCGGATACCGCCGTCGCCAGCGCGAATCCGAGGTTCGCCAACGCCGCCCTAGAGAACGGACGCTCAAACACGTGCACTATCAGGCATGGGGTGACTATGAGGAGCAAGAGGTCCACACACCCCTTCACGAACTCTTTGGGAAAGAAATTCGTCTTGCGGCAGACATAGCCTACAAGTATCAGCGCGAACAGCACCCCGACTTGCTGCGCGGTCAGCAGAAATCCTTCAAGCATGATAGTTGGTAGTTGATAGTTGGTAGTTGGTAGTTGGTAGCCCACCTGAAACCTGCCAACTACCCATCTACCAACTACCAACTATTCAAAGCCCGCAGGGCAATTTAACCATTCAACCATTTAACCATTTAACCATCTCACCGTCCTGCCTTCATCTCCTCCACCGACTCGATGATCGCATCCGCCATGTACTTGAGCTGATCCTTCGTAAGGCCGTAGATCGGCAGATGCGTATAGCACTTGTCGAAGATGTACTCCGTAATCGGACAGGTCTTCGCGATCTTCTTCACGTCGTTGCCCTTGGCTATCGACGTCGCAAAGCGGTAGATCGGACCGAAATGCGGAATGTTCGTGACGCCCTTCTCCTCAAGCTTGCGCTTGAGCGTCTGCACGTCGCCCTTGACTACCTTCGGGTCGATCTGCAGCTGGTAGAGGTGGAACGTGGGGACGATCTTGTCGTCGCCAAGCATCTGCGGCAGGATGCCGGGGATGCCGGAAAGGCGCTTCGTCATGTACGTAGCCTCGCGACGACGCTCCGCGAGGATCTTCGGGTAGCGCTTTAGCTGCTGGAGAAGCCCTATCGCCTGTATCTCCGTGACAGAAGCGTTGTTAGAGGCCTGGTACGTCCCCTTCTTCGCCTTGATCGGGGAGACGTCATACAGCCAGTTCTCGATCTTGTGCGAGAAGTCCACGCCCAGGAAGCGGGCCCGACGCGCTTCAGCCCTGTACGCCTTCACGTTCGAGACGAATATGCCGCCTTCGCCGAGAGACGTGCAGTTCTTGACCTCGTGCATGGAGAAGCATCCGAAGTGGCCGATGGTGCCGAGCTTGCGCCCCTTGTATTCGCCGCCGAAGCCGTGCGCCGCATCCTCCATGACAACGATGTCGTGCCTCTTCGCGATCTTCATTATCGCATCCATGTCGCACGGATAGCCGCCGATGTGCACGGGGACGATGATCTTCGTCCTCTTCGTGATCTTCCTCTCCACATCCTTGGGATCCATGTTGACGGTTTTGGGATCGATGTCCGCAAAGACAAGCTTCGCTCCGACTGAAAGCGGATAGGCGACGGTGGCTATGAACGTATTCGTGGGCACGATCACCTCGTCCCCGGGCCCGACCTCGGCATATCGATAGCCAAGCTCAAGCGCCGCAGTGCAGTTCGACACGAAGAGCGAACTCCCCTCCTCCACTCCAAGATACCTGTCGACCGCACGCTCCACTTCCGCAACCTTGTCTCCCATGGAGAGCTTCCCCGGAGGCGTGGACACCCTGCCGAGCTCTTCAATGGCCTTCTTGACGCCCTTGAGCGCAGCCGCGTACTTCGCGCCCTTGCCCTGCATGAGGAACTTGACGAACTCAAACGTGTCCGTCGCATTGTAGTTCTCCCCGACTGCGGCCCACGGCACCTTCGTGGCGCCCGTGTTGTACCTGAAGTCGCTTGTTTCCTTGCCCATGGTCATTCTCCTTTTCGTGTTTATGCTTTCATGAAATTGACTACGCCGGTCATTATCATCTGCGCGGACAGGGCCGCGAGGATGAGCGCCGTGAGGCGCATGAGGATCGAGATGCCCCGCCTGCCGAGCCGCCGCTCAAGCCACGTGCCGAGCAGGAGTATCCCCCATATCGCGGCCAAAGCCGACGCAAGCGCGGCAAAGCCGACTGCCTTCTGGACGAATCCGGTGAGCTCCGCCGCCGAGACCATGATTGCGCCGCAGGACGCCGGACCGACCACGACCGGCATCGCAAGAGGAACCACCGAGATATCCTCGTCGGCAGATCCGGCGATCACCTTCGGGTTCATGAGCGATATCGCCGTGAGCAGAAGCAGGATCCCGGCCCCAATGCGGAACGCATCTACGGTAATGCCGAATATGCTGAATAGTATAGGACCGAAGTACAGGAGCGCACCCGCGATCACCACCGTGGCGAGCGCGACCCTGTGCGCAAGCGCACGACGCTCGCGCGCGCTCCGCTCCGCCGTCATCGCGAGGAACATCGAGAGCGCGAAGAACGGCGTGAAGAGGAAGAAGAACTTCAGCGCCAATGATATGAAGAGTGAAAACATGGCGCGTATTCTACCAAAAAGCGTTCGGCGCATGGCAATAGAATCTTTGCAAAAAAACATCAAAATCGTGCAGTCACGCCATTCGGCCACGCGCCTGGATTCTACGGCCAAGCCCCTTTTGCTATAATACCAGGCATGAACCGCACGACACCCCGCCGCATCCTCGTCACCCTGCCGACCATCAACCGCCCCGAACGGCTGAAGCTCGACGGCATCCTCGCCTTCGCCCACGGGCAACATGCGCCCGCCTGGCGCGTAGAGCTGGATTTCGGGGCCCTTTCCGGCCGTCCGGCGCGTCTCGTTGCAAAAGACTACGACGGCATCATCGCCTATGTGGAAAGCGACGTACGCCGTGACGAACTCCTTGCCGCAGACACCCCTCTCGTGCTGATCGAGGACATCCTGCAGCCCAGGCGCTTCCCGTCCGCCCGTCACGTAGTCACGCTGCTATGCGACCACGTTGCCGAGGGACGTGCCGCCGCAGACTACTTTCTCGCCCGCCACTTCAGGAGCTTCGCCTGGCTCGGGCCAAGGCGCACGGCCGACTGGTCGGACGCCAGACGCGACGGCTACGCCGCGAGACTTCTTGAAAAAGGCTTCGCTTGTGCGCAATTGGGAACGGGACGGCGCAAACTATCCGACGAGTTGCGCAGATTGCCGAAACCATCCGCCCTTTTCTGTGCGCACGACTTCCTCGCCAGGGAGGCCCTGGGCGTGGCCATCGATGCCGACATTGCCGTCCCCGGCGAACTGGCGATCCTTGGCGTGGATGACGACGTGGCGATCTGCACGACGGCGGCGCCGGCCCTATCCTCATTGCCGACGGGCGATTTCCGGCTCGGCCATGCCGCCGGACGCATCATGAACGAACTTCTGCGATGCGCACCTGGCGGTCGCATGATAAGGTTCGCCTGCCGACACGTCACGTCGCGACTCTCTACGGATGCCGACGCCGTCTCAGACCCGTTCGTGGTCGCCGCCCTGCGCCATGTGCGCAACCATCTCGACGGCAAGCTCGATGCGGCAACGCTTGCCCGCGTGGTCGGCTATTCAAAGCATATGCTGCAGATCCGGGCCGAACGCGCCCTGGGACACACTCTCGGCGAGGAAGTCCGCAACCTGCGGATCGCCGCCGCCCACGATCTTGTCGCGGAGACAGACCGTCCCATAGCCGAAATAGCAGACAGGTGCGGCTTTACATCCGTATCCCACCTCGCGCTGCGATTCAAGGAGGCATACGGGACAAAGCCCCTCGCGCTGCGGAAGGCTTTCATGGAAGCCCCGCTTACGGGGAAACATCGCAAGTGAGCGGCGGCGGAGCCCGCCGCGTCACCTGGCGCGGGCCTTGCGCCATATGGCGAGCACAACGGCGATCTCGATCGCCACGACGGCCGCGTTCAGCAGGGCCATCGGCTGCTTGTCCAGACCGAAAAGATACGGAGCCCCCTGCGTGAGTATTTCGGCGAGTTTCGCCAGCACGGGACGGAAGAAGTCGCCCACGAGATACGCAGTAAGCGCACACTGCCCGAACAGGATCACCACGCCAAGCCCCTTGCGGAACTTCAGGATGTCGGTAAGCACATACAGCGCGGCGAGTGCGATCACGCACCAGCCCATAGCCTGCGCAGTGAACGAGAGCGTGAAGATAGGCTTGATGACGGGGATCCAGATGGAGGATACCCAGCCGACGGCCTCAAGAACCGCGCCATACGCGAAAAGCCTAATCGCCTTCTGCCCCTTCTCGCCCGGTCCGCGCAGAATCTCCGTGGCGAAGTATCCGCACATCGTCATCACGCCGAACATGAGCGAGGTGGCGAACCATGTGTAGAAGCTCGGCTTCATCACGTATGGGTTGTCCGCAGGGAGCAATGCGCCAAGTATGGCATGGTCGACCTTCTGGGCGAAGTTGCCGAATTGCGAGTAGTCGCCGCCAAAGGCCAGCATCGCCGAATAGGCAATTGCCATGAGCACGGGGGCCGCGATGCGCATCCTGACTGACGGCATGAGCATCACGCACGCGGCAATGAGATATCCGGCGGCGATCGACTGGAGCGTATTGGAATAAGGCGACATCAAGTGCCAGTTCAGCGAAAGGAGCTTGCCCTGCACAACCATGCCGAGGAACCACAGCATTGCGACACGCACGAGCACGTGCTTCCAGTACACCCAACCGGCCTTTCCGTTCTCTAGACGCTTGCCGAGCGCATACGGGACGGCGGCGCCGCACATGAAGATGAACAGCGGCATGATGATGTCCCACAAAGTGAAGCATTCCCATCCGTGCCTGAACTGTCCCATGAACCCCGGACCGAAATGCCACACCGAGTTCGCGGCGTTGACAAGAGGGCCTATTACGACAAGCAGCAGCATGTCAAGTCCACGAAGCAGATCAAGCGAATAGAGTCTTTCTTTCATGTTTTCCTGCCTTCTGTTATTTGTTCGGCCTATTATAGCACAAAAGTGGTCAGTGCAGCCTTGCGAGCTTGGACGCGATGCCGACATACGTCGCCGGCGTCAGCTTCAGGAGGCGGGCCTTGTCGGCCTTTGGCAAGTCCAGGCCGGACACAAACTCCTTCATTATCTCCGCAGTGACGCGACGACCGCGGGTAAGTTCCTTCAGCCGCTCGTAGGGATGGTCCATGCCGACCTTGCGCATCACGGTCTGGATCGGCTCGGCGAGGACCTCCCAGTTTCGATCGAGGTCATCGGCAAGCCGCTCCTCGTTCAGCTCAAGCTTTCCAAGCCCCTTCAACGTGGAGCGGATCGCGATGAGCGTGTAACCGAAGCCAACGCCCATGTTGCGCAGCGTGGTCGAATCGGTGAGATCCCTCTGCATGCGCGAGATGGGCAGCTTCCTCGCCATGAAGCCCATCACCGCGTTGGCAAGACCAAGGTTCCCCTCGGAGTTCTCGAAGTCGATCGGGTTCACCTTGTGCGGCATCGTGGACGAGCCGATCTCGCCTTTCACCGTCCTCTGCTTGAAGTAGCCCATCGACACATACATCCACACATCGCGGTCGAAGTCGAGAAGCACGGAGTTCCAGCGGCAGATCGCGTCGAAAAGCTCGGCTATGCCGTCGTGCGATTCGATCTGCGTGGTGAGGCGGTTCTGCCGCAGTCCAAGCGACTCTATCACGTCTCGAGACAGCTTTTCCCAATCGACATCCGGGTAGGCCGAAAGATGCGCGTTGAAGTTTCCGACGGCGCCATTCATCTTCGCGGGCATCACGAGCCTGTCGATCTCGCCGGCCTGGCGCCTTAGCCTGGCCGCGACCACCGCCAATTCCTTGCCGACGGTCGTCGGCGATGCGGGCTGCCCGTGCGTGTGCGCCAGCATCGGCACCGAGGCGTACGCCTTCGCCATCTCGCAAAGCTTCGCCCAAATGGCATCCATTTCGCCCCGAAGCACATGCTTGCCGTCACGGAGCATGAGCGCGTGGCTCATGTTGTTGACGTCCTCGGAAGTGCAGGCGAAGTGTATGAACTCCGACCTCTTCTCCAGCGAAGTCCCCTTCACCTTTTCCTTGAGGAAATACTCGACGGCCTTCACGTCGTGGTTGGTGGTCTTCTCTATCTCCTTCACGCGGCGGGCATCCGCGACGGAGAAGTCGGCGGCGATCTTGCGCAGGGCCTTCCTTTCACCGGCCGAAAGCGCCTTGCATTCGCGTATGGCCTTTGAGTCGCACAGGGCCTCAAGCCATGCGCACTCAACGAGCACCCGCCTCTTCACAAGGCCGTATTCCGAGAATATCTCGCGGAGTTCCGGACATTTCCCCGAATACCTTCCGTCAATCGGGGATATTGCCGTAAGCGAATCAAGTTCCATTGCGCACATACCTTTCATTTCAGCGGCTCATCTTCCACGCCTCGGCGAGGGTGTGGTACTTCACAAGCAGGTTCCGGCGCTCCATTTCAGGCATCGAGCCCTGCTTGAGCCATTCGAGGAACTGCTTCATGACCTGCGAGAAGTGTGCCTCATGGCCGATATCGTAGACCTTCGGGACATCGATCTTCCACTCCGCGCCATCCTCCTCCCCGGCTGCGGACACGGCCTTCACGCCGGGATACGTCTTGCCGATTTCGGCAAGGGCCTTGTCAAGCGCGACGCCAGTCTTGGCGCGGTCTGCGCCCGGGCGGAGCTTGACGTACAGCACAGGCTTGAATCCCTGCCTGGAGCCCTGCCTGATCACGAGTTCCGCGTTTGACCCGCGCATCAGCGAATAGTGCGTATCGCCGCCGCCGGCAGGCGGCATGAAGTGCCATTCCACGGCAACCTTCGCGTGCACTCCCTTGAGGGCATACGTAAACTCCCCGTTGGCCTTGCACTGAAGCACGTTGTCCTTGTCGATGGAACCCTTCAGGTACGCCGGCCAATCCTTGAGGCCGGTGGACTTCTCGTAGTCCGCAGCGGTTATCGGCGTCGCCCAGGTGCGGGCGGCAAGCATTTTCACGTCCGAGCGCTTCAGCGTCACGCCGGGGAACAGCTCCCACTGGACGAGATCCGTGAGATGCGTAGTGACGTCCACTATCGCCTCGCCCTGCTGCTTCGTGTCGTAGTACCAGGCCGGGCGGCGAAGCGGCTTGCCGTTCACCAGCTTGCAGAAGTGGTGCACCGAGATCTTGGTGACGGCGGGATCGTCGACAGTCCCCTTCTCCTGCGCGCCATAGACATCGCCACGAAGGGAAAGAGCCCTCTGCAGGATCGTCGTGATCTCGTGACGTTCCGTCATTATGTCCGCGAACAGCCGTCCCTTGGACTTTGCCACGGCGGCCGCTTCGCAAAGCCTCATGTAGTCTTCGGCCGTAATCGCCATCGGCTTGTCAGAAAGGACGTTGAACCCGGCCTCTGCGGCGGCAAGGTAGTAGTCGGGCTTCACGTTGTTGCGCCCCGCGAGCACCACCACGTCCGAAGCGTTCCGCGCCGCCCCCCTCTTTTCGGCATCGGCGACAAACCTCTCAAGGAAGTCCGCTCCGGCGTAGACGGTCTCCTTCCATGCCGTAGGGCTGTCCTTGCGCGAATTGAACTGGTCTATCAGGGCGAGATGGCTTTTCAGCTCGCTCCCCTCCGGCGCGTACACGACAGCTTCGGACGAAACGCCGTCATACGTCCTGTTCTGCACAAGCGCGGCATGGAAATGCCCCGGATCTATGGTAAAGAACTGCACCGCCGCCATCATGATGTTAAGCATTGTCACTCCTTTTCTGTTTATCGGGCTACCGCCATCTGCGGTGGCTCCACAAGTACTGTTCTGGATATTCCCTGATCGCCTCGCCAAGGCGGTCGTTAAGCAGCTGGGTGAACCCGGCCTTGCCAATCCCATCCGAATACCGAAGCGGCGCACCGCCGACGAGGCGATAGCGGTACGGCGCGATGCGCACGAACGACCCGACAACCACAGGATAGCCGTATCGCATCGCAAGCCTAGTGGCCGTGGTGAACGTCTTGGCGGGCCTTCCGAGGAATTTCGCGTCCACTCCCCGTGCCGCATGCTGATCCATGAGGATCGTCATCGCCGCCCGCTCTTCCACCCACTGCTTCAGCACGGCCGGCGTAAAGCCGTGGTTCTTGTCTATTATCGTCACCGGCCCCCTGAAATGGTGGTTCTTCATCCATCCGGCAACGAGCCGATTGTTCATGACGCGGGCGATCGCGATCATCGGCCTCGCGAACGACAGGAGGTTCGTCGCGGCCTCCCACACGCCATGGTGCGCAGAGACCAGGAGTATCGGCGTATCAGGCTCGTCCAGCAGCGTCCTCGCCGCCTCGGGATCGCAGGCGGTGACGTCAAGGTGGTCGCGCCAGTTCTCCCGCGTGATCACGTGCGGCACGCGAAGCGCCTCGCAGATGTGCCCGGCGAGATGCCCCCACGCGGCGCGGGCGATGCGATCCGCCTCGCGCGGGTCATCGGCTACGCCGGCCTTTAGGATGTTCTCCACGGAGATCCGCCTGCGCTTCCTGAAAAGCGGATAGAGGGAGCGCGCAAACGCGCTCCCAAGCCCATATGCATGACGGTCGATCCAGTTCACGTTGAAAGACATTCCGCAGGCACGCCGCACCGGCAGGTCATCTGCCGGACAGCACGCCCGTCAATCCTGAAACGTAGGCGAATTCAAGCTTGGGCATCACCACCGGCTGCCACTTGATCGCGGGCGGCGCATCCGGCGGGACGAACTGCACCGACTTCTCCATGGCCGTGATTACGGCGACGGACCGCAAGCCCTCCTCTGCCGTCATCCCGAGCACGCCCGAAGATTTTGCCTTGGACTTCTTGCCTGGCTTGCCGGCAAGGGACTCCGCGAAATCCGCGTACACCCGCGCAAGCGCCTCCACATATGCGGCGTTCGCGCCATACGGCACTTCCTCGAACCCGGAATCCCCGGACGGCGTGGAATCCTTGAACTCCTTGCGCTTGCCGTCATTCCCGACTATGGCGAGAACGCCAGGCTCGCACTGCCGCCAGATCATCGCGCCCTTGTCGCCGGTTATCTCGAACGTAAGGCCCTCGTTGTGACCCGTCGCGATCTGCGACATGATGAAGGTGCCGTCCACCCCCTGCTTCGTGCGCACCAGCACGGTCGCGTCATCGGGTATGAGACGGCCCGGCACGCAAGCGCGGGCCCCGACGCACACATCCGATATCTCGAAGCCGGTAAGCCATTCAAGGACGAACTGGCAGTGGCAGCCGCAATCGTTCAGCACGCCGCCCACGCCGTTGCGCTTGCCGTCAACGCGCCACAGCGCATGCGTATTGCCCTGGTTCTCGACACGCCGGGCCATCCACCCGGACTGCATAGACACGTGGAACCTCCTTATCGTGCCGATGGCCCCGTCCTTCAGAAGCTCCTTCGCCTTCGCAAGCTGCGAATAGGCGGGATACACCATGGCGATCCTGTACGGAACCTTTGTGGTCCTCTGCTTGCGCACAAGGTTCGCCGCTTCGTCGAGATTGGACGTGAACGGCTTTTCCCCAAGGATCGGTATGCCGCAATCCATCGCTGTCATGGCTATGGGGTAGTGCATTGTGTTTGGCAGAATGGCAGAGGCGAACAAGATCCTGTCGCTGCCCTTGCGCGTCTTCTGGCGGCGAAGGAAATCGCGGTATGACGGGAACAGATCATCCACATTCAGCCCAAGCGGCTTGATGAAATCATACGATGCCTGCCTTGACGTGCCAAACGACCCACCGACTATCTTCAGATTCCCGACTTTCTCAATTGCCTCCCGGTGGATGCCTCCCATGAACGATTTCATGCCTCCGCCGATCATGCCTATCTTCAAATATCTGTCACCTGCCATATAAAACAAAACTCCTTAATTCATTAGGGCATAGTTTAGCAAATTACACCTCAAAAATCAAGGAATAGATACCCATCCGGAGAGCACGCCCCGGACATATGTTTGCCAAGGCTCACCAATGCGGTCAGATCCTCGACACGATCCATGCCGGAACGTCTTCGCACAGGATCGCATCGCGCTGGAGTTCGCCAAGCCTAACCGGCTCGCGCTCCGCCCCAACGATTGGCGCCACCGCCATCCGCCCTTCCACTCGCCTGCACACGAACCCGAACTTCGCGATAGGGCCGTTCGTGCACGAGTTGGGGCATCCGCTCACGCGGATGTCGTCAAGCACCGTCTTTGCGACCGCCAGCCTCTCCGGCGTATCGGCCGGAAGGTATCGGTCAAAAGCCGCTGCGATCGCATCCCCGAACTTCGGGGAATCGTTCGCCCCGCTTTTGCAGATGCCGTTGCCAATGCACGTCAGCACGTGTCCGCGGAAACTCCTTACCGCATAGTCCACGTCGCCGAGCTCCGTCACGAGCAGACGGTGAAGCGCCTTGAGCTGTGGTTCCGGCACGTTCAGGACGCAGATATCCTCGGATGGCAGAAGCTGAACCTTTTCAACGCCATTGGACTCCAGCGCATCGCACAGCCTGGCGATCTGGGACGCAGTCATGTTGCCGTATGGCACGAACAGGCGCACGGCGAACAGCCCGTCCCTAAGCGGAGTCGCGGCAAGCTGGCGCCACCGCCCGAACCCCTCCGCAGCCTCGGCATCCTCGCCGAACCCAGTCGCGGGCCATTCCTCGCCGCGCAACGTCCCAACCGCCAGCGAAGGCGCATCCTTCTCCCGCCCGAAGAATTCCCTGATCGCCGCCGCGAAGCGCTCGTCTCCCATATCCCCGCGAAGGAAGCGGATCCTGGCGTGGGCCCTGTTGGTGCGGCATCCGCGCTCGTTGAACAGACGGGTGAGCGCGAAGGCGAGACGGCAGCAGTCCTCGGCCGGCAAAGCGTCGAACAGCCTGAAGCCCGCGCAGGGTCTGAAGCCTATGCCGCCACCCACCCAGACCTCGAATGTGCGGCGGCCATTCTCCATCCTCGCAACGAAACCAAGATCCTGCACCGCGGCAAGCTGACGGTCCGCCGGCCGGTCAACAAAGCCGATCTTTATCTTGCGGGGCAGCCCGTACGCGACATCGAACCCGTAGAAAGCCGACGAGAGCGCCCTGACGTACGGGATGACGTCGAATTCGGTATCCTCATGCAGGCCCGAGCCGGGATTGACCTGCACGTTGCGGAACGTATCCCCTCCACCGCCGCGAAACGCGAATCCAGCCTCTTCGCAGGCCTCAAGCGCCTGTGGCACGTCAGCCGCCCTTACTCCGTGCAACTGCACGTCAAGGCGTGTCGTAAGGTGGCAGAACGGGGCTTCGAACCTGTCAAGCAGCGTGGCCACCGCGCGGAAGTCCCCGACCGTCATTATCCCGGCAGGGCGGCGAATGCGCATCATGGTGGCGCCATCGCGCTGCTGATAGATGCCGAAGCCGGCCGAAGCGCCCTTCAGCGCGGCGGCATCGATGTTTCCGGCCGCATAGTCCCTCCATGCGGCAACCAGCTTCTCCTGGAAAGGCTTCATCAGTTCTTGAACGAATGTATCGGAGCCGGTATCCGGCCCTTGCGTGAAATGAACCGCTCGCATGAAAAGCGGTTTACGGGCATGATCGGCGCATGTCCGAGCAAGCCGCCGAACTCCACCGAATCGCCAACCTTCTTCCCGGCGACGGGTATTATCCGCACCGCCGTGGTCTTCTGGTTGACCATGCCGATGGCGGCCTCGTCCGCGATTATCCCCGCTATGGTGGCTGCGGACGTGTCGCCCGGCACCGCTATCATGTCCAGCCCCACGGAGCAGACGCACGTCATGGCCTCGAGCTTCTCGATCGTGAGCGCCCCGGCCTCGACGGCGTCAATCATTCCCTGATCCTCGGAAACCGGTATGAACGCGCCGGAAAGCCCGCCGACATACGAACTCGCCATTACGCCGCCCTTCTTCACCTGGTCGTTGAGGAGGGCAAGCGCGGCCGTGGTACCAGGCGCACCGGGATGCTCAAGGCCGATCTCCTTCAGGATATCCGCGACGGAGTCGCCGACCGCAGGCGTGGGGGCGAGCGACAGGTCTATGATGCCGAACGGCACACCGAGCCTGCGGCTCGCCTCCTGCGCAACAAGCTGCCCCACGCGGGTGATCTTGAACGCGGTGCGCTTGACCGTCTCGCAGAGGGTCTCGAAGTCCGAGCCGCGTATCTGGGACAGCGCATGCTTCACCACTCCGGGGCCGCTGACTCCCACGTTGATTATCGCCTCGGCCTCCGTCACCCCATGGAACGCGCCGGCCATGAACGGGTTGTCGTCCGGGGCGTTGCACAGCACCACAAGCTTGGCGCAGCCGAGCGAACCGCGGTCCTTCGTGCGCTCCGCAGTGAGCTTGACGATCTCGCCCATGAGGCGCACCGCATCCATGTCCAGGCCGGTCTTGGTGGAACCCACGTTCACGCTCGAGCATATGCGCCCGGTTACGGCCATGGTCTCGGGTATGGAGCGGATCAGGAGTTCGTCCGATTTCGTCATCCCCTTGGACACCACCGCCGAATAGCCGCCGAGGAAGTTCACGCCAAGCTCGACCGCCGCGCGGTCAAGCGTACGCGCTATCTCCACATAGTCGCCCGGGGTCTTGCAGCAGGATGCGCCGACGAGCGCGATCGGCGTGATCGACACTCGCTTGTTCACGATCGGGATCCCGAACTCGCGACCGATGTCATCGCCGGTCCGTACGAGCTTTCCCGCATAGCGCAGAAGCTTGTCGTATATCTTGCCGCACGTGGTCTCCAGCGCGGAATCGGCGCAATCGAGCAGGGACACCCCCATCGTGATCGTGCGCACATCCAGGTTCTCGTCCTGGATCATCTTGTTCGTCTCTAAAACCTCGTTGATAGAAATCATGCTATAACCCCTTGTGGCGGCAATTGGGTTTCCGCCGTGGAAAATATCGCCATCTTGAGCTTCGCGGCCACCAGATGCGGGTCGCATTCGTCCAGGCGCTTCAGGACGCACGCCCAGCGGTAGGCTCCCGATCCTGCCTGGTCGTATGGGCGGCCGGCGAAGAGGTCGTCGAATGCGGTGCGCCTGTCGCGGTACATCTGCTGGACTTCGGAGAGCCTGCGCTCGAACGCCGCGACATAAGCCCTGACGAATTCCGGGAAGTCCGTCACGTACTTTTCGCGGCGGAGAACGACGCCCGCGTACGGCCCGACGCAATCCTCAAGGGCCGTCTTGTAGTCGACGAAGCTTCCGGCATGGTCCGTCACGACAAGCCGGATGGGCAGGTCCTTGGGGCTGATCTGCACCACCTCGTAGTTCTTGTCAAAGAGCGGCTCGTTGGTTTCCGTTGCCCTGCGCCCCACGACAAGATCGAGCGCCGCGGCCTCGCCCATGAGCTCGGCGAACTTCTGCGCGAAGGCAGGATTGTGGAAGCGTTCCACCGGTATCTTGTCGGAAGCGACGCCCTGCACATACTGGCGCACATAGTAGTACGCGCGCACCGTAGTCCCGAAATACTGGTTCTTGCCGGTGTACTTTTCCGTGAACTGTCCGAATCCGACGTGGCGCGGGAGGCTCATTCCGAGCTGGCGGCACGCCAGCCGCCTGTCCATGATGTAGTCGGAATAGTCGTTGGCCTCGAGTATCGAGGTGAGGAGATCCTTCCCCTCGTCAAGATGCTCGGCTATGCCCCATTTCTGGAACCTTATTATGAATATCCTGGAAATCGGCTCGCCAACCTCCTTGTACTGCACTATGTACACGTTGCCGCGCCGCATCCCCTCTACGGGCTTGCGGGCGAGCGAGTGCGATATGCGGCCTACGTTCACATAGTCTATGCTGCCGAACAGGCGCAATAGGTTGAATATTATCGACCGTACGCGTAGGTCGCAGATGTCGGCGAGATCCGGGTCCCTCGTGCGCTGGTACTCGTCGTAGAGAGGGTCGAATATGAGCTGCCCCCTGGCGACCCTTCCGCCCGGAAGCCACTCTATCTGGCGGTAGAACTCAGGGCTTATCCCCTGTATGAGCTCCTTGTCGCTCACCTCCGTCTCGTTGGCCTTCCGCGAAAGCACCTCGCCCATCTCGGCCCGCCACACGAGGTTCGAGTTCGGGTTTTCGTCGCGAAGCTCCGGGGGAAGCGCCATGCGCCACTCCATCTCGACCTTTCCGGCGGCGATGCGCAGCTGCTCGTCGCTCAGCTCCGAAGGCCTGAGGTCCCGGAGATGGTTGCGGATGTCCGGCCCGATCGACGGCGGGAAGATGTCGATGTCAGGGGAGCCGAGCCTGTTGCGGGAGCTGAGCCCGCCGACGATCTCCTCCATCTGCGCCCTGAACTGCGGGTCTGGCATCGCGCACACCTCCGAATACGCCCCGACCGTCATGTAACGCGTACCGGTGTTGCCGTTGTAGTGGTATATGGCGGCAAGCCTGATCGCCGTGCGGCCACGCTCTATCTGCTTGTCGGTCTCTTCGCGAGTGCGCACGTCCCGCGCAATGCGCCAGTTCTCCCCGCGTGAGCGAAGCGCGTCGCGTACGCGGCGGGCATGGGTGTTGAGGAAGCGGATCTTCCGCTTGGACACGATCTTCTGCAGCTCCTCATCGGCCCACAGCGCGAGATCCATGCGTTCCGGGTCCGGGCGGATGAGCACCACGTCGTCGAGGAACAGCAGATCGACGGAATGCGCCACCAGCGCCGCCGTCTCCGCCTCGGTGAGCGGCAAAAGGCCCTCGCCCTCCCGTTCGCGGTTCACCTCGTCTATCCAGGCCTGCCTCTGCATGGCGTGGATGCCGTTCTGTGTGACAAGCCCCGGATATCCCTCGAGGAATATCGTGCCGACGCGCGACTTGAGCAGGCCTCCGTCATCCTTTGCGAATATCGGGTCTCCAAGTATCTTCATCTGTCTCCTCCGTCTGCTATCCGCCATGGATTCCACGGCGGCGGTTCTTCATTCTGTCGCCGTCACCTGCCGCTTCCTGGCGCTTTCCAGCGTGTTCCACAGGAGCATGGTTATCGTCATCGGCCCGACGCCACCCGGAACGGGGGTGATGGCCGAGGCCACTTCCGCGCAGGATTCGAAATCGGCGTCGCCGCAAAGCCGGTACCCCTTTGGCCTAGTGGCGTCGGCGATACGGTTCACGCCGACGTCGATCACCACGGCCCCGTCCTTAAGCATGTCGCCCGTGAGCGTGTTCGGGCGACCTGCCGCCACGACCACCACGTCCGCAGTGCGGGTGAACGCGGCGATGTCCCTGGTCCCCGTATGGCACAGCGTGACCGTGGCGTTTACGCTTTTGCGCGAAAGAAGCGCGGCCACCGGCTTGCCCACTATGTTGGATCTGCCAATGACGACCGCGCTCTTCCCCGCGAGATCCATTCCCGAGACCTCTATGAGCTTCAAGATGCCGTGCGGCGTGCAGGGCAGGAAGCAGTCATCCCCTATCAGCATCTTCCCGACGTTGACGGGGGTGAAGCCATCCACATCCTTGTCCGGCGAGATGGAGTATATCACCCTCTTCTCGCTGAAACCCTTCGGCAACGGCAGCTGGACGAGTATCCCGTGTATCGCGGGATCCGTGTTCAGCTTGCCGATCTCGGCTATGAGCTCATCCTCCGAAATCGATTCCGGCAGACGTATCTCGCGCGAGAGCATGCCGGCCTCGCGGCACGCCTTCTCCTTCGCGGTCACGTACGACACGCTCGCAGGGTTGCTCCCCACGAGTATCACCGCCAGGCCGGGCGTGACTCCGCTCTCGGCCTTGAGCGCCGCCACCCCTCGCGCGATCTCGGCGCGCGTTTCCTCCGCCAGCTTTCTGCCGTCTATGATCTTCGCTCTCATTTCTTCCTCACTGATATCTTGATCGGGTTGCGCAATCCAAACGCAAAGTCCTTCACGTACCTGTGCCAGCTGTCGGCATCCAAATACCTTTTCTGACCCGTCCAGTTGGCCCCTGCGTAATACGATATGGACTTCTTCGCCGCATCCGGCCTGGACAGCAGCATCAGGCAATCTTCCCCGTCCATGGAAACGCTTGCCGGGCAGTCGGACGGATCAAGCGCGACAGCCGTCATGATCGAACCGTCCCATCCGTCCTGCGGCTCGAAGTTCGACACCCATCCGTCCTGCGCCGAGACCTTCATGTCTCCGTCGTGCTTCCGCTTCGCGGAGATGTCAAGCCCCGGACCGACAAGGACGCCTTCAGGAACGCTCTCGAACGAGGCCACCATCCTGGCGAGGGACTGTCCGCGATCAAGCGTGACGTGCCTGCGTTCCTTCCCGAAGCCGCCCCAGCCTTCGTACACAAGCTCGAACTCGCAGCGGACAGGTCCGATCTGGAGCGTCTTCGATTCCGCCCAGTTGACGCTATACCGCCACTTGCCGTCCGCCCCAAGCGCACCGATCCCGCCACAGCCGCGCCCGGCCCCGACGAGGTAGCTGTCCATCCCCTCGCCACGGTTGCGGTGGTAGGACGGGCCGCCTTTCGGCCGGTAGCGCAGCCACTTCTCGAGCACAGGCGTGGAAACGCACTTGTTGAAGACGTCGAGCCCGCTCGACACGAGATTCTGCCCCTTCGGAGGAGGAAGCATGATCGCCTGTCCATAGGCACGCACGCCGAAACGGTCGTTTTCCCATGCGTAGTCGTCCATCCGCTCCGGCAGATAGCCGCTCCAGCACACGGTCGACAGGTCTGCGGGCGCGACAAGGTTCGACCCGTCGGAGAACACCACGTACTCGCGCCGCTCGAAGCGCTGGAGATCGACGGAGAATATGAGATGCCTGCCGTCGGCGTCGTTCTGGTGCGGGACGGCCCGCCCGGCCTCAACGTCAAACACACGCAGTTTCTCCGAGGACGACTTTACGCCGAGGTCGCTCCAGGCCACCGACACCGTCTCCGTGCGGGCGATCCCGACCGGATTCACCACCGTGACTGTAGACCCCCAGCCGGGGCGCCACTTTGCGGGAGCGTCCCGGATTCCCTCAAGGATCGCCGCCGCAGTCCAGAGGAGCGGGGCCTGTCCGTGCAGGTCGCCCTTGGTGCGAGGCCGGTCGAGGTAGTACTGGCGGTCGTTGCGCTTGCCGGTCCCCGTGCACACCTCGCGTATGTTGCCGTATTCGTCAACGTAGGTGCAAAGCGATATCCAGGCCCTTCGCGCGGCCGGACCGTAAGACTTCGGACACAGCCACCCGTGCGTGAGCCCCGTCACCATCGCGAACGTGAACATCGCCGTGCCGGAAGACTCCGGCCACGCCGTCGCCGGCTCATTTATAAGCTGGCTCCACATGCCGTCCTCGCGCTGGAACTTCAGGAGTGCAGACATCATAAGCCGATAGCCCTCGATGATTCGGGGGCGGTACTCGCTGTCTATCGGCAATCCCTTCAGCAAGAGGGCCATGCCCGCCGCCATCCAGCCGTCGCCGCGCCCCCAGAAGAACGGCACGTCGGGGGCATGGTAGAACAATCCGGCGAACTCGCCATCCTTTATCTGCAGCTCGTCAAGGTAGAAGCACATTTCCTTTGCGGCGCGGTCTATGTATTTCCTGTCGCCAGTCGCGCGGTACGCCTCCAGCTGGAGGATGGTTATCATGTACATGTCGTCGATCCACAGGCGGGTCTGCGGCGTGTAGCCCCTGTCCCAGAACGACCGCTGCGCCTCGAGCGGATAGGCATGGTGCGCCGCAAGGGTATCCTCCGACGGCGGCGTCCACTGTATGTCGGCATAGGACAGCCCGAGGTCAAGGCATCTCTTATCCTTGCTTATGTTGTAGATGGCAAGAGGCAACGCCCCGAACACGGTGAAGTCCACGTGGTTCTTATTGTTCTGCAGATGCTGCATCGGACCCGACAGCACCGGCTCGAAATGCCTTATGAGGCGTTCCGCAAGGTTGGTGTCTCCCATCGCCTGCGCGGCATCGAGAGCACCGACCCACGTGCCGACATAGGAATAGTGCAAGCGTCCCTTGTACGCCCCTCCCTCATAGCCTCTCGGCCTGTAGCATTCCTGGCTCGTCGACAGGAGCTGCTCTGCGGCGGCCCTGGCTATGGACGCGGGATTCGCCTCCGCAGGCAGATTCCCAAGCCAGACATCTGGAGATTCCGGCACGCCGGCCTCCCGCACATCGACCGCAACCTCGTCGACGCAATCGGCGCCATCTTCTCTCGACGACACACATGCGCCGACGGCTACGGCGCATGCAATGATGCAGGATAGCCTGACAAACGACATTCGCTTTTCTCCCTTCATTTAGTGGCTTGGTTCGACAAACAAAATCAACGCCCGCTATTATACCATATGTGCGCAGGGAAGGCGTACGTCTGTTCTCGATCTGTCACCGCATTGACCTCCGCACAATCTCCATCGGATCAAAGTACATCTTCTTGCGGGAGATGATGCCGGGCCCCTCATTGCGCCATCTTGCGGGATTCGTCCGCAGCGGTGCGCCGGACGGCATCGCCGCCATCTGCCTGAATGCAATCTTAAATCTTTCAGCGCACACTTCGCAGGGCAGGATCAAGCTTGTCGCGAAGATAGTCCGCAAGGTGGTTGAACACTAGCACGAGCGTGAAGATGGCGAGCGTCACGAACGTCATCTCCCACCACACGCCCTGCCACAGCCTAAGCCTGGCGTTGTTTATCATTATGCCCCAGCTCGGCTCTCCCTGCACGCCGATGCCGAGGAACGATATGAACACCTCCGTGGCGACGGCCCCGGGGAAACGTATAGAGAACTGTATGAGGATTATGTGCGCCACATTCGGAAGGATGTGCCTGAACATTATCCTCGCATGGGAATAGCCCAGGACGCGGGCGGCCTGCACATACGCCTTCGCCTTGTGCTTCATCACCTCTGCCCTTATCGTCCTGCACACCCCCACCCATGTCGTAAGCCCGATGCCAAGGTATATGCCGGCAAGCCCCTGCCCGACAACCATTGAAATGGCAAGGATGAAGAGCAGGCCCGGCATGGAGGCGACGGTCGCGCAGAGCCACACCACGAGGGAGTCTGTCTTGCCGCCAAAATACCCGCCAAGCAGGCCAAGGAACACGCCGAGGGGTATCGCGATAAGCGACGTCATGACCCCTACATGGAAGGCGATCCTGGCGCCCTGCACCAGACGCAGCGCGACGTCCCTGCCGAGATTGTCCGTCCCCATCGGGTGCGACCACGATGGGGGCTGGTACCGGGCATCCTCGTGGACCACATTGTACGCCGGAGTGACGTCGCGGCATCTCGCCACCCGGTACTGCACCTCGCCGAACACGGCCGCCGCAAAATACAGCGCGATGGCGACCAGGCACATCTTCACGCCCACGCCCAATCGCCTTGTTTCCTTTCTGCCGCAGTTCATGCGAGATATGCCTGCCCTTGGACTCCAAGGGCTACTTGTACGTCGTTGGGTCCGAATCAGGCCCGAAAGGCGAGATTTCCCTGAGATTTCTTATTATGGGCGGAAGCCTGTCAAGCACATACTCCACTTCGTCCATCGTGTTGTATCGCGACAACGAGAACCGCACGCTTCCGTGAACCGCTATGAACGGAACACCCATCGCCCGTATCACGTGGCTTGGATCCAATGAGCCGGAAGCGCAGGCGCTTCCGGTGGAGATGCAGATCCCCGCGTCCGAAAGGCGGTATGCAATGGCCTCCCCCTCGATGTACTCGAACGAGACATTGAGCGTGTTCTGGAGCCGGTGCTTCGTGTCGCCGTTCACGCGCACGTTCGGGCAGGAGGCGAGGATGCCGGCCTCAAGCCTGTCGCGCATCCTGCCGATTTCCATCGCTTCCGCCTCCGCATTTGCGGCGGCGAGTTCGCAAGCCTTCCCAAGCCCCACGATGTATGGCACGTTCTCGGTGCCGGCTCGGCGGCCGCCCTCCTGGTGCCCGCCAAGCATGAAAGGCTTGAATTTCGTGCCCTTGCGCACATACAGGATTCCGATGCCCTTTGGCGCATGGAACTTGTGCCCGGAGATGGAGAGCATGTCGATCGGCACCCGTTTCGTGTCGATCCTCAGCTTTCCGGCGACCTGCACTGCGTCGGTGTGCATGACCGCTCCATGCTCCTTCGCGATCTCGGCGATCTTCTCGATGGGGAATATCGTCCCCGTCTCATTGTTCGCCCACATCGTCGAGACCAGGGCGTTCTTCGTGCCCTTGAGCTCTTCGCGAAGCTGATCGAGATCGATCTGCCCGACGCCGTCCACGGGAAGCTCGACCTCGCTGAAGCCCATGGCCTTGAGACGTCTTGCGGGCTGCAGCACGGCCGGATGCTCTACAGCCGTCGTTATCACCTTCATGCCCCTGCCGTACCAGTCGGCGGAGCCGCGTATCGCGGTATTGTCCGATTCCGTCGCGCAGGATGTGAACAGCACCTCTTCCGGAGAGCAGTTCAGGAACTGGGCGACGCGCTCGCGCGCCTCGGAAAGATGCCTGGCCACGCCCCCGCCGAATGCGTGCATCGAGGACGGATTCCCGTACTGTTCGCAGAAGAAGGGAAGCATGGCATCGCGCACCTCGTCTGCCGTGCGGGTGGTTGCGTTGTTGTCGAAATAAACGGTCTGCATATTGCGCTCGGTTTCAAGCATATGTTTTCATGTGGTTGCGGGAACCAGCCTTCGCAGTCCAGCAACTGAGCCGGATATTATACCACAATCGTCCCAAAGGCGTTGGCGGGCCTACGTTTCTGGAGCCGAGGCTAAGGGGACTGCCGGTTGCCACAGTCCCGCTTTTGTCATTTAGTAGCTTAGGCTCTCGATGCATTGGCGCTTTTGCGCCATTTGCGGATGGACATAGAGGTTCAATGTCAAGTTGACGGTTGAATGTCCGAGCAGCTCGCTCACGGTCTTGCAATCGCCGCCCGCCTCGATGCAGCGCGTCGCAAATGTGTGGCGCAAGGCGTGGAAGCGAATGTGCGTCAGGTTGTTTCGCGCGAGAAAGCGGTCGTAGAACTCCCGATACGTGCGAACCTCCGAACACTTCATGCGACCGCCGATGAAATAGGCTTCCGCATCTTCCTGCCGAAGTCGCTCCAGCACAGGAAGCAGAATCGGCGCAAGTGGGATGTCGCGTGCCGACGTGCGGCTTTTGGGTGCGGCGATCACGACCTTGGACCGTCCCGTGCCATTGAGCTGCTTTCGATAGATGCGCTGGACTGTCTGGCGGACGCGGAGGAGCTTGTTGTCGAAATCAATGTCCTTCCATTGCAGGGCGCACAACTCGCCGATGCGAAGTCCCGTGCGGCCGCCTCGCCCAATGTCCAGCAGATGCGATTCGGCAAGACCAATGGCGAAGAGGACAGGAGCGTCATCGTCTACAATGACAAGATCCGGATCCTCAACACCCCGCTACGCGCCTACGATTGGCAGGTGAACGGCAAGTCACCCATCGAATGGATCATGGAACGCTACGCCGTGACGGTCAACAGGGATTCGCAGATCCGAAACGATCCGAACGACTGGTGCAGAGAGCATGGGCAGCCGCGCTACATCCTCGA
>CAKULV010000007.1 GCA_934667425.1 uncultured Kiritimatiellota bacterium | reverse complement strand
GAAAGTGTCCAGCTTTTGACGAACGCAATGAAAGCACCAACTACCAAAGAGTGTCCGTTCTATTTG
This sequence comes from uncultured Kiritimatiellota bacterium, assembly GCA_934667425.1. Taxonomy (GTDB): domain Bacteria; phylum Verrucomicrobiota; class Kiritimatiellia; order RFP12; family UBA1067; genus UBA1731. Next base: position 75,627 of record CAKULV010000007.1, on the reverse strand, counting down.
ACGAACTGGGCGCCACGACACGCATCACCGCGCGCACACATATTGCCGAAAATCCCCTGTCGGTGAATGCGCAAAGCGAATGGCCATACGCCAGATGAATTTTAGGCGTCAGGAATCTGCATTCAATTGACCAGATGCGGCATCATCGGCTTCCGCAACCTGTCATAGGATTTTAGGCAAAGGATGACTGGACTCGCGTATCGAGATCAGCGACGTCTCGCGTGAGGCGAGGCGCATCTCCATTATCGAACTATGATCCTGCTTCCACGGCGACGGACAAGATACAGGTTGCCATCCGCACGTCGGCGAATCGAAAGATCGGGGCTGCCGATAAAAGTGACATCCGCCTCTGCGAACCTCCAATCGGCGGACGCGCAATCAACAAGCAGGAATCTCCCGTACGGCCCGTCGAAATCGCCTGCATCCACGACAAGCTTCGCCCCTTCGTCCACATTCAGCGAACCGCCAATCTTTAGGGTAGGCGCTGTCTCGCCGGAAAGCGCAAACCGCAGCGTAGGGGCACAGCCATCGACCGCGTTTGTCAACGTCAGGTTGCGGCCAATCGTCAGCGTACCGTCCCCCGCAAGCTCTATCGTGCCGGTACCGTCCAGCCCCACCACGGCGTCTCGCGCCACAGACATCGCGCCGCCCGATATCCTCAATGTCCCTACGGCCTTGCCCTCTGTATCAGACGGGAGTTCCCCACTTTCATCTGTCTTCTGCAGAAGCGCGAGCGTCGTTCCGCCTACATAGAGCGGGCAATCCAATTCAGCAGCGCCGCCCCGCATATCGTAGATTCCCGTGCCGCCGAACGCACCAAGGACAAGCGCGTCACGCGCCTCGTTGAACCATTCCGTCGCGCCATCGCCAGTGAACCTTCCTCCTGTCTGGAGAATCGTACCTATGGCCTTGCCGACGCCGACGATCTTCGCACATGCGCCATTCGAGACCGTGCCGCCATCGGCAATGACAAGCCTGCCGTCTGTCCAACCGTTCATCAGGTGCGGAGTCTTCTTGCCGACAAGACCCGCGCCAACGACTAGCCCCCACATGGACTTTCTCGGCGAAATGCCGTGCGACAGTTCCGCACGGCACTCGAATATGCCGCCCGCGACCGTAACGGTACTCGTGCAGCACAGATCCTTGGCGTTGGCGTGCGAGGTATTGTACAGGGTATACGGAACGCCGCCAATGCGTACGCCGTACCGACGCGCCACAAACCGCCCACCGGCCTGGCTCATCTCGTATACGCCGATGCCTCCACCGAGCTGCACTCGGTAGCCGAGTTCCACAAAGCCGCCCGACAAATTGAAGACGCCCTTCGTCCCTGTCGTGCGCAGGTCTGCCTTGCCGAAGAGAAACTCGCGAAGCTCGCCGGCTTCGATTGAGGCGTTCCCGGATATGTTGACCGTGGACATCCGATTGTTGTCCGAACTGTACGGCCCAAACACCAGCATGTTGCTGTCCCGCACCGATACCATGCGCATCTTTGCGTTGTCGGAAAACGTATGTACGCCACGGCCGAACGTAATGGATCCGCCATGGCTGAACAGCAGTTCCGCATCGCCTGCGATCTTGAAGGCCTCGCCCGCGTCGCTGTTCAGGTCGAGGTAGCACAGCATGGCGTTTGCGTTGGCGGACGAATCCACGAACTCCAATGTGCCGCCATTCAACTCCGTCCGCGAATAGCCGGAAGCAGACGCAAAGAGCATCAGGCCCGAACCGCTGAAGACAGCGCGGCCAGCGTTTACGACAAACGATGGGCTTCCACCGTTTAGCCACTCTTTTTCGCCTATGAGCAAAGGCTTTGCCACTGCGTTGGTCATGGCGAAAGTGCCTCCGTCAACCGTAAGGCGGCTTCCAGTGCCAAGAAGCGAATTCTGCGACGAGCTGTTCCTGATCTCAAGGTTGCCGGATTCGCCAACGACAATGTCGCAATATCTGGCCGTCAGCTCCGCACCGTCAATCGTCAGCGGCGCGTCAATCTTAAGCCGCGTCCTATAGGAGCGGTCGGATTGTCCCGAAAGTGTCAGACCCTGCACCGTCTGCGCCGTGCTTATAGTCACGGTGTAGGCATTGTCAGACGGCGTTATCAGCGCACGTTCCGTCGCGAGGGGCAACCTTTCGGGAGACCAGTTTCCTGCTGACTCCCACGCACCATCCAACGCCGCCTTCCAGGTGGCATCCGCAATGGCATTCGCCGCAAGCATGCCGCCGATGGCAACAGCGGCTACCGATTTTGCATGTTCATTCATGTCCGCTCCCCTTTCGTTTTAGACTTAAACCTTGCGCAAGACTTTCCACTCGGATGCGATTGGATCGCCACGTTTGCCCCAGACGTTCACGAGGCGCACTGAGATCGGCCCGAAGCCGTTCCGCAACAGCCGATGCCGTCGGGAACTCGATGGAAGCGTTCATGGCTGCGCCCCCTGCTCCTTGTACAGGAAAAATTCGCGCTCGTTCTGATCCGCAAGCGCAGTGCGGCGCTCCGTGACCGAACAGTTCTCGAACGAAAGCCCTATCGGCTTCGCAACCCCATTGCCGCGAACGCTCCTTGGCATATCCGATGTGCCACGAACGTTGCGGAAGCGAATGCCGTCGAGACGCCCTGTGAAAAGCGGGTCTCCGGGCTTCGTGAAACGGTATTCGTTCTGCGCGAAGAGCCAGCATCCGGCCTCCAGCTCGATGTTATCGAAATCGATGTCATGGATTTGGGCGCCGCGCGACTTGCCGCCGTACTTTGAGCAGAGCCATATTCCGCCACGTGTCTTCGGAAGCATTAGGCCCCGGAAAGCGCAGTTGCGGATCTCCCCCTCGCCAACCCCAATGCGGATTGCGTGGGCATAGAAGCTTCGGATTGCGCAGTTCGTGACAAGCACGTCCTCGCAGACGCTTCTGCCGTTGGCGAGGCCCCTGAAGTTTGCGCGGCACGTAACGCCATCGTCACCGACCTCGATATCGCAGTCTGAAACCCTCACATTCCGGCAGCAGTCGATGTCGATGCCGTCGTTCTCGCCGATCTCCTCTGCGCTGCGTATGACGCAGTTGCGGATGTCCACATCTTCGCACCCATGCAGGAAACAGTTCCAGTAGGCCGAATTCTCAAGCCTGACGTCGTCGAGCGATATGTTCGCGCTCTCGCAGAAGTAAAGCATCTGGCGCGGACGGAACGGGCCTTCGTCAAGCTGCTTGCGTCCGCAGCACGCAAGGTGGAACCTGTCCGTGAAGAACTTGCGTCCGTTGCCGTCGATCACGCCGCCGCGAATGAAAACGTTCGTCACGCCTACCGCACAGATCAGGTGTGCGCCTGAGGCCCAGTCCGGCTGGTACGCCAGATTCTGCGGACAGAAATCGCGCCGGTTCCATCTTTCCGGATCGGTCGTCGCAAGGAGCTTCGCCCCTTTCTCAAAGGCGAGTCCACCATTGGAACGCAGATGCAGCGTACCTGTGAGATATGTTCCAGTGGGAAACACGGCACTGCCAGTCTCGTCGAGCGAACGCTGGATTGATGCCGTATCATCCGTCACGCCATCGCCTTTCGCGCCAAATGAAAGGACGTTTTTCAAAGCCGCCGTGATGGCTGTCCCGTCCGCAAGGTTGACTACCTGTACGCCACGGTCAAGCGGATGCGGACAATCCCATTCATACGCTCCATCGCGCACGACCGCATAACGTGTCTGCCCGCCAACACGGATCTCTATCGGCATAAGCACGTCACAATCTTCGCCATGCACCCGTATTCGCCGCCCAGAGACATCTACCGACAACTTTCCGAGCGGACGTTCCGAGAAAAGCAGACACTTGCCGTCGTTCGTGGCGAATTCGAGGGAAACCTCGGTATCGCCATTCGGAAGGATGCGATGCGGAATGCGGACGTGGCGAACGAGATCGTAGACCGCGCCAGCCGTGCGGCGCAGCGTAACCTTTCCTGCGTTAGGGAGTCCCTTCTCCATCACCATTTTCCATTGCCCCACATAGTCGCCAAACGTGCGCCTGTCGTTCAGGACGAAAAGGTAGTCGCTCGAACGATATGTACGGACGAACGTGATGAGATGCTCGTTGTCGGAATCGGCCGGCGGACGATAGAACGGCGCAAGCGAAGCCTTAAGCCCGGCCGCGTCCCGACGCAAAGCTGCGGCATCGCCCGCACCGTCCTTCCACGTCCTGCGGAATTGCTTCACGGTGATATCCGGCAGGATGCCCGGCACGAGATGTTCGTCTCCGACGATTAGCCCGCCATTCCTCTGGAACGCCCGCAACGCCTCAAAGGTCGTCCTGGTCAGCACGTCGCAATGCGGCGCGCAAATAACCTTCACCGTGGGAGGGATGCCGTCCCGCGCGATTTCCTCTTCGTAAATCACATATGGCTGAAGGTTCGCGGCATCCGCAGTTGTCCCAAACTGGAAGATGGCACCGTCCCAGCCCCAGCTGCCGCGATTTGCGAAGAACGTGGATGCGTAGCTTTCAAGCACCGCAACCTCTGGATCGCGTTCCGGGATGGCCCTGAACAAAGGTCCGAGCGGGATGCCGACCGTGTGGAATACGTTCGATATCGCATGTATGGTCTCCGGGTTCGTGAACTGGTAGCCGGCGGCGTTCTTGTCCCTTGCGGCCTTGCCCATGCGCGGACTCGACGCATCGAAAAGCGCCCGCCAGGCGAAAACGCCAATGCCGTCCATCTGGTGCGCGAAGCAGGCCCAGAGCGCTTCTCGCATTACGTCCGGCGGCGTAGTGATGTAGACGGCGTTGGGACGATCCTTGACCCACGCCGGCTCGTTTGCGACCTTGACATCCTTCGGGGCGAGACGGCTTCGGTACGAGATGCCCTGCACCATGGACATCACCTTCTGTCCTCGCACACCCCTGGCCATCGCCTGCTGCTCTGATATCACGTAGTGGACATTATACGGCTCCGGCGTTGGATACGTCCACTGGTTGTTGTGGGTAAGGTCGCCGCCTGAACCCCAAAGCGGAGGCGTACGCACTATGGGATCGTACATCGAGAGAAGCGGACGGCCAAGCGTCTGCACAAATACATCCCTTACGCCGCTCTGGTAGTCGTTCCAGCCATCGCCCGTCTTCCAGAACCAGCGGTAGAACTTCATCAGCCGATAGTCTTCATCCACGACACGCGAAGCGGGAAAGTCGGAGATGCGGAGATAATGCGGTGCGACGCGTCCGTTCTCAACTTCCGGCGGCACCTCTTCGCCTGTCGCCTCGCGGTACTTGCGGGCAAAGTACTCACGCGACGACGGACACGACCCGTCCCTTACCTCACTGGAAGGCTCGATGCCGACACAGGCCGGATGGCGACCTATGCTTTCGGCTGCGGCACGTGCGCCTTTCAATGCCGCCGCCATGGCCACGTCCCAACCCATGTCGGCATTTCGCCGATGCTCGCTTCCGTCCTTCAGGATGCGGGGATACTTCGCGACAAAGGTCTTGTGCTGCGGGATCGCCAGCTGCTCCATGTAGTCGCAGCCGTCCGCAAGGATGCGATCCATCGACCGTTTGCGGGCGGCCATAGACTTCGGATCGAAGCGTCCACTCTCTACGGAATACGCGCCGAAGCAGTCGTTCATGAACAGGTTGAATCCGGAGGCGACAAGTTCCGGATAGTACTCGAACGGATACAGCCAGAACAGCCGGAACTGGTCATCGGGATTCGTGCGCGGGCCCATCTCCGCAAAAGACCAGTTCGCCGCAAAGGCGAACGCAAGCGCAAATATCAGTTTCCGCATTTGAACACCTCCACAGAAAAGCGAAGCCACTTGTCCTTGCCACGGTCATCCGTGACCCACACCTTGTTTTCCGCGCCCCACTTGACGACCTTTGCCACTTCAACACGGAATTCGCGACCACCGTCCGTCTTCGGATCATATTCGCCGACAAGCACATCGTTCACCCAAACCATCAACTGCTGACGCTGGTCACCGAACCATATCTCCACCGCATCGCAGCCGACTGGCTTGGCCGGCAGAGTGAACGCCTCGCCTCCGGACGATACCGACAGGAGCCTGATTAGATCATGGTCGTTCGCCGGATTCTGGGAAGGCGGCAGCGTGGCGGAAACGCGGAGACGCTCACGGCGTTCACGCACAAGTTCCTGGACAAGCGACTTTACGGAATCATCGGGATCGCCGGCCATTGCCTTGGCGGCGATGCGCCCCTTTGCGGGATCGGCGGCAAACAGGCTGTACAGGGCATACCGCCGCACACTTGCATCGGCATCACGCAGGAAGGCCTCGGCCGCACCTGCGCCACCCTTCTCGATTTCGGTGCGCACCATGCGCCGATGGCTTACACCGTTACCAACCGCACAATCCTGCGCCAACGCACCAAGCGTTGCCACGGCCGACATGACTGACAATATCCGTACCATATGCCGCCAATTATCTCACAACGCACCACCCCCCGCAACCTCCACTTTTGGGTAGGGTGCGAGGCGCAAAGCCGCACCCGTAGGAATCCTTCGCCTCGGGAATGTCCGTGGCCATGCAGTCAGTCGTGATGAGATACAGGAGCGGCGGCGTCACACCTTGAGCAGGTGCTTGCGCAAGGCGATGGCTGCGGCCTCTGCGCGGTTTGAGGCGCCAATCTTGGCGAAAAGCGTGTTCACGTGGCTCTTTACCATGTCTACGCCGATTCCGAGCTGGCTTGCGATGTCCGCGTTCGTCATTCCGCGGACTATCGCCGCAAGTATCTCGCTCTGACGGGGCGAAAGCGGCTGAACCGGCGGCTCATCCCTGATGATGCGGCGGATCTCGGGCGAGACCCACTCCCCGCCGGCGGCAACGATGCGAATCGCCGCGGCAAGCTCGTCCAGCGCGGCGTTCTTGAGGATGGCACCCCTCGCCCCGGCCGCAAGGGCATGGGCGATGCCGTCAGCCGTGCCATATGACGTGAAGATAAGCACATTGGCGCCTGGCCATTTCCCAAGAAGCGTCCGCGTGGTCTCGGCGCCATCCATCCCTGGCATCAGGAGATCCATTACGATTACGTCAGGCCTTAGCCTGACGGACTTCTCCACCGCCTCAACGCCGCTCGACGCATCACCTGCGACAACCATGTCGCCCTTGGACGACAGCAGGGTCTTCAGTCCCTCGCGCAGTATCGAATGGTCGTCAACAATCAGTACGCTAAGCTTGCTCATGCGGTCTCCTGTCTACCCGGCATGGGTATGTGGATTGAGAACACGGTCCCGGCGCCATGTGCGCTTTCAATTTCGACACTTCCGCCCAGGCGCGATACACGTTCCCGTACGCCGGCGAGCCCGAAGTGTCCTTCCGCGACGCCAAGATGGCGAGCGGGGGCGAATCCGGAGCCATCGTCGCGAACCGTAATATTCAGCTCCCGGTCGGCGATCCATCCGGCTATCCAGACCCGCGACGCGCCCCCATGACATATGGCATTGGCGGAGAGCTCACGCACGATGTGCAGAATCGCATGGGCAGTGGCGTCGGATATGCGCGTACGCGAAACATGGAAGCGAATGTCGAAGCAAGACCTGTCCGCCAATGGACGCAGCGTGATCTCTATCGCGATCTGCATATCGGGCGACTCAAGAGCCTCGCTGCGCAAGTCCCACAGGCAATTGCGCAGCTCGTTTCGGCATGCATCGACAGTACGGGCCGCTACGTCGGCCCGACCGGCCGCAAGCTGCATCGAGACCGCCGCAAGGTTCTGGGAAAGCGAATCATGCAGCTCAACCGCCAATCGCGTACGCTCGACGACCTTCAGTTGCGTCCGCATGCCCTCCATCTGCCCACGCAAGAGCGCCCGTCCCCGCCTGTTGGCGAGCACATTCAGGGAAATGCACCATACGCTTGCGGACAGCGCAATCAGGAACAGTATCCCCACAAGCGACCAGAGCCTGCGCTTCGTCCACCATGGCGGACGGGAGAGGATCGAAACGTCGCCAGGCTTGCGCACAACCACTATGAAGCCTCGCACCCTTGGCACCAGCAGGTTTGGTCGCCACACCTCCACGTCTGGCACACACACGCCAACCACGGATATCCTGCTTCCAGGCTCTACGCCGGCCAACGCACCGGGTGCCGAACTCGCGTCAACCCTTACGCCGAACCCGTCCTCGACCAGCTGCAGCATGCTCCTCTCGCCGCCATTCGAGTCGTCAAGCACGGTTCCATGGATCCTTACAAGGCCATACTTCCATGAAAGGTTCAGGCGCGGCAAGTCCAGCCCATCCCGATAAAGGGAGCGCAGGCGCAAGTCAAGCGGCGTTTCATCGGCAGTCTTGGCCTTTCCAATCGGTCTCCAGAGCGAACGGGACAGGATCAGCGAATAGAAATCGGATTCCGGGAATCCAGCCACGTCTATCCGATCCCCGACAGACGGCAAGGAATCCGCCGCGAACCCAACGCGAACGACGTCTCCAGAGTCTGTGCGCAAAAGCGCGTTGCCCTCCGCCCATCTCGCGATAACCATGCCTGTCGCGCGATGCCGGCCAAGCGCCGCCATCCCGGAAGGCTGAAGGCCAAGCGGTATAGTCGAGACATCCGGAACATCCTCAAAACGTATGCGGCCATCTACAAGGCAGGTGACGGATGAAAGCGATGCGCACACGAATATGCGCCCGCTTCGGCGGCGCGGTCCATTACCGGCAACGAGGCATACGCCCTCTATGGACACACTGGAGTCCATCATGGCGGTCACGGCCCGAGCTTCCGATTCAGTGGCAATCGGCACCGACACATCTATCGTGCAACCACCATCCTTAAGCAGAATTCGAATCCATGACGGGTTCGTCTCGCTGAGGAAGGCATCACGCACGACACCCTCCACCCTCACCAGACGGCAGTCGTATCGACCCTTAAGCAAATCAATCAAAGATGTGTTCAGCGGCTCAATCGGGTCAGAGACGGAGATCAACCGAATATTTTCAAACTCGGCTATGGCGGAGCCGAATGTCTCGCGGCAAGTCTTCCCAACGAGTTCCACGACCTCTCCGTTTCGAGGGAGCCTCGACAGCAACCTTGCGTCTCCATAGAATGCCACGGCGCCATGCTCATCCTCAAGGGCAAACATCGCCCGTTCGGCATCAGGCAGCATGGCTCTGACGAACGCAACCTTCGCCTCAATGCGGAAGCAGAGGCCCGTCGCCTGACGGCAGTAGACCGCCTCGTGCAAAGACCTCAAGTCCGTAATTTCCGATGCCCGCACCGTCAGCGCAGACAAGACGAACTGAACGGCCAATATGGCTGAAAAGACCCGTACCATGTGTCGGCGATTATCTCACAACGCACAACGTCAGTCAATCGCATAGCGAAGCGTAGTGTCGGCAGCATTGTGGGTCATCGGCCTTGAGGCTCTTGGCGAAAGGCAAATCGCCGTTGACTGCGCCGCCACACTCGAGCTCACGCAGCGGCAGCCATCGAAGTTCGCCACTTTGGCCGCCAAGCGGCAGGATCAGTCTTCGATATCCACGACACCCGAAAGCCAGGCCTCGGCAAGCACCGGCCAGCAGTCGGTTGGATTCCCATTCTCCCGCATGCCGTAGCCATGCCCGCCCGTGCCGAACAGGTGCATCTCCGCCTTGACACCGGCCATCGTCAGCGCCGTGTAGTACGCGATCGAGTTCTGGACCTTGCACCGGTCGTCCTGCGACTGGACGATGAACGTCTGCGGCGTCGTCTTGTCCACAGGGAAGCATGGGCGAAGCTTTGGGAACCCGGAGGCGCCCTTCCCGATATCCTCGATGAGATCCCACGGATATATCACCATGGCCCAGTCGGGGCGGCACGACGCCTTGTCTGTGGCGTCAACCGGATCATAGCCCCGCTTCGCGTGGCCTGTCGATATGCGCACGGCAAGATTTGCGCCGGCAGAATAGCCTATTACGCCTATCCTCGCAGGATCGACGTTGAAGTTGATCGCGTTGGCCCGGATGCAGGAAATCGCCCTCTGCGCATCAGCGAACGCGGCATCGCGCCGTCCCGGGCAGCGATACTTCAGTATGAATGCCGATATGCCGCGCTTCCTGAACCACTGCGCAGTCTCCGATCCCTCATGCCCCCAAGCGATATGCGAGTAGCCGCCACCGGGACACACGAGAACGGCAGGAGTGAGCCCGTCGGCATCCGCCTTCACGAAAGTGACCGTGGGGACGGAGACGTTCGTGAACCGCACAATGTCGTCCGTGGTCGGCTTCACCGTCTCCGGCCCGACATCCTGATGCATCGGCACCTTTCCCTCTGGCCACAGCGGGAAAGTGTTGCCGTCGGCAATCATCCCCATCGGCGCGGAGAACACACCGATGGCAACTGCCAGCAAAACCGCCTTATTCTCCATCATCTTCCCTTCCTAAGCCGACACGGCTCGTTCCAACACACGAAAAGCACTTCCCGGCATTTGGGCTGCGGCCAACGCCTGTCGTCAACATATGCGGCCGCCGATTCGGTAGTGCGAACAGAGACATTCTTCACCATGGGCCTGTCCATGGCTCTATGCGCCTATCAGGGCACGGGGATTGTCCCGACCGATGGCGATGCACTCGTCCATCGAAAGCCCTATGCGGTCCTGTAGCAGCTTCATCATTGCCGCCATTGGCGTTGTGGCCCCGACGAGACAGTTACGGGACGGATTCCACAGCAGTCCGTTCGGTTCAAGTCGCGCATGCGCACCGCACACATCGTATTCGCCCGGAGGCATCCCCGCCGGGTACTGTGCATCCGAAACGGCGATGAGCCGCTTCAGCGGCACAGCGCGCGTGTAGACCTTCAGCATCGCGTCCGGCAGATGATGCCCGTCAGGGATGAACATTATGCTTGCCCGATCTTCCGCCAAAGCCGTGAACATGATGTTGTCGTGCCTGGGGATCATGTTAGGGATGCCGTTCCCGAGATGGGTGAACGCCTTCGCGCCGGCCTCGATGCATGGCCGCACGTCATCTGGCGTTGAGGCCATCTGATGCCCGAGCGACACGACCACGCCCTGCGAAGAGAGCCATTTCACGAACTCCGGCATGCCCGGCACCTCCGCCGCCACGGTAACAAGCCTCACAAGCCCGTTGCCGGCATCCTGGAATCGGTCGAAGAGTTCCCTGGATGGCTTCGCCACCCATTCGATCGGGTGCGTGCCGACCGCACCCAGCTCAGAAGAGATGAACGGCCCCTCAAGGTGTACGCCAAGGATGTTGCGCTCGCAGCGGGCGCTCCTCTTGCGGGCCGCCGCTATCACGCGCAGCGTCTCGACCGTCGTCTCGGGGTTGCCCGTGACTATTGTCGGAAGGTAGCCGCGAGTACCGTCGCATTCGAGCCGATCCGTCACGGAGATCACCTGCTCCACCGTAAGCCCGGGAGCATTGAAGTCAACGCCTCCATATCCGTTGATCTGCAAATCGACCCATTCGTCTTTCATGCCATCATCTCCTAACAGATTTATCAAAAGCGTCAGAACAATTGCGCCCCGTCAGCGAAGGGAATCCATTATGCCACGGAAATACCCTACGGATTCAGGGATCCAAAGCGCATCGCCATCGCTTGAGAATGCGTTCGCAAGCTCCAGACCGAGGCACCCTTCATAGCCGATATCGCGAAACGCCTCGAATATGCGCCGGTACGGGATCACGCCGTTCGGTCCTGACACGCCGGCGGAACCGTTGTTTCCGGGATTTATGTTGCGGATGTGTCCGTCGAAAATGCGCCCCTTGTACGTACGCACGATATCCGCCACGTCAAAGCCATCGGCATAAGTGTATGCGACGTCTATGCAGAATCCCATGCGCGGATCAAGGTCCTTTATGTAGTCGTATGTGCTGACGACGGTCGGATAGAGCCTGGGGTTGCCGGTCTTCGGGTTCGCGCCATGGTTGTGGATCGCATACTTTATGCCATACTGCGAAGCAAGCCCGGAGCACGCCTCGCACATCTTGCGGCTCGATACCGACACTTTCTTGCCGCCGACATCCCTATCCTCCCCCGGCACGCCCACAAGCACCGCGACGCCGAGCGACGCGGCATAGTCGAAGTACCTCTTGGCCGCATCGGGCGTGGTCATGTAGATCGGCCCCACGCCATACGGGGTCACTCCATGATCGGAACATTTTCTCCTGAACTCCGCGATCTGCGCAGCTGTGGAATCGAAAGGCAGATGGAAATTCTTGACGCACAGATAGTGGATGTCAAGCCTCTCAAGATCGTCAAGCGTACGATCCACGGAGAACTTGTTGTATGTGTATCCCGCCATCGCGAGATTGAATTTCACTTTTTTCATGTGGCGATTATACCATAAAGCCCGGAATGCAAGGGGGGGCCGAATCAGATCCCCCGGCGGATAGGTTTTCCGTGGCAACGGACATTCCCGGCGAATGCGCAGAAGTCGCGGATCGTCTTCACCATGTAGGCGAGCTTCGCCTCGTCCATGCCCGGATAGAGACCAATCCACAGGGCATCGTTCATGAGCGTGTCGGTGTTCGCGAGCGTGCCGACGACGCGGTAGTCGATGCCGCGCACAAGAGCCTCCATGCACGGGTGCCGCGTAAGATTGCCGGCGAAGAGGTTTCGCGTCTGGATGTTTGCCGCCTCCAGGCGCCGCGCAAGGTCGTTGCGCGTGAACCCCGCTTGGGGCTGCACCGTCATCAGGAAGCCGAACCAGCTCGGATCGGACGCGGGAAGCGGCCGGAACGCCTTCAGCTGCGGGAGATCCTTCAGCCCGTCGCGAAGCCGCGCATAGTTCGCCTTGCGCTTTGCGACGAACGCCGGAAACTTCTCCAGCTGAGCGCATCCGATCGCCGCCTGCATATCGGTCGCCTTCAGGTTGTAGCCGAAATGGGAGTAGACGTACTTGTGGTCGTAGCCGACGGGCAACCGGCCGAACTGCCGCGTAAACCGGCAGCCGCACGTGTTGTCCACGCCAGACGCGCACCAGCAGTCGCGCCCCCAGTCCCGCAGCGACAGCGCAATCTTCCGCAGGAGCGGATCGCTGGTGTAGACGGCCCCGCCCTCCCCCATCGTCATGTGGTGCGGCGGGTAGAAGCTCGATGTGCCGAGGTCTCCCCACGTCCCGGTGAGCCGTCCGGCGAACGTCGAGCCGAGCGCGTCGCAGTTGTCCTCGACGAGCCAGAGGCCGTGCCTGTCGCAAAACGCCTTCACGGCCTTGAGGTCGAATGGATTGCCGAGCGTGTGCGCGAGCATCACGGCCTTCGTGCGCGGGGAGAGCGCCGCCTCCAGACAGGAAACGTCGATGTTGGCCGTTTCAAGGTCCACATCCACGAAAACCGGCACCGCTCCGTACTGGATGATCGGAGCGATCGTCGTCGGAAAACCGGCGGCGACGGTGATCACCTCGTCGCCGCGCATGATCCGGCGTTCGCCCAAAAGCGGAGAGGTGAGCGTTTGGAACGCGAGGAGATTCGCGGACGAGCCGGAATTGACGAGAAGCGCCGTGCTGACGCCGAGGTAGGCGGCGAGTTCCCGCTCGAAGCGCCTGGACCACGGCCCGTAGGTAAGCCAGAAGTCGAGCGACGCATCTACGAGGTTCTTCATCTCCTTCTCGTCGAAGACGCGTCCGGCGTAGTTGACGCGGCTCTCTCCGGGCACGAACGGCGCATCCCGCTTCGGCGCGTGGACTAGACGGTAGTATTCCGCCGTCTTGGATAGGATTTCTGCCTTAAGTTCTTCAGGTGTCATTTTAATATCTCGGATTGCACGCCCTCGTATGCCTCAATCTGCCCTTGCGTCAATGCCATGGGATTCTCGCCGCGCCCTTCCCCCACATACCACGCGGCAACCTTCTCCATCGTCTCGCCGAAGTTCCAGCGCGGTTTCCATCCGAGAACCCGCGCGGCCTTGCGGATGTCGAGATTGAGGAGTCCGGCCTCGTGGAGGGCGTTTGGATCGCTCATGTCGGCCCATCGTCCGCCCGTATGCGCCAAAAGCGCCTCTACGACCTCCCGCACCGTCCGGTTCCCCCTGGGATCCGGTCCGAAATTGAAGCCACTCGCGACAGCGTAGAAATCGCGCCTCGAATCGAGCGCCTTGCCGAGCGCGAGATATCCCGAAAGCGGCTCCAGGACATGCTGCCACGGGCGCGTCGAGGACGGATTGCGCACCGGGATCTCTGTCCCTTTCCGCAAGGCGCGGAAGAGATCGGGGACGAGGCGATCCTTTGCCCAGTCTCCGCCGCCAACGACGTTGCCGGCACGTGCGCTCGCGATCCAGACAGGCGAGGACGGATCGTTGAAGAACGAGCGCCGGTAGGAGCCGATCACAAGCTCGTCGCACCCCTTCGAGCACGAATAGGGGTCGTATCCGCCCATCGGATCGTCCTCCCGGTATGGTCGGCGCGTCTCCCGGTTCTCGTAGCACTTGTCCGTCGTGACGAGCACCGCGCTGCACTTCCGCCTCATCCCGCGCAGGGCATCGAGAACGTGGACGGTCCCCATGACGTTCGTCTCGAACGTCTCGACCGGACGCGCGTAGGAAAGGCGCACGAGCGGCTGCGCAGCGAGATGGAACACGAAGTCGGGCCCGACCGACCTGATTGCCGCGCACACCGCCGAGCGGTCGCGCACATCGCCGCGCATATCGGCCTTCAGGCGCCGCGAAAGGCGCAGCTGCGCGAAGAGCGACGGGCGGGTGGGAAGCCCATTCGAGAAACCGTACACCTCGGCCCCAAGGGCGAGCAGCCACTCGCACAGCCACGAACCCTTGAATCCCGTGTGTCCCGTCACGAAGACGCGTCTTCCCTGATAGACCTCGAACATGGCGCAAGATTATAGCACATTATGCTATACTACCCGCGATGAAACGAACATCTATCGACATGCCGCCAGTCATGATCCTCTGCGGCGGGAAAGGCACGCGTCTCGGCGACGTCACGAAGGTGACGCCAAAGCCCATGGTCAAGATCGGCCGCGACCCGATCCTCTGGCACATCATGCAGTGGTACGCCGCGTTCGGATGCAGGCGGTTCATCCTCTGCCTCGGCTACCTCAAGGGCGAATTCGAGGCGTACTTCGCGAAGCACGTGCGCGCGCTCGACCGCCTCGGCTGGGAGGTGACGTGCGTCGATACGGGCGCCGAGACAGCGACGGGCGGGCGCGTCGCGCGGGCGGCAAAAGCCCTGCGGCAAACGGATACGGAATTCTTTCTCACATATGGCGATGGGGTGGCAGATGTCGATATCGCAAAGCTCCTCAAGAGGCACCGCCGTGCCGGCCGATCCATAACGATCACCGGGGTACACCCCGCCTCGCGCTTCGGGGAACTCGTGATCAAGGGCGATCGCGTGTCCGACTTCCAGGAAAAGGCTCGCTCGAAGTTCTACATAAACGGCGGTTTCATGGTGGTCACCCGAAGATTCCTCTCGAAATACCTTGCCGACGATCCGAAGATGTTCTTCGAGCAGGCCCCCATGCGCATGGCGGCGGCGGACGGAGACATGACCATCCACAGGCACGAGGGTTTCTGGCAGTGCATGGACACGCCACGCGAACACGCGCTGCTCAATGGGCTGTGGGCCGCCGGCGAGGCCCCTTGGAGGGTTTGAGATGCGCGTCGCCGACTATATCTTCAAGACACTAGCCGACAAGGGCGTGCGCCACTGTTTCCTCGTGACGGGCGGGGGCGCGATGCACCTCGACGATGCGCTCGGACTCGAATCGCGAATCCGCTACGTCTGCTGTCTCCACGAGCAGGCCTGCGCGATGGCGGCCGAGGGGTATGCGCGCGCAGGCGGCACGCCGGGCGTCGTATGCGTGACGACCGGGCCAGGCGGCACCAACGCGCTAACCGGCGTTCTCGGCGCATGGCTCGATTCAGTGCCGATGATAGTGATCTCCGGGCAGATCAAGCGCTCGACGATGATCACGGCGGCGCCTCGCCTGAAGCTGCGCCAGCTCGGCGACCAGGAGTACAACATCGTCGATTCCGCGCGGGCGATGACGAAGTTCGCTAAGACGCTCATGTCCGTCGATGAGGTCGCCCCTGCGCTCGAAGAGGCGTGGAGAATCTGCCAGACGGGACGCCCCGGCCCGGTCTGGCTCGACGTCCCGCTCGATATCCAGGCGGCCGAAATGCCGCCGACACATATCGTCCCGACCGCCTTCACCCGCCTCGCGCCGACGGAGGATGCCATCGGCGCGGCCATCGCGGCCATCAAGTCGGCGAAGAGGCCGGCCATCGTCGTCGGATCGGGCGTACGCAACGCGGGCGCCGAACGGGCCTTCCTCGATGTGGCCGAAGCGCTCAACTTCCCCGTGCTGACCGCGATCTCCGGCATCGACCTGATCCCGAGCGACCATCCGCTATTCTTCGGCCGACCCGGCATCCTTGGGGAGCGTCCTGCCAACTTCATCATGCAGAACGCCGACCTGCTGCTGGTGATCGGCACGCGCATGGGCCTGCGCCTCTGCGGCTACGCCTACGACACCGTCGCTCGCGCGGCGACGAAGATCATGGTCGACATCGATGCCAACGAGCTGGAGAAGCCGACGTTCCGCCCCGACGTCAAGATCAACGCCGACGCGGGCGCATTCCTCGAAGCCCTGCACACCGCGTTGCCATCCCTGCCGCCGCACCCCGATTGGCTCGCATACTGCCGCCGCATCAAGGCGGCATACCCCGTAATCCTGCCCGAACACCGCGCCCGCACCGACTACGTTTCGAGCTACGTCCTCCCCGAAGCCATCGTGCGCCATGCGCCAGCACCGCTCACCGTAGTCACCGCGAACGGCGTCGCGTACACATCGACCTTCCAGGCGATGCCCGTCCGGCGCGGCATGCGCCTCTTCGCGAACGAGGGCTGCGCCTCCATGGGCTACGGGCTTCCGGCGGCGATCGGAGCAAGCTTCGCCCTGGGGCGCGTCGTGTGCATCGAGGGCGACGGCTCGATCCAGATGAATCTCCAGGAACTCCAGACGCTCGTCACCTACAATCTGCCTGTCACGGTGTTCGTATACAACAACGCCGGATACCTCTCGATCAAGACGACGCAACGCGCCTTCTTCGAGGGGCGCTTCGTCGGATCGGAGGCGGGCTCGGGCGTAAGGCTGCCGTCGCTTGAAAAGCTTGCCGCCGCCTACGGCCTACCCTACTTCAAGCTTGCGAGCAACCAGGAACTTGACAATACGCTGCCACGGATATTCGCGACTCCCGGCCCAACACTGGTTGAGGTGATGCTTGATCCATTTGAGGTGCTTGGCCCAAAGGCCGCCTCGTGGAAACGCCCCGACGGCACAATGGTTTCGGCCCCGCTTGAGGACATGGCCCCCTCCCTGCCATGGGAGGAATTCACGCGGCAGATGATCATCCCTCCTATCCCGCGCACATGACGCCGCAACCGACAACGATTCGCCGCTATCGCCGTACCCATTCGTGGGATTATGCACGGGGTGCCTCGCTCTTCATCACTATTTCCACTGCTCCACGCCGCAACATCTTTGGCCGCATTTCAGGCAATGAGGTGTACCTTTCTCAGCTCGGAAAGCATGTCGCAGATGCGCTTGATGCCATGCCTCGCCTCAACGATGGCCTAAGGCTTTATGGCCGTGTCGTGATGCCCGATCACATCCACTTCAATGTTTACCTGCGGCCCGGACTCAACGAGCCACTAAAGGTGCTGGGGAATGCGATCCGGCGCTTCAAGAACCACACTACCAAATTGGCCAAGATTCTTTTGGCCGATCGCAGCATTTTGGCCGATCGCAGCTCGGCCATCAGCACTACCACCCCCAACAGCTCGGCCATTGCCCTTGCTCCCAGCACGAGCAGCGAGGGCCGAGCTACGCAACCACGGCCCCCAAGCTGTGATGATGGCCGAGCCGCGCAACCAAGGCCGCAAGGCAGTGATGATGGCCGAGCCACGCAACCAAGGCCGCAAGGCAGTGATGATGGCCGATCTATGATCGGCCAGAATGGCCAATTATGGCAGCAGGGCTACCATGATCGCCTCTGCCTCACGCGCACATTCATCGATGCGACCGAGCGATACATCCGCTACAATCCGCTCAAATGGGCGCTAATGCACGGAATCGATCATGCGCTGCGCATACACGAGCCGCTGGATTCGCCGCGCCTTGCCGATGGCGACTACTGGAAGGGAGTAGGAAACACCGCGCTTCTCGGCACGGGCGAAAAGATCGTCGCACTGCGGATTTCGCGCCGATGCAGCCATACGCAAATCGCAGCCGCCGTATGCCGCATGGAGGCCGCCGTCGATAAGGGCTACATCATCTTGAGCGGATTCATCAGCCCAGGCGAGAAGGCTGTGCGTGATATGCTTTGCGCACGAGCCGATGCCCGTTTCATCCGCATTCTGCCCTCATGCATCCCCAACGCCCGCTTCAAGCCTGAAAGCCGCTATGTGCCGGCCTTTGCCGCCGGGCGCTATCTTGAAATCGGGCGTGGCAACGATGAAGTCGCATTTGGCCGCGAAGCCTGCCTTGATTACAACGCAGAGATCATCGAGATCGCCACCGCCGGCGAAGGCGTGGCAGTGTATTGGAAGCCAACGGGCGCTTGTGTACTGGCCGATCATAGATCGGCCATCAGCACTACTAGTGGCGCCTCACCCAACAGATCGGCCAACACCACTACTAGTGGCGCCTCACCCAACAGATCGGCCAACACCACTACTAGTGGCGCCTCACCCAACAGTTCGACCATCGCCACTGCCATACCCCGCAGTGCTCAATCAACATGATAAAGCTCAACACAGATTCCGCAATAATATCCGAGGACATAGACGAGATCCTGTCTGCAAAACTCCCATGGACGTCATTGTCGGGGAAGACAGTCGCCGTGACCGGCGCCTATGGCATGCTCGCCGCATATATTGTCGAGACATTGCTGACCCTCGGGAATGTCAAAATCATCGCCTTGGTCAGAAGCGAAGCAAAAGCCAGGGAAAGATTCCACGGGCATCTCGACAATCCTCTCCTTTCCATAAGGGAATACGCATGCAAGGCTCCTCTGCCGGACATCGGCCCCTTCAACTTCATCGTCCATGCGGCAAGCATACCCCGGCCTGACAAAGAAATCCCCGTGGACGTGTTGACCCCTAACGTCATCGGGACCTATCATCTCCTTGAGGCGGCAAGGGAACAGCCTCTCTTCGAGCAATTCATCTTCTTTTCGTCTGGCGCCGTGTACGGGGAAATGAAATCCTCCGAACCGATAAACGAAGACATGACCTTCCCGATCGACCAATCAGACGTCGCAAACTGCTATGCGATCGGAAAGGTGACCGGAGAATCGCTCTGTGCCGCATATCGCAGACAATACGGCATATCCACAAAAATGCTCCGCCTGGCCCACACCTACGGGCCCGGGATGGATCTGAACGGAGACATTCGCGCATTTTCCGAATTCATCCGCTCCGCGCTCCAAGGCGACAAAATCACGCTTCACACCGCCGGAACGCAGAAAAGGTCGTACTGTTACATTTCCGACGCGACACGGGCTTTCTTCGAGATCCTATTCAACGGGAAGTGCGGCAATGCCTATAATCTCGTCAACCAAGCCGAGTCGTACTCGATACGCGCGTTTGCCGAACTTGTCGCCGCAAACGCGCCCAAGCCCATAGCGATCGAGACCGGAAGGCAACCGACTTCAGGCGGCTACGCGCCTCAGCACAACGCCGCGATCCTGTCCGACAGGAAGATCAAGGCCTTGGGGTGGATGCCCACGGTCGGGCTGGCAGAAGGGTTGCGCCGAACAATGGCAACGTACACGGCCTAATGCTCACCGGATCCACCATGAAGGACATTCTCGGCATCAACTATTATTTCGGCGAAGACGAGCGCAACGACGCGGTGTTCGACCGCAGGAAGGCCGACCTCTTCGCAAGAGGCTTCGTCATCGCGTTCAAGGAGTGGATCGAGGCTCATTACGATGCCGAAGTCCACACGTGGGATGCCGTAGATGCGTCATCGGATCAGGTCAAGGCCGTCCTCTACTTCGACTACAGCTGGCGCTACGCCCTGCGAGATCCCCTTCTGAAAAAGATCCCCTACCGCAAAAGGGCCTTGATGATGATCGAGCCGAACAACGTCAATCCGTCGCTCTACTTCGTCCCCTTCTATCGCAACCGCTTTCACACGGTGTTCACGTGGGACGAAAGGCTGCTGCAAAAGCATCCGAGCTACCATGCCATCAACGTCCCAGTCGGCGCGGAACCTTCGAAGTATGCCCGAAATCCTTTTTCCGCCATTCGATTCCAAGACAAAAAGACGCTTGTCGCCATTAGCCGAAACAGGTGGAGCTACATGCCGCAGTCGACCTACCGCCAGCGCGTCGCGGCCTATAGGCATTTCTCGGCAACGATGGGGGACGGCTTCGACCTCTACGGATTCGGCTGGAGCAAAGAGGCGATCTCATCCTACCGCGGCCCCATTGACGGAAGCTGGGACGAGAAGGTTGCAAAGGCCAGCAACTACAGGTTCGCCCTCTGCTTCGAGAACAACGCCTCCCAGCCCGGCTACGTAAGCGAGAAGATCCTCGACTGCTTCTGCGCGCGCTGTGTGCCGATCTACTACGGATCAAGGGGGATCGAGAGGCGCATCCCCCGCGACTGCTTCATCGACTTCCGCGATTTCGCCGGACTGGACGATCTTGAGAGATTCATCCGCTCGATGTCCGAAGAAGAGCATTCCCGCCACATCATGGCCATCGACCGATTCCTTCGCTCAAAGGCAATCGGGTTCTTCTCAACCGAGCACTATTTCCGCACGCTGGCCGACGGGCTGGGGCTCACGCGCCGCGCGCGCCTCTAAGGAAACATGCGGCCGCGACGAGCGCCAGAAGCGCCTGCCCGCAGATCAGCACCGTGAGGACAAACGACAGCCGGCAGGGATTGAACGTCGCAAGGCCGGCAAGCAGAGGCGCCGGCAGGACCTCGGCAAAGAACGTATACCCGGTCACCGCATAGAGAAGAACCATCTTCAACCCTGAAATCGGCAACATCCACTTCAGGAAGCCGAACCGTCCCTGCGCGGTCTCATAGGAGATGTAGCAGCCGCACGCCATCATCAGGACATTCAGGCAGCAAATCGGCGTCATGTACACGGACATCGACCGATAGGGGCGCCACGCCGCCGTCAGGTCCAGCAGACCATCGCCCACAAGGCCAAGAAAAGCCGCGACGACGGCTCCGCTGGCGACCGTCCCTGCGACGGAATGCACCAGCGTTCTGCGCCCGTCGGAGGAATTCGCCTTCAGCCCGGCCACCATGGGGAACAGGAAAACGACGAACGCCGAACCGAGGTAGGAGGATATGTCCGTGAAACGGGAGATCATGTAGTATCCGGCGGACTCGAAATCGGAGAGCCTGTGCCGGATGACAAGCAGATCCACGGAACTGAAGAGGTTCGTGAAAACCGTCAGGACGAGAAACGGAATGGCGTACCGCACCATCGCGCGTCCATCCTCCTTGAGATATGGAACGGCCCTGACGGCGCGGCCCAGATGCCTGCGCAGCACACAGAGCGCCCCGACGACGCTCACGCCGGGAGCCGCCCCCTGTCCAACGAAATAGCCGGAAAGCGGACGGAACGGCATGAACACGAGCATGAGGACGAGACGGAGCGGAGCGGCAAGCACATTGAAGAGAACTGTCGCCGAATACAGCTTCAGCCCCTGGACGGCGCTCGAGAAAACAGACGAGACGGACGACAGAATGCTGACGGCGACAATCAGCACCCCGAGGCTCCCGACGGGGACGCGCATCCGCGCGAAGAGGAACGGCAGGCAGACATAGGCGAACAGGAGCGTCAACAGCGCAAGGCATCCTGTGCAAATGAAGACATCCCGCACAAGCGACTTTATCTTCCCGTATTCCCCTCGCGCGCCATAGTCCAAAAGAAACTTCGAGAACGGCGTCGCCACGATCGCCAGCGGGATGCCAATGAAGGATACGAACTGCGAGAGGGGCAGCACCGCGCCCAGCTCGCTCTGCGGCACGTACTTCGGCACGAGCCAAAGCCCAACGAACATGTTGATCACATCGCCTACGCGCTGGGCGGCGAAGAGAAGGAGCGTGTACCACCAGAGGTCGCCGAGGCGCGCACGGCATTTCCGCATCAGGCCTACCGCGAACACAAGGCCACCCCCTTCTTCAGGTAGTGCTTCACGCGCGAACCGAACTCCAGCGGCAGGTTCAACGCCGAACGCACGGCCTTCCAGCGATAGGACGGCAAGCCGAACGTCGTGGCGAGATGATTCAGGTAGTAGGCGTGCTTAAGGCAAAGAAACGAAGGATACTTCGCGAACTCCGCCCGCACCGCCCGCGTCGCGATGAGGTTCGGCGCGATCACCACGCGCCCCTTCACATGGCCGATGAAGCCGAACATGTGCGCGTAGCTCGTCCACAGTTTCGCTTCCGCGAACGAAACGTCGAAGAGCGAACGGCGGAAGATGTTGGCCGTGATGAGCGTGTGCGTGATGGCGAGAGCGCTTTTCCGCCCGGCCTCGCCCAGCAGGCAGGAACGGTAATCGGGGTAGGTCTTCGTCTCCGCCGAAAACTCGTCGGCGATCACGAGATCCGGCGTCTGCCCAAGCAGCCGAAGCACCCGTTCAACGCTCCCTTCCGGCGTCAGGTCGTCATCGCCCACGAGCCACACGTAGTCGCCATGCGCTTCACGGATGCACACGAGAAAATTGGGGTCGCCGCCGACGTTCGTCCTGTTCGTCCAGTGGCGGAGCGACGGGCTCGACAACGTCTTCAGGTAGGCGGCCGTCCCGTCCGTCGAGGCGTTGTCGCTCACGCAGAGCTCGACAGTCCCGGAAGCCACGGCATCGACCTGCGGCAACAGGTCTGCCATCAGCTCACGCAGGTACGGGAGACGATTGTAGGTCGGAATGCAGATGGAGAGGCGAGGGGTCATTTCTTGAAGCGAAAAGGCGTGAAGAGGCCGTGGAAGAACCAGAATGTCTCATAGTATACCATGAAGATTGCCACCGGGACAACGGCCACGATGCGCGGGTCGAGGATCGTCGCGCAAGAGGTAAACATCTTTCGGCTGACGATAACCGCAAACGCGATCTGGAGAGACACTGCGGCGGCAAGCGCACACCAGCCGGAGCCGGGAGAGACCGCGAAGCCCGCCAGCGCGGCCAGCGGCAGAAAGGCCAGGGCGGGACGCATGAAAAAGAGCAGTTCCGACGCGTCCGCAAGGCCGCGCTGCCAGCGCAGCTGCTTGCCATAGGTACGCGCCAAGAGAGCCCGGAACGAAAGGTAGTCGCCCAGCCCGTAGTTGGACGAGAAACGGTGCAGATGAATGACCCGTGCCTCCGTGAACAGCTGGCTCCCGAACTTCGCGAAGCGCACCTGCGCATCGTTGTCTTCGCCGCCGATGCCGCATCCCGCGAAGAACATGCGCTCGTTGAAGCCGCCCGCGCGGAGATAGACGTCCCGGCGCACGGCGTCGAAGATCGCGCACCTCGAATGCGCCGTGGAACCCACGGCCCGCACGAAGAGGAACTTCTGCCAGAATGGGAAGCGGTCCCAAACTTGACGCGGCATCAGGAGGCGTGGATAGGCGGCAACGGCGGAAGGATCGGCGACAAGCGGCTGGACAAGACGGCGAAGCTCTTGCGGAGAGGCCGCCTGACCGTCCGAATGGCAGAGGACAAGTATCTGCGACCTGGCCATCGCCGCGCCGCGATTGTATGCGGAGCAGATGTATCCATCCGCCCCGCCGTCTATCAGGCGAAGCGGAACTCTTGCATGCCGGGCGATTTCCCTGACAAGCTGCGGCGTCCCGTCCGTAGAGCCGTTGTCGAAGACAAGAATTTCGTCAATCGGCCAATCCTGTTCCACGAGCGACGCGAGGCACTGCCGGATCGTCGTAGCCGAGTTGCGTCCGGTCACGATGACCGTCACGGGGGCTTCGCTCACCGCCACAGGCCCTCCCACTCTAAATAGGCTTTCGGATAATATGTACGGTAGTCAAAATGGGCGTTGAACGCCTCTATGCCCTGCATGTATCCCTGCGGGTCTGCGGCGATCTTCTCGACCGCCGCGCCGGCATCCACAGAAGAATCGACGATCTCCCCTGCATGAAAACGCTCTATGAACGGCACGATGTCGGAGATGCGCGTCATCACAATCGGCAGGCCAAGTTCGGCATATGCCTTCACCTTTCCGGGATCGGCATAATGCGTGAAGTTGTCCGGAGCGGTATCGTATAGGGCCAGACCGCAGAAACACGTTTTCGCAATGTCGCGAAGCTCACGTTCGGAATGGAAGCGGTTCTCGAAGTAGACCCGGCTACCGAGGCCCCGTTCGGCAATCATCCGTTCGACCGTCGTGCCATAGCCATTTGCCGCCACCCCCACAAGCGCAAGCGAAAAGTCAATGCGCATGGACAGGAAATCGAGCATTTCCCCAACACCCTGACCGGGACGCACAAGGCCAACGAACAGAATGCGCCGTGAAGCGGAACGATGCTTCATGCAATCGCTGAACGGCTTCATGCCCCACATTACCGTTCGGTGCGCCGCATCCGTACGCACGATGCCGCCATTCATCCGGCGGTTGATGGCGTCCGTCAGGTAATAGGCGAAATCGGCGCGGTCATGGTAGAACTTCTTGACACGCTCAAAGGCACGGATGGCGAGTTTCTTCGACGGGAAATAATCGCCGATCGCGTAAGCGTACCGCACACGGCGGAAAAGCCGCATAAGCGCGGACCCGAACAGGCAGACGGGATGCCCGCAGAGAAGAAGCGTCGCCTCGCGGCGATGGCGCGTGAAGCGCCAAAGCTCGACGTTGTGATGCCAGAGCCATAGCCAGTAGTAGGCGAAAAGGCCCTGCGACGAACGGATGACTCGCTCATCTACGAGACGCCCCTCTTCATAGCGGCGCAGGACATGGTGATGCTCTCCAAAGCGCGGCTGGCAATAGAAAAGGGCGAGATGCCGCGTGTTCGCGATAAGGTATTCGTCGATGTGCCCGCAGAACTGGAAGCTCGCCTGCGCAAAGACGTTCTCGTAGCGGAACGGCCTCATCACCTGAACCCGATTGTGCGGTAGAGACCGCAGATTCCCGCAAGCGTTCCTCCTGCATACGCAAGTCCGCAAAGCGGCGCACCGTGCCGCATGGCCAGAAGGAGATAGTAGCACGCCGTCATTGGGGCGAACGTCAGCATGACGACAACAGCCTGGTACCACCTGAAATGGCGACGGGCGAACTTCATGCGGTTGCGCCCGAACGTGTAGGCACGCTTCGGACGCTCAATGCCGAGTCCACGCAGGGGAGCCTTCTTGTCCGCCTCGACGTAGCCAAGATGGTTGGTGCGGGCACGCGACGAGATCCACCCCCCGCCCACCTGTTTCGTCACGCGTATGCCGAAATCCGCCTCGTCGAACTGCATTCCGTAGCCCTCATCGAAGCCGTTCACCTGCTCAAACGCCGCCTTTGTCGTCATGAAGGCGTTTGGGCTGTAGGATGTCGGCCATTCAAGACCTTCCGGCAGGCTGTTCAGACGACAGTTCGGCGGTGTCGCGTCCCTTCCCTGGGAAGTCCACGGATTGTAGTAGGATCCGGTCGTCCACACTGGACGGTTCCCGCCCTCCGCGCCATGCACCGTCAAGGGCGCCACGAACGCGGCTGATGGATGCCGCCCGAAGACCGCCAGCAGTTCCGTTATGCAGTCCGGCTCGATGAGGTTGTCGTCGTCAAGGAAGAAGTAGTAGTCGCCGGTCGCGCATCGCGCACCCTGGTTGCGCGCTCCCGATGTCAGCGAATTGCGCTCCGTCCGCGTATACTTGACGCGCTCGTCGGAACGGTAGCGTTCCTCCACCATGCGGCGCGTGTCATCCGGGGAGCAGTCATCAGCCACGATGACCTCAAAGTCCGGCCAGTCGCTCTTCAGGACGCTATCCACGCATGCGCACACCATTTGAGCACGATTGTATGTCGGGACGATTACGGACACCCGCGGCGGCCTGCCTGGCCTGTGCGCAACATCCACGGGACACCCGTGCCCTATCCGGGCCATCTTCTCCGGCCCCGGCTCACCCCTGACAGTATTAACCGCCGTCATCACCACTCATCACCTCCAATCAAGACGCAACTCTCTGCAACATGAGACCCGATGCTTGGCAATGTGTCACGGCAGCTCGATCACCGCCGTGACCGGAAAGTGATCGGAAGGATATAGCTTTGTTCCCGGCCTGGAATCGGCCCATGTCGCACATGACTTCACCCTGATGCCGGCAGAGACGTAGATGTAGTCGATCCTTGGCCCATAAGGCTGCCTTTCGCGGTCTTCCGGCTTTAGCCCGAGCGCTTCAGATATCGGGAACTCGGAATCGCGCCACGCCCATCCGGTAAATGTGCGCCAAGGTCCCGTAGGCGCGGATTCACTGACATGGATGGCGTTCTTCAGGATCTTCGACACGGCAACCGCAGGCTCATCGCTTTCCGTGCAATTATGGTCTCCGGTAAAGACGATTGGCGTTCCGTCCGGAGCGAATTCACGCATACGGCGAACGATCAAAAGCATTCCCTCCCTTCTCGCGAGAGCACTTACGTGGTCGGTGTGCGCATTCGCGAAGCAAAAGGCCTTCCCGGTCACCTTGTCCCTTAGCAGCATCCAGGAGCACACGCGAGGGCACGCCGCCCCCCATCCTTTCAACCCTGGCACATCCGGCGTTTCCGACAGCCAGAACGTACCACTCTTCATGGCTTCAAAGCGATCCTTGCGATACAGCACTGGAGACGCCTCCCCAGACACCCTATCGGCATTCCGATGCTCGCCTACAAGGGCGAATTCCGGAAGGCTGCCTTTTATGAACGCAGCCTGCCCGGGGCAAACCTCCTGTAGGCCAAAGGCATCAAGATCGAGCCTGCGGATCAAATCAACGAGATCGCTCTTCCGCTCCGCCCATGCGTTTGGAGTGCCCTTGTCGCCATTCTCCAACCGTATGTTATAGGTGGCGATTCTTATGTCCGCCTTGGCCGGGCGGGCGGATGCCGCCAAGCACAGCGAACAGAAGAATGCAAGAGATGCCGTTGCGAAAAGATTTGTGTTTGGGTTCATGTCACACCTTCACTGACGTCCATGCGGGCAAATGGCAGCCACGCCCACAGTGTCCTTTATTATATCACAGTTGTTGGATTCGCGATTCCATTCACATCAGCTGCCGGAAGCATTCATAGGCGGCTATCGCCACCGAGTTCGCGAGGTTTATCGATCTCGCGTGCTCGCCGGGCATGGGGATCCTGAACAGTGATTCCCGATAGCGTTCGTACATCTCTTCCGGCAATCCCGAACTTTCGTTCCCGAACACAAGCGCGTCCCCCTTCCGGAATGCGCATTCATACAGCGAACGCTCGCCATGCGTCGAAAGCATCAGGAGACGAGTCGGCCTTGCCGCCGAAAGGTATTCCTCCCACGTGTCATGGATGGCGACATCAAGGCTCTTCCAATAGTCGAGGCCCGCACGTTGGATGGACCTGTCGTCAAGACGGAAGCCGAGAGGACGCACCAGATGGAGCGGGATGCCAAGCCCGACGCAGAGTCGTCCTATGGCCCCGGTGTTATGGGGTATCTCCGGTCTGACAAGAACTACGGAAAAATCCATGGCTTGATACTCCTGCACAACCGACACGGGCATTCAGTCGAAGAATGAAAGAGACGTCTTCTTGTACTCTTTCGTAGATATGAGCATTACCGAGGCGGTTGGCGTGGATGCAAGGCCCTCCAGTCGCCGCTTGAGGGCGCAAAAGCCCGCATTGGCCTCGTCCATGGATGAGCAGTGGATCATCGCGAAGAGGTTGTACGGGAACTCGGCGCAAGCCGGACGCTCGTAGCAATGCGACACCTCATCCAGCGAGGCGAGCGCTCGACCGGCCTCCTGCGTACTTTCCTCGATCCTGAAGCAGCACATTCCGTTTGCAGTGTAGCCGCTCTTCCTGTGGTCAAGGAGCAGCCCTATCCTCTTGAGCCTTCCGCTCCGGCGCCACATCTCAAGGGTCGAAAGCAGATTCCATTCCCTTATCCCGATCTTCTCGGCCAGGTGCGAGAAATAATCGGGACGCAGCTCCGTGTCGCCCTGCATTGCGCGGATTATCCTCCGGCCGATCTCGTCAGGGGGCGGCAGATCGTCCTCCGTGCTCTCGTCCCTCTGCCGTGTCGGGCCGCCAAACACAACATCAACCTTGTAGCGCTTCGTAGCCGGAAGCGAGATGAACGGGAACGGTATCTCCGCGACAGAAGATTCAAAGCGGTCTGAAGGGGCGCTCCAGGTCCACCAGAGATTCGGGCATCCCTCAGCCTCCCTGAGATAGCAATGCGACACTTCGCGCCGCGGAACAAGGAAGCTCGCGGCGGCATCGGGATCCGAGACGCCGGCGCAGCACAGGGTCGACTTGAACCCAAGCCTGCGGGCATCGAACACCGCCCCGAACCTGCGGGCCTTGCCGCTATCCAGGGCATCGGCGGCGCAGCCTATGAGATCCGACTCTTCGCAGCCAAGATCACGTGCCAGTTCCTCGAATGGACGGGGCGCAAGGGGTATGCCGCTTTGGAGTGCCGAAAGCATTTCACTTCTGAACGCCTTCAACCACGCCCTTGCTGCGGTCGCCCGGATTGAGGGCGAGCGCCTCGTTCACGACCTGGCGCGCGATGTCGTTCGCGATGCGGGCGGCCGCATTCTTCTGCCCGGTAAGAAGGTCGTTGTTCGTAAGGAACGTAGTCTCGCCGGTAAACGCCTTGCGGTCGAGAAGCACCTTGCCGTTCCTCTTGTCTATGAACGTCACCTCGGCAACGATCGTGTAACGGTATTCAGAGACGCGCATCCCGCGCCCGCGGTCATACGCCACGCCTTCGCGCGACATGTGCTTGAGCACGCCCTGCACCTCAATGGCGGCATCGGACGGACGCGTCACCCGGAACGTACCTTCCCGCTGAAATTCGCGCAGCGTATATTGGGACACCATCGGGCCCAACCCCGACACTTCGGTCATGTTCTCGAAGACAGGTACGGAGACCGTGCGATAATCCGCGGGCAAGGATGTCCCCCATGTGTAGCTGGCACATCCCGACAACAATGCCATGGCGCACAGCGCCGCAACCGCAAATGCCTTCTTCATTCGACAGACCCTTCTTTTTTCTGTGTGGACTCCAGCGCCTGAATGCACAGGCGAGCCTCTTCGGCATGCGAGGAATCCGGGTATTCCGAAAGGAACTTCCGGTATGACGCGGCGGCGGCGTGACCCGTGCGCTGCTTCGTATCGTAGAACCTTGCGCGGACCCAAGCATCCTCCGCGATGTACTCGCGGAGTTCCTTCAGCCATCCGCGCATCTCTTCCACGTTAGGATGGCTCGGATCCTTCCTCAACGCAAGCTTAAGGTAGCTCTCGGTATCCTGGCAGCGCGGAAGGTTGTACGCGAGCCTGCGCACGAGCCACATCCGGGCCTTCGCTTCGAGATACAGGGCCTGACGCGCCTCCTTTGTGCCGGGATAGCGGCTGCGCAGAGTGGCGTACACCTTTACCGCCTCCTCGTAGGCGAGATCCTGTTCTCGCAGGTCGGCTATCTTGAGCATCGCAGCGGGAACGTAATCCGCGCCCGGTGCGCGGCGGACAACCTGCTCATAGCCCTGTCGCAGTTCGCGATTGCCTGTGAAGCTCATCCCGAAGAACGTGCGCCGTGTGTCGAGCATCAGGTTCACCAGCTTGTACTGTTCGGCAACGACATTCGCGTACGGGCAGCCCCGGGGATAGAAATCAAGGAGATACGAAAACTCCTCAAAGGCCGAATCGTACTCGAAAAGCTTCGTCTCAAGAAGATATGCCAGCAGGAACTGGGCCTTGGACGCCTCCGGTGACGCGGGCCATTCGCGGACAAGCGCGTCGTACGACTTCGCCGCTCCCTTGAAATCCCCGTCCTGCTCCTGCTTCTGCGCCCACTGCAGCTGGAGCATGGCCGACTCTCGGGCCGGCTTGCCTATCCCGAACCAGCGCCACAGCCATCCCTTGTCCTTCTTTTCGGGAACAGGCAGGTCATCCAGCCCGTCAAAGCCAGGATACTGGTCGGTCGCCCATGGGGATCCAGCCCCGTCGCCAGACCCGGCGACACGCTGCGACTGAGCAACCGAAGAACACACCGAAGCCACGATCAGGATGGCCGTAAACAGGAATCTGAAGGATTGTCCGCGCATATGAGACGCCATTATACCATAGTTCAGCGGATGACACGCTTCGTTGCGTTTACGAGCGTACGCCAAAGGGTTGCGGAATCCTTGGCGGCAATCAGATCTGCCCTGCACGACTTGCGGCGGAAGGCCGCCATCAGGTCTGCCATCAGCTTCATGAAGAACGCGGAACCTGCGCTCGGGATCGCCGAAAGGACGACAAAGTTGACCTTCTCCCCCGAATCGTCCCAGACGATGCCTTCCGGCAGGACCCCAAGGGAAAACGTCAAGGAGCCTCCCTCCACGCCACGCACGTGCGGAACGGCGGTTCCGTCGTTCATGCGGGTGGAAAGCAGCGCTTCGCGCTCAAGCGCGAGCCTCGTAAGCTCCTCGCCATCCGAGACATATCCGTTTTCGGCCATTGCATGCGCGAGCTGCCTTATCGCCTCCTGCGGGGTCTTCGCCTCCATGCAGGGAACCATCAGCGCATCGGATGAGAACCGCGCAAGGCCCTTCACCTTCGAGACCTCGTCCTCGCTCTCCGCAACGTTGGGCTGACGGGCCGAAGCGACCGCCCCCTTGTTTTCGTAGAGCAGCCTGCCGCATGTCGCGCACGTAACCGGATGCTCGCCAAGGCGAAGCATGCGCACCGCCGCTGCCGGCACCAGCATGCCGCACCCGGAACAGTTGCCGTTGTGCAGAGCCGCCATGAAGAGCGGCCTGGATGCGCTCAACCTGCCATACAGCTCGCGGATGCGAGGCTGGAGCGTGTCGGCAAGTGCGGCGATCTCCTTGCCCAACCGCTCCGCGTGCGCAGAATCGCCATGGGCCATGCACTCGGCACGGGCGAGGGATATGTCCTGAATCCTCCTAAGCGTATCAAGCTGCTCTTTCATGCTTTGCCCCATGTGTTTGCCCTGTGGTTTTCGTCACTTGGAATCCCGGAAGAACTTGCGCATCTCGCTGGCGGTACCGCAACGCATCAGGTCGAGGTACCCATTGTCCGCCCGAAGCGCACGGCTGATGAAAGCCATGAGCTGCAGGTACGGCGTCTGCGTGGAGTCGTTTGCGAGGGTGAGGACTATGATCGAGAGCGGGGAATTGTCGATGGTCTCGTAGTCTGGTATGCATCCGTTCGCCGTACCGTCGTTGTCGAGGATGGCCACGGCGCCGACGACGCCCTCGACCGAGGAGCTGCGCCCATGCGGAACCGCGATGCCGTGGTCGAGGCCGGTGGGCATCGACGCCTCGCGGCGCATGACGGCATCCAGGGCCGCCTTGGCGTCCTTGATCTGGCTGGGGCAGGCCGCAGCGATCTCATCGATCATCTTCTCTATCGCCTCGCGCTTGGACGACGCCCTGAACTTCGGGAGCATCACGAAGTGCCGCATCTGGCGGCTGACGTGCGTCCGTCCCTTGGCCGCCGCGGCTTCGCCGTTCGGCATCATCCTGTCTATGTCCTCGCGCCGTATCGGCTTGGAGAACTGGCGAGCGAGGTCGTTCATCTCGGAGGCGACCTCGGTCCACGCCGTCATCACTATGGCCTCCTCGGACGGAGTGCACGAGACGATTATCGTGTTGTCCTTGCGCTGTACCGAAAGCTCCATGTTGTCCATCGCGATTTCCCAGATGTTGTCTTCCTTGGAGAGCAGGGACGTGAAGAAACCCTCTTCGCGGAACTCGGCGACAAGCTTGTCGAGCATGAGCGCCGCAACTTCGGGCGACGACATCTCGAATACGACCGGCCGCGAATTGTGGTGGCTTGGCTTCGGATGGCGCACCCCCTTCGCCTTAGGCGCGAAAAGCCCCACGAGCGCCGGAGGCGCGACGACAGTGGTGACGAGCGTCATGAGGATGCCGATGCCGAAGATCTCCTGCGTGAGGAATCCGCTCGACAGCCCAAGGCCCGCGATAATGAGCGCGACTTCGCCGCGCGGCACCATGCCCGCGCCGATGCGGAGGCCTCCCAGAAGGTTGAAACCGCAGAAAATCGAGGGGATCATGCAGCCGATAACCTTCGCCGCGATGGCGAGCGCCGTGTAGATGCCTCCAAAGACGAGGACTGGCTTGGAGCAGAGCGCCGTGACATCCACCATCATGCCCATCGAGCAGAAGAAGATCGGCACGAGGAACGTGTACACGGGCGTAAGCATCTCCTGGATCGGGTGCTTCAGGTCGGTGCGCGAGAGCGCAAGACCCATCACGTACGCGCCGATGATCATCGCGAGGCCCATGAACTCGAAGAAGCCCGCAAGGACAAGCGCCAGCCCGAAGGCCATCGTCGCTATGACCACAGGACTCTTGAACGCCACCTTCAGGAACTTGGCGATCCAGCGCGCCGCGAGAAGGCCTATCGCCGTAGCGCCGAGCCACACGCCGAACGCCTTGAGCGCGACAAGGCCGATGGCGCCCCAGTCCATCGCGCCAGCCGCGCCGCCAACCTTCGCCGCCGCTTGGTTCGCCACGATGATGCCGTTGCCGATCGCAAGCACGATGAGCCCGAGTACGTCGTCGATCACGGCGCCGGCCATGATCGTGACGCCTTCCTCGGAATCCATCTGCTTCTTCTCGGAGAGGATGCGCGCCGTGATGCCGACCGACGTCGCCGTGGACATGATGCCCATGTAGAGGGGGGCCTCCTTCGTCATCGCCTCCGCGAGCGGCAGTCCCTTCAGGTACGAGAAATGCTCGAAGAACTCGGGCAGGAGATACACGGCGCAGAGGTCGCCGAACAGGAACGAGACGATTACGCCGCCAAGGCCGACCATCAGGCCGACGAACGAATAGCGCAGAAAAAGTTTCAGGTTCGTCTCGAGTCCGGAAAGGAAGAGCAGAATCACGGATGCGAGCGTCGCGATGCCGTAGAGGGCCGGGGACGTCGCGTCGAACATGTGGCCGGTCTCCTTCGCGATCGCGCGAAGCTCCGCGCCGTGGAAGAGTCCCGAAGCGAATATCCCGTCACCGAAGCCTATGCCTCCCAAGGCCCACGGCCCTATCACCACACCGGCGGCAAGCTCGCCGAGGATCGACGGGAGCTTGAGCAGGGAGGCCATGGCGCCGCCCAACCGGGCCGCAAATATGATGACCCCGATCTGTAGGACGAGGAACATCATCTCCTCCACCCTTGGCAGACCGAAGTTTGGATATGGCGGAGTGCCGCCATCATGCGCCGCGAAAACACCCGCTGCGGCAAACACGCATGCCGCAGCCACCAAAAACTTTTTGCTTTTCATATGCCCATGTATTATAGCAAATATTGGGCGTGATTGCCGTCACTTCCAGTATTTCCCGGACGAGAGGAACAGCACTCCCGCTTCCTGCGTCTCCCATTCATCGCATACGGGAGGGTCGCGCTTGTCGCGACCGAAAAATCGCTCAACCGCGTCTCCAGTTTCGTGCCTGCGCACGCGCCACACGGTCGATCTCGAACACCTCTTCCACGGAATCCGGATCGCGGGCCGGAGCCTTGCCCGTCACGTCAGAGACAAGGCGGACGATGTCGCCGAACCCGATATCTCCGGCAAGGAACCGTTCAACCGCGATCTCATCGGCGGCGCTCAACGCCGCAGTCCTGGCTCCGCCGGCGCACAATGCGTCCTTCACGAGCCGCAACGCCGGGAAGCGTTCCTCGTCCGGCGCACGGAACGTCAACGCCCCGACCGATGCCAGGTCAAGCCGCTTCCGCGTTGCGGGAAGCCTTGCCGGCCATGAAAACGCATACTGTATCGGCACACGCATATCGGGCGGGGAAAGCTGCGCCAGCGTGGCGCCATCGCTGAACTCGACAAGCGAATGCACTATGGACTCCGGGTGGACGACAACATCAATCCTGTCCGGCGGGATGGAGAACAGCCATCGCGCCTCCACCACCTCGAACCCCTTGTTCATCATGCCGGCCGAGTCTATGGTCACCTTCGGCCCCATCTTCCATCTCGGATGGTTCAGGGCCTGTTCGGGAGCAACCGCATCGAGATCGGCGGGGCCATCGATGAAAGGTCCGCCACTCGCCGTGAGGATGAGCCGCGATACGCAATCGATGCCGACACAGCCCTGAAGGCACTGGAATATCGCCGAATGCTCGGAATCGACGGGGATTATGTCTGTCCCTCGCTCTTCCGCAGCCCTCGTCACTATAGCCCCGGCAGCGACCATCACCTCCTTCGTCGCGAGCGCCACGGACATCCCCTTGCGTATGGCCGCCAGGGTCGGACGAAGCCCGGAAAGCCCTACGGTCGCCACAAGCACGATGTCGGCCTCGTTCTCCTCCACGGCACGCAACGCGCCGTCTTCGCCAGAATACACCCTTGCCCCGAACTCTCCCCCGAGAACAGACGCTGCGGCGAGGCTGTCCCTCACCGCAAGCGCGACGACCCTAAACTCGTCCGGGTGCGTACGCACGACGTCGCATGCGCTTCTGCCGATTGAGCCGGTCGCACCGAGAAGGATTATCCGCTTCACCCCTCGACAGCCTTCATGAGGCCCTTGAAGTATCCGACGCTCTCGGCGACCTCCATCTCCTTTATCCCGGGCTTCACGCCCTTATCGGGGAAGGACTCGTACTCGAGCGAGCAGCAGCCGTCGTACCCGACATCGACGAGGGTCTTCACTACCTCCCACATGTCCATCCCTCCACGCGGCATCGGGACGGCGAGGTTCTTCTTGGGGTCGAAGAGCACGTTCTTGATGTGCATGTCGTAGATGCGCGTGTGGAAACGGCGGATGGAATCCGCTGGATTGGCCCCCGCGCGGAAGTCGTGGCCGATGTCAAGGCAGAGACCCATGCGCGGATCTAGATCCTTGACCATGTTCCAGGACTTCTCGCCGGTGGGGAACAGGTACGGGATGTCCGGACCGTGGTTGTGTATTGCGTACCTTACATCATACTCGCCGCAAAGGCCGGAGATCTGTTCGCAAAGGGATCTGGACTCGAAGCGCACCTTCTTGCCGTTGAGTTCCCGCATCTCATAGGGAACGCCCACCACGGTCTTCACGCCGACCCGCTTCGCGAACTCGAAGGTCTTCCTGGCCTGATCCTTCGTGTCCATGTACACCGGACCGAGCCCGTATCCCGTCACGCCGTGATCGGCGCACTTCTGCTTGAACGCGGCGATCTCCATGTCTGTCGCGGAGAACGGCAAATGGAAGTCCTTGATGCACAGGTAGTGCATGTCGAGGCGCTTCATTAGCGCAAGGGTCTCGTCCGCCGTGAGCCTGTGGCAGGAATATCCGGCCATTCCTAATTTGAACTTAACCTTGCCGCACCCCGATGCAGAGCCGCCACAAGCGCCGGTCATAGACTTGCACCCGGCCGCGAGAAGGGCCAGGGACGATGAGGCGAAGAATCCACGCCGTGTAATCATTTGAAGGAACTCCTTTGATTTTACAGTTACGCTAAATGCGGTCGATTATATACCATTCCATCGGCGAAATCAACCGCCTATCGAGACGCTGGCTGCTTCCCTCCGGCAAGCGTCTCCGCTATGTTCAGGTAGTATGCACGTACGCGCTCATAGGCGTTTATCATGTCCAGCTCGCAGAGCACTCGCATCGGCGAATCTGGATCGTCAGGCCCGATGCGACCGAGCTGCGTGCGGCGGCAGTCGCGGATAAACTCGTGTATCTCGCGAGACTCCCGCTGGACCGCCTCCACGTCTATCTGCGGCCTTGGCGACCGTATCCACGGGGACACCTTCTCGGCGAATGCGAACACGCGGTCATGCACCTGCAGGAGCAGCGCCGCCGACACGCACGATATGCGCTGCCCGTTGCCGCGAAGCCGCTTCATGACCTTGAGTATCTGCGAGGCCTCGTCGGAGATCGACTCCAGCTCGTCCGTAAGCCGCAGCAGACGCCGCGCGCGTTCCGCGACATCCTGCGGGAGCCGCTTCGTCATGATGCTTCCGAGGTATTCCGTCACTTCGCGCTGGACATCGTCCAGAATGTTCTCTCTATGGCATATGTGCCGCTCGTTCTTCTCGTCTGGCTTGTCCGAGATCACCCTGCGCGCACTGTGTAGCAGGTCGACGTCGGAATCGCGCATGAACTGTATCTCAAGGAGGGCCTGGTCGCAGGCAATTACCGGCGAGAGCTTCACTACCGGCTTCAGCGCGGAAAGGTGAGGCTTCTCCTCCTCCTTCTGCGGGATGAGCCATTCGATCAGTGCGGCGAACGCCTTCACGGACGGGAAGAAAATCACTCCGCGCAATACCGAGAAGATCGTGTCCGTGACCGCGATCGGGGCCATCACTCCGAGAAGCATCGGGCCCTTCGCGGTCTCCGTCACCACATCCCAGTGGGGGAACAGCCACTTGCCGAGCGGCACCAGGATCGGCAGCACGAACGGCAGGAATATGAGCGACCCTATCACGTTCGAGAGCGTATGCGACAGGGCGGTGCGCTTCGCCGCCGCAGTGCCGCCGATGGCGGCAAGCCACGCGGTCATCGTCGTACCGATGTTCGCGCCGAAAAGCACCGCTATCGCCATCTCGTACGTTATGAGCTGCTGCGTGGCGAGGGTCATGCCTATCGCGATCGCGGCGGCGGAACTCTGTATCACCGCCGTGAATCCTGCGGCGACAAGCGCGACAAGCGCAACTCCGCCAAGGGTCGTCGCCCCCATCCGCGCGAATGCCGCCTGTATGTCCGGATTCTGCCGTATCGGCAGCACTCCCTTCGACATGAAGTACATGCCGAGGAACACGAGGCCAAGCCCAAGTATCGCCAGGCCAACGTTGTGGACGGTCTCGCGCCTGAAGAAGAACAGGCATCCCGGAAAGAAGTAGAGGAGTCCGCCAATGAATATCCCGGTAAGGCCAAGTATCTGCGGGTCCGGCGCGAACGCCACTATCCACACGGTCGCGGTGGTGCCGATGTTCGCGCCGATTATCACGTTTATTGCCTGGGGGAGCGTCATGAGGCCGGAGGACACGAACCCGACGAGCATGACCGTGATGATGGACGAGGACTGCACCAGGATCGTGGAGACTATCCCCGTCCCCACCCCCGCCATGCGCCGCGTTGTCGCAAGTGCCATGAATCGCCGGAGTTCCTGCCCGGCAACGGCCTGAAGGCCCTCGGAGAGATGCTTCATCCCAAGGAGAAATATACCCAATCCGCCCGCTACGGTCAAAACGCTCAGCGCTATCTCTTTCATGTTATCCTATTCTGCCTTCAGTTCTGTTCCCAAAATTGCAACTTCGACATCAGCGCGCCTCGCCCCCGACTGCGGCGCACGCAGCCTTGACCCGCTCGGCGATTGCCGCATTCACGCCTGCGGCGGCGGATATCTCCTCCACGGGAGCCTTCGCTATCCCACGCGTCGAATGGAATTTCCGCAGCAGGGCGACCTTCTTCGCCGCGCCGATCCCCGGAATCTCGTCAAGCACAGACTCCCGGATCGTCCTCTGGCGCAGATGCCTGTGGTAGGTGATGGCGAATCGATGGGCCTCGTCCCTGAGGCGAGTGGCGACAAACAGTCCCTGCGAATCGCGCGGCAGGCATACGTCGCCCCGGTCATCGTCGGTGACAAGCGTCTCCATCTTCTTGGCAAGCCCGACGGTTGGAATGTCAGCCACCCCTATACCCTTGAACGCCTCGCGCGCCGCCCGCAATTGCGTCACGCCTCCATCGCATATGAAGAGGTCGGCGCGCGGGGACTTCGAGGCGATCGTCGATTCCGGCCCGTACCTGCGACGGACTACCTCCGCCATGCTGCGCGGATCGTCCGCACCCTCAACGGTCTCTATCTTGAAATGGCGGTAGTAACGGCGGTCGGGGATGCCGTCTATAGCCACTACGAGAGATGCCACGGAATGGGTGCCGAACAGGTTGGATATATCGACGCACTCGATCACGCGGGGCGGGGCATCGAGACGCAGCGCCGCCGCGAGCTCGTCCAGGCCGCGCAATGCGTCTGCGCGGCTCGCCTCGGGAGTTTTGCGGACAAAGTGCCGCTTGGTCATCTCCCGAAGCGCGGATATGGTGTCGCGCAGACGCGCCGCCTTCTCGAAATCGCCGCCATCCGCCGCTGCCTCCATGTCCCGCACGAGATCGTCGATCAGGCCGGGCCGCCCGCCGTGGAGGAATGCGCAGGCCTCGCAGAACCGCTTCCTGTAGTCATCCGCTGATATCCTGCCGATGCACGGTGCGCTACAGAAGCGTATCGTGTCCGCCATGCAATGCCGCTTCGCATCCTCGTCCGGCGCGATGCACTTGCACCCGCGCAGTCCGAAGCGCTTCTCCACGAAATCCTTTGCAGCCCGCACGACCGGGGCTGACGGGAACGGCCCGAAGTAGAGCGCTCCATCGTCCCTCACTATGCGGCAGGTGGTGAACATCGGGAACTCCAGGGTAGTGTCCGCACGCAGCGCGAGGTAGCGCTTGTCGTCGCGCATGAGTATGTTGAAGTGCGGCTTGTAGCGCTTTATGAGCGCCGCCTCCGTGAGCAGGGCCTCGGCCTCGTTCTTCACGGTCATGAACTCGAAGTCGGCGACCGTATGCACCATCGACCGCACCTTCGGCGCGTGCTTTGCGCCCGGACGGAAATAGCCGCGCACACGGTTGCGCAGGTTCTTCGCCTTCCCGATGTAGATGATCGTGCCGCGACTGTCTCGCATGAGATAGCATCCGGGCTTGTTCGGCAATGTCTTCAACCGTTCTCTCAATGTGTCGGTCAACGTTACGCCTCCGCAGATGCCATGCCAAGCGAAGCCTTCAGCCAATCGGCCACAGACTTTTCCCGCATCTCGTGCGGCGAACGGACGGAAGCCCCTCGGAGAAGTGCCTCAATCCCAGCACAAAAGCTCCAAGCCCAGCCTCCAGAGCAAGCAAAACATCTCTCATAGATGCCCGATATTATACCAAAAGCAGTTCCCACTGCGGAAACGGCTTCTCATATTTCACAATGCGGGCTGGGGACGCATCCCCCGGGCGAACCGAGCGCCGAAGGCGGCTCGATGCGGGGTGCCGCCCTCCCAACGGAATCGACAACATTAATTGCCGAAGCAATATTATGGTGAAGCAGTTGCAAAACCTCGGTCGCGACAGATTCGCCCGCGCCGTAGGCGTCGGGTTGCCTGAGCAAAGCGAACCCGCAGGGCCGCAAGGGGCCGAGCGCACCCCCTCCAGTATCTTCGCAAGATTGTGAAAATTCGGTGTTTTTCGGGAGGGACGGGCTTGTCCCGTCCGCAACCGCGAAGGTTTTGCAACTAGCTCTAGTTTTAGTCCGAAGCATAATCTCACGATTCTCCGGGCGGTAGTGGCTCCAGTCGATAAACCGCTTCAAGCAGACGGCCGAGTCGATGTTACCGTACCGTAAGGCAGCTGCCAGACAGTCTTTCCATTGAGGACACCCCTTCTCACTTTTTGCAAAAAGTGAGAAGGGAAATGGCCGTGAGGAAGAAAAGGCATAATGCGGCATTAATCCGTTAAGACAGAATCTCGCATACATCCATCAAGCGCATCCAGCAAGCGCTGCCGGACACGCTTGCGGTCAAACACCCAGTCCATGCTCCAAAGCCGGAAGTGCTTCCATCCCAGGTTTTCCAATATGGCCGGACGCAAAACGTCTCGGTCTCGAATGGTTTTCTGCGATGCATACATGGGGCCGTCAAACTCGATGGCTAGCAAATGGCGGTTGGCGGCATTTGGATGCCTGACCGCAAGCTCGATCGGCATCGTGGAGCGTCCGACATTCTCTTCCACGACATACGTCTCACGCGGATAGACGAGAATCTTCGGGATATCCATGCCGAGCAACACAGGAAATGCTGCCCTGCGAGCGCTCGGCGTCACCGCGTCGCCAATTCCGACAGCGAATTGCATTGGCAGACGAACATTTCCAAGATGCTCACAACGACATTCCTCATCCGAAATAGCCCTCCACATAAGGCATGACAATACGACGCACGCGATCAACGTCCGCAGCCCTCATCAATTCGTCGACAGAAAACCTCTTCTCGCGAAGTCCATCCTTGTGCGCACCGATCGAGATTTCAAGCCCCACGCGATTTCGTAACTTGAAGAGATCGGCGACCGTCTTCGCCGCCGAATACACGCGGACAGGAACGCCGTCAAGCACTCTTTATTCAATTCCATGGCGAATAGACAGCGGAATCTGCATTGAGGCGGAATGCAAAGGGAATAGAGGTGCCTGTGGACGACGCTGTGGTCGACAGTTTCAACTGCGCGGCCAACACGCGTCAGCTGCGTTTCGATGGGGACAAGGGCTTTAGGGTTGACCAGCCCGGCAGAAGAAAACCGGCAAACGCTTCTTCCGCCGTATCCAGAAGCCCGCTCTCCCGCAGAGCCTTTGCATAGGCCCGGTACCTCGACGTAAGGCCCGTTTCGTCGCCGGCCTGCCAGACAGGGAGATCGGAGCCGAACATGAGTCGGCCATGCCAGTCGTAGTCGCGCAGTTTAGGGAAGTCGCCGATAGCCATGTAGGCGGTATCCGTCCAAACATTAGAGCAATCAGAAACAACCTTGGCCATCTCGTCCAACGGCCGGCAATGCGCGAAATTGAAGCGAACCGACGGGTGAGCGGAGGCGATTTTCGCAAGCTCGAAGGGGCGGCATCCGGTATTCAGTCCCGCATGGAACATCACGGGCATATTCCGTTTTTCAGCCGCCGCGAGAACACTATTCAAATTTCCTCTTCGCCGTTCCATCCATGGTGTTTCGACTTCGTGGAGCTTGACACCCTCGAACAACCCCATGTCAAGCCACGACATCTCCGGATCCTCGTCGTAAAAATGTCCCGAAAGCCAGAAGAATAGATGCGCACGGCCGCCGGCAATCCGCTTCATCTCGCGCGCCTCGCGAAAAATCGCATCGACCCCGATCTCCGCAACCTGGGCGCATGTGGAAGAGACTATGAATTCGTCTATTCCGCACCTGTCCAATACGCCCAAAATCCTTCGCGGCGAATAGTAGAACGGCTCTCGCCACCCCTTTCGCGAATAGTAGCCCATGTGGACGTGTGCATCGCAGAGCATAGGCCGCTTCTTTACTTCTTTCCCGCAGCCTCAATCATCTGCCTCTGCTTTTCGTCCACGACTTCGTGGTTGATCGCCGCCACCTTGCAGAAATGTTCAGCGGGTTTGAGCATGTCACCCGTCTCGTTGAAGTTGCGGCACAAACAGACGGAACAGTAGTCGCGGTCCTTGCAGGACGCGCACTTTGGGAAATCGGCTCCTGTTATGGCGCGAATTCGCCGCGTAGCTTCAGATTCGAGCCATACGTGTCGCAGCGAATCGCGATAGCAGTTGCCAAGCGGAACGCCGGCAAAGCCTGGACACGGATAATACTCTCCGTTCGCATTGAGACACATCGTGTCGACACATGCACCACACACTTTCCGCCTGCACCATTCTTGGTCCGACAGCATCTGGTCTTTCTTGCCCGGACTGAAATACTCGCTGTTCATCGGAATGGATTTCAAGATCACGTCTTCAAGCAGCGTCCGTGTCTCCGCAAGGTCGAGTCGATTGCAGAGATTAGACGTGTCGCCGTCCTGTTTACCCATGATTATGAAATCCGTCTGGGAGTTCATTTTCAGCGAGTCGGCGAATTTCATCACAGCCGGATAATCCTTGTAGTTTATCTTGAGGCATGGACATGAAATGAAGACAGGTATCTGCGCCGCGCGAAGGCGCATGATCGCACCCATCGTCTCAAGCCACGATCCCTTGCGCCTCGTCACCTCGTCGTGGATTGCCGGACTCATCGAATAAAGAGAAACCTGAACCGTTCCGTCTGCTTCTACAAGAGCATCGATTATCTCGTCCGTGCAGACGGTCAGATTGCTCAAACACGAAACCGTGCAGTCTCGTCCGCGCACCGCCTCAATGATTTTCACAATATCCTTGTGCATCATGCATTCGCCGCCGGAGAGCGAAATGTGCAGGCCTCCCATCTCACGAAACTCATCGAGAATCCCGCATATCTTTTCATACGGGAGGAACAGCGGGTTATATTCCGGCACATAGCAGTGGCGGCACCGTTCAGTACATGCCTGCGTTATATCGAGCTGAAGAGTGAACAACGTCGGATGCTCGGCAAAGTGCTTTTCGAGCAGCGTAGAAGGCAGGGCGGCGATTTCCTCTGGAGTATGGTACTGGTCGTCCCTCGCCGTCTTCGGGTCGTCGCAGTCATAGGTGAAGAACGGCTCCTGCGCATCTAACTCCTCTGCGCTTTCGCCTGCGAGAATCACTTTCAGCTCAACGAGCGGCGCAAAAAACTCGTCGAAGTCCCGCGCCACCTGTTCACGCGGCGCATCGGCGTAATCACGCACGATTTCGTCGATGATAATATCGCGATCTTTAGGTTCTCTTGTAATATGCGCAAAGAACGGACCGGCCGAGCGGAAGACCTGGTCAAACGCCGTCACCTTCCCGAACAGGTAGGTAAACTCGCCATATTGCCTGACAAACGTCTGTCTTGCCAATCTAATCAACATTTCAAGACCTCTCTCCATAAACACGATGCACAACAGACGCAGTTTCACACTTCGTCTTGTGTGGCGTCAACAAATTGCCTGTAGCGTTAAAATTGAAAGCCGGGCATACAAGGCAGAACTTTCGTTCCTGACACGTCCTGCACCTCGTAAAATCGCCCACTTTGAGTCCCCTAAGTCTAGACAATTCTTCTCCGCTCCATATCTCCTTCAACGTATGTTTGCGCGCATTCCCTAATCGATAGCCATGCATTCCATCGCATGGATAATAATCGCCACTGGAATTGATGCATAACCTCAAAGTTCCTATCCTGCACACCTTGTCTTCCCAAGAATCCTCTGCACCGCAAAAAAGATTTCTACCAAACACCTCTTTGCATTCGTTCAACACTCGTTCGAGTTCTTCAGACGTGCAAATGTGACGGAGGTTGCTTTTGTCGCCGTTGCTTTTCGCATATATTGTGAAGTTAGGGGCAAGCTTGGCGTGATGTTCACGCGCAAAGCGATCTAGTTCTGCAAATGACCACTGATTTTCCTTTAGTAGCGGCGTTGCAATTCTTAAATTGATATTTGCCTTTTCACAAACAAGGAATGCGTCCATTGTTCTTCGCCAACTTCCAGCAACTCGTGTTATTCTGTCATGTACTATAGGATTCATGCTGTAAATCGAAACAC
Organism: uncultured Kiritimatiellota bacterium; assembly: GCA_934667425.1. Classification (GTDB taxonomy): domain Bacteria; phylum Verrucomicrobiota; class Kiritimatiellia; order RFP12; family UBA1067; genus UBA1731. The sequence continues at coordinate 32,397 of CAKULV010000007.1, read as the reverse complement.
TTACAAACTGCGGTTCTATCTCTTTCAGCAACTGGACACGCTCCGTGTCGCAACATGTCAGGTTTGTGAGTACAATGACGTTAAGCGAAAGTTCTTTGCAAAGACGACATATCCTATCGAAATCAGGGTGCAGCATGCATTCACCTCCTGTTAGATAAACCGTTACACCCTGTGCCGCCCTAAATTCTCTTAAAACCTTTTCAACAATCTGGAGATTTAGAAAACGATTCGGGTAATCAGGCAGATAGCAGTGAACACACCTTTCCGTACAGGCTGATGACAGATCCATGTGCAGCTCGGACAAAATATCGTTTCTCTTAAAAAACTCGGTCGCGATGTCCGCATCGTCACCATCTGCACTATAATTGCCGGTCGTCGACTCTTCAATCTGCACATCGCTGGGCAAAAAAGCATCGTCAACCTCTATCAGCCCCAGTCGTGATAATCTGCTTGAGAATTCTTGCCAATCGCTTTTTGCCACTTCCCGATCGATACCATATGATTGAGCTGTTTCATCGACAATATCATCCAACCCCCTATAGGAACAAGACAATTTTGCAAGAAGCAGCTGCGCATTACGCGCAACGCAAGCCGCTTCTGTACATGGATTAAAGAGCAAGCTCTCGTTGCCGCAGGTACGCAAATATGTACCTTGCTTAAGTTTTATCCGCATTGTTGAAGCCCAATTTGTGTTTTCACGAAACAATGAGCAAGACAGACGCGAGAGAAAGTCAAATTCTCTCGCGCCCGAACATGTCATGACATTCTTAATGAGCCGTCACAATCATGCACTTGCGATACTCGCATCCACTTTTTGTCTTAGTGCAGCTTTCCGCTGTCGAGTTCGTCGGACAACCAGCGACGAACGACTGCTTGGCAGGGCTCTTCGCCACGATTTCGGGTTTCTTGTATGCCATTTCTGGCTCCTTTCTGAGGCTTTAGCCTCGTTGTTTCATCTTGCCACATCCTTTTTCCGGCACCCGCCGGAAGGACTGACAAATCTTCTTAGATAATCCATTGCCCCAGTCAAAACGCTTGGGCGGAATGTTGTTCTCGTGGCTTTCCACCCGAAACATCCAAGATGCCGTTCGGCGATCTCGCGAATCCTCTGTCTGATCTCTTCATCTGCCCAAGGACTCGTCGTTATCCGCAGTGAAGAGATGAGCTTTGCGGGTATCTCGACAAATTCATATTTAGACGCACCGCTCCCGGTTTTGACGATGCGTGTCTCGGCCTCGCTGCGCCATTCATAGTCTTTCAACCGCCCCGCCTTCACCCTGTGGAGCATCGGGCCAGGATTGTCGATTCTTATGCGTTGGTCTTCCCACGCAAGAACGTTTTGACGTCTCTGCGGATAAAGGTCGTTTGCGCCATTGACCGCCGCATATACGATGTCCGTTACATATGCACCTTCTTCTAAAAGCCGTTCGCTCCACTTGACAAACTCCTTCTGCGGAAATGTTATGCGTACTGATTCCGGATCGCCTTGCGCGTAAAGACACCACAAGTTTGCGCTCTCAGAGTTTTCATGGTTGAAGCAGGCTATGAATGTCCGCCGCGCATCTTCAGCGTTGGCATATTTGTCGCACTCGTTGCGATCATTCAGCCGTGCGGCGGAAAGCGGCGTCAATCGCAACGAATGAGATTTTTCGGCCTTAAATATCTTTCCAAGCGACTTGACTGTAGTGTAGTGATGGTATGCACCATGGAGCAACGCTCCTTTTTCGGCTATCTGGATGACAGCCTCAAAAGCGGAAGCTGATGCAGACATGTCGCCTATCACGTCTTGCCATTTTTGCAGCCGGGCAAGGCGATCTTTGAAGTATTCGATGCTTTTCACAACAGAAGTTCGCAATGGCTCGGGGCGGGGTCATTGTGAACACACCCCTCGCCAGTTGACTTTTCGAAGACTAATTCCAGGATACATTGCGAATCTTGACGCCGTGGATGTTGTATACCCACACGCGACCGTCGATCATGTAAACCACAACTTCCTTTTCGTCTGACGAGCAGATGACGTTCTGCACGATGCAGGGTGCGTCAAATATCGCCAGCGGAGTGATTCCGCGCGTCAGCTTCACTTGACAGCCAGACCATGTCGGTACTACCATCTCACGCCCCCTTTCAGCCGAAGAACGGAACCTTTACGCCGCACATGGACAGCAGAACCGCAATTATGCCGAAGATGACGATGTATATCACCCCTGCAATAACAACAGTGCCGATTACGCGAGATCCGAACCCCGCACCTTCCGTTTTCTTCCATCCAAACACGATCGGCTTGAACGGCAGCATCAGTATACTCTTCATCTACTTCTCCTTTTGCCCTTCCAGTGATCGCGGCAAAAGAAGAGGGCGACATCTTCCACCGCGTTTCAAGAGAGGCCCTGGAAAAGCCCTGTACGAGACGCGGAAGAAAATGCGCCCAAAGGCGCATTCCCTTCTTTGCCGGCCCGTACATAAGAAATTTTCCAGGTTTCTCTTGAGCCGATCAAAGCAACGAATGCTGAAATCTGCCGATATTATAGCATAAATTCCGCCTGCTGTGGCGACGTTCACGCCATAAACGCAAAATCGGCCTTCGCGCTTCCCCGGACCAGGGCCTTCCCAGTCCTCATTTCATATTGCCGCGCCGGTCGAAAATCTTACGCGGAAATATCAGTAGACGTCACGCTGGAGCATTTCCTGTATCTCTTCGTGCTCTCTGTCGATGCGTTCCTGCAGCAGCCGATCATCCTCGGACTTCTTCGCGCGATTAGACTCTGCACGCCAAATTACGGCCGTCGTCGCAAGCGCAATGGCCGCGACTAAAACGGCCGCGGCCAGGAGATGCCGTGCGCGATGACGCGTGCGGACGGCATGCATAAACGCCCGGATGTCGCTGTAGCGCTGCCCGGGGATCGAACTTGTCGCGCAGCGGACGATTCGTTCCCAGCATCGCGGCAGGTTCCCCTTGAAGCATTCGTCCACGATTGCACCCAGCGCGTGTATATCCGCCGCGGGCGTGATCTCTCCTCCGCCGAACTGCTCCGGCGCGGAGTACCGTGGCGTACCTACGCCGACCGCCTTCCCGTCCACCACCGAGATCGACATGGGAAGCCTGTCTGTGGTCTCCGAGGAAACGGGTTTGAGAAGGCCAAAGTCGATAATGACCAGGTCTCCGTTTTCGCGCCGCATGACATTCTGGGGCTTGAGATCGCGATGGACCAGCCCCTGCGAGTGGAGAACCGCCACGCCAGCCGCGACCGCGAGAATATAGTCCGCGACCGCTCTGTCCGTACACGGAAGCTCCATCGGTTCGAGCAGCTCCATCGCCACGAAAGGCCGGCCCTCGTATTCGCCTGCACCAAGGCAACGCGGGAACGCCGCATCTTCGTTCGCGTTGACGAACCCCGCCTCGCGGTCGAATCGGGCACGCGCCGCAGCATCGTCGCGCAGGAGCATCTTGACCGCCGCCGCTTTGGAAGAGACCGCATGCACGGCCCTGTAGACCTCCGACGACCCACCGCGGCCGAGAAATCCGGTCAGCCGCCAATCTCCGACGACCGTTCCGGCGGCAAAGTGCGCGTCGGATTTCACCGGCGCGTGCGCCGAAAGGAACGCATCCAGCTCTGCGCCGTCATTCCTGTCTGCCGTTGCCATCCGCCTTCTCCAGTGCGCGAACGAGTTCCTTCAGGCGAAGTGTCATGCGGCTCTTCATCTGGTCCACCGCATTGCGGGTAATTCCCAGAGAGGAACCGACATCCTCCGGCTTCTCTCCGTTCACGGCGACGCGGCGGAACACCTCGCGCGTTCGCGCATGGACCGACTCGTCCGCCAGAAGCTGCTGAAGCGCAATCTCCATGAGCGCTTCGCGCCATGATTGCTCGTCGCCCGGCATTTCATTATGCGGCGCGCTCGGTGATCGCGCCCTACCATCGCGCCCTGTGCCGTAAGGTGCGCTCGGTGATCGCGCCCTACCAAGGGTTGACTCGCCATTACAAAACATTTCGGCAATCTTCGCCCGCTGCCGGTCGCTGCGGACCTGACGAAGTGCCTTGTGGCGAAGGATGCCGGTCAGATAGCTGTGGAAGTGCCCCGTCTCCTCTGGTACATACCGGTAGACGGGCATTGACTTGATCAACGCAATCAGCGTTTCCTGCACCGCGTCGTCAACGTCGACGTGCGGAAATCGTTCGCGCAGATACGCCTCCATCATTGGACGATAACGGGCGACAAACTCTCCCCAGCGGGCATGCTGGGAGTCTTGCGCCAGATCGCGCAAAAGGGTTGTAGATGTCCGTGGAGTCGCACCCATTCTGAATCCTGCCTAATATGATGCCTAAGGTTATGATATGAGACCGCTTCGTTGCGTAATATACCATGGTGGCTTGCCGGAGTAAATGCAACTAAATCTTGATGGCGCTACAAGGCAAAAAGCAAGCGGAGCGTCCGGATCGACCCGAACGCCCCGCTTGGACACATGCGGCCTTCATGCCGCACTCGTCGGTGGAATTACATCATTCCATCCATGCCCGGCTGGGCGCCATGCCCGCCGCATCCGCAGGAATCCTTCTTCTCGGGGATGTCCGTGACCATGCAGTCGGTCGTGAGGAGGAGACCCGCGATCGAGGCCGCGTTCTGCAGTGCGCAGCGCGTCACCTTCGCGGGATCCACCACGCCGCACTTCAGCAGGTCGGCGTACTCGCCGGTGCGCACGTTGTAGCCGTTCGTGCCGGCGGCCTTCTTCACGTTGGCGATGACAAGCGCGGCTTCCTGACCGGCGTTCGTCACGAGCTTGCGAAGCGGAGCTTCGATCGCGCGGGAGATGATGTTCGCGCCAACCTTCTCGTCGCCCTCGAGGTTGAGTGCGTCAATCGCCTTCTGGCAACGGAGGTAGGCGACGCCGCCGCCGGGGACGATGCCCTCCTCGACCGCAGCGCGGGTCGCGTGGAGAGCGTCATCGACACGATCCTTCTTCTCCTTCATGGCCGCCTCTGTGGCCGCGCCGACCTTGATGATCGCGACGCCGCCGGAGAGCTTTGCAAGGCGCTCCTGAAGCTTCTCGCGGTCATAGTCGCTCGTCGTCTCCTCGATCTGCTTCTTGATCTGGTCGACACGGGCCTTGATGTCCGCGCTCTTGCCGAGACCTTCGACGATCGTGGTGTTGTCCTTGTCAACCGTGACCTTCTTGGCGCGGCCGAGCATGTCGAGGCCGACGTTCTCAAGCTTGACGCCAAGATCCTCGGAGATGAGCTGCCCGCCCGTGAGGATTGCGATGTCCTGGAGGATCGCCTTGCGGCGGTCGCCAAAGCCAGGAGCCTTGACGGCGCACACCTGGAAGCTTCCGCGGAGCTTGTTCACCACGAGCGTGGCGAGGGCTTCGCCTTCGACATCCTCGGCGATGATCATGAGCGGACGGCCGCTCTTCGCGACGGCCTGAAGCACCGGCAGGAGTTCCTGAAGGTTGGCGATCTTCTTCTCGAAGAGGAGGATGTACGGGTTCTCGAGTTCGCACTCCATCTCCTCGGGATCCGTCACAAAGTACGGCGAGAGGTAGCCCTTGTCGAACTGCATGCCCTCGACGACGTCAAGCGTCGTCTCAAGCGTCTTGGCCTCTTCGACGGTGATCGTGCCGTCCTTGCCGACCTTGTCCATCGCCTCGGAGATGATGCTGCCGACCTCGGTCTCGCCATTCGCGGAAAGCGTGGCGACCTGGGCGATCTCGTCTGCGCTCTTGACCTTCTTGGACTGCTTGGCGATCGCCTCGACGACAGCCGCCGTGGCCTTGTCGATGCCGTTCTTGAGGGCTGTGGCATTGGCGCCGGCCGTGAGGTTCTTGAGGCCTTCGCGATAGATGGACTCCGCGAGCAGCGTTGCCGTGGTGGTGCCGTCGCCGGCGACGTCGTTCGTCTTCGAGGCGACTTCCTTCACCATCTGGGCGCCCATGTTCTCAAAGGGATCGGCGAGCTCGATCTCCTTTGCCACGGTCACGCCGTCCTTGGTGATCTGCGGGGAGCCGAACTTCTTGTCGAGAATCACGTTGCGACCGGAAGGTCCGAGCGTGGACGTGACGGCCGAGCTGAGCTTCTCAACGCCGGCGAGAATCTTCTGACGCGCATCGGCGTCGAACTTAATCTGTTTTGCCATGATAGAATCCTTTGCTAATTTACGATTTGCGATTTATTTTACGATTGCATTTATTGATTTGAAGATTTCAATATCCCACTGCTGAGATCTTCCAATCGAAACCATGAACCGTAAATCCCATATTTTCCTGTTGCCTACTTTTCGACAACGCCGAGCAGGTCCTCTTCGCGGACGAGCTGCAGCTTCTTGTCGCCTATCTTGACTTCCGTGCCGCCATATTTCGGCAGGAGAACGGTATCGCCGGCCTTGACGTCGAACGAGATCTCCTTGCCGTCCTTGTCCGTCTTCTTTCCGACGGCGACAACCTTGCCCTGCATGGGCTTCTCCTTCGCGGAATCGGGAATGATGATGCCGCCAACGGTCTGCTCCTTCTCTTCAATGGGTTCGACCAGCACACGGTCGCCCAGAGGTCTGATTTTCATTCTTTATGTGTCCTTTCGGTTAGTTGTTCTGCCTTGTGCGCATTACATGTTCTTTGCGTCCGGCCTGGCATGGCAACCTTTCGCCATGCCAGGCCGGACGCGGTTACTTACTTCATCGTGAAGTCCGCATCGACGACATCGTCGCCGCCCTTCTTGCCGTCACCGCCCGGCTGATCGCCGCTTGGCGGCGGCGTACCGGCCCCAGGAGGCGGCGTGCCTGCGCCAGAGGCGGCGGCTCCGGCCTGCTGCGCGGAGCTGTACATCTCCTGCGCGACCGGCTCCATGGCCTTCATAAGGGCCTCCTGCTTCGCCTTGATCGTTTCGATCGGCGTGGAGGCGTTCTTCAGGGCCTCCTGCAGATCCTTGAGCGCGGCCTCCACAGGCGCCTTCTTTCCGGCGTCGATCTTGTCGCCCGCGTCCTTAAGGGTCTTCTCGACCTGGAACGCGAGGCCATCGGCCTTGTTCCTGATCTCGACCTCCTCGTGGCGCTTCTCGTCCTCCGCCGCATGGATTTCGGCGTCCTTGCGCATCTTCTCGATCTCCTCCTTGGAGAGGCCGCCGGCTGCGGTGATCGTGATCTTCTGCTCCTTCTTGGTGCCGAGATCCTTGGCCGAGACGTTGAGGATGCCGTTGGCGTCGATGTCGAACGTCACCTCGATCTGCGGGACGCCGCGAGGCGCCGGCGGGATTCCGTCGAGGTTGAAATTGCCGAGCGACTTGTTGTCGCGGGCCATCTTGCGGTCGCCCTGGAAGATCGCGATCGTCACGGCAGGCTGGTTGTCCGCAGCCGTCGAGAACACCTGAGACTTCTTCGTCGGGATCGTGGTGTTGCGCTCGATGAGCGGGGTGAGCACACCGCCGAGCGTCTCGATTCCGAGCGTGAGAGGCGTCACGTCCAGCAACAGCACATCCTTGACCTCGCCCTTGAGGATCGCGCCCTGAATGGCCGCGCCGATTGCCACTACCTCATCAGGGTTGACGCCCTTGTGGGGCTCCTTGCCGAAGAGCTTCTTCGCCTGCTCCTGGATGCGCGGCATGCGCGTCTGGCCGCCGACAAGCACAACCTCGTCGACCGTCGAAAGCCCGGCATCGGCCATGCACTTGCGGCACGGGCCGGCCGTACGCTCAATCAGCTCGTCGGTGAGCTGTTCGAGTTTCGCCCTCGTGAGCGTCATCTGCAGGTGCTTCGGGCCATTCTGGTCCGCCGTGATGAACGGCAGCGAAATGTCGAACGTAGTTGCGGACGAAAGTGCGCACTTGGCGTTCTCGGCGGCCTCTTTAAGGCGCTGGCGAGCCATCATGTCGTTCGAGATGTCAATCCCCTGCTCCGCCTTGAAGCTGTCGATCAGCCAGCGCATGATCGCCTGGTCGAGATCGTCGCCGCCAAGGTGCGTATCGCCATTCGTGGCCTTCACCTCGAACACGCCGTCCCCAATGTCGAGCACGGAAATATCGAACGTGCCGCCACCGAAGTCGTACACCGCGATCTTCTCGTTCTTCTTCTTGTCGAGACCATACGCAAGCGATGCGGCAGTAGGCTCGTTGACGATGCGCAGCACCTCAAGGCCGGCGATAGCGCCCGCATCCTTCGTCGCCTGACGCTGCGCGTCGTTGAAGTACGCCGGCACCGTGATGACGGCCTGCGTGATCTTCTCGCCGAGATACGACTCCGCGTCGCGTTTCAGCTTCGAAAGGATCTTTGCGGATATCTCCTGGGCCGAATACTCGCGGCCCTCCACCTTTACGGCGGCATCGCCATTCTTTGCGGCGCAAACCTCGTAAGGCACCATCTTGATCTCTTCCGCCATTTCATCGTAGCGGCGACCCATGAAGCGCTTGATCGAATAGATCGTGGACTTCGGGTTCGTCACAGCCTGACGTTTCGCCGCCTGGCCAACCAGCTCTTCGCCGGTCTTCGTGAATGCGACAATCGACGGCGTGGTGCGCGCTCCCTCTGCGTTGGGGATCACGACCGGCTCGCCGCCCTCCATAACCGCCATACAGCTGTTGGTGGTTCCCAAATCAATTCCCAAGACTTTTGCCATATTCTTTTTCTCCTTGCCGAAACGGTTCACACAGCCTTCTTGCTTTCCTGTGCCTTCACCGCTTCATTTTTATCTTCGCCACAAGATATGCATTCCGCGTGCCAAATGCGCAATGACGCAAATGCGGCACAAAATCGCACGTACTTCAAGATAAGACTGTGCCATGTGTCATTGTGCCACGATGACACAGTGACATGGAGCGATCCGCCGCTTTCCTGACTGCAACTTGCCTCGCTGCGGGATGGACGCGATTCATCGCGTTCGCATACGCACGAATGGCCAACGGTCGCAACAAGTTGCGACCCTCCGTGTTTTTTCACCTGCCGGAACTGGGATAAATCACCTCCATACTGGGATAAAAAGGAGATCTACCTCCCGGCCTTTTTCAGGATCGTACTCGTTCCTGAAAAGCCTCCACAGGAGCGATGTCTTGGAATAGCCAGACCGCTTCCCGTCATAGGTGAAAAACGGGAACACGTCAATCGACACGTCTCCATCCCGGCTTTCGGAATGCCATAGGCGCCAAAGGAGACTTTTCTTTGAATACTTCAAATTGCCATTGGACATCTTGTATTCTGAATGCCACAGGAGATTGCAAAGGACACTGCACTCACCTCCTTCCGAGTCGTCGGTCTTCTTGCGTGTCTTGGAATCGAACAGGACCGTACGCCAGCCCTCGCGCTTGAACACAAGGCTGTTGCCGGTATCAAACCTTTCATTTGCGCAAACCCTGCCCCCATCAGACATCGCCGACCACTCAATTCTATGGTCGCTTGTGCCGAGTCCGCTCAAATGCCATGCGCTATCGTGCGCCGATTCGATCCCCTTGACCGAATAGACGTAGTTGGTGCGTCCGTTTGCAACGCTCTTTTCCCGGAACACATTGACCTTTGAATCCAGATGGTCTGAATTGACGATCGATTCGCATCTGGGCATATTCCTATCGCCCTTCCATCCAAACAATGGCCAAAGCCATCCTCCTGAATAACGCTTGCCGAGACCTATTCCGGCAAAGAACGCAATGCTGGCGGAATTACCCTTGTCATATTGGAACGGCAGGGAAAAGAACCCGTCCCTATCGACACCCCAGAACGGGAATATCCAACACCGGTCAAACCTCCCGTCTACCCCTCCTTGGCAGGCCCAAAGATTGCAGATGCCGCGTATCGCCCACGATCCGTCTTGCCGCCACTCATATCCAGACAAAAGAGGCGGAAGGACAATCCGCTTTCCCGGATTTCCACCATGCAACCTGCCCTGTCCGTAAAGAATCGTCATGAACGAATCCTGATCCTGCCACCACAACGGAAGGAACCAGTTGCAATCGCCAGACTTTCCGCAAATCGGAGTAAAGAACGAATGTTCGTTCCGGTAATAGAGCGGAGCGATCCAATCGGCATACGCGCCATCAGTCGCGCTTGCGCATCCACCCAAACCACCAAGATAAAAATGCCTGTATCCATTCGCGCTTCGCTTGCCCCATGACAATGTCGCCGGCACGAACCACGTGTCCTCGTCAGTCCTGTTGTCGTGACAGGACACCCACAACGGGGAAATGAACCGTTCGTCCGACGCATACCAAAACGGGAACGAGCCGTGAGACACTATCCGGCGCCCAGATTTCCCATCATCTGCCGCCCATCTGCGCCAATATGGCATTGAAAAGAACATGTCATCATCGCAGTAATAGAACGGGAAAAGCCAGGCGCCATCCTTTGTGCGGTCATACCCGAATAGAGGCGTCATCAGCGATCTCTCATCGTAGTGGAAGAAAGGCAACATCCAAAGGCTATGCGCAGATCCCGGGCCCTCAGTCTTGCCACCGAGCCCCAGGAGAAAGACATCAGAGGATTCGGTTCCCGACTTTGCGCCCCACGAGAGAAGGAGCGGAGCGCCCCAGTATCTCTTGTCATAAGACTTTCCCGAAACAAATGGAAGCGTTGCGAACGTATCCCTGTTTCCGAAGTAGAACGGGAACACCCAACTTGCATCCTGGCTCCAGCCGAAAAGCAAGGTCACAAACGCATATGCATCGCGATAGTATAACGGAAACAGCATATGGTGGTCGCCATATGACCACCATATGGGAAGGACGCAGAAATGGCGATCCCGCTTCCACCAAAGGGTCGGGAACACATCAAAATAATCATCGCCCCAGAAGAAAGGGAAAAACCTCGAATGTCCGTCCCTTGTGTCAAACTGGCATAGCGGCCAAAGGAAATTGAATTCATCGTATGGGCCTCTCCCGCCCATATGCCGATACTGCGAATAGAGAGGCCGAACGGCAAGATGATCGTCAGTCATTGAGAAAATGGGCCATATTACGGACAACGCAGGTTCGCGATAGTATCCTATCGGCCACATGTTGACCCGATCCTCTATCCTGCCTGTGTAAACCGCAGCCTCTCCCGTATAGAATGGCGTAGATTTCATCTGCGATGTCGCACACCCGGCGAACACCACACAACACAACGCAAATGGCAATAGTTTCATAGTCTACTCCTTAATGCTTATAATCAAGCCTTTTCAATGTCTAAGCCACAACCAACCGTCACTTGGCGAAGACCTCGAACCGCGACCTGAACCTGAGATAAAGGAATGCGCCGATAATCAGCAATGCGCCGACGCAGGCAAATACCGCGACACGTGCCGGCGTTGCCAACGACGCCGTGTCGAAAAGCAATGCCTTTACGGCAGAGACGGCGAGGAGTGCCAGCCCGCAAAGGCGAAACTGCGCCAAGCAACGCATGACGCCCAACACTAGCAGCCCAAACGCAATTAGCGACCACACGATTGTCATAAGCCCAGATGCAAGGACAGGGAAATGTAGTTTGCCAAGCCAATAGCTCTCGGCCGAAACAATCGCGAATGCCATCAGGCAGACAAACGCCCAGCAAAACGCATTCTGGCCGGCCAAACGCCGCTTCACCCCATGTAGTGTCAGGAAAAGCGCCTGCGCGAAAAACGCCGAATATGCAGCGCCATTCACAATTGGCCAGCATTCATGACCCGCACTGAGCACCATTATGTTGGCAATGCCCAAGGCCGCAAATGCCAGAACGGTCCAAGACCTCAAGGAGGCCATTGCCGTCGCTCCCAGCGTCACAACCACCAAATAGACATCCAGTGAAACTACAGACACATTGAACCGCACGAGTATCGGCACAATAAAGCCACCCACCAACGACAGCGTGGCAATCATGAGGGATTTGAACCGCACTGAAAGCCATCCCGCCATAACGGTTGCAAGCATTAGCCCAACAAAGGCAAGTGTCTTTGACGGTATGACAGGGGGATTGAAGTAGCGATGTCCAAGCCCAAACGACAAGTATAGGGCCACAAGGCCTATTGCCACAAAGACTTCCCCAATAATCGCATACCGTTCCTTGCGAACCTTGACCCACGTTCCACCCGCAATTCCCACCAAGCCCCAAAAGATCATGCCGAAAACCCTCTGCATCGGACCGATCCATCCACGGTTGATTGCGAGCATCAGGAAATACGACATGGCGCCCACGAGAAGGAGAGCCCCAGCGCGAAGCAGCCAGCGTGTCGCTACCGAAAACTCACGGGACATGCCATCCGGCGCAAAGTCACCACGCACCCAAAACCAGTCCGCAACACGCTGGAAAAACTTGACTGCGGCAGACGGAACGCGAATAGCCGGACATGATGGCACATTCACCGGCCTTCCATGCGCCGGAACACCGTGTGTAGCAGCATGGATGCACATTGCGGGGCTTCGTTCCGGACGAGGGATCTCAACTTTTGGCAGCAATGCCTCAACGTCCTGATGCAAAGCGTCTATCCGCTTCAGGATTTCCCGGATCTGAGATTCATTAGTCATACCCCAACCTCCTTCTTGTCATTATAGCGCAGTGAAGTGAAGATCGTGCCGCATATGTGGTCGCGCACACGTGCCGCCCATTCGGCATCTGCGACGCCCGCTGGACGGAATGACTTGTGCCAGGCCTTGTCCGCAAGGGCGTAGACGCCCACCTGCGCCCAGACGGATGATGTCCAAAGGTCAAGCTCCGCCTCGTCCTCCACGGCCATCGCAAGGAGCTTGCGAAGCGCATCATACACGGGCCTTCCGAAATCACGCTCGAATTCCGCGTGGAACCTTGTCGGACACGTCACTTCATGGCGAAACAGTCCCGCACAGAGCCTTTGGGCCTTTTTTGTCGGGATCGTCATGAAAAGGAAGTCATCGACCCACTCCTTCACGGCGGTGCGCCAGCCGACTTCATCCGATACGCCATCCGCCAACGCCGCAAGCGGTGCGCCAAGGTCTCCGAAGAGACGCTTCGCGGTCAGGCGATACAGATCCTCCTTCGACCCGAAGTAACGATGCGCAAGCGCAACGTTCACGCCTGCCTTCGCGCAAATCGTGCGGACGGACGCGAGTCCAAAGCCCTTCTCGGCAAACTCATCGGCCGCCGCATCCAGAATCGCCGAACGGGTAGCCCGTCCATCGACACGTTCACATCTCTTCGCCGTCGCCTTCATTGTACCAATCCTCCAGTTTACGGTTGAATTCAAGTCGCATGAGCTTCGCCCAGGATGCCACACGATCCGTAACATCCTCGAAATGCATCGTCACCCGCCTACGCGTCACAAACGGCGCTACAAACAGCCAAAGGAGAACCGACTTGATTAGCGTAGGCCCGAATGATGGCGATGTCGCCCGCCCCTTCCGGCTCCAGATCGACCCCCAAAGGCCATGGGTCCGAACGGCGACGACGCGCACACCCGCCGGCAACGCCTTGCAGACGTTGTATGCGAGCTGCCGCGTGCCGATCTCCTCACGCGGCGACGTCCAAATGTGTCCTGACGGATAGAAGATCACGTCATCCCCACCTTCAAGCGCCTTTGTCACCACATCCTGAAGTCCACGGGCGATCCTGGCCCCCGCCTCGCTGCGTCGCCTGCGCAGATCAGGGACCCTTACGCATCCAAGCGTCTTCAGCACCATGGACGAAATGCCGCCGCGATCAAGGAAGAACTCGTCCGCAAGCGGCTTCACCGGACGCCACCAAAGCTCTGCCCCCACAAGCATGGGATCAACCATCGCCGGATGGTTCGGCAGGACAAGGATTGGCCCGTCAAAGGCAAGCGCGTCCCGCCCCTCTACCGTCACGGCATATCGCCAGGCGAACAGCCATTTTCCGATGCGGCAGAGAACCGAACGGTAACTGAAGGCAAACGCAAGCGGAACGACGGCCAGCACAACCGCAAGCAGGATCAGGAACGCACACGGCCCGAAAAGCGCACTGACCGCCATATAGCAAAGAGACGCAAACATCATGAACAGAAATGAGACTTGATTGAAATACGCAAGCATCATATTCAGTTTCGGCCCCTTCACGACCTTTTGTATCTCTGCATCGAAGGGCAGCTTGAAAAAGCCAAGGTCGAATGCGAGAAGCGAAAGGATCGTCCCGAAAGCCAAAGGCCCCATCGGCACGAAAAACAGCACCGCAAGGAGAATGGACGCGATCCCGCCAAAGGCAGGCGCAGCGGCGAGAAGAAAGTGACGCCGGTCTACGAATCCGGCAATGACCTGGCCGAGGACGATTCCAATCGCGGCCGCACAGAGCATCGCGCCTGTCTGCGTCGAATCCAGCCCCATCACCTGCTTGCCATAGACGATAAGCCCCATCTGCAGCATTGCGGCCGCCCACCAGAATACCGACAGCGTCACGATTACGGCGTTCAACCCGGGATAGTTCCGCGCCATACGGGCCGCTCGCCTGAAATACCTGACCGGATTTATCGCATGTATCGCCCGGTTGCGCTCCTCCGTCGCTCGTATCGTATAGCTGAACGCAAGCCCGAAAACCGCAAAGACGAACAGACAGGCAGACTGAAGCCCGCGCGAAAGGTAATCGGACGCAAATGACGCGGCGATCGTCCCCGCAAGGACGGCGGCAAAGGACACTCCCTCCATGCCACCCATGCCCGTGGATATGCGCCCTTCGCCGCCGACATCGCGAACAAGCGCATACTTCGCTGGCGAGTAGAGCGAACTCTGAAGCCCCATCAGCAGGACAGAGACAACCACAAGCGCCGCCGACCCAATCGAAAAGCCAATGACCGCAATCGCGACTATCGGCAGCTCAGCCCATTTCGCAAGACGGAAGATGCGCACCTTCGGGAACAGAACCGTCAACCGATCGGCGAGTGGCGAGCAGACCACATAAGGGACGACAAGCGCCGCGGCCACTGCGCCCATGAACACCGACTGCATGCGCTCATCCGCAATCCACCCGATGATGGTGAAGCTCGCCAGCGTCTTCAGGAAGTTGTCGTTCACAACCCCAAAGAAGTTCGTCGCAAACAACGGGACAAATGATCTTTTCACAAAACGCCTTCCTTTCCTTAAAGTAAACACTTGATTACTTTACCACTTTCGCCGATCTTTGTCAAATGCAGTCCGCTGCGTCCATGGGATTTGGGGTATGCTATAATACGCCGCCTTGAACCTTCCGGTCTGGAGCGTTTGGCAGGCGGAAGGCCATGGGACGCAGGCAAAGACCGATGGAAGAAAGACTTGATGAAGCCGCTGATTGAGGTAAATGGGCTCAGGATTGCGTTTGGCGATGCAGTGCCAGTGCGCGACGTGAGTTTCACCGTGCCTGAACACGGGCGCGTGGCGATTGTCGGCGAATCCGGCTGCGGCAAATCCCTCACGGCGCTTTCGCTCTGGAAAGACCACCCGGAAGTGCGCATATCGTACATCTTCCAGAATCCGATGGAGTCGCTTAATCCGGTGATGAAGATCGGCAAGCAGATACGAGAAGTGCGCAACGGGCTGACGAAGGACGAGATCGTCGAACTGCTGCGCCGGACGGGGCTTGACGATCCTGAGCGCGTCTACGGCTCCTATCCGTGCCATCTTTCCGGCGGGCAGTGCCAGCGGGCGATGATAGCGATGGCCCTGGCGGCAAAGCCGGATCTTCTTGTTGCGGACGAGCCTACGACGGCACTGGATGTCACGACCCAGAGAGAAGTGCTTGAACTCATCGACTCGCTTGCCGCCGAGACCGGGATGGCCGTACTGCTCATCACGCACAACCTCGGTCTGGTGGCCGGGCGGATGGATTTCGTGAACGTGATGTACGCGGGCGTCATCGTGGAGTCCGGTCCGGTGACGGATGTGCTTGCGCATCCGCACCATCCGTACACGCAGGGATTGCTCAAGGCCGTGCCCGCCCTGGACGCCCCGATGGACGCCCCGCTTGCGGACATTCCGGGCACGGTGCCGCCGCCCGACGCCTGGCCAAGCGGATGCGCATTCCATCCGCGCTGCCCCTTTGCAACGGAAATATGCTCGCGAGTCGCCCCGCCCGTAAGAACATCCGGGCGTGTGCTCTTTGCGTGCCACAATGGAGTATGACGAAATGCTTGAAACGCTTGCCTCCCATCTTGACCAGATTGCCGCAATGGCCCCGACATGGGGATACGTCTTCATATTCGTGTTCATGGCCGTCGAAAGCTCGTTCATACCGTTTCCGAGTGAAATCGTGATGATTCCGGCGGGATTCCTCGCGGCGAGAGGGGAGCTGTCCCTCCATGCGGCATTCCCCGATCTTGCCGTAGCCATTGCGGTAGGTCTGCTCGGCTCCTTGCTTGGCGCATACGTGAACTATTTCCTGTCCGCCTTTCTCGGCAAGCCGTTTCTCAGGCGATATGGCAAGTGGTTCTTCCTGTCGCCTGCGGCCCTTGACCGCGCTTGCGAGATATTCAACAGGTATGGAAACCTTGCGACGTTCGTGTGCCGTCTGCTCCCAGCGATCCGTCAGCTCATATCGATCCCTGCGGGGATAGCCAGGATGCCTTTCGGACCGTTTACGCTCTATACGGCCCTTGGCGCGGGGATATGGACCGCAGTCCTGGCTCTTACGGGGTTCTGGCTCGGCCGCACCGCCGGCGACATAACGTACCTGGAGCTTGTGCACAGAGGCAAGGCGTTCATAGACGGAAATATGGTTTGGGTAGTGCTGGCCCTGGCGCTTCTGGTGGCGATTCACATCATAGTGTCCAAGGTCGTGATGAAGTCCAGGGATGGTCGCGTCGCACCTTGAGCAGGCGCTTGCGCAGGGCGATGGCTGCGGCCTCTGCGCGATTTGATGCGCCGATCTTGGCGAAAAGGCCTGTGCCATGCGCCGCCAATCATCCCGCAACGCACAGTGTCAGTCAATTGCATAGCGAAGCGTAGTGTCGCCATTCGGATCATCGAACTTGATGCCGTCCAGGCCTGCGCCGCCAATCGGATTTGCGCCGACCGTGAAATGCCCTGCCGGATGCCACCCGCCTTTGAAATAGTTCCTGACGGCAAAACGGAGGGAAGGCCTGCGACCTGCGGGATCAAGCACGGCAAGGGCGAGCAGATATCTCCCCCCCTTGATGTCCTTAGGCAGAGAGAAGCATCCGCCGAACGAAACCGCCGGAGCGGGCTTCCCGTACGAGCGCTTGGACTCCGACCAGTCTTCGCCAGGGAGCCACGTGCGGATATCCGTATCGAACTCCCATTCGTGGACGACGGAATGCGTACCTGTATCGAGCAGAGCCGCCACGACCGGCCAGCGGCAGTAGAATGGCGCAGACCCCGTGTTGCGGAGCCTCACATCCACCTTGAGCGATTCTCCCGGACGGGCGGACTTGTCGAACGTGACCTCGTCAATCTCGTATCGATAGCCGAACGTCTTCTGGAGTTCCGAAGCCCCTACACGGATTGCGGCATTGGTGGGATGGTACTTGTTAACCCATCCGAGCGCGGTGCCGCCGAGGATGCGTACGGTGTCCTGCACGTAGGCCAGCCGTTTTGGGTCCGAAAGCGTCTCGTCCGGCGTGGCCCCGGCGCCCTTGCGCAGCCGATCGACGGGCCATGCGTATACGATCTCGCCCTCAAACGGCGCGAACATCTGCCGCCGCGTGTTCTTCACAAGCTCGCGCATCCAGTGCGCGTACTGCGGACTTTTCCCGGTCCATTGGATGTGGTCCGCCCAGGCGCACCAGTCAATGCCAAATGCGTAGTCCGCGAACTGGTTTCCCTGCCGCACCGTCACCTTCTTGTTCCTGAACGCGGCGGTGAACGCATCGCCGAACAGTTTCTCCATCTCAGGCGTGAACCCGGGAGAGTGGTGTTCACCCCATGCGCCCATGATGGCCATGTTTACCCACGCGACACGGGGATCGCCATCCCAGCATTCGCCAAGCTTCTTGACCATCTTGCGAACCCGTTCCTTGAACTGCACGCTCTCCCAGTCGCCTGTCCTCATGTCCTTCGGCCAGCACTGCCACCATTCGCCGGGCTTGCTCCATTTCGGGCCAGACCACTGGAGTATCACGCGCGGGATTACCTTGATGTTGCGTTCGGGAAGCCCCTTCCACGCCCTGTCGCAATACTCCCTTATCTTCTCCACCCCATCCGCCTCCGTCTCCTCGATGTCGCTCCACTTTATGTAGTGGCGCACAAGCGTCACGTAGTCGAGGGGTGGCCTCGTCCGCAATGGATACGAAAGCTCCTTGAGATGCGGCACGAAACCCTTCATGGGATTCCTCAGCGCGCTTGGATAGCGAGGCGGCACGACCCTCGCCTGACGCCCGTCGTCATAGGAAAGCGAATGGTCGGCGTTGGGTTCGTCGAACGTGATGCCGTCGAGATAGGGGGTTCCCTCCGGCCGCTCCCCGACCGTCACGGATCCAATCGGACTCCATCCGCCATTGAAATAGTTCCGCGTAGCGAACCTGAGCGACGGGCGGCGTCCGGCAGGATCCAGGACGGCGAGCGCGAGCAAGTAGCGGCCTCGACTCAAGTCCGAAGGGATGCGGAACGTCCCGCCAAAGGCAACCTGCGGGGCAGGCACTGAGTACACGTTGTTCGTGAGATCCCAGCCCTCGCCCGGAAGCCACGTGCGGATGTCGGCCGCGAAGTCGCCGGTCCAGACAGGCTCGCGGGTTTCCCTGTCGAGCAGAGCCGCCACGACCGGCCAGCGGTAGTAGAACGGCGCAGACCCTGCGTTGTGAAGGCTGACGTCCACGCGCAGATCGCCGCCAGGCGGCACGCATTTGCCGAACGTCACGGTGTCGATCTCATAGCGGTAGCCCCAGGTCTTCTGAGCGAGGGCCGCCCCGGCGCGAATCGACCTGTTCGTGGGGCTGTAGCGGTTGATCCATCCGAGCGCGGTGCCGCCGAAATAGCGGATCGTGTCTATCAGGAACTCGCGCTTAACCGGGTCGGACAATGTATCGTCCCCGTTCTCGCCCATGTGCCGCGCCTTGTGCAGCGACGGATAGCCGTATGCTATCTCCCCCTCTATGGGCGCGGCCATGTGCCGTCGCCCATCCATCACGAGCCGATGCAGCTTCGCGGCGGACGCTATCCTGTCGTAATCCCAGAACCAGCGGTCCCCCCAGTTGTCGATATATACCCCGAAGGCATAGTCCGCGAACTGCTCCGGACGGCGGACGCAGACCTTCTTGTTCCTGAATGCGGCGGCGAACGCATCGCCGAACACCTTTTCCATTTCCGGCGTGAACGCCGGCTCATGGTGTTCGCCCCATGCCCCCATGATCCCCATCTGCACCCACGCGACACGCGGATCGCCATCCCAGCATTCGCCAAGCTTCCGCGCCATCTTGCGAACCCGGTCCTTGAACTGTTCGCTCTCCCAGTCGCCGGACCTCATGTCCTTCGGCCAGCACTGCCACCATCTCTTCGGGTCGCCCTTCGCCCATTTCGGGCCGGACCACTGGAGATACACGCGCGGCACCACCTTTATGTTGCGATCCGCCAATCCCTTCCATTCCCTGTCGCAATACGCCCTTATCTTCTCCACCCCATCCGCCTCGGTCTCCTCAATGTCGCTCCACTTGATGCAGTGCCGCACAAGGGTCACGTATTCAAGCGGCGGACGCGATTTCGCGGAATGTGTGAGTTCCTTTATGTGCGGGACGAATCCCTTCAGCGGATTGCGCAATGCACCGTCCAAGACAGGCGGCCGGACCGTCACCGACGACGGATCCCCCGGCCCTATCGAGGCAATGTCCTTTACGTTCCTCAATATCGCCTCGAGAAGCACAAGGTCGAATCGCGGATCCTGCGCACGGTTCGCCACAAGCGCCTCCGGGTGGAACTGCACGGCGGCGGCGGGATACGTGTCGCACTCTATCGCCTCCACGAAGCCGTCTGGAGCCCGCGCCGAGACGCGCCATCCCGGGGCCAGCCGCTTCACGCCCTGTCCGTGGTGGCTGTTCACGGCGAGGACGTTGGTCCCCAATACGGAATAGAGGCGCGAATCTGGCTCGACGATGATGTCGTGCGCGGCAGGGTTTACGTCGTCGCGATCCCAAGGCCCTACCTTGTGGCTGCACGGCGCACATCCTTCGGGGACCTTGTACTCCTTCACAAGATTCTGGTACAGAGACCCGCCGAATGCGACGTTCAGCAGCTGGAGCCCGCGGCAGATCCCGAACAGCGGTATGCCGCGGCGTTTCGCCGCCTCGATGAGCGCAAGCTCGAATTCGTCACGTGCGCAGAACAGCTTGCCGCAGCGGCACTCCTCGCCATAGCGGGCCGGGTTGACGTTTCCACCGCCCGTGATCACAAGCACGTCGATGCGCGAGACGATCTCCTCGATGCGACTGGCGTCGCGAGTCATGCCGATCACGATCGGAATGTGCCCGGCTCGCTCGAATCCGTCGATGTAATAGCCGAGCGCGGCGTTCGGCGGACGGTCCCAGGGATCCGTAAGTCCCACAACGAGCGGCTTTGCGGATGGACTTGCATCTTCCTCAAAATGCCTGTCAAGCCGTTCTGCGGCCCGGTGATCGTCAAATGACGCAGGCAATGGGAGGGCGAGCGGCTTCACCGCGACATAGCCGGTCTCGCAGGGCGGCTGGCCTGCGACATGCAGGACCGTCTCCACGGGAGTCGCGCCGAAGTCGCACACGAGCGATTCGTTCGTATTGAGCCGACAGGCGGAAGGCGAATCGAAATCAGCCTCTCCATTATGGTGGATGACCTTTTCAGGATGCGCCGAGAGCGCCTTCTTGACGTCTTCAGGGGAAAGCGTGCGCTCCGCCTTGACGCAAAACGGATACGTCTTGCCGCTCCACTCGCGCCCGAGAAGCCGTGACGTGAGAAATGTCTGCCGCCGCGTATTGTGCGGGATATCCACCCAGTCCGCACTCTGGTAGGCAAGGGCGAAGTCGAATGGCTTGTTTTTATCCCACCATCCCCTGGAAACGGCGTAGTCCACTATGTCCGCAGAGAAAAGGCAGTCACTCGTCGGCTTGGCAGGTATCTTGTGGATCGTATAGTGGTTTGGAATCACGCATATCGCATCGTCAGGGCACCGTTGCGCCACCCAGTGCCGTCCGCTCACGACCTGCACCACCCAGCCTTCGTTCGCATCGGCTACCGCGTAGATGCGTCCTGACGGCACATAGCCCCACTTCTCGACAAGCTCTCCCATGATCCGCACCGCGTCACGTGCGCTTGTCGCCCGCTCGCCGACGGCGCGGCGAAGGTTGAAGTGGATTCCGCCATCGGTCAGGCGAGACGGATCGCCCGTATCCTCTTTCGTACGACCGGCATTGTCCGAGACGATCATTACGCCATGCTCGTTCAGGAACGAGCCGGTGCTGGGGACGCATTTGCCGTCTCGCCTCAGTTCACTCCAGAAGAACCCAAGCGTATGCTTTGCCTGCGGGATTGCCGCCAATCCCCTTTCCGCCGGCATTGCGCTGCCATCGGGCCAGTCCCGGGCCGGAACATATCCGTAGCGTATGGCGACCTTGCCGCCGTTGTCCTCGTTGTGTCCCAATATGACGCGTCCCGTTGACGAGGCCTTCTTGCCGACAAGCACGGCAGTGCAGGCGCTTGCGGACGAAACCGTGAGCGCCAGCGCGGCGCACGCGATGAGATATGGAGCTTTCATGGAATATTGATTTTTCATCTGATAAAGACCCTCAGTCCGGTCCTGCGGATGCGGATGCCCTTTTCGGCCACCCTGACGACAAGATCCCTCCGTACATCTCCATCGAACAAGAAAGTCCAGTTCGACGTGTCTTCCAGTCCATCCACATTCACGAACGAGAACGGGATGAACACGTCTGCGGCCGCGTCGCCAATGCCGGAAATCTCGAGCGCACATCCCCCGTCAAACGACACGTTCTCGATCGTGCCTACGCCGGCGGCTCCATCCACGGCGAAACGCATCGCCGTGGGCCTTGCGCCGCAGAACCGGAGCGTGGCGCCGGGCGAGACGGACACATGCGGCAGTATCTCCCACGGGGATGTCTCGCGGGAGGCCGTAGTGCGCGTCAGCGCCCATCCCTTCCCGTCCGACAGCCTGCGCACCTGCGGGTTGCCGTCGAGCCACTGCTCATCGGTGGAAGCCCAGTAGTATTCGCCGCCCGTCGGCACGGATATGTCGTCCCTGTCGCCGACGATCTCCCAATGCACGCCGTCCGTACTGCCCTCAAGCCGCGCCGCCGTCACCTGATAGGCCCGGCTTTCGGATGACGCAGATGCGGATACCGTCATCACGAAGTCCCACGCCACGATCTCCGGCGAGCCATCCGGAAGGCGTAGCACGGCGGCCGGCCACCATGTGGATTCATCGTCAAGCCTTGGCTGGACATTGAGCGAAACGCGGCAGATGTTGCCGTAGTTGCCTTTCGGATCCGGCTTTACGTTGTCGAAATAGCAGGCGGCGCTGCTGGCCTTGTATGGCTCATATATCATGTTGGTGCATCCGAACTGGCATGTGCCGGGCCCTATCTCAAGTTCGCTCGGCGCATCCTTCAGCCCGTAGCTCCTGCGCACCCCGTCCGCGCTGGCAAGCGATATCTCGCCGATGGAGACAGTCCGGCAGTTTGGATCGTTCAATGCCGGATAGCGGGCGCAAGTGGCGGACGTCTCCTTTACGGTGAACCTGAACCACTTGTAGGCGCTGCCGTTCGGCACGTTCTCCACAATCAGCGTGCCTCCCTTGACGGAAACGCCGCCGTGCAGCGACTGCCGTCCGCCGAGCCGCCACGTGCCTGCGCCGCGCTTCTCGATGGAGATTGGAGCGGCGGCGCTGTCAACCATGTCGTACAGGTCGCCCGTGGAGCCTTCGCAAGCCTCAAGCGCAAGCGTCCTTGGTCCTATGCCCTCGGAGCGCACCCCGAACCAGCGCAGACGCTTCGCGTTACTCACGCCGATCGCCGCATCGTTCTGCACGGCTATCAGGCGGTTGGAGGCCAAGGCGCTGGATGCCCCGATGTACACGAAGCGCCCCTCGGACCGCGTGGCGCCGCCTGCGGCATTTGCGGCTCCAAGCAGGTAGGCGTAGTCCACGGCATTCAGCACCGCCGGCTCGCCGCACACGCGCTCGTAGCAGGCCGTCGCGTAGCCAAGGGCACAACGTTCTCCGCGTCCGGCCACAGTGTCGAACTCAAGCGTCCCCTCCTCCACGGCAATCGTGCCGCATGGAGCGTAGAACGTATTTCCGTAAGGCTTCCTCCCGTTGTCGAGGAACCGCCATGTTCCGGATCCCCGTTTCGTTATGTAGATGGGGACCACATAATCTCCAACCGTGTATTGCTCGACAACTCCGCTGAACACGCAGGGAGTGTCGCCATCGCCAGAAAGGCTGAACAGGTTTTGCCTGCCCGTGCTGCTGTACATGCCGAGCGTCCCCGCAAACGTCACGCCGCCGTGCGGGCCGCAGTCAAGGCACCCAGGTGAAGATGTGCAGTAGAGCCTCCTCGTGAAAGCATCCGCCCCCGCGCCGACATAGCGGAACGTCCCGCCGCCGGTGCCGAAGCCGAGAGCCCCGGTGCCCAGCCCTGAAAGCGACGCGACATCAAGCGTTGCCATGCCTCCCACTTCCGTCTGCCTGGAATGCGTGTGAGTGCCTGCCTCCAAGGAGAGAACCATGCCCGCTTCCCCGGAGAGGCGAAGACGGAGAGGGCCGCCGAACGCCCCGGAAAACGTCGCGTTGGTGGACATGATCGCTATCAGGTCGTACACGACGTTCGCCTCGGCCATTTCGTTGGTGATGATCCCTTGTCCCGAAATGCCGCCGCAGCGCGTCGCGAATCCCGTGGACTTCCCGGCCTTTGAGCCGCCAGCCGTCACCAACGTCGCGCCAAGCGCAACATGGATGTCGCGAACCGACATTGCGTACTCCCCGTCCACATCTCCGTTGACCGGCAGCGCGAGCGTCCCCTCCTCCACGCGCAGCAATCCGAAATAGTCCTTGTAGCTAGTTCCTTTAAGCACCTTGCAGGAAGTGAGGTTGAGGCGCTTCGGGCCAAGCTTTGTGAACACATACCGATTGTCGTCCTTCCCGTAGATCGCGCACGGAAGATCATAGGCGTCGTCATCTCCATCCACGACCAGCGCGAATGTGTCGCCATACGGGACCTCGACCTTCGCGAGCGACCTCAGCAGCTCCCATGAAGCGCGATCGCCGGCGATGGAGTTGGTGACGTGCGTATACCCCTTGCCTTTCACCCAGCCTTGCAGCACGACCGTGTCCCCGGCGGACGGGGCGACCCCTTCCTCGTAGTTCGAGCCGTCCGTGAGATCGACGGCCCCCGCGAAGCCCGGCTTCAGAGTGCGCGTTGCGGCCGGACAGGCGAGTGCGCAAACGGCCGCAAGTGGCGCGACCGCAAATCTACCGATTGATAAAGACGATTTTCTTCGTATCATGACGATGCTCCTATCCGTATTTGCGTTGGAGTATACCATACACGGCTCCGTCGAACCAACTTTGGCAATGCCATTTCAAGCAAGCGTGAAGTGCCATTTATGGAAATGGCGTCCTGAGGGGCGTCCTCCTGCTATAATGTCGGCGTGAAAGAAAAAAAGACAATAACCGTCGCCATCTGCCTACGGCTCGCCACCGCTTCCCACCGAAAGCGCTTCGTGGGGATATTCAAGGCTTGGGGCGCATCGCGCAGGTGGAATCCCCTGATCATACAGGATGAGCGTGAACTCGCGAAGCTGCTCGCAGCGCGTTCGCCCATTGATGCGCCTGACGGCATCATTTCCAGCGTACCGTATTCGGATGCGATTCAGGAGGCTATCGGCAAATCGTCAATTCCTTTCGTGGGCATTGGCAACTTCGACGAAGCGTTGTCCACCCGCGACCATGCAATCGGCTTTGTCCACAACGACAACTGCGGGATAGGCATCGCCGCCGCAGGGCATTTCCTCTCGCACGGTGCATTCCGGTCGTTCGCGTACGTACCGGACACCCTTGACAGGGAATGGAGCCGGATCAGGGGGGAGGCGTTCCGGTTGCGCCTTGAAGGCGAAGGGATGCAGTGCCTCACGTACGTTGCGCCGCCATCCGGGACCGGCCATTCGGCGCACCTTGGGGCATTCCTCTCTGGGCTGCAGAAGCCCGCCGCCGTATTCGCCGCATGGGACGGGCGCGGTGCGGACGTGATCGCGGCGGCAAGGATGGCTGGCTTGGCGATTCCCGGCGACATTTCGGTACTCGGCGTGGATAACGACGAAATCATCTGCGAACACACCGAACCTCCGCTTTCAAGCGTAATCACCGATGCCGAGGGAATGGGCGAAGCGGCCGCGCAAGAGTTGGCCAGGCTTATCGGCCGCAATGGCTCCGCAAGCCTTCGCGAAACCGTATGCCCCATTCTCGGCATCGCAGAGCGAGAATCCACGAAGCCCCCGTCTCCCGCCGGCAAACTCATAGACCGGGCGTTGTCGTTCATCTCCCGTGAAGCCAAGAACGGCATCACGCCTGACGATGTCGCGCGGCACGTGAACGTATCACGCCGTCTGCTCGACCTGCGTTTCAGGCAATACGAGGGACACACCGTCCGTGAGCGGATTGTCGAATCTCGGCTGGCCGAAGTCCGGCGACTGCTCGCCGGCACCAATGCCTCGATCCGGTCGGTCTTCGAGTTGGCCGGATTCGGAAGCCCAACGCACGGCTACAGGCTCTTCAAGCGGCAGCACGGGATCACGCCAGAGGCGTGGCGCAACATTAACCGCCCCAAAGGCGCTGACGATGGCGCCGTCAAGCCATTCGACGGGTTCGCGCGCATCATGTCGCTCTCCGACCGCGATGCGGACGACTTGCGTACATTGGCGGGCGAACTTGACGGGAATGCGACATTCGACCGCAAAGAGGTCGAGAGGGAACTCTCCTGCGGGAGAATAAGGCTGTATGCGCTCCGCAAGAGGCGCAGGATCGTCGCCTGCGCCACAGCCGTGTCATTCGCGACGCCTACCGGACTTCACTGCCGGATCGAGGACGTTGTTGTAGGCCATGGCGAAAGAGGGAATGGGCTTGGGCGGGAAATAATGGAGAACACGCTCCATGAACTCAAGAAAGATGGCGTCGGCTCCGTGGAGTTGACATCCCGCCCTTCCAGAATCGCCGCGAATGCCATGTATCGGTCACTTGGCTTCCAGATCCGAAATACAAACGTTTACGAACTTTCGCTTTGACCAAGCCACGCCCCCACTGTTGCCTGTTGGATTTGGCCCATGGTTATGGTAAAATCCACCCTATTAGTTCGTAGAGCAATCGTCAAATGAAAAGAATCGGTATCATAGGGGCCGGAAGATTCGGCCTTTCACTCGCCGAGGCGCTGTCGGATACGGGCACTGAGGTGCTTCTCATAGACCGCAACAGCACGCTCGTGCAAAATGCGCTCAAGAAAGTCACGTGGTCCGTACAGTGCGACGCGACAAACGCGAATGCCCTCGAGGCTGCAGGGATCGCGGAATGCGACATGGTCGTCGTGGCGATAGGATCCAACATAGAGGCTTCCATGCTCGTGACGGCAAACTGCAAGGAAATCGGCGTGCAGACCGTAATATCGAAGGCGATAAGCGAGATCCACGGGAAGATACTGGATAAGCTTGGAGCAGACCACATCGTATATCCCGACCAGGATAGCGCCCGCCGGCTCGCCCGCAACATTACTGACCACAACGCCTACGATCTCCTGGAAATATCCAAGGGACTGTCGCTCGCAGAAATAGACGTGCCGCAGGCCTGCGTAGGCAAGACACTCGCGGAGGCGGATATCCGAAAGAAAAACGGGGTGACGGTGCTGTGCATACGCCGTCCCGACCCCAAAAGCGAGAAGAAGCCGCTCCAGATACTGATTCCGAACCCGAACGACAAGTTCGAGGAAAACGACAAGCTGATCGTATTCGGGACTACGGCAGGCATCGACGCCATTTCCGGGAAGGGCTGACATTCGGCAGATGAAAGACGGAAAAAGAGCAAGCTGGTCCGGATCCTTGGCATTCGTCCTCGCGGCGGCGGCCTCGGCGGTAGGGCTCGGAAATCTCTGGAGGTTCCCGTATCTGGCCGCGAAATACGGCGGCGGCGTGTTCATCGCCACATACCTCGCGCTTTCGCTGACGCTCGGCGTCACCCTGCTGACCACAGAGATCGCGCTCGGAAGGTACGCAAGGCAGAGCCAGCTCACGGCATTCAGGTCGCTCGGGCATCCACGGTGGAACTTCCTCGGCGTGATGTCCACCATCGTCCCGCTGTTCATCCTGCCGTACTACAACGTGATCGGCGGATGGGTGGTGAAATACTTTGCGGCCTATGTCAAACTTGTCGTCGGGGTAGATAGTGGGCTGGGGGCGCCAAAGGCGTTCTTCGACACATTCGTCGCCGCTCCTTGGGAGCCATTCGTGTACATGGCGATCTTCACGATTGCATCATCCGCAATCATCCTGATCGGGGTCAAGAATGGCATAGAGAAGGCAAACCTCGTGATGATGCCGCTGCTTCTCCTGATGGCCGTAGGCCTCGCCGCGTACGTCGTCACGCTCCCGGGCGCAGGGGCCGGGATAAGGTACTATCTGGTGCCGGACTTCTCCTCGTGCGACAACCTCGGCAAGGTAGTCCTCGGCGCGATGGGGCAGATGTTCTACTCGCTCTCGCTCGCCATGGGGATCATGATCACCTACGGCAGCTACATGCGGCGATGCGACTCGGTGACAAAGGCGTCGGTGAGGATTGTGGCCGCAGATACGTTCGTGGCCGTAATCGCGGGGTTCATGATAATTCCGGTGGTCGCGATCTTTGCGGCAGGAGACGGCGGAAGCGCCGCAATCGACGCTGGTCCAAACCTGATGTTCGTCACGCTTCCCAAGGTGTTCGCGTCGTTTGGCGTTGCCGGCGGCTGGATTGGGCTTTGCTTCTTCTCCCTTGTGCTGTTTGCCGCCCTGACGAGCGCGATATCCATGACAGAGACCTGTGTCGCTTCGGTGTGCGACTTCTTTAAGGTTGGTAGGATCGCCTCGGTCGCCATCATCTGCGCATGGACTGTCGGCATCGGCTCGATATCCGCATTCGGCTACGGACGCTGGGCCGCATTCAAGCCGTTCGGATTGCCCGCCCTCGACTTCTTCGACAACACCATGAATGTGCTCACGCCAATCGTGGCCGCCCTCATATGCCTCTTCGTAGGATGGGTACTCAAGCCCAAGCGCATCCTCGCCGAGTGCCGCCGCGACGGAAGCCCGATCAGGTTCAAGGTCTTCTACATAGCAATGATAAAGTTTCTTGCCCCGCTTCTTGTGCTGGCCATACTCGTTTCCGAGGTTTGCCGCATATTCGGCGTTGGCGGATGGAAAATCTGAACCGGTACAAGCGAAATGCCCTGCACACTCGAATCACTGACAAATATCGTAGACAAAGCGGCAAGCCTCGTATGGGGCGTTCCCCTCATCGTTGCGATCCTCGCGACCGGCATATTGCTGTCGGTGATGCTCAGGTTCCGGCACGTCCTGAACATCGTCAATGCGTTCCGATACATATTCCACAAGGGGCACGGGCACCATGGCGAAGTGTCGGCGTTCGGTGCGTTATGCACCGCACTTTCCGCGACAATCGGCACCGGAAACATCGTGGGCGTCGCGACCGCAATCACCACCGGCGGACCAGGTGCGCTCTTTTGGATGGAAGTGGCGGCGTTCTTCGGAATGGCCACGAAGTATGCCGAGGGGCTACTTGCCGTAAAGTACCGCCATGTGGCCCCTGATGGGCGCGTCCTCGGCGGCCCGTTCTACTACATAGAACGAGGGCTTGGGCCGAAGTGGAAGCCGCTTGCCATCCTGTTCGCGGTCTTCGGCATCGGCACCGGGCTTTTCGGCATCGGTACACTGGCGCAGGTGAATGGCATATCGTCCGCCGTCCAGCGCTTCTTCGATCCGGGATTCAATCCAGCTGACCCTGCAACAGGGGTGACGGTGTTCGGGTGCACAATATCCGTCGCGGCAATAGTCGCAGGAGCCGTGGTGACGATATGCGCCGGGCTTGTGATAATCGGCGGACTCAAGCGTATCGCGAAGGTGTCGATGGTTGTAGTCCCATTCATGGCCATATCCTACGTCGCTGTGTGTCTTCTCGTGATGATCGGGAACATCGAGAAGCTACCCCATGCGGTACTGCTGATAGTCAAGGCCGCATTCGACCCTGCGGCTGTGACGGGTGGCGCAGTCGGCACGATATTCATCGCCATGCAAAAGGGAATCGCCCGCGGGATATTCTCGAACGAGGCCGGACTCGGTTCGGAACCGATAGCCGCAGCGGCGGCAAAGACTAACGAACCGGCGAAGCAGGGATTCGTGTCTATGACAGGTACATTCATCGACACCATCGTCATATGCACCATGACCGGCCTCACAATCGTCCTTTCGGGCGCATGGGAGCCGTCGCAGAAGCTCGAGGGCGTCCATATGACGATAGAGGCATTCTCTCGCGGCCTATCCTTCATTCCGGGAGCGGGGGCATTCGTGCCGTTCTTCCTGATGTGCGCTCTCACGTTCTTCGCGTTCACCACCATACTCGGCTGGGACTTCTACTCCGAAAAATGCCTCGAATACCTGATAGGAATGCACCGCAGGCGCATCGTAAAGGCATATCGGCTGCTGTATGTCACCATCGTGGCCATCGGCCCGTACCTCTCGCTTTCGCTGATATGGAGTCTTGCGGACGTGGTAAACGGTCTCATGGCGTTCCCGAATCTCATCGCCCTCATACTGCTTTCTCCTGTCGTGGTTCGCACCACGATGGACTTCCTGAACCGGCAGAAGGAAGCGTGATCCGCATGCCCCAGGGCGCGTGGCGTACGATTCGCACACCTATTGCGTCTGCTTGTGCTATAATTCGTGTCCATTCACATGGAGTGACACATGAAGAAGAAAGACAACAAGGGCGTCCGCGCTGTGATCGAGCTTAAGATCACCCCCCAGCGCAACACTGGCTTCGGCAAAATCGCGAGCAGGGTCTCGAAGTACGCACAGGTCGATGCGTGTTTTCTCATGAGCGGAGCATACGACCTGCTTGTGTTCGTGAGCGGATCTTCGCTTCAGGATGTCGCGGAGTTCGTGTCGTCCGAGCTGTCGACAATAGATGGCGTTCTTTCAACCGCCACGCACTTCATGCTCAAGACCTACAAGGCGAGCGGCGAATACGCATTCGAGGAAGACAAGCGTCTGCCGGTGGTCTGATGTCGCGGGTCTTCACAGCGAAGCATGTCGCGGAGCTTCCCAAGAGCGGCATACGCAAGTTCTTCGACATTGTCGCACAGCGCAAGGACGTCGTCTCCCTTGGCGTGGGCGAGCCTGATTTCGACACGCCCTGGCACATTTCGAGGGCGGCTGTTACCAACCTTGAGGATGGCGGTACGCACTATACGTCCAACCTCGGCACCCCGGCTCTTCGTCAGGCGATATGCCGCTACCTAAAGCGCAGGTTCAGCGCAACGTTCGACTGGAAGTCGGAGACGCTCGTCACGGTCGGCGTATCCGAGGCGATTGACCTCGCGATACGCGCGATCACCGAACCAGGCGACGAGATAATCTACCACGAGCCGTGCTTCGTCTCATACGCCCCTACCATCCGCATGGCACACGGCGTTCCCGTATGCGCGGAGACGAACGCAAAGGACGCATTCCGCCTCACGGTCGATGCGCTTGAGGCCAAGGTAACGGGCAGGACGAAAGCTCTCCTGCTGAACTTTCCGTGCAACCCGACAGGTGCGATGCTGTCGCTCCGTGACATGAAGGCGATCGCGGAGTTCGTGCTGAAGCACGACATCCTGCTGCTGGCGGACGAGGTGTACTCGGAGCTCGTCTATGGCGCCAAGCCCATAAGCTTCGCCTCCCTGCCGGAACTGAAGGACAACCTTGTGCTTCTTAACGGCTTCTCTAAGAGCTGGGCCATGACGGGATTCCGCCTTGGCTACGCCTGCGGCCCCAAGTCGCTCATCGACAACATGATGAAGATCCACCAGTACGGCATCATGAGCGCACCCACGTTGAGCCAGGCCGCCGGCGTGGAGGCGATGGACAACGGCGACGGCGACGTGGCGCGGATGCGCGACGAGTACCACCGGCGGCGCGACTTCCTTGTGGAGTCGCTGAACCGCATGGGGCTGAAGACGCTGCTCCCCAAGGGCGCGTTCTACGTATTTGCCGACATCCGCGGGACTGGCCTCTCGTCCGAGGATTTCTGTCTGCGGTTGCTCAACGAGCATGAAGTCGCCTGTGTGCCTGGTTCTGCCTTTGGACGATGCGGAGAGGGTTTCGTGCGCATGAGCTATGCGACATCGATGGAAAAGCTGAAGGTCGCCGCCTCGCGCCTCGCCGACTTCATCGAAAGCCTACCGAACGAGACAGCTGCCGCCAAGGCAAAATAGGCTTGCCTTGATGTGTTTTTCATTTAGGCCTATTGCTCACTACAAAAGATCGTTCAAGAGGTTCATGCAACGAGTCTTCTGCTGGAGGTTGGCGCGGCCATAGACATTGAGCGTGAAGGACACATTCTTGTGTCCAAGGATCTCCGAAAGCGACTTGATATCGAATTCGGGAATCTCCATCGCTCGGACGGCAAATGTGTGTCGGACTTCGTGGAAGCGCATCTTCGCCAAACCATGCTTCTTCAGGAATCGTGCGAAGAACTGCCGATAGGTGCGCGGCTCTGTAGGCTTACCCTTCCCCGTTAGGAAATAATGGTCGGGGTTGTCTGTGATGAACTTGCCGAGCGGAATGACCAACATCGATGGAAGCGGGATGGTTCGCTCCGAGGTGGCGGTCTTGGGAGGACCGATGTGCAGACGGGTCTTTCCGCTTTTCGCGTCATAGATACGCTGGATGGTCTTGCCGATGGTTAGTGTCTTTGACGTGAGGTCAATGTCCTTCATCTGGAGTGCGCAAAGCTCACCGATCCGTAGCCCGGTAAAGAGCGCGAGGAGGATACCCGCAGCCCGGCGGTTCATGACAAGATAAAGCCGCTGGATGAGTTCGCGCTCCTGATCCTGCGAGAGCGCGGACACCTGATGGGGCGTGTTCGGTTTCGGATACTCGATGAGCGACCAGTTGAGAAGCGGGATGATGCGGAGTTTGTAGGCATGTTCCATCGCAAGGCGAAACACAAGGATGATGTCGTGTATCGTCTTCACGCCGACCCCACCCTTACCGTCGAGTCTGCCGTTCTCATGGAGCTTGAGGATGTAGGATTGCACATCCGCCTCAGCTATTGCGCCGATCTTCATGCCGCCGAACTGCGGCACAAGATGGTTCTCTGCAATAAGCGTGAATGCGGCGTGGGTGGACGGAGCGACCATCGGCTTCTTGGCCTTGAGCCATTCGCGCACGAGGGTCTTGAACTGTGTATTTGCTGTCATTGGATTGACCTTTCTTTTTGTGTTTCGGCAATCGCAAACACGCACCGCGCGTGCCGCTATGCCTGTTGAAATCTATCCTTTAGAAGTCATCTTGGGGAGCGTGT
>CAKULV010000006.1 GCA_934667425.1 uncultured Kiritimatiellota bacterium | reverse complement strand
GCAAGGGGTTCCGCGAATATTTTTCGAGGTTTTTCGCGGGGCCGGGAAACCCCCGTAAAACGCGGGCGGAACGCGCATGAAGTTAGCCACGGGAAACCGCCGACGGGCCTATGCGCCCACTAAAGCCCGAAACCTAACACCTGCCTACCGCCGACCAGTGTACAGAGCCAGACAGCTGCGACAGACGGAATCGGACAGACCGCGCCTCCGGTCCGGACACCCTAACCGATTCAGAGACGCGATAACCGGGCAACCAAAGCACTTCACCGGTATCTGCATCTGCCACAATCGGCAACTCGTGCCGCAATCCCTGCGGCACCTTTGCGGTCACGAATATATCCTGAAGTTTGCGTCGATGCGGGAAGCCGCACGGACGCATCCAGTCGCCCGGACGCCAAGTGCGTACGTCAAGCGTCCTGCCGTACAGCGACGAGGCCTCGAATGAAGCCGTCGCAGGGAATTCCCCTATCCCCTGCGCAGTCCTGTCAAAGCCTACGGAGTGCCCGATCTCAAGCACGTATCGAGATGGCTTCGGAGGATTCCGCGGCTGCGAGCATCCCGTGCCTTCCCCACGCAGTCCATCCGCCACCGACGCGCCTCGCGATCCGGTGAGCCCCTCGCACGCCTCTCGCAGATAGCCCGCACTGCGGCAGATGTGCTCCACAATCCTTGGATCAAGCTCCTTTCTCAGGAATGGAAGCACGACATGTCGCACCCGGTTGCGGAGAATGGATGTATCCGCATTTGTGGAATCTTCCCGCCAGGGGATTCCCCTCGCCTCAAGAAATGCCCGCAGGTCGCAGCCCCGCACGTTCAGGAGCGGTCTTATGAATACAATGCCGTCTACGAAGCTCACGGGCTTAAGCCCCGCCAGTCCTTCCGCGCCAGATGCCCTCGCAAGCCTCATGAGGAACGTCTCGGCAACATCATCCATGTGATGTCCCGTCGCAATGCAGTCAAGGCGGTAGCGCACCATCGCGTCGGCGAAGAATCCAAGCCGCACCCGCCTTGCGGCCATCTCCACGGACTCCCCCTTCCGCCTTGTCACCTTCGTGCGGAGCTCATGGAACGGCAGACCGAAACGCTTCGCGAGTCCACGGACATAATCGGCATCGCTTGCGGAATCCTCCCGCAACCCGTGATCCACATGGAGAACCACAGCCTCGAACCCGTGCGACGCCTGCAGCTGAGACATGAGTACGAGCAGGGCCGTAGAGTCGGCGCCACCCGAGACCGCAAGCCCAACCCTCATCAATTGCGCGCCTGACACGGATACATTCTTCATGACAGCAACGAGACCGCGCGAAACCCTCCGCTAAATCAGCGACTGGACGGCATCGTATATCTTATGCGCCACATACGGGTTGTTCATCGTGTAGAGATGTATCCCGTCCACGCCAGAGGCCATCAGATCGGCTATCTGGTCCACGGCATAGGCAATCCCGGCATCGCGCATGGCAACATCGTTATCCCCATACTTTTCAAGCACCCTTGCGAACTTCTTTGGCAGTTCCACATGGCAGAGTTCCACCATCCGCACTATCTGCCGCCTGTTGGTGACCGGCATGATGCCGACCTCTATCGGAACGGATACGCCGGCGATTCTCGCCTTCTCCAGAAACCCGTAGAAATGCCCGTTGTCAAGCGTAAGCTGCGATATCAGGTGGTTTGCGCCGCAATCGACCTTGTACTTGAGCCACTTCAGGTCTTCCACCGCGCTTCCGCTCTCAGGATGCACCTCGGGATAGCAGGCCGCCAGCACGTTGAAACAGCCGTACCTGTCCCTTATGAACGATATGAGATCGCTCGCGTGCAGGAAATCGCCCGAAGGAACCGTATCCGGCGGCAAGTCCCCACGCAGGACGAGCACATTCTCTATCCCATGGCTCCGCATATCGTCGAGGACCTGCGCCGCACCATCCTTCGTGAGATTGATGCAAGGCAGGTGGGCCACGCTCTCAACGCCATATTTTCCCTTGATGTCAGAGGCGATCTGGATCGTCTTGCTGCCGTTCTTGCCGCCGCCGGCCCCGTATGTGACGCTGATGAAATCCGGGCGTATGTCCGTCAACTGCTCAAGCATTTTGTATATCACGCTCTCGTTGGCGGTCGGCTTGGGAGGAAACACCTCCAGCGAGAAGACTGTCCTTCCCGCAAACATGTCAGCAATCTTCATCTGTCACCTCATGCGTTTGCATATCGTCCGACCTGGCGCTATGCCATGCCAAATCGGACGGGAATTCTATCACACAAGTCAAACGCAAGTTCTTCAACAGGACATCATTGCGCAAACATCGTCGCTCGGCGTTCCGATCCCGGCAAGGCCGAAGCGATCAACAAGCACCTTTGCCACCCCGGGCGACAGGAACGCCGGAAGCGTTGGCCCAAGCCGTATGTTGCGGAAGCCAAGCGAAAGGAGCGCAAGGAGCACCGCCACGGCCTTCTGTTCGTACCACGCGATATCGAACGCAAGGGGCAGATCATTCACGTCATCCAGCCCGAATGCGTCCTTGAGCGCCATTGCGATCACTGCAAGCGAATAGGAATCGTTGCACTGACCGGCATCGAGAACGCGGGGGATTCCGTCGATATCGCCCTTGACTAGTCCGATGTACCTGTACTTCGCGCACCCGGCGGTGAGTATCACCGTATCCGGGGGCAGGGCCGTCGCCACTTGCGCATAGTAGTCGCGAGAGGGATGACGTCCATCGCAGCCCGCCATCACGACGAACTTGCGGATCTTCCCGGACTTCACGGCGGCGACAACCTTATCCTTGAGCGCAAGCACCTGACCGTGGGCAAAGCCGCCCGTCAGCGAACCTGCGCCAAGTGGCGTCGGCGGCATGCAGCGCCTGGCGCAGGCGATGACCGCCGAAAAGTCCTTTGGCTTGCCGTTCACCCGATCGGCTATGTGCGGCACGCCGGGGAATCCCGCGACACCTGTGGTGAAGATGCGCTCCCGGTAGGCTTCGGCGACCGGGACAATGCAGTTCGTGGTCATGAGGATCGCACCGTTGAAGGTTGCGAATTCCTTTTGCTGACGATACCATGCGCCGCCATAGTTGCCCTTGAGGTGCGGATACCCGTGAAACGCCGGATAGGCATGCGCCGGAAGCATTTCGCCATGTGTATACACATCTACGCCACGATCCCGAGTCTGTTCAAGAAGGTCGGAAAGATCCCGGAGATCATGCCCTGAGACGAGAATCCCCGGATGCGTCCCCACCCCAACGGACACCGTAGTTACCTTGGGATTGCCGAAAGCCGAAGTGTTTGCGCCGTCAAGTAGAGCCATCGAATGCGCGGCAGCCTCGCCGCATTCGAGGACAAGCCTCGTCAGCGCATCGGCCGGCAACGTTTCTCCCATTGCCTTCAGGGCCTTGAACACGAATGCATATATTGTCTCGTCTTCGCGGCCAAGCACCGCCGCATGATGCGCGTATGCCGATATGCCCTTCAGACCGAAAAGCGCAAGCTCCTTCAGGCTACGCACGTCTGCATCGGCATCCGAGAACGCCCAAGGCATCTTGTGCGTAGGCTTATGCCCAAGGTGCCCTTCGCAGACCTCAAGCGCTTCTCGCAATCTGCGGTCGTCAAAGTTCGCGTTTGTCAGCGTCATGAAAAGCGCATGCGTCACGAATCTGCCGAGTTCGGTCGTCGTGGGCTTTTCGGACGCAAGTTCCTCAAGTCCGGCGACAAGCTCGTCCATGAGGCGGGCCGTCTCTGGCCATTTCCCGCATACGCCCATCCGAGTACATCCGGTGTTGCCGAATGTCTCTTGGCACTGCCTGCAGAACATTGCGTTGGTTGCCGTGTCCATGGCACATCTCCTTCCCGCGTCACGCGCGCCAGAGTCCGTGAAGATTGCAGTACTCGTATACGCTCTTCACCTTGTCGTATGGCACGAGCGCAAAGACGGCCCGGGGCCTGTCCCCCGGCTTCAGCTCCTTGCGCTGGTTCCCGTTCTCGGTCTCGATGGCAATCCACTCTATGTGGTGGTTCTCGACCATCGGATGCTCCTCGGCGCCGACCGTCACGGTAACGGTGCCGCCCTCCACTTTGTAGACCGGGACGTGCTTCTCGGCAGCACCGTCGGTCGTGCCGGGAACCAGTTCACGCATGGGCTTGCCGCAGCAGATGGTGCTTACGGCCGTTTCCTTGACCATTGCGACAATCTTGCCGCACACGTCACACCTGTAGAATTTCATGATTGCATCCCTTTCCGTTTTTGCAGAAGGCGATTCGGCAACCGTGCCACCGCAGCGCGGATGCACCGCCCACTTGACGGCGAGAATTATACCATCATGCCAATCGAATGTGTGTTGTATCTACAACGGATCCGGTTCCCTCTACACAATTCTACGGACGCAACCCCAATCCGCAGACAGACAAGCCTCTCTGCCTACATGTCGGCCAGCGACCTCTCTGCGATCACGAAGACGCCGTGGCAGGTCTGAAGCGGGACCGACATCGTGCCGTCCGCAGATACCGTGACCTTCACATCTCCATTGCCGTCAACGGCCCTGACCCTGTACCCCTTGCGCGGCAAGGCGAACGTGACGGAGTGCTCCACGGCATTTGCGCCGTTCGGATCGTCTATCGCGGCGACAAACAGGGCATAGTCGCCGTTGCCGGAACGCGCGGCAAAGTGGCCTACGGCCAATGCCGCCCCGTCCGTCGCCTTCACGTGGCGGAATGCCGTCCCCGACGACTCGGCGAGTTCACCCTCGAAGCCTACAAGGTCTGTAGTCATGCGCCTATACCTCATGTATTCGGGCGACAGGCGGTGAAGCGCCTTATTGACCTTCTTTAGCGGCTCGTACACGACCGTGGGATTGCCGTCCGCATCGACGACATTGATGTCCCAGCCGCCCCATGCCGGCGCCCAGCACGCCCAGATGATGCACTCGGCGCCATAGGCAAGCGACGCGGCCGCCTGATAGCGCAGACGGGGCTCGTTCAGGATCGGATGGTCGGCCTTCTTGTTCCCATTGTATCTGGTCGCCTGCAGATAGAGCCAGTGGCTCTTGCCGGTGGCGGTGCAGGCGTCGGCGACAACGCGGAGGTTGTCGTAGAACTGCCGAGGCGTCACCTTCCAGGCAAACGGGTAGAAGTCGTAGCAGATGTAGTCGAGCGGTATGTGTTTGCAGTATTCCGCAATGTACGTCTCGTAATCCTTCGTTCCGAGCTGGGATAACGCGCGTTCGCGTCCAGCAGAATCCGGCAGCGCATAGTTCGGGAACAGGTTGAAGAACGGATACTGCTCCGGATAGCGGTCGAGAACCGTGCGCGTGATCTTTCCAAGGAACGGATAGTCCAGCCCGTTCGGCTCGTCCCACACATCCACGCCAGCCACGGCGGGATGGTCTGCCGTCATGCCAAAATAGGCCTTTAGGCGATCCACGTCCCACCCGCACCAGCGTTCGCCGTTCTTGAACTTCTTCTTCGGGTCGCTGTTGAACCACCACCAGTCGCCGGGCATCACCCAGCCGCGGAACGCCAACACTCCGTACTTGGAGAACCAGTCCAGCACATTCGTCTTCGCATTCCCGTATTTGATCACGTCTATTCCGCAGTCGGCGAGGCGTTTCACATCCTCCTCCTTGGGATTCCTTACGCCTCCAAAGGCATACGATCCCACGATGAACTTCGAGCGGTCAAGCCGCCGCTTTCCAGGGAACGCCGACAGCAAGCGCTTCTCGACGGGCAGCCATGACCGATAGGCGTTGTCCGCCCGCCAGCGGTTGCCGGCCGAGGCGTAGTCGCAGAACCGTATGGTAGCGGGCTGGCGCTGGTCGATGTTCTGGTCGTTGGCGCCGACCGGCAGCTGCGCGGCGACCGTCATCGCCATCTCGTCGCCACATGGAGTGCGTTCGAGGCGGAATCCCTCCGCCATCTCGTCGAAGTCGCCGTTGCGCAGCACCTCGGACAGCTCGCCATCGCCGAAGCGGTCATCGCGGGAGAGCAGGACAGGCCCTCGAGTGAACGCCACGCTGTCGCCAAGACGGTGCGCCTCGACCGT
This sequence comes from uncultured Kiritimatiellota bacterium, assembly GCA_934667425.1. GTDB lineage: Bacteria > Verrucomicrobiota > Kiritimatiellia > RFP12 > UBA1067 > UBA1731. The sequence continues at coordinate 71,416 of CAKULV010000006.1, read as the reverse complement.
CAGCGGGAGTTCGAGGCTGACGGCGTCGCCAGGCCGCCACTCGCGAGCGACCGTGACGTAGCGTGTCACGTATGCGCCGCTCTGCTTGCGTTCGAAACGGATCCCCTTGCCATTCACCTTCACGTCCGCGCCCGCCATCGCCCAGCGCGGCACGCGCAGGGACAGCCTGAACGTCGCCGGCTTCGCGCCACGATACCGTATATCGACGGACCCCGTCTTCGGATAGAGCGTGTGCATCTCGAACAGGACCTTTCCCTTCAGCGCGGAAACCTCAACGGAGGCGCGGGACGAGACGTAGTGGTTCACGAAGACCTCATCATCCTTCGCCGTAAGGATCGTGCGCATGAACGACAGGAAGCCGCGAGGGCCGTTTGCATTGCAGCAGTTCGTGTGCATGCGGCAGTGGAGCTGACCTTCGCTGCGCGCGCCGTTCAGCGGAGTGTAGGACGCAAAGCGCCGCCCATCAGGCGAAAGCGAGCCGAGATACGCGTTGTAGAACGTCCGCTCCATCTGGTCCGCCCAACGCGGCTCGCCCGTGAGCGTCAGAAGCTTCTCGCAAAGGCGCAGCCACGTGATTGTCACGCACGTCTCCTGCGTGTGCGGGAACGCCTCGTGCTGATGCTTCGCGCCATGGTACCAATGCTCGCATGAAGCGCCGGATCCCGCGAGGTTGATCTCCTGGTCTGCTATGTCCCACGCCGTCGCGACGGCGGCATCCACGAGGTCCTTGCGTCCGGTCGCCTCCGCATACTCGATCAGCCCCTGATAGCAGCTCATCATCTCATATGCCTTGCCGCGATTCGTGGGCACGCCTCGCCAGATGCTGCCGGACGGGATCTCACTGCGCTCGGATACTGGCACACAGGCGACGGACAGGTCGAGAAGGCGAGGCCCCTTCGGGTTCTCCGTCATTTCCTTGACGATGAATGCGGCGAATTCCAGATAACGCGCCTCATGCGTACGGTTGTACAGCCACATCACCGGCTCAAGGCAGCTGCAGCTCGGCTGCCCGGCATAGTTGCCGGTCTCCGCGATTGTGGTCTTCGCGCCAGGGCCAACCGTCTTGATCAGCCAATCGCAGAGGCGTCCACACGCAGCGATAGCCCGCTTGGCAAGCGCGGGGTTCGCGTCCTTCATCGCGTCATGGTAGTGCAGAAGCCCGAGCATTGTGTACTTGCAGCCCCAAACGTCCCACGTCCCGGTCCCCGCGCGCCTCTCGGGCGCATAGTTTCCAAGATATCCATCGTCAAGCTGGGCCTTAAGCAGGTTTTCCACGCCGGCATCCAGCTTGGCCTTCAAGAGCGCATCCCCCGTCATCGTCCAGAACGGCGCGGCCGAGTGCATGTACTTTCCCCAGAACTCGGTCTGCCAAAGTTCCGTCTCGGTGCGTTCCCCGTAGCAGGCCGTAAGATATACCGGATCCTCCGCGAGGACGTGGTTGCGAAACATCGACTCCAATCGTTCTCCGACCGGGCCTTGCAGGGAAACGTCTCCGTCGGAGATCGCGACGCAGGATGCCAGGGCCTGACTCATGGCAAGCTGGGCTAACGCAAAGGAACAAACGGCAATTCTTCTCACAGATATATCTCCATCCTTTTTATTTTATTTTTTAACCAGTTCGTAAAGCTTCGTGTCCGGCGTCGCGAACGTGTCCGTGAACTCCACGGCGTCTCTGGCCACGGTCCGCCCGTCCATGAGGTCCACCACCTTCACGACCTTTCGCGGCAGGCGGATCTTCTTCGGCCCGCCAGTTCCGCAGTGAAGCGCCAGCAGCCGGCCGTTGCAGGAGACCGGCAGCAGCTCGTCCACGTAGAAGAAGCATCCCGCCGCCGCCTCGATTTCGCGGAACCTCTCAGGCGTAAGGTCGCGGTAGTCGTAGGCGTACGCCGATTTCCAGCCCTGCATGTCTACGACCGGAACGCCTTTCGTCTTGAAAGGCACTCCCGCCCACGTCCGCACACGCCCGGCATCCACCGTATGGCCGTCCGAGACGCCCGGCGCATAGCTCCACACCACGGTGCGCCCGTCCCGGCAGACGAAGTCGCGCAGGATCTTCGCCTTCTCCGGCGTAAGCACCCACGAGGCGCCGAGGACTGCCACCTTGACGCGGGACAGGTCGAGCTTCGGGAGGTCGTTGAACGAGCAGGTGTCGTATACGACGCCCGTACGGCCCACCGCATTCCGCAGCGTCTCGCCGCCGCCCAGCGACGGCACGAAGCCGTCCGGGCACTTGGCCCGCGGCTCGGCCATGGAATAGGCGCTGTCCGGATCGGCCACGACCAGCACCTCGGCCTCGGGCGCAGGGAGGTCGCCGCCGAATCGCCTCTGGATTTCGGCGAACCGCGCGATGCGCCGGCGCACTTCGGGGTTTGTGTACATCTTGCCCCACATGTCGAACCACCAGAACGAGGTCCCGTTGACGAGCGCGAACGCCGCCTCGCGCGTGTTGCCCGCGACGGTTTCGGCAGGTGTCCGCCAATAGCTCCAGGTATCCGTGCACCACGGAGGGGTGAGCGTATCGGGCCAGAAGTCGATCTCGTGCAGCACCCGCTTGCCCGCAAGGCGCAGTGTGCCGCTTACCGCCATCGAGCCCGTGCCGAAGCCGCACTGGCGCTCGGTGTACGTCGCCGGTGACGAGAAGAAGTCTATGTCAGGCGATGCGATCACGCGCTCGTAGTCGAGATGGCAGATCGACCCGAAGTTCTGGTTGCAGATGAAGTAATAGCCGAAGAATGCGCCTATCTGCTTCCTGGCGCCGACCCTGCTCCGCAACTCATGGGCGAAGTCAAGGACAGCATCCGCCACGATTTCGTTGTGGAACCTCCAATACGCGATCTTCTCGCCCTCGGTCTGCGGGTCGAACAGCACCCCTTCGAACGCACCCTTCATCATCGCGTCCTTGGTAGGCACCGCCGCATCGAAATTCAGTCCGCGCCTTGCGCACCACTTGCGCCAGGCGGCATCCTTTGGTGCGCTGCCGTAGACCGGCAGGCCCCACTCGAACCATTCCGTCGTCAGGCCGGCCATCAGCGAGTAGGCGTCGATCCGGTCGCCCCACTTGCCTTCAAGGTAGGCGACGAGATCATTCAGGTACCGCCGAGTCTCATTTCGCCAGCGCGGCATAGTGGCGGCATGGGAGATCATCTCGAGACTGTCGAGGTGCAGGCTGCGCGTCAGCCAGAACGGCGTGTTGAGGTCCAGAAGGCAGAAGAGCCTCGCGTTCGGATTCTCCCGGAGGATGTCGCCTATCATCTCGTCCACCGGCGCGAAATCGTACTTGCCTATGCCAAGCCATACAGGCGGATAGTCCGAATACGGCTTGCCGAGGGCGTTGATGGTGTTGCACACCCCAAATGCGCGCATGTCTACGCCCATCTTCGGGAACGCCGCGGTCTCCGCAAGCTCCTTCTGGAACGACCTGTACGCCATCAGCTGCGGCCGCATCGGAACGGCGGCCGCAGAGGCGAACGCCAGCACGGCAATGGTCAGGCAAAGCCTTTTCATCATCGACATCCTCTCATTGTTTTCCAGCCCAAAGGCGAATGATCTCCGAAAGCTCTTCCGGCGACTCCATGTAATAGGGCGTGAACACGATGTGGTTCAGCCCGTACCGCGTGCCGGCCGGCGCGGCCATGCCAGACTGTGCGCGGTCGGTGAAGACAAGCGTCGCCTCGGACGATCCGGCCCGGAAGATGAATCGGAAGCACGTGAGCCAAGGACGGTCCTTCGACTGTCGGCACCGGACGTAGCCGAGCGGACCGATTTCCTGCGCACCCTCAAGTTTTGCCGTGAATTGCGCGGGCTTCCACGTAAGGGGGCGCCACGACGGATCCAGAATGCTCGGATAGTCGACGACCGCGAATTCCAGCGAATAGAACCCGCCCGGACGAAGGCCCGTCAACTTCTGCTCCAGGCGATTCGGACGATCCGCCACCGTGAACACCGCAAGCCCGTCCCCGACGCCGTTCGGGCGATTCTGCCGCCCCTGCTTGTGGCCATACCCTGCGATGCGCTCCGCCTTGACCGAACCTTCCGCCGCCGGCGCCGCCGTCCAGTCCGCAAACGCCTCGTCGAAGTCGGCGTTGCGCACTATTCCGGGCGCCCAGGCATAGCCATAGCGCGCCGCAATGTCATCAGTGCCGCCCTCGATGCAGTAGTGGCGCAGGATCCTATGGCCCCATCTGCGGACCTCGTCATTCGCGCTGTTCAGCCCGCCAAAGCCCACACCGCCGATATCGGCGAACTCCGGCTGCGTCGCGAACGCCCGCAGGAGTCTCGAATAATGCGCCTTGAGATCGACCTCGGGGCTCGTGTAGCTCGACCAGCCGCCAAGTCCGATGTAGGGCGCCATCCAGAACATGACGCGCCCCCTCGCCGCCGGCACATAGGCGACAGACTGCCGGAGGAACCGCGCGAAGTACCCCTCCCACTTTGCCGAGGCTTCCGGGTCCCGAAGCGACGGCGCATACGCCTCCGGCACGAGCATCGCCGTGCCTCGCCCGGAGTTGACGATCGCCGATATCTCGGACGCCTTTGCCGCCCTGTCCCGGAATATCGCCCCGTAGTTCGAGTCGCTGTAGTAGGTGTTTACCTGCGACAGAGGGTTCTCCCTTATCATCCGCCAGACATTCTCGGAATACGCCCAGTCGCAGTAGCGCACGACAGCCTGGCCCCACTTCCCGCACAGCTCGACGGGATTCTCGTCGATTAGCACGTCCAGCCCATGTCGCCAGGCCACGCTCGCCATCGAGCGATAAAGGAGATCCCGATCTTGGCGGTTCGGATTAAAGACGCCGCAGCTGTCCCCTCCCCCTATGAGCGACAGGCCTCTTTCGCGGAAAAAGCCCGTGTCTGACGCCTCCCGCTTCGCAAAGAAACGGGTTGCGCCCCTCATCGTGTTGAAGACGGCAAGCCCGTCGAACCGACGCATGAACGGCAACTTGTAGTCGAAGCCTCCGTCCGGCCGCTTGCACGCTCCATCCACAAGCGACGGCGCCTCGCCGGCAATGGCCTTGACCGCATGGATGCGCAATGTGCCGCCTTCGCCAGCGCCGCTCACGGCCAGCGTATGCCAACCCGCCTTCACGTAGCGTTGCGTCTCCATGCGACGCTCGCCCTCGCGTGGACGCACCACCGCATTGGCTCCGCCGTCCAGATAGCCGCGTCCCGCGCCACTCGCGCCTTCGAATGAGATCCACACCCAGCCATCTTCGGGCCGGTAGAACCTCACCGCGCCATCGGTCAATGGAGCCTTCACAAGCTCGGTCACGAAATTGTTGAGCCGCCGCCCGGCCGGCCCATGCGCAACCGCCGCGCAGGCCGTCAGCTGATAGTCGTTCGTGGCGAGCGTCCGGCCATCGGCGCCGACGACACGAACCGCAATCGTATGCTTGCCGACGGCCAGCTTGCCAAGATCCAGGCGCGCGCAGCCCATGGCGTCAAGCGGTGCGCTGCTATTCCTCCCGCCAACCGTCCCCCGGAGCGTGCAAGCCTCAACGCCTCCCTGCGGCCGCCCCGGCCAGTAGAAAGCGAGTTCGGCCTTTTCCGCCGAGACCCGGTCCAGCAATGGCTCGACCGGAACGATGCGCACCGGACGCACACGGGTGTATTTCCCGGGGATCGTCCGGCTTCCGCGGATCGCAGGCTCGTCCAACGGCTCCAGCATCAGCCCCCGAACCGCGATGGCCACCTCCTTCAATGATCCGGTTCGCCCCCGAATCGCATAGGATACGGTATCGGCGCTCATCCCGGATGGCGGCGCGGCGAACTCCCTCGCGACCGTCTGCCAGTTGCCGCCCGTGCCATCCGGGATTTTCGCGCTGACACGGAGCGCCCCCGACTCGTCAAAGACCGCAAGCTCCAGCGCAGCCCCCGTGGCCGGCGCCACCCGCACGTCCGCCGCCATGCGATAGCGCGCACCCGGCACAAGCGTGAGATACTTCTGGGCGACCGACCGAAGTTCCTCGCTGCGGAAGGTGATTTCCGTCACGCCATCGCCCAAGGTCTTCAACTTTGGCGCGTTCTCCCGCCAATCCGCCGGCTTCGCCCACGTCCATACATTGCGGCAAGACCAGCCGGACGGATCGCCCATCCCGTCGTCAAGCGAAAAGTCGGGATTGAACAGCAGGTTGACCGCAAACACACAAAAACCTAACAGCATCTTGCAACTCCCACGTGGATTTCCTCTGACATTACAATGACCATCCCCGCAAGCCTCAACCGGTGCGGATCATCGGATCGATACGGCAAGCCCCTTGGCCGCGCACCTCGCCTTCAGGACCACCTTGCGGTTATCGACAATCTCGATCCTGTAGCGCTCCGGCAAATCTGCGCCCTTGAACCACGCCTTCTGGTCTTCGTTGAGATCCTTGCCGAACTGCGCAAGCGTGAGCTGCGTCGTACTCTCGGGGACGAAGCGGCTTACATCAACCTCAAAGGTGTTCAAGGCATTCTGAGGGTCTATTATGTGAAAGCCATTGGGGCACTCGATCGGGACGGCGTCCGCCGCATACCCAGTCTCCGGGATCTCGAACCGCAACGTAGTGCCATGCCCCACAACGCACCTTCCCGCCCGAATCCTCGGCGTGGAACCCTGAAGGGTAACACGGTTGCCACTTGCCCAGTCGTTATTTCCAAGCCAGATTCTATCCAAGGACTCGCTACCCACGGTATGCACAAGGCCGTTTGAGATGACGAGATGGTTCTCCACGCCCGTCAGCGCTATCTCCCTCCCATAGATTTCGCCGTCAGACATGACGCGAATGACGTTCCGCGCGCCAAGCTCCGTCGCGGAACTGCCCCCGAAGAAAATCTTGTCGTTCGTATTATTAGCCGGATGCCACGCCGAGAACACGGCTCCATTCTTCACCGTCAGCGAGCAATTCGTCGTAGTCTGCATGAAATAGTAGCCGTAGCCGAGCGACGGGCGCCACTTGAAGCCGTCGTCAAAGCAAATCCTGTTGCCGACCGTTCCATGACCCCCCATGCCGAAAAACTTCTCGGTTACGGCAAAACGCGTATTTTTCCCGGCGACGCGGAGGTTGAGTCCCGGGGACGTCGTGAACGCTCCGCCTTCCCAGACCGAATCGACTATGTCGATGGTGGCATTGGCGGCGGAAGAGAAGTTGCATGCACCGGTTCCGCCGTTAATCTCCACCGTCGCATTGGTCAGAGAGAATACAACCCCATCGCCCTTCGCGGTAATGTTGTCGCCTTTGGTCTTGACGGTCCCGCCATCGACAATCAGCCGGTTCCCCCTGGTCATTGCGCCCGCCTCATAGAAACCGACGTGGAGACCCTTGGCCTCAAAAGACGCCCCATCCGCCACGCGAAGCACATTGCTGTGGGAATGGTAGCCGTTTATATAGAAACCTGACACATCCATGGTGGTTCCGCTTCCATGGATATCAAGGACGTTGCCTCCGGACTCCCCATTCTTGCTGTTCGCATCCGAATAGCTGTAGTCGCCTGTCAGCATGACTTTCGAGCCTCCGGCGACTTCAAGCGATGTGCCGCCGCTGATTGCATTGGCAGAGCCATTGTTCAGGAAGAGACTGTCGGCATGCAGCCTGGAGTTCCCGAGCAAATGCAGTTTGCCTCCAGACGTTCCCCAAACGTTCACGCAGAACTTATCGCAGTTCGTGATGACGCATCCATCGGTCACGGTCGTCTCATAGCCAGCGTTCTGAAACCAGTACATGTTTTTTCCGTCGCGATCGATTACGCCGCCGCGAATCGTGCCGTTGTGCGCAAAGAATCCATGATTCAGGGTGTTCCCTTCCACGACCTTGAGCGTGTGGTTGCCGCTGGAGGCAAAGTCAAGCACCACTGTATTGAAGGCGAACGAAAACCTGAGGACCGTCATGTCCTGCGACATAGTAAACGTGGAGTCCAACCCAAGCCTTACGTAATCGTCTGGGCCGGGAAGTTCCGTGAGCGAAGGATACAATGTCCGCCACGCGGAGAGGTCGGCAAAGTCTCCCCCGGCTACGGTGAAGTCATATGTTGCGGCAAACGCCGAACAAGACCCGCCAATAAGGATCGCGCCGCTCGCAGCGAGAATATGTATTTTTTTTTTCATCAGCAACCACCTTTCCGTTATGTCCGTTATGCCATGCAATTACCTGCAATCCTGTTTGGACTGCGTCTTCACAAACACGCGCCAGAGCGCGTTGAGATAGGCGTAGCCGAACCGGTCGTCGGGCTCGAGGTACGTCGCCTCCGTCCACTCGTTCCAGGAGTTGACGGTGATCAGCTTCGGCATGCCCGGCTCTATGTTCGCGTCGGCCCACTCCCGCGTCCGGCGGGCGAACGCCTCGAAGTCTGCCGGATTCGCGCCGTGGACCATGCTGCGCACGTCGCTCGCCGGATAGCGCGCGTTCGTGTCCCAGCCGACCGTTATGTTCGGGAAGTACTTGGCCCCCATGGACGATGCGAACGCCTTGGCCTGGTCGAAGTTCCTCATCGCCGCCTCGCCCCACTCGCGATAGGTCAAATGCGGCAGGCTCTTGTCGTTCAGGCGACTCCCCGTCCCGTACAGCCAGTTGTAGATCGTGAGCGAATCGACGCATAGCGACTTGACGCTCCTGAAGTTCGCGAGGGCCATCACGTGCACGCCGGCGTGCCCGGCCCTCTTCGCCTCCGCCCGCAGATACGCGATGCGTTCGTTCGCCTTCTCTGCGCCGTCCCATTTCACGAACTGGTTCGCATCATAGAGCATCACTACCGGCAGGCCCCCGATCGTGTAGTAGTTTGGCCGCTTGAAATAGCCGAGCCACGTACGGACGATCGCCTCCCAGTCCGCGTCCGTGATCTTCGCAGGCCAGATCACCTTCCGCTTCTCCTCCCCGCCCAGCTTGTTGTTCCATAGCCCGTTCACGTCGTGGTTGGCGTACATGACGAAGAACCTCATGCGCTCGTTGTTCGGCGCGCCGAGGAACCCCTTCTCGAGCGCATTCTGAAGAAATGGCCGCCCGCCGTACCAGTACCAGTCGTAGATGAACACGTTCACGCCCGCCGCCGTCGCCGCGTCGATCTTGCGCGCCACGACGATAGGGTCCGACTCGTCCTCGTAGCCCCAGAGAGGCTTCACGCCCTGGTAGTCGTCGGGATAGCGCTTCTCGGCCTCGTAGAGGTTCTGCCACTCGCCCCTGCCGTCCTTGAAGATGCCGAGCTCCGCCCAGCGCGGGTCGGGCTGGAACGCCGGCCACACGTACGCCGCGACGTCGTACTGCGCCGCGATCACGCCTGCCGCTGTGGAAAATGCCGCCGCCAAAAATAATGCCTTTGCTCTCATGGCGCGTATTTCAGCAAATCCGCCGGGATAAATCAATATGAATGTTTGCCACGACTTGCACGATTTGACACAGGCGCCCATGGCGATTCCGCCGTTTTTCGGTTCAGTGTCGCGATGCGATCAAAACGCCAGAAGCTTCATGCGGAAAGGCTCCAGCTCGACAACGGCCTTCTCCCCCACGACTCGCACATGGTCTCCCGAGACGGGTTCCCGTACGTCAGTCACGCCGGCGGGCAGCGAGACCTCCGCCCATACGGCCCGGTCGGGCGAAAGGTTGGAAACGACGGCAAGGGTCCTCCCGTCGCGCCGATAGACGCTCGCCTTGACGCTCGCCGGCGAGACCGTCAGCGGATGTTTCCAGTACGGCACCCACGAGGACGATGCGGTCCCGAAGTCATCCATCGCCTTCCACAGCGGCGCAAGGCGCACTTCGGAGCCGAAGCCGCACGGACGCACCAGCACATCGTGGAGGAGCGTAATGGCCAATGCGTCCTCGTACGACCAGCGTCCCTTGACCTCGTACGCCAGGAACTCGCACGGAACGCCGTGATTGCGGCCCATGAACTCGGCGCGGAACGCATCCAAGTCGAGGGTGCGCTTGATGTCCTCCCTCGAGGACGCCAGCTGCTCGCCGTCCCAGTACGAATGGACGAAGGCCAGCGTCGCCGGACACACGTAGCCGCTCTGATGCGCATCGATCGTCCCGCCCCTCGCCTCCACAAACTCATAAAGCTCGCGCATCATCCGGCGCACGGCGAAAAACGGATACGTCCCGTGAAGCCTGCCGTCTGCGCCCCGCCATCCGCAGCCGTGCCGCTCGTTGGCGCAAAGCTGAGGCATGATCGTGCTGTCGAGATAGAAGCCGTCTATGCCCAGGTCGTCATAGGCCCGCTTGGCCCGCTCCAGCCATGCCCGCGCGAAGCGGCTCGCATAGCAGACGCGGTAGTCGCGCTGCCCGGGCTCGCGGAACCAGTGCCCGCGCGGACGCCCGTTCGCCTCGAGACGAAGGCAGTCCGCCTGAAGATCGCCCCAGAGCGGATCGAGGGGCGATAGCTCGTAGCCGAGATAGGCGATGGCCTTCATGCCGCGCGCATGGCAGGCGTCTACGATCTGCTTGAACTCAGGCCGCGCGGAGGCCGCGTTGTTCTGGATCGGGATCCAGTCCTCGTGGAACGCGACGGTGTGCACCCCGGCGGCCTTGGCCGCGTCCATCGCCGCCTCCGAGTTGCCGTCGGGGAACGCCCTCTGCGCCGTCCACCACACCTCTGGACGCTTGACCGTATGCCCGACACCCATCCTGGGCGCGTGCAGGAAGTGCCGCGCATTGCGAGCGCCGTCCCAGGGCTTGACCGGCGTCGCCTGCAGGCCAAACGTCCATGTCCTGGGGAGTTCCGTATTCCCGTCGGCCAACTTGATCCGCAGGACGGTCTCCGTCTCGCCCGGCAGCACTTCAACCACGTCCTCCGTCTGCGGCAGGCCCTCGTCGCTCTCGCAGAACCAGCAGAGGCCCGCCTCCTCGTCGCCAAGCCATACGGAGCAGCGGAAAGGCCAGCGCATCGGCCCCTTCACTCCGCCCGCATTGCTGAACTTCTCCCAGGAAGCCGGCGAAAAGACATACAATCTCGTGCGCTCCGGCCGCAGCGGAATCTCCAACCATGCGCGGCAGGCCCTGCCTTGCGGCGCCTTCGGGCCCGGCACGAGCACAAGCGACACCTTCATCATGCCGTCGAACTCGACACGGTACGTCGCGTCAACCGCGAGGGCGTCCGCCTCCTGCCACGCGCATACCGTCGCCGACTCCGCGTCGGACATCTCCACCCAGCTGCCGCCCTTCTTCCAGTCGACGGCCTTGCCATCGGTGTCGGTGCAGACGATGCGTACGGGAGCGGCAAGCAGATCCCGCCCAAGCGCCTTCACGCGCACGGGCAGCGCATTGGACGCAAACCCGTAGTCTCGTCCCCATACGGATACGCAGCCGTCCGAGACCTTGACGGGCGTCCATGGGGAAGGGACGGCCGCCGGCAGCGGCGAACAGAACAGCGGAGTCACTACCAGAAACAATGCTTTTGCTTTCATGTCGCGCATTTCATCAAATCCGCCGGGATAAATCAATATGAATGTTTGACACGACTTGCACGATTTGACATTTGCGATTGCATCTTGAAATCTGCCTGTCTATCTACTGCCGCGGCCCTTCCTTTTCATCTTCTTCCATCATCACTCCTCAATTCTGTTTGTCTTGCCGTCCCCATAGGCCCACCGGACAGGGGCATTCTGAAAGATTGGGTCTCGCTCACAGCGGCCATGCCTGCCAGTTGCGGTGCGCATAGATGAAACGCCGGACTTCCATCGTGCGCCCGATTACGACATACAGCACAAGGAAGTTCCCGACCTGTATGCGATAGTACGGATGCTCCCGATCAAGCTTCGACGGATACGGCTCGAACGACTCTGGTGCATGCAACCGCTCGTAAATGGCATCAAAGGCAGCGTCGATCAGCTTGTCCGCCGCCGGCGGATTTCGCAACGTGAGGCGAATGTAGTCTATCGCCTCACGCATGTCTTCCTCGAATTGAGGCAGGAACTCAAGCGCGTACTTTCTTTCCCGCATGAGCATGCTCCTTCAGCCGTCGATACACCTCGTCCGCCGAAAACCGCCGTGCATCGTTCGCCGCCAGACGATCCGTCTCCGAAAGAATCGCCTCCATGGGATCGATCAGTGCCTGATAGGCTTCTATGGACAGCATCACCGAAGCCCCATAGCCGTTCTTGGTGAAGAACACAGGACCCGCCTTGATGTCGGATTCAATCTCATTGAACTTGCTACGCAAGTCTGTAACCGGTCGAATGTTAAGCGTTTGCATCAGAACCTCCAAATGCAAGAATTATAGCATAATTACGTCAGACCCGGCAATGCCTCGGCCTACAACCACCTTTCTTTCCACCTTTCTTTCCACCATCGCCATGCGATTGCCATCACGAAACGGTTCGTGGTATAATATGTCCAATTAAGGATCTTTGAGTCCGGAACCGTGCAGTCCCGACTCAAAGATTGAGCCATTTCCCGCAAAACCTAGACAAGCGAAACCCGTCCGTGTCATCAGGGACATTGTCGTTGACAGATGTACGAAACAATGATCACCGAAAACGAGAACCGCATCCACTACTGTCCGATCGGAGTGCCGCAGCGGCGCTTCGGGGCTTACGTGACAGGCGCAGGGCGAGAAGTCACAAATCCGGGCGAACCGTATCCGCATGACTACCACTCTTCGGACTACTACTTCACTTGGGAGAAGGGACGCAAGCTCGCGGACTGGGAGTACCAGATCCTCTACATCCGGTCGGGGCGCGGCGTAATCGAGTTCAGGCGAGGCAAGACGATACAGATCTCGGCCGGCACGCTCATCATGCTACACCCCGGCGAGTGGCACCGCTACCGCCCGGACGAGCAGACCGGCTGGGACGAGGCGTACATCGGCATCGGCGGCGACGTCTTCAGGAGAATAGTTGGCCCGCCCTTCTTCACCGCCAACCCGACGATCGTAAGCCTGCCGCCAAACGGCTGGTTCGACAACGCGCTCATGGAGCTCGTCGCGGAGATCCAGTCCGCCAGCGCAGAGCGGCCCTACACGCTCGCGCTCAAGGCCGCCACGCTCGTGGCGTCGGTCTTCGAGCGCATCCACACATACGACGCGGCGGACGCGCACAACGCGACCATACGGAAGGCGACGCTGCACATCGGCCACCACCTTGGCGAGTTCATCGACTTCCAGAAGCTTGCCGGCGGCCTCGGAATCGGCTACTCGTTCTTCAGGAAACGATTCAAGAACTACACCGGGCTTGCGCCGCTCGAATACCAGAATGCGCTCCGCATCCGGAGAGCCGTACATCTGCTGACCAGCTCCGATGCGCCGATAGCGCAGATCGCCGAGGATCTTGGCTTCAACTCGCCCGCCTACTTCGCCCGCTTCTTCCGCAAGGCGACCGGACGCTCGCCATCTGCCACCCGGCTGCGCCCAACCGCCTCAGAAATGTAGATGGCAGTGGATAGTTGGTAGATGGTAGGTCTGTCCCCACACGCCGACGTAAATTCCCACTACCAACTACCAACTATCATCTACCAACTAAACCGCAAACGCCGATCATACGCGAGGCAATCCCGCGAATCCCTTCGCCAGATCGTCATCAGTGGGGATGTAGTCGCGCATCGTACCATCGTTGTACTTGCCGTACGCGACCATGTCGAAGTAGCCGGTGCCGGTAAGGCCAAAGACTATCGTCTCCTTGCGGCCCGTCGCCTTGCAGCGCAACGCCTCGTCTATCGCCGTGCGGATCGCATGAGCGGATTCGGGGGCGGGGAGCGTCCCTTCGGTACGCGCAAAGAACGTCGCGGCCTCGAACACCTTCGTCTGCTCCACGCTCGTCGCCTCCATGAGCTTCTGGTCGTAAAGCTCCGACAGCATCGAGCTCATGCCATGGTAGCGGAGGCCGCCTGCATGGCTGGCAGACGGTATGAAGCCGCTGCCGAGCGTGTACATCTTGGCGAGCGGACACACCCGGCCGGTGTCGCAGAAGTCATATGCGTACCTGCCGCGAGTGAGGGATGGGCAGCTCGCCGGCTCGACGGCAATGATGCGGCAGTCCGCCTCGCCGCGCAGCTTCTCGCCCATGAACGGCGCGATAAGGCCCGAAAGGTTCGAGCCGCCACCAGCACAGCCTATGATCACATCGGGCTTGACTCCAAGCTTCTTCAGCGCGGCCTGCGTCTCAAGACCGATTATCGACTGGTGGAGGCACACCTGGTTGAGTACGCTGCCAAGGAGATACCGCGCCTTGGGCAGTTTCTGCGAAGCCTCTACCGCCTCCGATATCGCACAGCCAAGCGAACCCGTGGTGCCGGGGAACTCGGCGTTTATCCTGCGCCCCACGTCGGTGGTCATAGACGGCGACGGCGTGACGTCCGCGCCATATGTGCGCATCACCTCGCGGCGGAACGGCTTCTGCTCATACGAGCATTTCACCATGTATACGTGGCACTTGAGCCCGAAAAACGCGCTCGCCATCGAGAGTGCGGTTCCCCACTGTCCGGCCCCGGTCTCGGTGGTCACGTCCGTGATCCCCTGCTCCTTCGCATAGTAGGCCTGGGCTATCGCGCTGTTGAGCTTGTGCGAGCCGGACGTGTTGTTGCCCTCGAACTTGTAGTATATCTTCGCCGGAGTGCCAAGGGCCTTCTCGAGGAATGTCGCGCGGACAAGCGGCGATGGCCGGTACATCTTGTAGAAATCGCGCACGGCCTGCGGAATTGGGATGTACGCCGTGGTGTCGTCAAGCTCCTGCCGTACGCATTCCCTGCAGAACACGTGCTCAAGCTCCTCTGCCGTCACCGGCTCGAGCGTCGCAGGGTTGAGGAGCGGCGCAGGCTTCTTTTTCATGTCCGCGCGCATGTTGTACCACGCCGTAGGCAGTTCCTCCTCCGCAAGATACGTCTTGTAGGGTTCGTTGTCCATTTGTATTCCTTTCGTTTACGTTTCGGTTAAATGCAAAAGGCGGACCGTCTTCCTTGACGATCCGCCTTCGGGTACTGGGCTTGGCTTCGCGTTTCGCAACTACACGGCAACCGGCCCGCGGACACAAGACCCGCGACGCCACCACCAGAAGAAGTTGAATGCACTGCGCTTCACGACTATAGCCTCAAAAAAAAAACGGTGCATATTATACAAGACGCCGCCACCATAGTCAACAGCCCTCAGCTGCGGCTATGCACGTAGACGATATCCGGAGGCGGCTCTGCGGCAAATTCCACCAGCCTTTGCGTGGACGGATGCAGGAACGACAGCATGACGGCATGGAGCAGAGGACGCGATGGCCGCGGCGACACATTCACGTCCCGCGCCGCATCGCCATACAGCGGATCCCCGACGATCGGATGGCCGAGATGCGCGGCGTGCACGCGTATCTGGTGGGTGCGTCCCGTTTCTATGGAGAACTCCACCATGGCGAGCGCTCCATGGCGCGATAGCACCGTCCACCTGGTTACGGCAAGCCTGCCGTCCCGGTCGACAACCGCCATGCGCTTCGGATCGAACGGCTTGCGCCCTATCAGCGTACGCAACTCTCCTGTCGGCGGCTTCAAGGCCCCATGCGTCACGGCAATGTACGTCTTGCGCACGCATCCATGGCCCTCGAATTCCCGGCGCAGCGCGAGATACGCCCGCTTGTTCCGCGCGAACACCATCACGCCGCTCGTATCGCGGTCGAGACGGTGCACAACCCCGGGTCGCTCCTCGCTGCCTACGCCGGCAATCTCCGGATATTGCGGCAGGAGAAGGTCGCACATCGTGCCGGACTGGTATCCGGGAGCGCGGTGAACGACGATTCCGGCAGGCTTGTTCACGACGATCATGTCGTCATCGTCGTACAGCACCTCTATCTGGAAAGGGTGCGGACGCCCGGAGTCAGCCCTGCTATGCCGCATTCCTGTAGGCTTACTTTTCAAGGCTCTTGTGATAAAGCATGCAATGGCAGAACCCCTCGAATCCGGGATCCCTTATCTGGTCGCGGAATTCCTTGCACATGCACTTCGTGTCTTCGGTGCGCTGAAGACGGCACGGGCAATACCCGCCCGTGCGCTTCAGTCCGTCCTGCACCGTCCGGACCACATCCTTGTCTGGATTCAGCGTTATCTTCACGGGAGATGCCCTCCTTAAGCACTAATACGCAAGCGCGGACTGGTCCAGACGGATCAGGATCGGATCAGCCCTCCAGTTCCGCGCCGAGCGTGGACATGAAGTCCTCAAGCCTCATCTGGCCCTTGTCGCCACCCGTGCGCGCCCGCACCGATATCATGCCGGCAGCCTCATCCTTGCCGCCGACGATAACCATGTACGGCACCTTCATCATCGTGCCGTTGCGGATCTTTGCCCCAAGCTTCTCCGCCGAGACATCCACTTCGCAGCGGTATCCTGCCGCCCTGAGCGCGGCCTGTATCCTCTTCGCGTAGTCGAGCTGCTTGTCGGTGATGGGCAACACGCGCACCTGCTCCGGCGCAAGCCAAAGCGGGAATGCGCCGGCGTAATGCTCGATGAGGATGCCGAAGAAGCGCTCGATGGAGCCGAGGAGTGCGCGATGCACCATGTACGGCTGGTGTTCCTTGCCGTCGGCCCCAACGTACGTGAGGTTGAAGCGCTCCGGGAGGTTGAAGTCGAACTGCACAGTTCCGAGCTGCCACGGCCGGCCGAGCGCATCCTTTATCTTCATGTCGATCTTCGGGCCGTAGAATGCGCCGCCGCCCTCATCGACCTCGTAGGACATCCCCTCCTGATCCAGCGCATCGCGGAGCGACTGCGTGGCCTGTTCCCAGCGCGCAGGATCGCCGACCGCCTTTGCCGGCTTCGTGGAGAGGTACGCCTGTATGTCGTGGAAGCCGAACTTGCCGAGCATCTTCTTCGCGAACTCGACCGTCGACTTGATTTCCTGCACGATCTGTTCGGGAGTGCAGAAGATGTGCGCATCGTCCTGCGTGAAGCCACGCACGCGGAAAAGGCCGTGGCGAACTCCGTCCTTCTCATACCTGTATACCGTGCCAAGCTCGGCATACCGCACCGGCAGGTCGCGGTATGACCGCTTCTTGAACTGGTAGCACTGGATGTGGAACGGGCAGTTCATCGGCTTTACGTAGTACTCCTGTATGTACGCATCGTTGCCGTCGCCCTCCTGCACCTTCATGCAGGGGAACATGCCGTCCTTGTAGAACGAGAGGTGCCCCGAAGTCTCCCAGAGGCTCGACTTGCCGACATGCGGCGTATACACGATCTCGTATCCAGCCTCGTAGTGGCGCTTGCGCCAGTAGTCCTCTATAGCCACGCGGATGCGCGCGCCACGCGGCAGCCAGTGCGCGAGACCCGGCCCGACCGCATCCGTGATCGTGAAAAGCTCGAGTTCCTTGCCGAGCACGCGGTGATCCCTGCGCTTCGCCTCCTCAAGCCTTGCGAGGCAGGCATCTATCTCCGCCTGATCCTTGCCGACGATCCCGTAGATGCGCTGCAGCATCTTGTTCTTCTCGTCCCCCCGGAAATAGCTTCCGGCCACCTTCATCAGCTTCACCGCACCGATCTGCGCCGAATGCTCCACGTGCGGACCGCGGCACATCTCCACATAGTCGCCGACCGTGTAGGTGGAGATCGCCTCTCCGGAAGCCTCGACGTCGGCAAGCCGCTCAAGCTTGTACCTCTGCCCTGCAAGCAGCCTCTTGGCCTCCTCCACGGAGACATCCCTCTGCACGAAAGGCTCGTCAAGCGCGATGAGCCTGGCAATCTCCTTCTCGATCTTCGGGAAATCCTCTGGCGAGAGCCTGTGCTCCAGATCAAAATCGTAGTAGAACCCATCTTCTGTCGCAGGCCCGATATCAACCTGCACATTGTCAAAAAGGTTCATGACCGCGCGCGCGGTCAGGTGTGCGGCTGAATGCCGCCGCATCTCGTCGGTAATGACCATCAATATTACTCCTTCAGTTCAATCGGATGCGTATTTTACGCCACCAACACGCAAAATTCAAGTCCGGCGGCAAAATTATGCGGGTAGCGGGCGTCGGGCGGGGAGGGGGCAAGGGCAAGGTTCACTTGCCTACGCAGAAGCGGGAGAAGATCGATTCCAGAAGATCGTCAGAGTAGACTTTGCCGACGATCTGCCCGACGGATTCGGCCGCTCTCCTTAGCGAGTTCGCGGCGAGAACCGGTTCGGCCGCATCTACCGTGTCCAGCGCGGCATGCGCGCGCTCCAGCAGGGCAACCTGCCGCGCCGTGACGTCGGCGTCGGCGTCGGACGGCCTGGCGGCAAGTTCCTCAAGCCTCTCCACGATCCTGCGCTTGAGGGCATCAAGGCCCTCGCCGGTCTTTGACGACACCCTGATCGCGGCATCGCCCACGCCATGCCCAGACACTGCATCCGGACCGTCGAGATCGCATTTCGCATGGACCGCTATCGCTCCCTTCACATCGCAATCCAGCGCCACGACCACGTCCGCCCGGTCCACAAGCGACTCGGCCCGCCTCACGCCCTCCGCCTCTATCGGATCCCGGGTGTCGCGAAGTCCGGCGGTATCGACAAGGCGAATCGGCCACCCGTCAATGTCCATACCCTCCTCGATGGAATCGCGTGTCGTCCCGGCGCAGTCGGACACTATCGCCCGGCTCTCGCCAAGCAGCGCATTCATGAGCGAGCTCTTCCCTGCGTTCGGCGCGCCCGCAAGCACGACAAGCGCACCTTCGCGCAGCACCTTGCCATCATGCGCAGTTGACAGCAGACTTGCGATCCTTCGCCTGGCGGAGCCGATGCCCTCCACGATTCCGTCCAACATCCCTTCCGGGATTTCGTCCTCACTCACGTCAAGAAGATGCTCGACCCTTGCGGACATATCCACCAGCTCGCCATATAGCCGCCCGAATACCGGCATGAGCGCCCCGTGCAGCCGCGCCTGAGCATCGTCGGCGGCGCGTCCCGCGCGGGCGTCTATGAGATCTATCACCGCCTCTGCGGCCGAAAGGTCCAGCTTCCCGTTGAGGAACGCCCGTTCCGTGAACTCGCCGCGATTCGCAAGCCTTGCGCCGGCGGCGAAGCACGCCTCCAGCACCCGGCGCGGGGACACGCTTCCGCCATGACCATGGAACTCGACGACATCCTCGCCCGTATACGAGCGCGGGCCCTTGAACACAAGCACAAGACCGCTATCCGCCATCCGGCCGCCGCCTTCAGGCGTGGCGGCGCATGGCGCAGCCGTGAACCTTGAAAAGAAGAAGCGGCCCGCATCCTCCTCGCGGATTCTCCTGCCAGACACCCTTTCGGCGACAAGCCATGCGTCCGGACCGCTCACGCGCACTACGGCGACCCCGCCCCTTCCGGGTGTCGTGGCGATCGCCGCGATGGTGTCGCTTCCTGTCATGCGGCACGGAACATTGCCTTGACCTCCCCAGCGAGGATGTCGAGGCAGCGCTTCAGGTTCTCTGCGTATTGACCGAACATCGTACCGAGTCCCGCGACATCCGATATCGCCTTCCAGGCGTATAGCGGCACACCGGCGCGGGCGGCGACGTGTGCAATCGCGCCAAGCTCCATCTCCCGCACATTGGCGTCGAACGTCCTGCGCAGGAATTCGACTTCGCCCTCGTCGTCGGTGAAGCTGTCGCCCGTTGCGACGACGGCATCTGGCCAAGGCCCCGCCTTGGGCAGCGCAAAGAACGGCCCAGAACACTCGTTCGGCGTGCCGATTGGCGTGCCGTTTATCTTCGATAGGTCGAAATCGAACTGCACGGCGCGGTCGATGCGGTACACCTCCCCAACCTTCATGCCCGGGACGAGCCCGCCGGCCACGCCAACGTTCAGGAGGACGTCGGCGCCGAGTGAAGACAATGCCAGCTGGGCGCCGGCCGCCGCGTTCACCTTGCCTACGCCGGCAACGACCACCGCCGTGTCCACGCCATCGATCGCGCCCCTCACGACCTTGCGGCCGAACACTGTCGAGGCGGCGCAATCCGCCATGTTGCTGATCACGGCATCCGCCTCGCACTCCATCGCAACCACAAACGCCTTCATCTTCCTGTCACCTCGTCACCATGCGCCACGGATGCTACGCGAAAATTCAACCATTCAACCATTCAACCATTTAACCATTTAACTATTTACCCACATCATCTGCGACGGGACGTCACCTCGATCACGTTCACCTGGTTCTGGAGCTGGAGCGTAATCTGTTTCACCTCCCGCTCTCCGCCAAGCACGTCGATCTTCATCCTCGACACGGTTCCATCCTCGGTAGGCCCAACGGAAAGCGTCTGTATGTTGTAGCCGCGTCCGGATATGAGGCCCACGATCCTCGCCAGCACGCCCGGCCTGTTCTCGACGTAACAGTTCAGTCTGTATATCTGCTCTTTCATCCGAAAATCATTCCTTCCACCGGCTGTCCGCCGGGCTGCATCGGGTACACGTTCGCGCGGGGCTCGACTATCACCTCCACAAATGTGGTGCGCTTCGAGTTCATCGCCTTGCGGATGGTGGAATCCAGCTTCGCCGGATCGATGACGCGGTACGCCTCGGCCCCATGGGCCTCCGCAAGCCTCTTCATGTCCGGGAGATAGTCGTACTTCAGATCCTGCTCAATCCGCTCGTTCGCGAGACGCCCCTTCATGGAGAGTATCGACCCGGAGTAGCGTTTGCCGTAGAAAAGCTCCTGCCACTGGCGGACCATTCCGAGGCATTCGTTGTTTATCACCACGAACGTTACGGGGAGTTTGTGCTCGACCGCGACCACCACCTCCTCGAACGTCATCTGCGCGCCGCCGTCGCCGCACACCGCAACCGTCTTGTGGTCAGGCCGCGCGATCGCCGCCCCGATGGCGGCCGGGATGCCGAACCCCATGGTGCCCATTCCGCCTGACGTGAGGAAGTGCCTCGCCCGGTTGTGGCGGAAGAACTGCGCCGACCACATCTGGTGCTGCCCCACGTCGGTCACGATGACGGCGCGTCCCCTGGACGCGCGGTCTATCGACTCTATGACCTGCTGCGGCATGATCACGTTCTTGTGCATCGGGCTGTACGATATGGGGTGCTTGCGCCGCCACTCGTCTATGCGGGCGAGCCATTCGCCGTGTTCCGCATGCCTTATCCTCGAATTGACGGTGGTAAGCACATCCTTCACGTCCGCGACGATCCCGAGATCTACCGGCACGTTCTTCCCGATGGAGCTTGGATCGCAGTCCACGTGGATCATCTTGGCATGGTGCGCATACGCGGCGAGCTTGCCGGTGACACGGTCGGAGAAACGCACCCCGAGAGCGACTATGAGGTCGGCCTGGTCTATCGCCATGTTGGCGGCGTAGGCCCCGTGCATCCCCGCGAAGCGCAGCGACAGCGGATCATGCTCGTCGAAGGCCCCGAGCCCCATGAGCGTGGTGGCTACCGGTATCTGTGCCTTGTGGGCGAGACGGGCAAGGTCGTTCGCCGCCCCCGCCGCTATCACTCCGCCGCCAGCGTAGAGCACGGGACGCTTCGCCTCGTTGACGAGCTTCGCGAACCTCGTCATCTGCGACGACGTGGCCATCGACTCCGGATGGTACGCCCTAAGCGACACGCGCTCCGGGTACTGCGCGGACGTCATGGCCCGCTGCACGTTCTTCGGAATGTCAATGACCACCGGTCCGGGCTTGCCGTGCGTGGCGATGTAGAATGCCTCTGCGACGGTCTCAGGGATCTCGTCCGCGCTCTGCACGAGGAAGCTGTGCTTCGTGACCGCGCGGCAGATGCCGCTCATGTCGGCCTCCTGGAACGCATCCGTGCCGATCTGGCTCATCGGCACCTGCCCGGTAATGCACACGAGCGGCACGCCGTCCATGTTGGCCGTAGCGAGGCCGGTTATCGTGTTTGTCGCCCCGGGGCCGGACGTCACGAGGCACACGCCCACCTTGCCGAGCGAGCGGGCATACCCGTCCGCCATGTGCACGCACCCCTGCTCGTGCCGCCCCAGTATGAACTGGAAAGGGGCCTCCGGCAGGCAGTTGAATATGTCCAGCGCCTGCCCGCCCGGATAGCCGAACAGCACTTCAGTGCCGGCCTTCGCGAGCGAATCCACCAGGGCCTGTGCACCCGATTTCACTTCCTTCTTCATCTCCGTCTTTCTTTGTCGTTCTGCATGAGCCAGGCCTGCGCGGCCCTGTCGCCGCGCGCAGCCTTTGACCTTATGCGCCAAATCATCGCCTTCTTGTCGTCGGCCTTCACGCCGTTGCCATTCTCGTAGCAGGAGGCGAGGTTCTCCATCGCCGGCGGGAATCCGGCCGCAGCCGCGCGCTCGAAAGCCTTTATGGCCTCGATGCCGTTCTTCTCCACGCCCTCTCCGCGCAGGAGCGCAAGCCCATACGAGTTCACGGCCTCCACGCAGCCGCCTTCCATTGCCAGCCTGAAATACCTTGCCGCCTCGGCATCGTCCCTCTCAACGCCTTCGCCGCGATGGAGGGCAAGGGCGTAGTTGTATTCGCCGTATGCGTTCTGGAAATCCGCCGACTTCTTGAACCACTTCGCGGAAAGCACGGGATCCTTGTCCACGATGCGCCCCTCGCGGAAGAACCATCCGATGTTGTTGATCGCCTCCGGGTGCCCCTTCTCCGCAGAAGACCTGAAGCAGCTGAACGCCTTCTCGTCGTTGCGGGGAGTGCCCAGCCCGCGAGCGTAGCACATGCCGAGGTTGTACAGCCCGTTGGCGTCGCCCAGGCCCGCAGATTTCCTGAAGAACTCCACCGCATCCCCGAATGCCCTTGCGATCTCGTTCGTGGAGCGTCCTTCCCGCACAGCGTCGTTCACGAGCATGGAGCCCCAGGCGTTCATGGCCTGCACGTTCCCGCCGATCGCCGCCCGCTGGAGGAGGTTCGTGTCGCCGGAGTCTATCGACAGCAGATACCAGGCAAGGGAGTTGTTCGTCCTTCTTGCGAGAGCCTCGATCTTCCCGCGGCTCGCGGAAAGGTACCGCTCGCGGGTTGCGTCGTCAAGCCTTGCGGCCGGCGGCGCCTCGGGCTCCCTCGACACTATCGCGAGGACGAAGGCCTGCAGCGGCTTCCCTGCCGCGGCATCCGCCGCTATCTCCTTCGCCGCGTCCGCATAGCCCCTCGGAGAACCGGACGCTCGCGAGTTGAGAAGTCGCACTATGGCATTAGCCTGGTCACCAAAGGCCGCGAGCGCAAACGCGGTGGCCAGCAGCGTCACATATCCATACTTCTTCATGCGATGCGTCCTTTCCTTGTGACGGAGACCGGCTACGCGAGCGGTATCTCCGTCTCCTCCCTCGTCGCGAGATCCTTCATCCGGGCCCTGCCCGCCGCCACATCGTCCGGACCGAGGAACACGGCCCTTGCGCACGTGCCGGAGCCTGCGTGCGCGAAGAACTGCTTGGGCTTCTGCTTCCTGAGCGCGAGATCCACGCGCTCGCCCTCCGCGCGAAGCCTGTACGCGAGCGCAAGCGCGGCGTCGCGCTGCTCGGGGAACATGTAGCCGATGTACACGCCGCGCTTCGGGAGCGGGGCCTCCGCGCCGAACTTCGCCTTGAGGAGCTCGGTCACGACCACGTCGCCGAAGCCGAGGCCAACCGCCGTGGCGGGATCGCCGCCTATGGTGGTAAGCAGATTGTCGTACCGCCCGCCACCGAATATCGCGCGGAACTCGCGCTTCACGTCAAAGGCCTCGAAGACTATGCCCGTGTAGTAGGAAAGGCCGCGTATCACCGATATGTCGAACTCAAGGCACTCGGCGAAGCCCGCGATCGCGGCAAGCCTGAAAAGCTCGGCAAGCCGCTCCTTCGCCGGACCTTCCGGCAGGTCATCGAGCGACTTCAGGTCCATGATGGAGAACGTCTTCGCGACGCCGGCCTCGTCAAGCCCGCCGTCGCTCAGCATCGCCGCGATCTCGGAATCCGGCATCTTGCCGCGCTTGTCCAGCGCCAGGAACACCTGCGAATGGCGTTCGGCTGGTATGCCGCTCGAGGCGAGCAGCTCCGAAAGGAGGGCGCGGTTCGAGACGTGTATCCTGTAATCCTCCTTCGTGAGGCCCATGCGGCGCAGCGCATCGACCGCAGCCCCAAGCACCTCCACCTCGGCCAGGACGGACTCCTCGCCGATTATGTCGCAGTTCCACTGGTAGTGTTCGCGCTTGCGTCCCTTCGTGGAGCGCTCGTACCGGAAGCACTGCGCTATCGCGTTCCACTTCAGCGGGAAACGCAGCTCGTGCTGGCGGGCGGCGACCATGCGCGCCAGGGTCGGGGTCATCTCCGCCCGAAGGGCGAGATGGCGGTCGCTCTTGTCGTTGAAGTGGTATATCTGCTCACCGACCTCCTCGCCGGCCTTGCGGGCGAGAAGCTCGTAGCTCTCCACCACGCAGGCGTCGTATGGCTGGAAGCCTGCGGCCTCGCCGGCCGCGCGGAACGCATCGAACACCCGATTCCGCCAGGCCATGTCCTCCGGATAGAAATCCCTCATGCCGCGAGGCGGCTCAAAACTAATCTCTCCCATATCACTCCTTTAGCAAAACAACGGTCAAGCCACATATTGGCTGACGATCTCCACGCCCGCGCTGCATCCAAGGCGGTTCGCGCCGGCGGCCAGCATCCCGAGCGCATCATCGAGCGTGCGTATTCCGCCGGCGGCCTTCACGCCCATGCCCTTGCCAACGGTCTTGCGCATGAGGGCAACGTCCTCGACCGTCGCACCGCCGGGCCCAAAGCCAGTGGAGGTCTTGACGAAATCGAAGCCCGCCTTCTTCGCAAGCCTGCAGGCGAGGACCTTCTCGTCGTCCGAAAGGTAGCAGCACTCGATGATCAGCTTCGTGACCACGTCGTCGCTCACCTTCCTCGGCGCAAGGTTCATGAGTTCAAGATCCTCCCTGACGGATTCCGATGGCTTTGACCTTAGGTCGCGGATGTTCAGCACGTAGTCGATGTCCAGCGCACCGTTCCCGACCGCCTCTACGGCCTCGCAGCACTTTGTCGCCACCGTGTTCTGTCCCAGGGGGAATCCGACAACCGTGCCGACCCTGACGCCCGAACCATCGAGAAGCGCGGCGGCCCGCGCGACCTCGGCGGGGTTCACCATCGCACACGCGAAACGGTACCTGCGCGCCTCCTCGCACAGCCGCTCTACGGCGCCGATGTCGCCTGCGGCCTTGAGGAACGTGTGGTCTATGCATGATGCAAGTTCGCGCCTGGTCATTCGTCTACTTGCCTTTGCCGCAGCACTTCTTGTACTTCTTGCCGCTTCCGCACGGACACGGATCGTTCCGCCCGATCTTCGGCTCTTCGCGCACGTATGGATCGAGGTTCTCGATCTTGCCGTCGATGAACTTCCATTCGCCGTCTATCTTCTTGAAGTACGAATGCTCGTGGTGCTCCACCTTCTCCCCGTTGGAGGCGTAGTGCGCCATGAACTCCACGTAGCCCTCGTCATCGTCTTCGCCGCCGCGATCCGTGCCGAGGATGTCGATCCCGCTCCACGTGGAGGCATCCGCCCATTCCCTGCAGGCCTTCTCGTCGAACTCCGCCTGCACCTCCGGGCCTGCGGACGTCCTGAGGAACGGGATGCGCTTCGCCGCATACGCGGAGTATCTTGCCCGCATAAGGGCCTCGGCCGTCTTCGCCTTTACCTTCCCGTCATGAATCGGGCCGCAGCACTCGCCGTACGTCGCGCCGCTGCCGCATGGACATTTTTCTGTGTTTTCCATCTCTCTTCTCACACTGCCGGGCCATCGAGCAGATGGCCCATTTTGACTCTTTTGGTTTCCAGATAGTTCCTGTCGTGCTCTGTTGCTGGAATCACGACGGGGATTCGCTCCGATATCTCTATGCCGTAGCCGGCAAGTCCCTTGATCTTCCTCGGATTGTTCGTTATCAGCCTAACCTTGGACACACCGAGATCCTCGAGGATCTGCGCACCCTCGCCATACTCGCGCAGGTCGGGCGCAAAGCCAAGCGCGACATTCGCCTCGACCGTGTCCATCCCCGCCTCCTGCTTGCGGTAGGCGTGAAGCTTGTTCGCGAGGCCGATCCCACGGCCCTCCTGCCGCATGTAGAGGATGACGCCGCGACCGGCCTGCTCGACCATCCTCATCGCCGCGTGAAGCTGCGAACCGCAGTCGCACCGCTCGGACCCAAGCACGTCGCCGGTGAAGCATTCGGAATGGACCCGCACGAGCACCGGATCCCCGCCGGACACATCGCCCTTCACCAGGGCAAGGTGCTCAAGCCCCGTGACCAGCGAACGGTACATCGACAGCCTGAAGTGTCCCCAGGCCGTAGGCATGTCCACCTCTTCGACCTTCTCCACCAGACGCTCGTTGCGGCGGCGGTACGCTATGAGCTGCGCGATCGACATCAGCTTGAGGCCATGCTTCGTTGTGAACTCCCTGATGTCGCCCAGCCTGGCCATGGTGCCGTCGTCCTTCATTATCTCGCAGCAGAGGCCGACCTCCTCAAGGCCGGCGAGGCGGCACATGTCCACCGTCGCCTCCGTGTGCCCGGCCCGCTTAAGCACGCCGCCCTTGCGGGCCTCCAGCGGGAACATGTGCCCCGGCCGTCGGAAGTCCTTCGGACCGGCGCCCGGACGCACACAGGCAAGGGCCGTCATCGAGCGCTCCTCCGCAGATATCCCGGTGGTCGTCGACACGGCATCTATCGAGACCGTGAACGCTGTCTGGTGATTGTCGGTATTATCCTCCACCATCTGGTGGAGATCCAGCCTGTGGCACCACTCGCTCGACATGGGCATGCATATCAGCCCCTTTGCGTGGGTGGCCATGAAGTTAACGTTAGCCGTGGTGGCGAAACGGGCCGCGCAGATGCAGTCGCCCTCGTTTTCGCGATCCTCATCGTCGGTCACCACAACAATCTCGCCTCGCGCCAACGCAGCGAGACAATCCTCAACATTGTCAAATTCCTCTTTCAAAGTAGGCGGTATTTTACCATATCCGGCCAATTCTGGCACGTCATTCTGCTCAATCGCCGGGGATGACGCGAATGCCCCTTCGCATGCGGCCATCCCCCGCGTCGGAGTGAAAACGAAGCAGGTGGACGAACGATCGCCCACCTGCCTTGTTTTCCAATGAAGAGGCACCGTTGAAAACGGCTCCTCCGTCACGTTCACATCTCCGCCATGCGGCGGCGCGAACGGGCGCGGATGCGAGCGCGCGCAGATTTCTTGCGCGCCTTCACGCACGGCTTCTCGAAGTAGCGCGTCTCGCGCAACGTCTTGATCAGACCCTCCTTGTCGAGAATCTTCTTGAGCCGCTTCAATCCGCGTTCAACGGATTCGCCCTTTTTCAGCTTGAGCTGGATTGCCATTGCCTCTTCACCCCCTTCCCTATGGCCTTGTCCCCATTTCAGGGAAAGAGACGGGGAACCCGAAAGTCCCCCGCATCGTGGTCCATGAAGTTACTTCGCGATCACGCGGACCATCTCGAGCACCTTGTTCGAGTAGCCCCACTCGTTGTCGTACCAGGAGCAGACCTTCACGAAGGTCTTGTCGAGCTGGATGCCGGCCTTGACGTCGAAGATCGACGTGCGGGAGTCGCCGCGGAAGTCGGTGGAGACGACAGCCTCGTCCGTGTAGCCGAGAACGCCCTTGAGCTCGCCTTCCGACGCAGCCTTCATCGCCGCGCAGATCTCCTCGTAGGTCGCTTCCTTCTCGAGCTCGACCGTGAGATCGACGAACGAGACGTCGCTCGTGGGAACGCGCACGGACATGCCCGTGAGCTTGCCGTTGAGCTGCGGGAGAACCTTGCCGACGGCCTTCGCCGCGCCCGTGGAGGACGGGATCATGTTCTCGAGGATGCCGCGACCACCGCGCCAATCCTTCTTGGACGGGCCATCGACCGTCTTCTGCGTCGCCGTGGCGGCGTGGATCGTGGTCATGAGGCCGCGCTTGATGCCGAACGTGTCGTTGAGGACCTTGGAGAGCGGCGCAAGGCAGTTCGTCGTGCAGGAAGCGTTGGAGATGATGTCCTGGCCGGCGTACGTCTTGTCGTTCACGCCATAGACGAACATCGGCGTAGCGTCCTTGGAAGGAGCGCTCATGATCACCTTCTTGGCTCCGGCCGTGATGTGGGCGCGAGCCTTCTCGTCCGTAAGGAAGAGACCCGTGGACTCGACGACGACATCGACGTTGAGCTCCTTCCAGGGGAGGGCCGCCGGATCCTTCTCGGCCGAAACCTTGATCTCCTTGCCGTCAACGATGAGAACCTTCTTCTCGTTGCAGGCCGAAACCTGATGCTTGAAGGTGCCGTGCACGGAATCGTACTTGAGCATGTACGCGAGGTAATCGGGATCGAGAAGATCGTTGATGCCGACCACTTCAATGTCGTTCGCGAAGTTTTCAACCGCCGCGCGGAAAACCATGCGGCCGATACGGCCAAAGCCGTTAATGCCAACCTTGATAGCCATTTTATACCTTTTCTTTCTTGATTACCCCGCAGGGACACTCCCTAACGGAAAAAACAAGTCGGTAGTATAGCCTAAAACGGCGGTGAAGTCAAGCCATCCGCCGCCGAAGGAGCAATGGCGCGCGGAATCAGACCGCCAGCGCGCACGGATCCCCTGCGGATCATGCCTTCTGCGGCGTGGCCCCGTCCAGACAGACGCCCTCCACCGGATTCTGCGCCTCCGTCTCAAGGACCTTTACAGCCCGGAATCCACCCCATACGAAAGGACGCCACGGGGGGATGTTGCGCACCACCTTTACGACATCGTCGTGCCTGTCAAGGAATGTCGCATCTATCGGAAACGACATGAAGAACGTGTGTATGGCATTGCACCGCAGGATCAGCATGCCCTCGCCTGGCGGCAGCGACCTTGTTCCCATGAGGCCTTTCATTCTGGCAAAAAGCGTACGCGCGACCCTGGCGCGTACGCCCATCACCACTGCAATCTCTTCACTATCGGAGCGCTTCTTCCGCATTGATTCAGGATGGCAAACGCCGTCAGACGCCTCCCATTGCCATTACGTGTATCAAACCCCTCTCGCCGGTCCATCCAAGCGGCCGCAAATGACGCCATCGAAATGCCGGACTCCCCGAACGGGGAGAGCCGGCATCAGCGGCCAGCGGCCGCTACCAGAACCGACAGGGCGGTGGCGGCGGTGGGGGCGGCGGTGCGTATATCACGGGCGGCGGCGCGACGACAACTGGCGGCGGCGCATATACAGTCGGCGCATATACAGTCGGCGCATATACAGGTGACGGCGCAACGACAACCGGCGCGGGGCGGACAATGTTGCGCACGACCGCGGCGCCCAACATGGCGCCTGCCACGCCCCATCCGCAATGCCCATGATGGTGGAAACCCGGACCAGGCCCTCGCATCGGCGGAGGCCCTCCCCTAAAGCCCCGCGGACCGCAGCCGCCATGGAATCCTCTCGGGCCAGGACCGCCACGGAATCCGCCAGGGCCAGGATGGGCAAGTGCCAGCCCCGCCGCAATTGCGGCAACCGTCGTTATCATCAGTTTCTTGTTCATGCTTCCTTGTCTTTCTGTCATTGTTGACAAGCATATAAGGATTCAGCCATCCGAAAACCTGACGCGAAAAACAAAAAAACTCCGCATCGGGTTCGGGATGGCGTCAGCCGTTCAGTTTTGCGATGTTTGTGGCGCAATAGCGGCGGGATGCGTCCACTTCGCGAACGGCATCGGATCCCTTCGGGATCGCATATTCAAGTTCAATGTCGCACGGGAAGCGGTATCCTTCCTTGCGCATAAGGCCGAAGAGTCCGACAAGGGGCGTATCCCCCTTGCCAAACGCGAGATTCTTCTGCCCATGCGCCTTGGTCGTGCGGTCCTTTATGTGGATGGAGTATATGCGGTCGTGGTACTTCTTCACGAACGCAAGGGGATCGTCGTCGTTCGCCGCAACGTAATGCCCGATATCGAAGTTGATCATGAACTTCGGTGACCAGTCAAGCAAAGGCCCGTCATACGTCTTCGCATCTATCTGAAGGTGGTTGTGGAAAGCGACAGCAATGTCGTACCGCTCCGCAAAGCGCGCCAGCCGCCTGGCGCTCTTCTCCCATGCCGCCATGTTCTTGGGGTTTGGGACTTCGCGCGTAATCGCCTTTGCGCCCATTATGCGGGCGACCCTGAAGCAATACTCTATATCCTCATCAGACCAGCCGGCCCCGCCGTCAATGGAGGCGAACTTGACGATATGGGCCTTTACGCCTGAACCCTCGTATTTCGCCCGCACATCCTCGAAGCGCTTGAGATCGACGGTGCGCCTCCAGGCCGCAGCCTTCGCCGACTCCTCCTTGGTCAGCTTCCACGGAAGCCCATTCACGGGGGAGCCGGCATCAAGCTCCAGATCGTTCGACATGAACTCCATTTCACTGAGACCGGAAGCCCTCACGTATTCAAGCGTCTTGTACCGCCCGACGGGCATGCCGCGATACGAATATGTGATAACGCCGATCGGGATGCCATCATACACAGATCCAACGCCCGCACCTTTTGCGGCATTGGCGCATCCGCCTGCGGCCAACGCCGCCCCCTGAATCAGGAACATTCTTCTGTTGATCATATCCTTCACTCCTTGCTTGTCTGAAAAACCAATTGCCTCCAAGTGTATCACACCTCGTTGCGATTTCAAACGTAAAAATGCAACGCACTCAAAATCTCCATCTGCGCTCCGGCGAAAGGAACAGGCATCCCGGGACAAGGTTGACCGGCAACGATGGCGCGTTGCCTGTTGGAGAACCGACGCGGGATGCAAAGAAAAATCCGGGCGGCAGATCATGCCGCCCGGACAACTCTCAACCAACCAAACAACCGGCAATCACGCTCAGAACGAAACGCCGAGGGCTATGCCGCCGTAGACATTCCACGACCGGTCACAGGCGCTGCCCCAATCCGCGTTGTGGGCGCGGGCGCCATCGCGCATGTTCCCGTCAAGCAGGTAATCGCTGTAGGCGACATATCCGGTGAGCGAAATGTTCTCGCAAATGTTCCAGGTGAGCTCGCCCATGATCGTCGTATCCATCAAACCGCCATGGTCAAGAGCCTCCTCCGACCCTTTGCGCTTCACGAAATATCCGGCTGCGCGCTGCGAATTGCCGATGCCCTGTCCAATCGACGGACGGAACGCCAGAACCGGCGAGTCATCCTCGTTCGCCCCGTCTATGATGGAGAACTCGTGGCCGATGCTGAAGTTCACGTACGTGCCGTCATC
The DNA here is from genome assembly GCA_934667425.1 of uncultured Kiritimatiellota bacterium. GTDB lineage: Bacteria > Verrucomicrobiota > Kiritimatiellia > RFP12 > UBA1067 > UBA1731. The sequence goes on along the minus strand of CAKULV010000006.1, from coordinate 40,391 downwards.
CGCCATCAGATCCCTCTCGATGGCGAGCGTAGGCTCAAGCCAGAGGTCGCCAAGGGAGAACTCAAGATTGAGGTACTGGGTATCGCCCATGTCGCTATGGTAGCGGCGAAGGTATTCGTATATGTAGTTGAAGTCGACGGAAAGCGCACCGAGCGATTCGCACAACTCGAAATCGTGCGCCACGCCGACTGTGGCGTCAAGCGTCGTCCACTGCCCGGCGCGGTTGCCGTATCCGCCCCTCTTGCCGTTCGCCTTCGTGACGTCGTAGATTGCCGACACCCCGAAATAGACGTAGTCGAACAGCGTCACCTGCGCACTTGGCGTAACGATCGGATCCTTGCCGTCAATCACGCCGTACGACATGTATCGCGAATCAAGCGCCACCCCGGCCTCGACCGCCACATAGTCCGACAGGGAAAAGCCCGGCTTCTCCGCCTCAGACTCACTCTCCGCCGCCGTCAGGGCCCCGCAGACAACCGCAGAGCAGGCGACAACCGTCATTTTCATTGCATTCATGTGTTTTCCTCGTTTTCGAACTTTGTTTCGAGAACTCTAATTTTGTTAGACGCGGGTAATTATATCACGCCGCCATTTCTTTCGCAATCCCCTTTTCAGGAATTTTTCACGCTGCAGCGGCATCGTCCCCCGCAGGCGCGGCACGAGCCGCCGCATTCGCACGGGACGCCCTTGCGGAGGTTCCTCCACACGGCGAACGCCGCAAGGGCCAACACCGCCACGACGACCAGGACAGAACCAAGGCCCATCTCAGACCTCTCTGACCTTTGCCGGACGGAAGATCATCCAGAGACACCAGACGTCAACCAGGATGGTGATGGCGGTCCACACGCCGAAGCCGCCGCCCGCGAACACCATGCCGAGCTGGTACACGGACAGCGCAAGCACGTAGCCCACGAACAGCTGGAACGCAATGGCGAACCATCCCCAGACCTTCGACCCCATCTCGCGGAACGTGACCGCGATTGCGACCATGCACGGCGGGACGAAGAGGTTGAAGAGCATGAACGACATCGCCGCAAGCTTGGGATATGCGGACATCGATCCGAAAAGCGCACTGACGTTTGAAGCCGTGGTCGCACCGCCCAATCCTGCGGAGACCATGCCCAGCGTAGCCGTGGCCTGCTCCTTTGCGATCTCGGCCGACACCGTGGCCGCGGCGCCCTGCCACGTCCCGAATCCCAGCGGCGCGAACAGCCACGCAATCCATCCGCCAACCGTCGCAAGCATGGACTTGTCGATATCGTCGCCAACGAGATTGAATCCGAAATCAAAGGACATGATCAGCCACAGGAACACGCAGGCGGGGAATATCACCGCCCCTGCCTTTATCACGTAGGCCTTCACCCGGTTCCACGTGTGGTGCAGGATTCCCGAAACGGTAGGCATATGGTACGCCGGAAGCTCCATCACGAACGGAGCGGCTTCGCCGGCGAATGCCTTGGACTTCTTCAGCGCGATGCCGCCGAGAACGATGATGGCCATGCCTATCACGTCCATGAGCGGAGCCACATACCACATCTCGCGGAAGAAGATCGCCGAGAACATCGCTATGATAACGGTCTTTGCCCCGCATGGGATGAACGTGGCGAGGATGATCGTCATCCTGCGGTCACGTTCGCTTTCGATAGTCCTCGCCGCCATCACGGCCGGCACTCCGCACCCCTTGCCGACGATCATCGGTATGAAGGATTTGCCCGAAAGGCCGAACTTGCGGAAAAGCCTGTCCATGATGAACGCTACACGGGCCATGTATCCGCAATCCTCAAGGAACGCAAGGAACAGGAACACGACCATGATCACCGGCACGAACCCTAGCACCGTGGCGACGCCGCCCCATGCGCCATCGTTCACCAGGCTCGCCACCGTCTCGCTCACGCCAAGACGCTCCAGCCCTGCGCCGATGAGCGCACCGATCCCCGGCACCCAAACACCGTAGGCGGACGGATCCGGCTCATCAACCTCCTTGGCCGCCTTGTAGGCCGTCTCGTCAACGTCCCACTCTTCGGCCATCTCGCCGGTCTCCTCGTCCTCGATGGATGCCTTCTTTTCGCCGGCCTCCCAAGCCTTGACCGTCGCCTCCGCCTTGGCGAAGTCTTCGCACGCCGTCTCGTAGTCCTTTCCGTCAACCTCATGCGTCGTGAACGGAAGATGCCAGCCATCCCCGAGGAAACCGTCGTTCGCCCAGTCCGTCAGCGTAGTACCGGGGCCGCCATCCGCAACGGCGAGCCACCACATGGCGCAAAGCGACAGGATGAATATGGGAAGCGCAAGGATGCGGTTCGTCACAATCTTGTCGATCTTGTCGGACAGCGTAGTGGATGCCCTGCGGGGCGAACGCCTGTACGTATCGGCGACTATCCTCTGGATGTATTCGTAGCGCTGGGTGGTGATGATGGACTCGGAATCGTCCTCCATCTCCTTCTCGCAATCCTTGATGTGGCCCTCCACGTGGGACACGATGTCCGCAGGCACGCTAAGCGTCTCTATGGCCTTCGCATCGCGCTCGAAGACCTTGATCGCGGCCCAGCGGCTCGTGGCCTTCTCGACCTTGCCATGCAGCGATTCCTCTATGTGGGCGATGGCGTGTTCCACAGACCCGGTGAACACATGGGGACGCTCGCCCTGGATGCCCTTTGCGGCGGCCTCGATGGCCATGTCTGCCGCCTTCTTGGTGCCTTCGCCCTTGAGGGCAGATATCTCCACTACGGCGCATCCAAGCTCCTTGGACAGCTTCGCCAGGTCTATCCGGTCGCCATTCTTGCGAACCACATCTATCATGTTGACGGCCACGACCATCGGGATGCCGAGCTCCAGAAGCTGTGTGGTGAGATACAGGTTTCGCTCCAGGTTGGAGCCGTCAACTATGTTGAGGATCGCATCCGGACGCTCGTTCACGAGATAGTTCCGGGCAACGACCTCCTCGAGTGAATACGGCGACAGCGAATAGATGCCGGGCAGGTCCTGTATTACCACCTTCTTGTGGCCGAGAAGCACGCCGTCCTTCTTCTCCACGGTTACGCCCGGCCAGTTGCCGACATATTGCGCCGAACCGGTAAGGTCGTTGAACAGCGTCGTCTTCCCGCAGTTGGGGTTTCCCGCAAGCGCTATTTTAGTTACCATGACTTTTACCCTCTCATTCCACCTCTATGACGGACGCTTCGTCCTTGCGGATGGACAGTTCGTAGCCGCGAACCGTAAGTTCGATAGGGTCGCCAAGCGGCGCGATCTTGCGAACCGCCACCTCCGTACCCTTCGTAAGCCCCATGTCCATTACTCGGCGCTTCACCTGGCCATTGCCGCCTATCCGGACTATCTTGACGGCATCCCCAACCTTCACTTCTCTCAATGTCATCTCGAGTCTCCTTTAGAAAGATGCCTCACACAAGGATCCTTTTCGCCAGATCCCTGTCTACCGCCACGCGGCTTCCCATCACCCCTATGATGAGGTTTCCGTCCATCTCGGACACAATCTCAACCTCAGTTCCTACCGCGAACCCGAGTGCCCCAAGATGCTTGCGCACGGAATCATCGCCGGTCACGCACTTTATCCTGCAGCGACGCCCAACTCCAATAAATGTAAGTGGCATAGTGGATGCTCCATTCTTTCGTGTCACTAATTAGCCTTAACAAAGTTCGTACTATACCATACTGGATTTCCGGTGTCAACGGAAAATTAGTCGCGTAAAACTTGTGGCCGAAAGGCATAGCCGCAGTGAGAAGGTAGTTGCAAAACCTTCGCGTTTACGGACGGGACAGATTCGCCCGCGCCGCAGGCGTCGGGTTGCCTGGGCGAAGCGAACCCGTAGGGCCGCAAGGGGCCGAGCCCGTCCCTCCCGAAGAACGGCGAATCTTTGCGGTTTCGCAAAGACACGGGAGGGACACGCTTGTCGTGTCCGGGGGTTTGCAACTGCTTCTATGGATTTTCAGCGGCGACGCATTGGCGCAGCCTCATGCCCTCATGAGAAACGCGAGCGAACCGATCGCCTTGCCCGTCAGCGGACGCTTCAGCGGCACGGTCACGACCGCCTCCTCGCCATCCGCCGGCAGGTCGGCCACGTCGACGACTCCCTGCGCAATGGCCTTCGGCGTGTCCTTCTCGCCGACCATCTGCGCAAAGGCGTCAAGCGGCGCGGACGCGATGTCGGCGTAGCCGACCATCGCCTTCTCCATGAAGTCCGCCCCCATCTTGAACGCATACTTGGCCGTGAGCCGCAGGAACCGCCGCGCCTTCTGGACGGACACCGGCTCGGTGATCGTCACCGCGAGACCACAGCGTCCCTCCACGTCTTCGCGAAAAAGAACGCGCTTCGTCCATTCCTCGCCCGTGAAGTCGGCCAGACCCTTCCTGAAGACCATCTCGCGGGCGGACGACTTGCGCGCGATGCCCGTACGCGGCCAGACGAGATCGACCACGCCCACGTTTCGGCTCTTCAGCAGGCGCTTTTCGGGAACGCCCGTCAGTTCGGCTTTCACCAGAAGGATTTCAATGGCTTTCTTTTTCATGGCAAGATTATACCATTTTCACCGAAAGACGCACGTCGAATCCATACGTGCCGCGTATGCCAGCGCAGCCGCTACGCGCTCATGTCGGCAATCTCCATGAATTCACGGACGGACTTTTCGGCAAGGGCCTCGTCCGGCAAGACAAGATCCGGGAGGCGCGAGAAGGGAATCATCTCAACCGTGTACGTGCCGTCATAACCGCACGCCTTCAAGGCCGAGAACACAGCCGCGTAATCCACCTCGCCCGTGAGAAGCGAGTCGCCAAAGCCGTGCAGTGTGCCGCCGCAGTCTTCTCCCTGCCAGTTCTTGACGTGTACGGCCTTGACGTATCTCGGCCCGAGGATCTCGACGTAGTCCTGCGCAGGCGCATAGATGAGGCAATTGCCGATGTCGAGGTACATGCCGATTCGTTCCGACTCAAACTGGTCGAGGAAGAGCTTCCACTCCATCGGCGAGAGCAGGAACCGCATCCATACGTTTTCCAGCGCGATGTTGACGCCAAGGCTCTCGGACAGCGGAATCAGCTCGCGAATCGACCTTGCGGAATTCTCCCAGACCGTCCTGTACGGGACTACGGGCCGCGACGGATCCCACGTCACGTGCGACGAACCGGGAATCACGAGAATCGTCCCCGCGCCGATCCAGGCCGCAACCTGAAGATACTTCCTGGTGAATGCGACAGCCCGCTCACGCTCCGCCTCGTCCGACGCACCGAGGTTCAGTGCGCCGTAGCAGCCCGTCGCGAGCGTGCGGAGTCCCACGCCTTCCCTCTTTGCGTACGCGGCGATCTCGCGGCACTCCGCCTCGTCAATGTCGATCGAGAGGCAATCGCCAACCGTCAGCTCCACGCCGTCAAGACCCTTGGCCTTGGCGAAGTCGATGAATTCATATGGTGTCTTGTTCGGGCCGAATCCGCCGAACACCCAGTAGTTAAGCGCTTTATACATTTTGGAAATTAGGATTAAGGATCATAGCGAGACTGCCTTGCCGGTCTTGACGGACTTCTCCTCGGCGAAGGCAATTGCCATCGTGTCTGCAACCGAGTCGATCGTCTGGTACTTATCTGGCCTCACGCCCCGGCGAACGCAACCGGCGAAATACGCGAGTTCCTGGTGCCAACCCGTCGGACCTGCCTTGACATCGAGCCTCGGCGTCACCTTCCTGCCGTTCTTGAGGAAGATGTTGAAGCCGGTGGAGTCGAGCTTTAGCGTCGCCTTCTCGCAGACGATCGTGAAGCTCATCTCGAACGTCGCCCCCTTCGACTGCTCCCATCCGCCCTCGGCCATGACGAGCCTCCCGTCGCCAAAGTCATAGGTCGTGACGACATGGTCGATGCCGCCGTTCTTCGAGGCGACCGTCGCGCCGACGGCCCTGACGGCCCTGGGCTTCCCGAAGAAATAGTTGACCTCGTCGGTATCATGCACGTGCAAGTCCAGGAGCGCACCGCCAGAGATCGCCCCATCCATGTACCAGTTCCGCCACGAGTTGCCGTCCACGCCGGGCGAGATGCGCTTGAACGTCGCCGAGAGCATCTTGCCGGCCTTTCCGCTCTTGAAGTACTCGTATGCCGCGCGATATTCCGGCCAGGCACGGACACATAGCCCTACATTGAAGGATCCTTTGGCCTTCTTTGCGGCGGCGACGATCTTCCGCGCCTCCGCCGCCGTGCGGCAGAGCGGCTTCTCGCAAAAGACATGCCGACCGGCCGCAAGCGCGGCGATCGCCAGCTTCGCGTGCTCTGAGGTCGGCACGCAGATGTCCACGATATCTACGTCGGCCTCGCGTATCAGCTGAAGCGCGTCCGAATAGACCGTCACGCCCCTAAGGTCGATCGGCTTCGAGTTGTCCCCGCCGCCGATGTTGCCGACGACCTTCGAGATGTCGCCCTTGCGTTTAGCCGCATCGACATCCGCAAGCGCGACAACCTTCACGCCCCTCATGTCATTGTAGACGCCCCAATGCGTCGTGCCCATGAAGCCGAAGCCGACCAGACCGACCTTGATTTCTTTCATTTCCGTATCTCCGTTTGTGTGATATGTCAAGCCTATTGCCCGGCCAATGGCCCACCTCGGACAGGCCGGCGGATCGCGCCGAAGGCCGCCGCGCCGCAGGGGAAGGAACGACGCGGAAGCATCATCTTGCGCCCTTCCTCCCCTCGTAGCGTCGGCGGTACATGCCCGCCGCGATCTCGCGCGCCGCCGCGATCAGTTCGGGATACGGCGCATCGGCAATGGTCACGAAGCCAATCTGGTAGTTCTCGCCGTCGTCCCGCCCCGTCACGGCCTGGTCGCGCCACTGGAACCAGTGCGTGCCGATCATGCGCGGATGGTCCAGGCAGCCGTTCAGGAAGTCGCGGTAGCACTGCGCACGCTCGGCCTGGCTGCCCGTCGCGACGAGCCCCGTGTGGAAGAGGCCGCGATCCAGTGCGCCGCAGTGGAACTCGCCGTTGATCATCGGCCTGTCCACGCTCCCGGCAGGCAGGTCGCGCGTCGGTTGGCGGTCATACAGGTTGACGCTCACGACATCGCAGTACTTCGCAGACGCGCGGTAGACCGCGTCCGACCCCCAGGCGATGCGGCAACCGAGATAGAGATGGTTCGGCAGCTCGTCGTGCAGGACGGACGAGACGACGGCGAAGTACTTCTCGGCGACTTCCGCGACATCGGGCAGGTTGTCCCACGACAGCTCGTTGTCGACGAAGGCGCCTACGCACCACGGGTCCTCGCGCATCGTCTTTGCGAACTCTCTTACCCTATCGCGGAAGATGCGCTCGAAGGCGGGGTTGAACGGATCGGGCAGCGGACCCCACCACCCCTCAGATCCGGCTCGGCGCGGTGTGCCCCACGTGCCGAGCCTGAGGACATAAGGAGTGCGCCCCTGACCATAAATGCCGGGCTGGGACCAGTTGCCGATCGTGTTCAGGCCCCATGCCCGCAGGCGCCGATGGGTAAGGTCTGAAGATATCCTCCTCCATTCCGCGCCGTACTTGCGCAGCATGTTCGCCCTCCCGAAATCGAACCTCGAATAGGGGAAGTGCCCGTCCTGCGCATAGAAACCGTGCGCGGCTCGGCTCTTCGCGACATCCCAGAACACCCCGAACCACACATCGTCCTTCGCGGGCAGCCACTCGAAATAGCGCTCGCGGAATCCGACTGCCGTGATGACCTCGCCGTCATTTACGACATCTACGCCGTGCGAGAAGAAGAGGTGCCCGTCAGGATCGACGAGCCACCACTTGCCGCCGACCTTCTCCGTGCGGAAGAAGCCCGTCGCCTTCAGCTTCGGGCCGCCAGCCCAGCCGCCGAAGCGGTCGACCTCTGGAATCGGGGACGCGCCGTGCTTCGCCAGCCAGGCTTCTTCCGCATTGCGGTCACGCGCGAGTTCCGCCTCGTCGTGTATCTTCCCCGGCCAGTCGTCGTGCTTGAACTGGCCGAACCTATCCACGAAAGGAAGGAACGTCTTCGCGCTCAGCGTCCTCTGGCGACCTGCCGGCGTACCGCCGGCAGAGATTCCCGTAATGCCGAAGTGCGCCGGCTCCGCCTTGCCGATGCGGAAGATGTGGAGCGATGTCGTCTTGGCGATGTCGAAGAGATGCCCTGACCCGTCGTCGGCCTGCGGATATCCGTTCATGCCGACGAACTCCACCGGACCGTCCAGCTTCCAGGGCATCGGATTGAGGACGACTATGAGCTGCCCCGCGGAGCGCGGCATCAGCTGGAGCTCGCCTTCCGGCGTGCGACCCTGCAGCGTACGGCCCTTCACGCTCAGCTGAAGCTTTAGAGACTTGGCCGAAAAGTTCGTGACGCCCACGACCAGTGTGCCGTAGGGAGAGAGGTCACGCATTCCCTTGAAGTCAAGCCGCACACCGGGCCAGGGGTATTCGGTGCCGGTCGTGACGTCCGCAAGGCCGTCCCGGACTGTGAGCGTCGAACTCGGCTGGGCATCCAGTGTCGCCTGCGGATCGCCAGGCCACAGCACTGCGCCCTGTTTGGCGTCGTCCGCGAGGCTCTTCGGCAGCTCTCCCGCGACGGCCGCCAGGCTCCCGCACGTTAGGGCGAAAGCGATGGCTATGCGGAAACCTCTTGCTGTGCTCATGATGCTCCTATCGTCGTTTGCCCCCGAACCCCATCGTCACCTGACGACGATGCATGTGCCATGCGGCACATGGATCTGGAGCTGGATCTCCTTGACCAGGCCATCCGCGCCTTTCACGGTCCGCGCACGGCAGTTCTCCGGGATCCCGGAAACAAAGGAATCAAAGTCGGCTACCGCGATCTGCCTCGCCTTCATCAGCGTCCGCCAGGTGCGGTCGCCACGGTAGGCAGAGGCATCCACACGCAGACGCGCCCGGTTCGTGCGCAGCCAGATCAGCGAACCGCCGTCCATCGGCACGGTCTCATATCCCCGCTCCGGCACCACGAACTCAAAGATCGGTGCGACCATGTCGTCATCCGTCGCGCCGCTCACTCGGATGAGCGCCCGGACACTCTCCGCCTCAAGGCACGGCCGCGTGCCGACGAAGCGAAGGACGTTGTTCGTCGCAACGCCCGCAAAAACCGAATCTTCGTATCGCATCTGAACCTGGTTCGACACCTTCACCGTGGCGTTGGAGATCGTAAACGCCGTGTCACTTCCGCCGAAGATGACATTCTTGACGGAAAGATCGCCGCCGGAGGAAACGTCAATTCGGCACTTGTCTGCCGAGATGCGGAGATCGTTGCTAAGGCTCACCTTGCCGCCGTTCTTGACGTCGAAGAACATGCCGTCCCCGTACGACCGACTGCCGAGCAAGATGTTGCCGTTCGCTTTCGGGAACAAGATGTTGCCACCATCAACCGTTATGCCGGAATCCGCGCCGTACAGCGGAAGTGGAGACCATCCGGCAAACGTTGACTTGAACGTCGCGCCCGGTCCAAGCGTCCAGTGGAGGTTCGTGGCCACGATCGCCTGCACATTGGTCGTCTCGATCGTCATGTTGCGCAGCTCGATCGAGCTGCCGGCGGCCTTCAGATCGGCATGCTCCGTCAGGCTGAAGGCCGTGAACGACGCGCCGCCGCCGTCAACGAGGCAGAAACAGTTCGTCGCCGTGGCCGTCGTGCCGACTCTCACGCACGGCAGGGTTGTCGCGCCCTCGGCCATGTAGATTGCGCCCGTAGAGCAGGCGCCCGCATATCCGATGTGGAATGCCGCCCCGCTGCCGAGCGCCATTGCCGTGACGTTCGAGACAAGCAGCGAGTTCCCGTCCGCGCCCGCCGAGTACCCTACATAGACATTGTCGCCGAAGCTGGCGGACTCGACATCCCGCATGACGAACCGGTTGTTGCGCGCGCCCGCGCTGTAGCCGCAGTAGACGTATCGGCCGAAGTCTACCGTCTTCGAGCCGATGAACGCCGCGACATTGCTGTCGCCGCCCTCGCCCACGTAAAGGTCACGTGCCGCCGCCGTGCGGAAGGTGGCGTTCGTCCCCACCAGCAGGAGGTTGCCGTCGCCGGATGTGCCGTCGTTCGCGTTGCTTGAGCCCAATCTCACGAGGCCACCCGAGTCAAGCGTGGCGTTGTCAAGCGTCAAGCTGTTGCCGGACGAACCGTTCATGCCTACGTACACGGCGTTGTAGCCTGCCGCGACAAGCGAACCGCCATTCAGGAAGATGTGCGTGTCGTGAACACTCGTCGCGCCAAAGGCAAATGTCTGGGCCTTAAACCTGTACGGAGCGAGATTCCAGAAGTTGTCGCCGTTGCTGGCGGCGACTTCGCATCGATCGGCCTCGACATCGGCTGAGGCGGTGACGGTTCGCGGCCCCCAGAAATAGGCCTTGTCGGATGCCGTCGGACGCCCATTCGACCAGTGATCCGGATTCGCAAGGTCGCCCGTTCCGTCCACGCCAATGAACGACGTATCCTCCGCTGCGACACCGCTGAACAAGGTTCCGCACAGCAACGCAATACGAAGCGATATCCTGGTCATCTTGGTTGTATTCATTTCCTGTCTCCTTCTTTTCCTGAAATGGCATCACTTGATCCTGAAATCCGCCTCGGCGCGCTTTCCGACCGTGAGGCCGCGCCAGCCGCGGAAATGGTCGACGACGTCCTTCGTAAGCTTCGCGTCGTCCGCAATACGCACGAGCCGACAGTCGGCGAATGTCGCCGCGCGCAGCTCCGCGTCGTCGCGCACCGCATCACGAAGGCCAAGCAGGATGCCCGGCACGGCCGTACGGAGCGCGGCCCACATCCCCCCTCCCGTCACGAGAACCGCCTGATGGATCCGTTCCGCCGCCGCAATCCGCCGCGCCGCCGCGACGGCCTCTCCGTCGGCGGCCTCCACGGCGATCCACGCGCCCTTTCTCGGCAGAGCCCTGAGGCGCTCTTCAAAGTCGGGCTGGGCGAAGTCGAGCGTGAACATCTCCGGCCCGTCCATTCCGCACCGGCCCCTCCACGGCAGCTGCGGATCCGTCCCGTTCCAGATGGCGATCGCGTTCGCCACCTGCTCTCCGATCTCGCGCGTGCGCCGATCTACGCGGCGGTCGGTCATGATCCACGGCGCGTGCAGGAAGCCGATCACGTGCCGCCGCTCGCCTTCGGGCAGACCACGCATGAAGCGCACGAGGTCTTCGAGGTTGGTCTTTCGGCCGTAGCAGTTCGAGCCGCAAGGAATGACGTCGTAGCCGGCCTTGACGAGCTTGACCATGACTTCCATGTTGTTCGCCTCGGACGGATCTACCCCCGATGCGGACTTCTGGAAATGCGTATAGGTATATGTCCACGGACTCTGCACGACGCTCTTCGGCATCCGCCTCACGAAGTCCTCGACCGGGTGGTGCCGCAGGTAGTCGCTCCACACCCAGGCGCGCGCGCCGTACTTCTCGACCTCGGCGATCAGGAGGCGGACGTCATGCCACCAGAGCTCGCCCTGGCGGACGGTGGCGATGGAGTGCAGGCTCTGGAAGAGCGCGACCTCCTCATCCAGCCCGAGATGCACGAAGCGCGGGCGGTCGAACAGCTCGATCGTGTCGCGGATGATGTCGCGGCACACCTGGTAGTACGTCGGCGTCGCGACCATGCGGTGGTAGTCCTTGAGCCAGATGTCGTGCGAGGCCGAAAAGTTGATCTTAGGCACCACCTCGAAGCCCAGCGCCCGCAGGCGCGCAAGTTCGGCCTTGAGCTTCTCGGGCGACCAGCTGCCCTTCACGGCCAGCTCGGGATGGCTCGGGTATACGACCGCCTCAGCGAGATCCACGAGGATCAGGTTCACGCCGCCCTTCTGGAGGGTCGGCACCGAGACCTCGCGCCAGAACGTCTCGTCGAAGCGGACGTGGTCGGCCGCCGTGTACTGCGTCCGCACGGCCTCGGCCGCCTCCGGCGACTCCATCCACGGATACGGGCATTTCTCGCGCGGCAGGTCGCTCCAGAGGTTGACGCCGAGGTGGGTGAGCTCCCCCCAGATCATCTTCTCGCCCGACGCGCAGGCGGACATGGCCGACCCCGCGACAAGCAGCGCTTTCACAAGCAGCGCTTTCATCGGTCCGCTTTCCTTTCTTTCTGAAGTATCGACAGCAGCTCCGGATCCTTGAGGTCGTCCTCGTTGAGGTAGAGCGACTCGACGCCGAATTCGCGGCACTGGCGGAAGAAGTCGTAGCCGCCGGCATAGGGGAACTCGCGGAAGGAGATATGGTCGGAGTCTATGACCGCGCCGGGGGCGCAGATGCCTGCTATCCGCGCGCGCAGGCGCATCTCGGCGAGGCCGTGCCCGGGAACGCCGAAGTAGTCGTTCAGGCGCAGCATCGTAAGCGTGTGCGTGAAGTACGGGTTCGTGCACTGGTAGTCGAGCACGGCCTGGGGCTTGACCGCAAGCAGGGCCTCGCTCAGGACGCGGAAGCGCTCCAGCACGAAGCCGCAACCCACGTGCTTCTGCCTGCGGCCGCGATAGTCGTTCGGCATGTCCGACGTGAAGTCGAACTTGACGCCGTCCGCGTCGTAGCAGCCGGGCCCGGAGGACAGCATGCGCCGCGCCGATTCCCTCAGGCGGGCGAGAAAGGCCGGGCTCTCGGGATTCCAGAGATTGCCGATGCGTTCGTCCTCGGGCAGGCCGTCGCCGTCCGTGCAGATCCAGAGGAGGACATGACGGCCCTTCGCGTGCTGGCGGTCGATGAAGCCGCGCAGGTCGGGCCACTTCTTCGGGTCTGCTTCCCACAGGCCGTGCCGGTCCCCCCAGAAGTCGTCGATGATCAGCGTGCCGAAGTCAATGCCGTGATCCTCCAGCATCTTCACGAAGGCCTCGGTATTCGCCTCGTCCGCCTGCGCGCGACGGTCAGGCCCCTTCTGGTTGCGCCAGGTGCAGGCGAGCGTGTCCCCGTGCCAGGCGGGGAGGTTCCGCTCGGGAACGCGCATCTTCCCGTCTGCGCGCAGGTCCGCTACGTGGCGAGCGAGCGCGGCAAGCGGATCGCGGTCGCCGAAGCGGAATACGAGCGGCGGCGCGACGAAGTCGCCGGACGCCGGATCGACCTTCGGGTAGCGGACGGCCCAGGCGAGCCGTCCGTCACCTGACGGCACGTGCGCGAAAGAGGAGAAGTCGATCCGCGCGGGATCGGGCTCCAGCGCCGCCGACCACCAGCCGGCGCGGCACTCGCGCCGGTACGACAGGATCCACGGCGGCGGGCTCGCGAGCCCCGGCTGGATCACGCAGGGTTCGGCCGCGCTGAACACGTGATAGGGCGTGAAGCGCACGGATGGATCGAATAGACGCCCGGCGTCCGATCGGCTGCCCGTGCCGACGACGATCTCGCCGATCGCCTGGGGTGCGGCCCGGCGCACGGTCAGCCGCAGGATGGCGCGCGTCGCCTCGAACGTCAACTCGGCGCGCGCCTCGGCATTCGTGTAGACGAGCGTGTGGGCGTCGGCCGTCAGGCCGTTCGCGCGCATGTCCGTCGGCACAAGCCTCGGCAGCGCGCGCCCGTTCACCGTCGCCGAGACATCAAGGCTCAGCCATTCCGCATCCCCGTCCGGCGAGCGGAAGGAGAAGCGCCCGGCCTTGACGTTGCCGTCTACACGATAGTCCACGGCCTTGACGTCCGCCAGCCCGCACAACATGCGGAAGTGAACGTGCCCGCTCGTCGCGCCGGCGGAAATGGACGATCCTGCGGCAAGCAGCGCAGCCAGCACAAGTCTAAGTCTCGCGTCCTTCTGTTTCATCGGTCATTCACCTCCTCTATGGAGAAGCAGTCGATCCAGGCCTCGCCTGTGCCGCGGCCGAACTGGAAGGAGACGGCGTCTTCCACGTCCGTCTTCAGCACGTCCGGAGTCTTGAACGCATAGGAAACGTGCGTCCAGTCGAGAGTCCCGCAGAAGGCGGCCTGCCGTCCCGGGAACCACCGCCAGCCGCCGGCATGGCATGCGAAGAAGCAGCAGCCGTTGGGGTGCGGCCCTTCCGGCTTCGCGTCCTTAAGGCGGATCAGGGCCGAGAGGCGATAGCGCGTGCCGGGCTTGACCTTGCCCTGAAGCGAATGCCGCACCTGCGCCCACTGCGCGAAGTTGGTGACGACGAGATGCCGTGGCTCCGTCTGAGGCGGAATCAGGTTCGCCGCCGGCGACAGTGCGCGGAAACGCGCACGCGCCCGCTCCGGTTCGGCCGCGCGGTCGAACGCCTCGCCGACCGACTTGAGGTAGTCGAGGAACTCATGGCGGATGAAGCGGACGCGAGCAAGCGAATCGGAGTCGCCGGCGACCTTGGCCTCCGCCTGTTCAAAAAGCCGCGTCCACTCCGCCCGCACGGCAGGCGTATAGACCTGACGCCACAGGCGCACGTCGGATGAGACGCAGAACTCGTCGCCCTCCTTGCCGTCAAACCAGCGGAAGAGCACTTCCCTCGTCCATTTCCGCTCCAAGTCGTCGTAGAACCGCGCCATCTCCGTGGCGGCCGCGCCGAACATGAGGCGGAAGTGCTCGTCCAGCACGGCCTCGACGTCGACCTCCTCCTCCCAGGCGACGCGCGAGAACAGGTAGTAGTTCAGGTAGTGGAAGATCGTCTTCTCGCACTCGCTCTCGCAGAACGCGCCGTAGGAATAGGGAACCGTCCTCTTGAAGTAGCGCGCCCACGCGCGCGGCGCCATGTCGGGCGCGCCCGGCGTCGCCTTCGCGCCGAACTTGCTCGGGTACGTCCACATCCATACCTTGTGCCCGAGCTTCTCCGCCCAGCGCCGGACTTCGTCGATCTCGCCGTCCGTCTTGCCCTTCCGCACCACGCCCCATGGCCCCATCTCCGCCACCATGACCCAAATGTTCGGAGGCAGGTCGAACTTCGGGACGTCCCGATACGGCGGATAGGCCATCTGCGTCAGGACGAAGTCATCGAACCCGGCCGCCTTCAGCCGGTTGGCAAGCTTGGCGGTGTTGCCCCAGATGAGGTCCGTCGCGAAGTTCCGGGACGACTTGTCGTAGGTGCGCTGGCAGTTCGCGCATAGGCACTGGGGCATGCCGTCCTGCGGCATGACGTCGATGAACTTCCCGACGCAGTTGCGGTTCCAGCCGTCCGCATTGTGCCCCCGGTACGGGCGGATGCCGCGCAACGCGGCGGGCCGGCCCGAGAGATAGGCCTTGCAGTCCGCGTACATCTCGTCCCAGAGGCCCGACGTGTGGCACATCTGAACGTCAAAGTCCGACTTGATTTGTTCGGCGACGTCGCGCACGAGCCGCCCGTCGCGCCGGACGAGCGCGAAGTACTCGGGGTGGGTCTTGTGGAAGCGCTCGGGGAACGAAAAGCCGCGCTGGCCGTGGCAGCAGGGCACGGACTGCGTCTGCAGACGGAGGCGCAGCCCGGACAGGGCCTTCCAGCCCGCCGCGCGCCGACGATCCGTCTCGCCGGGGACCGCGCCGTCCCCGTTGTAGTAGATGCTGCGCACCGTGAAGATCGGCCCCTTCGTCTCGCATCCAATCGGCAGGCGCACGACGGACGCCTTGGGCACGATCGTGCCGAGGTCGCCGGGGAAGTAGAACCGCACGCCGAAATGGCGCTCAAGGAACGCGTAGACGCCGAAGAGCGTCGCGCGCTCGCCGTCGCCGGCAGTGCACCCGTGGCGGTCGGCGTTCGCCAGGCGATCCTTCAGGTCGAGCGCCGGATCGTCGCGCCCGGCGATGAACACGCGCGTCGGCGTGACCTTCACCGTAAAGGCGTCATGCGCAAGCGCGGCGACGTCGATACCCGCCGCGCGGGCCTCGGCGCAGTCGCCCAGAACGACGGAAAGCCTGCCCGCCGTCGGCGTGCGCACGACCGGCAGCGGTGCGCCGAACGCGCGCGCGAGGATGGCGTTCAGCTCCCCGGCGGCGAACGCGACGGACTTCACGGCCCCCGTCGGGACGACGATCTCGCCCGTCACCGGAGACAGCGCAACGTCCGACGCCGACGCGTAGCCGGCGATGCACAGGGAGAGAAATGCCAGGGGGATCCGTTTCATTCGCGAGGCGCTCCGTTCATTCAAACCGCAGTGTCCACAACTGAAGGCGAAGTCTATCCGTCAGGTAGGCGTCCTTGAATTCAGGCGAGTGCATCCAGGTTCCGCCCATGCGGAAGCGCTCAAATACGTCGATGTCGCGGAATGAGCCAAGCTGCTCGCGCGGCGTCACGCGCACAGACTCCGCGCCCGTGACGAGAACGTCAAGCGCTGCATAGAGGAAATCCGCCGGGCCGATGGCAATGGTCCCAACGCGTATCTCCGGCGGCAGGAAGGTCGAGAGATCGAGCGCCTGGGCGGCCGTGCGAAGGTCGGCGGCTTCCACGTCAACGGGTGCCGACACCCCCTTCGGCGGCTGCAAGAAGCCGTAGACCTTGCCCGGCCGATATTCCCTCTCGCCACGCAGGAGACGCGCCGCCGCCTGGAAGCAGTCCGCGACCGACCAGCTCGGCTCTCGAATGCTTCCGAAGTCCCTCAGCAGGGCCGTGCGGATCGCCGGTAGGTCAGACGCGCCGATCGTCTTCCGGGCGCGGAAGGTCTTCGTGTATGCCTCAAGGTCGCTGAACTCGAAGCGCCCGTCGGACTTGATCGCGCGGATGAGAGCGCGCAGACGCTCATAGTATACGGCCGTGTCAGCAGGGTCGCGGTCGGGCGCGGGCTTCCACTTCCGCCATTCGACGTTGTTGCCGCCGCGGTAGTTGATGGCGTCCCAGTACTGCGTCTTCACGGCCATCATCGGGTGCATGTACAGCGCTACGAAATCCCAGCGGGAGAGATCGTCCAGCGTCTTCGGGAGGTTCCTGTACTTCTCGTCCGAACCCGGCATCAGGTCGTTCTGGATGCCGAAGCCCTGATAGTACGGCACGTGGATCTGGTTGAAGTACCAGAGCCCGAGCGCCTTCCCGTCCGAGCGCATCAGCATCTGCCGCCAGTAGGAGCCGTCAGCCTTTTTCGTGCCGTAGAAGCCTGTGCCCGCGTTGATTATGATGCCCATGTCGGAGTATGCGTCAAACGCCGCCGGAGAGAGCGAGTTGCCGGGCGGACAGGCGAAGAGGCAGCGATCCTCGCCTAACACGGCCTCTATCATGCCGATGCCGCGCGCCTCGTCAATCATCGTGCGCCGGTACGACCGGGCGTAATCGGGGTCGTCCCCGAGCTCCGCGATGTCGGGATGGCGGGTGTGATAGAGCGTCTGCGTGCCGAGCACGTGCGGCTTCAGGGCGTCGATGACATCGAAGCGGCGCAGCTCTACGAGACGCAGCGCGAGATAGCCGACGATGTTGAAGTTGCCGCGCACGCCCTCAGCCGTCAGGATGTGCGCGATGTCGCGAATCGGATCGTTCGCGCGGTCGCAAGTGTAGTCCTCGGTGTCGAAGAACAGCATGACCTTTGTCGGCGGGACGGCTTCCCGCGCCCCTGGATTGCCGGCCGCAGAAGAGTTGCCGCGATCCTGCCCCGGCACGGGGTTGACAACGTCCGGATGCGCGGGGATTCGACCATGGTTGAAAGGCCCGCCGGCGGCTTCGGCAGCCTTCCCGTAGCGACGCGGATACATTTCCGCGGCCGTCGCCCGGACGGCGTCGGTCAGCTCGCGGTACGGCACGTCCGCGATGCTGACGAAACCGCACTGCGCATTGGCGTTGCCGCCCCATGTCGCGCCCGACGTGGGGCAGTCGTACCACATGAACCAGTGCGTGCCGACATAGCGAGGATGGTCCAGCGCCGCCTCCACGTAACGCCGGTACGCATCGGCCCGCGCCTGCTGGCTCGCCACTGGGATGAGCCCCGCATAGAAGAAGCCGGGCTCATAGCAGCCGAAGTGGAACTCGCTCGCTACCATCGGGCAGTCCGCAGAGCCCGTCGGCAGATCGACTGACGGCGTGTAGTCGTAGACGTTGACCGACAGGATGTCGACGTGGCGCGACGCGGCGCGATAGACGTCAGGGAAGGCCCAGGCGATGCGATCGCCAAGGTAGAGTGCATTCGGGGCGACTTCCTTGATCGCCGCGCGAACGGTAGAATAGTACCTCTCCGCAAGCGCCGCGCCGAAGGCCTCCAGCTCGGCCTCCGGCACATCCGTCGCGGGGATCCCTTTCGCGCCCAATCTGCGAAGGAACTCGACCTTTGCCGGCTGGTCGTCGGGCGAGGCCAGGACGGCGCGGCCGAGCGCGGCACCCGAATACCCCCACGACTGCTCGTTGTCCGAAAACCATCCGAGGCAATACTCGTTCGTCCCCGCCGCGCGCTTCTCCCCTACGGCCTTGCGGACCCTCGCCTCGAACTCGGGCGAGAAGAAGTCGGTCAGCGAGCCCCAGTAGCCCTTGGCCCCGGCGATGGGTCGCGCCTTCGTGGAGATTGTGACCGTGTAGGGGATCCTCGACGCGCCCGACCGGGCGTCCTCGCTCTGGCCAGACGAGAGCGTGTTGAGGCCCCAGGCGCGTGCGCGGCGGTGGGCCATCTCGCGGTCGCGCGTGCGCCAGTCTTCCCCGTATTTGCGGAAGAGATTCCAGCCATAGAAGTCGAACGTGCGGCAGGGGAGGTTTTCCGGCTTCCCGTAAAAGCCCATGAAGGCCGGCTCCGTCAGCGTTGCATAGAACGGACGCGCCTCTCCCTTGTCCGGCGGCAGAGACTCGAAATACTCCTCGCGCTTTGAGATGCCCGTGGGCTGGCGCATGGCGTAATGCCCAACGCCGTGCGAGAAGAAGAGGCGCCCGTCAGGATCGACTATCCACCACTTGCCGCCGACCTTCTCCGTGCGGAAGAAGCCCGTCGCCTTCAGCTTCGGGCCGCCCTCCCAGCCGCCGAAGCGGTCGGCCTGCGGAATCCCGGGGGAGCTGGACGAGAGCTCTGCCGTCTCGCGCATCGCCGCCGCCTTCAGGTCGTCTACGGAATGGGCCTTCCCCCGCCAGTCGGTGAAGTTGCCCTGCCCGAAGCCGTCCACCCACGGCAGAAACGAGTCGGCCTTCAGCTGCACTGCGCCGCCGAGGCCGTCGGACGAGACGAGCGTGAAGTTCGACACGCCGAACGCGCAGTCGCCGACGCTTGGCTCGGTGTAGAAGACGAATCCACGCGTCTTCGTCACGTCGTACGACGCGACCTTCCCGACACCCGGACCGCGCTTGAGAGCCTTGAGCCCGAGATCGCGATCCAGCATCCAGCGCTCGGCAAAGATCGGCAAACTCATCATGCGGCACGCATTCGGAGGGAGGTCGAGATAGCACTCTGGAATGCGCCCCTGCAAGGTGTCGGCCCTGAGCTTGCAGTACACCCGCACAGAGCGGTCGGTCTCGTTGGTGAGGTTTGCGCGAACCAGCCCGACCGACGAGAGGTCGCGCGGCGCGGGGAAGTCAAGCCGAAGCCCCGACCATGCGCCCGGACGCGGTGCGCCGAGCCGGACGCGGTATAGCGGCCCCGCATCCGTTGAGGCCGTCGCGACGCCGAACGCCGAAACCCTCATGGCTTCGACCGCGGACGCCTCACCCGTCAAGGCCCACGCCAGCCCGAATGCGCACGACAACATCACGAACAGATTAAATTCTTTCTTCCACATGGCGGTAAATTTATCACATGATGCGATGCCGCGCCATAACCACACTGACCTCAAAAACATCAAATTCGCGAAGCAGGCCCGCCGGCCGCCCTGCTTTTGGTAGAATAGCCGCCATGTCAACCACATGCACACGATGCACACGGCGCATCCTCGTTTCGATGCCGACAGACACGCACACGCAAAGGGGCAAACTTGAAGGCATACTGGGCTACGTGCGCGAGCGGCACGGAAGCGATTGGCGCGTTCAGTTGGATCTCGGCGGATTCGTGCGGCAGCGGCTCAGGGATTTCCATGGCTGGAAGTGCGACGGGGTCATCGCCTACATAAACACCCCGTCTACGCGGCGGCAGTTCATTTCCGCCCGGCTGCCGACCGTGCTTATCGAGCCGTTCCTCTCGCCGCATTCGCCGATCCGCACGCATCCGCGCATCGTAACGTTCGTGAACGACCACGCCCGCGAGGGACGGACCGCCGCAGAGCACTTCCTGTCCCTGCACTTCAGGTCGTTCGCCTTCGTTGGCACCGCCGAGATCACGCCATGGAGCCGCCTCCGCCTGCACGGCTTCAGGGAGCGGCTGCGCGAAAGCGGCATGACGTGCCGCGCATATCCGAACCTCCCGGAAGAGGAACGCGCCGATTTCGCGCTGGAGATGACCCGACTCGTCAAATGGCTCAAGACGCTGCCGCGTCCGACGGCGCTCTTTGCGGCGCATGACATCCGGGCGAGGCAGGTCCTCACCGCTGCGGACGCCGCAGGCATAGACGTGCCGTCGCACGTCGCCGTCCTCGGCGTGGATGACGATGAACTCATCTGCGAGACCTCTTCGCCGGCGCTCTCGAGCATCCCCACGCAGGACCGATCGCTCGGATATGCGTGCGGGCGCGCTCTCGACGAGCTTTTCAAGGGGCATCCGGGCAACAAGGCGATCAGGACCGCGCACACGCACGTAGTCTGCCGCGCATCGACCGACACCAACGCCGTGGAGGACCCGTTCGTTGCCCGCGCCCTTGTCTGGGCCCGCAAGAACCTCTCGTCAGGCGCATCCGTCGAGGCCATCGCGAAAGGCATAAGCTACTCCAAACGGCTTCTCCAGATGCGCACGCGGAACGCGCTTGGGACAACGCTTGGCGCAGAGGTGCGCAGGATCATGGTCGACACGGCCGCCGAAATGCTGCTCGCCACCGACAAGCCTATCACTGACATCGCCGCGGAATGCGGCTTCACCAGCGTATCGCACCTGTCGCTGCGCTTCCGGGAGCTCTACGGGCAGACTCCCCTGTCGTTCAGAAAGTCCCGTGCGCATTAGGCCGCGCCGCAAAACAACCCGCGCCTATTGCTGATCGTATACCGCGTGGAACGGACGGAACGGCGAAAGGTAAGTAGGTTCTCCCAAAAGGGACTTTACGGCATGTGGCCGCTCCGATGGGACGGCAAGGAGATCGAACGACCCGGACAGCCGCTCGCCCTTCTTGAACGTGCGGAGACCGACTGGAGGACGGAACTTTGCACCCTTGCCGCCAACATGCGCATTGTGTCCGATGAGAGCCGAGTATTCATCACGCTCAAAAACGACATTCGCGGGAACCATTGGCAACAACAATAGCCCAGGCCCTTGCCGGAAGGAAGCCGCCGCCACGCGCACATTCGCACGGTTGCCGGGGAAGTATAGATCATCGCGATCGAGCGACCATATGCCAAAATCCGACAACTTCGAGCAATGCGGATACGACTCGTACGGACCGTCGCCCACCCAGTCAAATCGACGCATCTCGCGCGGTAGACGGAAGGCAAGGCCAGCCTCGACGAACTCCATCTCGCGCATGGGCTGAAATTCGTACGCGATCCGCACGGATTTTCCCGATGAGGCAAACGTCACCCTGCCCGACAAGTTTGACCAGCTGACGGCAAGTTCGAGCCGTCCCTCAGACTCATGGACGATGCGCGTTGTAGTCGGCACAAGCGGCGGCACATGGCCGACATGCGAATCCTTGCCGATCATCGAACGGCGATCCACCCGCGCCAAGATTGGGCTCCCCAACACAGTCCGCCCGTCCGCATCACCAATCCGAACCAAACCCGTTGCCAAGTCAAAAGCAAACGTCGTTCGCGCCGCGTTCCGAACATTATCGTAGGCTTCCGTCAGCACATAGGACTTCTCGTAGACACGCATCCCTTCCACACGGCTCCTGAACAAAACCTCAAGCCATATTACCGAGGCATCGCCAAGTTCCTGTCGTGCGCCGTCCAAGCACAAGAAACCCTTGGCATGCGGCGCGAGCGGCGGCACCGGCAGGCGTCCGCAAGCCACAATCGAACGGTCCAACCGAAGGCGCCATTCACCTTCAACCGCCTGGTCAAGCCGCAGGTGATCGTATCGGTTCTCAACGGAAATCCACCAGTTCGTTCCAATTCCAGACGGGAAAGGCAGATATGCACGGCCACAAACGACGGGGGTGTATACCTTTCGGACTTCGTAATAGCTGGTCAGTGGAGTGCGGTCCGAATAGACGATGCCGTCCGTGCCGTAACTGCCGAAAGTATCGTAGATATGCTCGGCATCCGGCCAAGTCTGATTCATTAGGGCATTCTCAGTAAGATCCGAGGCCTTGCGCAAAATGCCCTGATCCTGAAACATCCAAACGCCACCGCCAGCGAAAGCCGGGTCATCCCATAGGCGCGTCCAGTAGTCCTCAAAATATCCGAAGTCTGTCCCATAGGCATGGGCATATTCGCCGAAGAGATACGGACGGTCAAATGAATCCAAATCAGCCTGAATCTTATCAAAGCTGCCGCAAATGAGTGGGTAGTGCCAGTTGACAAGATCTCCGAAGTCAGACGGCGGCATCTTCGCAATGCTTCGCTTGAACTCATTCGGCTGCATCGGGAAGCACCACGGTCGCGACGGATCAAGCTCGCGCACGCGCCGCGCCACGGCACGCATTATGTCCGTAATCGGGTTCTCGTTCCCAACGCTCCAAATGACGACGGACGGACGGTTCTTGTCGCGCTCCAGCGTCAGCTCTGCACGTTCAATGAGCAGCGGACCATAAGATGAGTCCGTAAGGTGCCTATCCCCGTAGCCAAACGGGATCTCGTCCATCAAATATACGCCCAGCTCGTCGCAGGCATCCATTAGGGCAACGGACGGAGGATAGTGGCTCGTACGAATAAAATTGCAGTTCGCCGCCCTGATGAGCTGCACGTCTCGGAACTGTTCCTCGGCGGTGATCGCCCGCCCGTTGACAGGCGAGAGATCATGATGATCAACTCCGCGCAACTTCACCGGATTGCCGTTCACGCGAAAGATGCGCCCATCCCATGAGATCTCACGAAGTCCGACACGTTCCGTCAGACATTCCGTCACCACGCCGGCGGCGTCCTTCACGGTCATTTCCAGACGGCAAAGATGCGGCGTCTCAGCCGTCCAAAGCGGCGGCCGCTCGACACGCAGATGCGCGGCAAGCCCTTCTCCCACGGCAAGTTTCCGACCGTCGGGCGCAACGAGCGACCACTCGACCGTGCCAGCGCCGGTAAGCGTACCGCTCACATTCACCTCGGCATCGACGCCGTCAAGGCGCGTAGTCAGGATCCAGTCACGCAGATGCACCTCCGGGCGACTTACCAGCGTGACGTCACGGAATATTCCGTGAAGGATCCAGTCGTCGTGCGTATCAAACTCGGCCCCCTTCGGATAGCCGTGCGTCCGCACCACAATCTCATTCGGCGCGTCGCGCCGCAGGAACTCCGTCACGTCAAACTCCCGCCGGTTGTAAGAGGTGATGAAATCAGCCGCCTTCCGTCCGTTGATCGTAACGGACGCGCCGAACATCACCCCGTCAAAGCGCAGGAAAAGGCGACCTCCCCAGTCTTGCGGCACGTCAAACGTGCGGCGGTAGACGCCGACTTCGCCCGAGATGCACTTGCCTTCTATGTCCGTTCCGTAGCGCGGCGTTCCGAAGCCCTGCATCTCCCAGTTCGACGGCACCTCGATCTTTGACCATGCGACTCGCGACGCATCGTTCGTCTCGGACGGCAGAAACTTGAAATCCCAGATCCCGTTCAGCGACAGCGTCGCCACGGCCAAAAGCAACGATAGCACAGACATGTCCGTCTCGACCTTACTGCGTAATGATCTTCGGACGCTTCGGGCGAATTGTCTTCTCCGGCACGCGCGTCCACTCATAGGACAGCATGCTCTCCTCGCCGTATACCGGAAGCACCGTCAGGCGACACCGTGCCGCACCCATCGGAATAAAAGTCAGCCTTTCTTCGGGCTCGTGCGTGCGCACAGGACTTTCCTGAAGCTCGGCAGGCTGGGAATCCTGAGCGTTCCATTCCGGCACCCTACGACCGTAGGCCGTAATCTCACATGGCGTATTCTCGGAAAAGAAGCAGTCGTCGCTCCAGGGACGATCCCTGTATTCCAGCGGACGCCGGATGTCGAGCGCGTAGTTCCACGGGCTCGCCGGCAGAACTTCAGTCATCTTAGCCGCCGTCGCGGCATCAGCCTCCTCCGGGAAATGACTCGCCAGAATGCCGCTCTTGTCCGGCGCGAAGGTCGGTTCAGGCACCTCGCGATACTGTTCCTTGATCGCCAGCGAGTACGACAGCGGCCCGCGATCTATCGTCACTGCCCCCGAGCGAACATGCGGCGTGAAGGCGCACGTTGCACGCATCGAGACCTCAAGACGCTCTTCCTTGGCCCAAGGTCCGGTGAGCTTCAACCAGACTCCTGACTCGGATGTCTTTGCGACGACCTCCGCGCCGCGACGGACGTCAAAGCCCTTCGCCCAGCCCGGCACGCGCAGGTATACGGCGCGGGAACCAAGATCCTTCAACTTCAGCTTCAGCTGTTCGCGGAACGGATAACGAGTCTCAAGCGACCATGCTACCGCGCCGTCCCGCCCAGCGTGCGGCGCGTACGCGAAGAAGACGAGATCGCCTGACTGCGTCCGCTGCGTCAGCCTATCCGCGAACAGCGGCAGTGTGAGCCCCGCGTTATGGCGACAGCAACGGTAGCGCGTCGAAGAATAAGCCAGACGCGGCGGCGGCTTCTGGTAGTTGTGGTCAGTCCCGGCGTCCTGTGAGACCTGGTTCGCCGCCGTCAGGTAGTGGACCTTCTTCCAGTCCGGCGTAAAGGTCACAGGGTAGCAGTTGAAGACGACGTCCTCGGCGCGATCACCCCACTTCGGTTCGCCAGTGAGGCCGCCCAGCAGATGAAAGGATCGCGTGAACTCGCCCCACGTGCACGTCTCGGTCGCGTACCGCGCGTCAAAGCAGCCGACGCGCGCGCATTCGTCGGAGGCGAAGCCCCAGCGCGGGAACTCGCCGCCCCACGTGAGCGCGTTTGAGTCAAACCAGTAGTCGGCGAACGCCCGATGCGCGGGCAGACGGCTCCGCCGCGAGAAGACGGTCTCGTATGCGAAGCGCTCTGCGAAGTTCACGTTGTGGCTGTCTAGGTAAGTCGTCTTCCTCCCTGCCCGGCTGCGATGGCGGAAACACTTGTCGGCAAAATCGAGGAAGGCTTTGTCGCCTGTGATCCCATACAGGCGAAAGAGCGACGGCACGATATCGCAGGCACGATCCCTTTGAACGGCATAATGCCAGTTGCCGCCGCGAGAATCCGCCAGCAGGAACACGTCATGCGGCACATTGTTGCACCAGCGCGCGAACGCCGCCAGCATTTTGGGGATGCGCACGTCGCCCGTGAAATCATACCAGGTCATCAGTGCCTCGGTCATCACCATGTGAGCCCAGATGTCATGGCAGATCGAACCGTCGTTCGCGGCGCGTCTGTGGTTGCGGAGCATGCGCGGGCCGAACCAGCCATCGGTGTCCGCTCCGGCGAGAATGGCCTCCATCCACTTCCGAGAGACGCCGATAATCCGCTCGTTCTTCGTCAGGATGCCGAGCCTTACAAAAGTCCGAAGCCAGTATGCCTGCTCTTCCCAGCCCTGAACGCACGGATGCTTACTGCCATTGTCCGGCTTGAGCCAGCCATTGCCCTCGACCAGGAACTCGCTCGTCTCGTATAGCCTCCCCTGCAGGCCTTCCGTCTGCAGATCGAGCTGATGTCTGAGCCAGCCATGCGGCTCGATCGTTCCGGCAGGAAACGGATCAAAGGCGTTCGGCGCAAGCGCACCTCCGTTGTCCGGCGGCGCGGGAACCGTTTTCAGGATCGTCGCCGCCGCCAACACCAGGAATGTCGTAGTCATTGCTTCTTTTCTTTCGTCAGGTCAATCGCCTCATGCGGCCACTGTAGCTGCCTGAGCTCGTTGACCGCTTCGCGATGAAGGTTTAGGGCACATTCATACGGGATGGAGAGGCGATAGGCGTTCATCTTCTCAAAGGCCGCCAGAAACGCCGCCCTTTTCGCCTCGCTTTCCGGATCCGCATCCAACGCCTTGCGTTCAAGGCGCGTACGGCGCGTCAGCTCGGTGTTGACGATGCCCGTACGCAGGAAAGCGATGCGATCAAGAACCACGGCATCGTTCGCCGCCGCTCTCGCCGCCGCGTCGAGAAGCGCGTAGGCCTCTACAAAGAACGAATCTGAATAAAAGTCTCCGAGGATGTTGGCCTGACGATTGAAACCGCCACCGAAGATGCCGCCCGCGATCGGGTTCGCCTGACGGATCTTCTCGAACGTCTCGTGCGTCCATGCCTTGGCATGGGATTCGATGAAGTCGAAGTAGCGGTTGACTGCATTGCCGGCCTTCCCGAATGCCGAAACCATGTCGGCACGAGCCTTCTCATAGCCGCGCTTCGGATCGCGGAACGAGCGAGTGATCGCGTAGTCGTGCATCGCCTGCGCGGAATAGGAGCCCATGACCGAGTCAAGCGTGATGCCGAAGAGACCTCGGTCTGCGCACCAGGCGATGTCCTCGCAGTATTGCCGGGCCTGATCGACCGGGAAGCCGCCGAAGGCATGCGTGAAGTTAGGGCGGAAGATAAGGTCGCGCACGCCGGCCCTGCGCCAGTTCATCCATCCCCTCCGCAGAAAGTCCGACTCCTCCCTGTCGTACGGCAGGTACATGCGCGGAACGTAATCGATGATGACGGCCGGATCTACCTTCGTGTTGATCGGTCCCTCCAGATAGTTCTGGTAGGCGTAGGCGACAACACGCGCCTCCGGCACCTTTCGCCGAGCTTCGGCAAGTACGGCGTTATAGAACTTCGCGTAGCGGTCCGCGACATTCGCCGAATAGGGCGTTGGCGGCTTGGTGGCCGACTCGCCCCATCGGTTCATGTCCGCCAGCCGTCCGTAAACGCCGAGCGAAGACGACATCTCGGGATCGGCATCACGCGAGCCGTTCCAATAAGCGTTCAGCTTGAAGCACGGATCGGGGCCATCCCACGAACGACACTTCTCGCAGCGGCATGCGCCCGGCGAGTCGTTCTCGCAGGCGTTGACGACAGGCCACGCGGGGAACCGGCCCTTCCCGGCACGCTTCACGTACCCCCGATACCAGTCCTCGGCCACGAGCTTGGGGAGATCAGGATTCGACACGCACATCGAGCAGTTCCAGCCAGCCTTGTCCGGGTGCCATGGCCCGCGCGTGCCGTCAGGCTTCAACTGGAAGTATTCGGGATGCGTCTCGAGGAAACGCTCGACATACTTCCCGAAGGCATGGCCAGACTTGAAATTGATGCGCTGGCCGCAGCGATGACGGATCATGAACTTCGCCTGCTCCTCGAAGAAGCGCGCGCGCGTTGCGGCATCCTTCCATCCATACATCGTTTTCTCGGCGGAGCCTCCCGTGCCATGCCAACGGCGCATCTGCAACGGCTCGATCCCCCTCTCGTCCAGCTGCGGCTCCGGCAACGCCATCCGCTTCGGGACATACGTTCCCAGCTCACCCGGCCACAGCCAACGGACGCCGAGTTCGCGCTCCAGATACTCATAGACGGCATAGAGCGTACCGTAGGCATGCGCCCCCCACTGGAGATCGATCCAGGGAACGCCCTTGCGCAGCGGTTCGTCGCCGCCAAGGAGAAACGTATCGCCACCGATGGTCTTGAGAATGCGTTCCTCGTCTGCCAGCCCCCCGACCGGAAGCATAGCCCTCCTCGCCGCCTCAGTGGCGCCAAGGTAAAAGCGATGCCGTGCGCCCTTCGGGCCAAGCTTGTCTTCGCTTACGATCTCCGGCTCGCATCCGACCGCCTTGCCGATGTGGTAGCGCAGCTCGTCGGCCGCACGCTGTTCGACGCCGTTTGCGTGCGCGGGAACGACGATCTCCGCCGCCGGTTGCTCTTGGTTCCCGTCCGCCATCAACTGGCACGTGGTCGATGCGGCACACGTCAGCAACAGGACGGCGAACTTCCGGACGTATGGCATTCCCGCACCCGGCTTTCCTATCGTCATTTGCATCTATCCTCCAGAGTTCCCGTCATTTTTACACATTCACTGTGCCTGTGGGCAGCCATTCGCGCCGGCGACTGCTCCGTCGGCCGAGCAGAACACGCGACAGCCGATGTAGCCGACATTGCCGCCCGGTCCCTCGTCCCAATACGTAGATGCATCGGAGCGGAAATTCGAACGATGGACGCCGCCTTCATCCTCCCGACCCTCGTACCAGGATCCGCCGCGCTTCATCTTGCGTCCGCTCTCGTTGGTCGCGCCGGGCGGATCGTCCGTGATTCCGCCCGCAGCCCAATCCGACGCCAACGAGCTTTGATAACTCTCCAAATAATAATTGCCGCCGGAGTTGATCCCCATGGCGTCCTTGGTGAACTCCCAGACGTTGCCCAACATGTCGTAGAGACCGAACGCATTCGGCGCAAGCAGACCGACTGGCTTTGTCTTCGACGCATTTGCCTTGAACCAGGCGATTTTCTTCAGGTTGGACTCCGTCCAAGGCAACCCGTTGTGGAGTTCGCCGCCGCACCCTGCGTGGCAGGCGTATTCCCACTGGGCTTCTGTCGGCAGATCCATGTCGACGATGCCGCTGCGCACGCGCAGAACGTCCATCATCGCATAAATGCTGCGCCAGCCCAGGCGTTCCGCCGGCAGCGCTTCGTGATTCGCTTCCGCCGCAAACTTGCTGTTGTTCGCGCACCCCAACGCCTCCAGCTGCCCCTGCGTCAGCTCGAAGACGCCGGCGTAGTAGTCGGAGGTCAATCGGACCTTGTGCGCAAAGTTGTTTATGGTGGCGTTGTCCAGATCCGTCAGCTTGTTCGGCGAACCCATCAGCCATACGACACCCTTCGCCGGAATCTTGCGCATCACGAGCTTGTCCCGTCGATAGGCGGGGTTGCCGAGGCCACCGGGCAGCGCGTTCGTCGAAACGTAGAACCGCACGTCAGGGTGCGTCAGGTCGGCAACCATATAGTCGGGCGGCACAGTGGCCGGCCAGGCGTTCACCGTCACGCGCAGGGCATCGCCAGCCACCCCAGCCATGGACTTGGCGGGAAACCAGTAGGCGACGGACTCCTCCCCCAGCACGCTTACCGGACGGTTCACCGCGCCGGCCAGACTCGCCAGCGCCGTACCATCCATCGACACCCAGCTTCCGGCCGCATTAGCCTGCGTGTTCGTCTGGATGTCTATAGTAATGACCGCCGGCTCGCCTGTCAGCGTATAGGAGATCTTGACGGCTCCAGACGCCGTACGCGAAACGTGAACCGAATCCGCGCTTACGGACGGCTCTGCCGTCAGAAGCGAAATCGCCGACACAGCGGCAAGCAACGTAAGACATTCCCTCATGATTGACTCCTTGTCAAGATTTCACGTCAGCGGAAAATCAGCATCATCCCAGTCGGGAGAGTGCAGAAGAAATCGCAGACTTTGACCGCCACGGCCTTAACGAATCCGTCGTATGACACCGACTCCATCGACACTGCCGAGGCCATCTGCGGCTCGACGTATGCACTCGTGTCCCAGAAGTCGGCATCACCTGCCGGAATGGCCAGCCCGGAAACGGAAAGCCCAAGAACGAACGACGCAATAATTCTTTTCATTTTCATGTCCCTCCGTGATTTCACCTGAACAAGGCCGGATGCCACAACCGGAACCCGCCGTAGGCTAACCCGCCATAACCATAGGATCCGTTCTCGCGATGTCCGGAACGGGCAGTCCCCGCAGAGGTGTTGACGGATCCGCCGCGCTTGACAACGCCAGAACCGGCGACATGCCTCCCGGGATCGACGGTAACGCCACCATAGCCATAGTCGGCGACGAGAGTGTTGACAAAGTTCGTTCCGCCCATCTTGACATCGTCAAGGTAGCGCGAAAGCGTCGCCTCCATCACGTTGCCATGCATGTCATATAGCCCGAACGCATTCGGCCTCTTGAGTCCCACGGGATGAACGGAGGCGACCATCTTCCCGGTTCCGTCGTCCACCTTGCTGTTCGTGCTGATCCAGCCTAACGTCTCACAATGGGCGGCTGAATACGTCTCGCCGCTGTTGAGCGACGTCCGCGTGCCCGCTCGGCAGGCAAACTCCCACTGCTCCTCTGTCGGCAAATCGATGTTGGGGAGTAGGCACTTGTCGCGGAGTCCCTTGAGAGCGCTGTCATTGGAGACCTCGTACCCGTTCTCAGGCCAGCGGCAGGCAGTGTCGGACGATCCGCGGATGGCCGCCACCGAAGCGTCGTCGATGGGGCAGAAAGGACGCAACGCCGCGTCAATGTGCTGGTTATAGCCCCCGCGCTCCCTGCGCGCGCACATGTTGGCATACTGGCCGACCGTCACCGGATAGACTCCGATGTAGTAGTCCTCGGTAAGCATCACGTTGTGCGCAAGATCCTGCACGTAATACTTTTCGCGCAAGTCGCCATTTGACGTGGCGGCATCAGTCTGAGCCTTCGTCTCGCCCATCCGCCACACCACACCAGCCGCGTCAATCTTGCGCATCAGGATCGCTTCAGCCTTGTATAGATCTGCGCCGATGCCATGCGGCACGAAATTCGATGCGGCATAGAACCGAACGTCGCCCTGCCGCTGAAGACCGATCACCAGCCATTCGGGCGGCGCATTCGTCGCCCACGCCGTCACCTCCGCGCGGATAACACCTCCTGTCAGCTTGATTTCGCGCCCCCAATCATCACCGGCACGCCAAACGATCTCATGATGTCCGTTAGCCCGCACAATACGATTGACATCCCCGCTCAGAGACTGGACTTTCTCGCCGCCGATAGAGACCCAATCGCCGGAAGCGTCCGCCATCGTATTCGTCTGAACGTCCAGAGTCACGATGGCCGGAGCCCCACTCAACTCATAGCCAATCGAGGCTCGATTCCCATTGGAACATGATACGAAAGTCATCGATGTCGAGTCGATGGCCGGGGCCGCGATTAGGGGCAGCACACACGCCACAGCCCCGAATGCGGAAACAATGCTGTTCAAAACCCCTCGCCTCGGCTTCCCAGATGCGAACTTACCATACTTCTTAAGCCGTACTTGCAGATTTCCCGCATGCGGCCTTCCGTCGAGTCCTGTAGCCACAGATTAACTCCTTTCCTTATGGTTTGAAATTGCGGCGGCATTATACCAAAAGCAGCATTCACCAACATTCGTTTCCAGGCAATTGAAACATTCGCTGCAAAGCACGCCCCGATTGACTCGGCAGCCACAGTTCCGCTATAATCCGCGTTATGCCACTTCTCGCTAAAAAGAATGTAGTAATAATCACCAACATCGGCAAGACGTCCCGGCGAGACTGTCTTTGCGGGATCTTCCGATTCACCCGGGAGAACATGCGTTGGCATCTTCGTCTCGTTCAGTCCGACGAAAGCCAGACATCCCGCGCATCGTCCGAGATCAAGTTAGACGAAATCGACGGCGTCATCACAACGGAATCAACGCAATACGACATCCAGAACATGCTCGCAAGGGCCGACATGCCAATTGTCGCCATCGGCTCGCGACCGACATCCAGACTGAGCAAATCAGCGCGTATCGCTCTTGTGAAGATTGACGATGGCGAGATCGGGCGTTTCGGCGCCGAACGACTCTGCTCTTACGGGCGCTTCGCCGCGTGCGCTTTCGTCAAGCCTTCACAAAGCACCTGCTGGGCCAACCTGCGGGCAGAGCATTTCAAGGCCGAATTCAATCGTCTAAGCAACCGCTGCCCCTATTTCGAACACTGCGGGGAAGATAGACTCTCGGGCTGGCTCAATGCCCTCCCTAAGCCTGCCGCCGTAATGGCGGCAAACGATACACTCGCCTTCTCTGTCCTGGAGACTGCCGCCACCGAACAAATCGCAGTGCCTCAGTCCTTGGCCGTGATCGGAGTGGACAACGATGCTCTCCTGTGCGATATGGCAAAGGTCCCGCTTTCAAGCATCCTGCCAGATCATGAAGATGTAGGATTCAAAGCCGCCGCCGAGCTACAGGCGATGCTGAACGGGCGTCAATCCTATTCGCCCCGCACCATCCTTTGCAAAGGACACCGATTCGTCGAACGCGAATCATCCCGCCCGCTCGTACCGGCCGCACACATCATCCGCGAGGCGCTCTCCTTCATGCATAAGAACGCGACGTCCGGCATCACACCGGCTGTCGTCGCCACGCATCTCGGCGTCTCCCGCCGTCTGCTTGATCTTCGTTTCCATGAGTTCAGCGGGCGCACGGTCGCCGAGACCATCCAGGACTTCAAGATTAAGAAGGTAAGGAAACTCCTAACGGAAACAAAGCTTCCCATCAAAAAGATCACCGAGGACTGCGGATTTCCGAACGAAACCTATCCCAAGGAACTGTTCAAGCGTCGTTTTGGAATTACGATGCGCGCATGGCGCAATGCCAATGGCACCGCCTAACCCCGCGATCACGACTCAACGGCCAGAAGCCCCTGTGCGTTAACTATGAGATCTACGACATCTGCATCAGCGCCGTCGCGATATCGCCAGGCCGCGCCGCAAGACTCCAGCGAGCGGCAAATTGCAAAGCGGCGGGCACTATGGTAAACTTGCCCGCATGACACACAAAGACGTCCTATTGCTGGTCAGCCCGACTGTGGCGGCATGTCTGCGTGGCATCACGAGATTCGCGCACGACAACGGCTGGTTCGTCACTATCGACGACCGTGAGCATCCGCCTGCCGACTGGCGGGGCGACGGCGTACTGGCGACCATCGGGCAGAACCGAGCCTCCCTCATGGAGTTCGTAAAGCGCACCCGCAGACGCGGTATCCCGGTCGTCGATCTCACAAACGCCGCCCCATCGCTTCATGTCCCGCGCGTATGCGGCGACAACATTGAGATGGGAAGGATTGCCGCAGAGCATTTTCAAGAGAGAGGGTTTCACCGGGCAGCATGGTTCTCGTCAAAGTGGGGGAACGTGCAGCGGCTGCGCTTCCAGGGGCTCGCCGAGAACGGATTCCCTGACGCGATCGACCTCGCGGGACTCGACCGCCCCCACCTCGCCAGGCGCCTCTCAACGCTGCCGAAGCCGATTGCCGTATTTGCGTATTCCGACAACGACGCGTCCCGGGTCCTCAACGCCTGCCGCGACGCGCACATCGTAGTGCCCGAAGAGGTCGCCATCCTCGGCGTGGACAACAATGAGCTGATCTGCCTGAATCAGCCGACTCCGCTCTCCTCGATACGGCACGACCTTGAACGCATTGGATATGAAGGCGCCGCGCTTCTCCAAAGGCTCATGGGCTCCACTTCGGCAATGCCTGCGCAATCCATTCTCATAAAGCCATGCGGAGTCGCCGTGAGGCAGTCAACCGAGGTCGAGGCCGCCGATAGCCCCCAGCTGCGCAGGGCGTTTGCGATAATCAGGCGAGACATATCTAAGTCAACCGGGATAGAGCAGATCGCAGCCGAGCTTGGGATGCCGCGCAAGGAACTAAACCGGATCGCAAGGCAAGAGCTTGGGCATACGCTCACAGAGGAGCTTGCCCGACAGCGGCTTGCCCGCGCCAAAGTCCTCCTGGCAGATACAGACAAGACCCTCCTTGCCATCGCATCGGAGACCGGCTTCTGCCACGCCGCCCATCTCGCAAACGCATTCCGCAGTGCTTTCGGGATCACGCCAGGGCGTTTCCGGAAAGACCTGTTCGGCAAGCGGAGCTGAATGGCGTCAGCGGCCGAATTCGCTACCGAACCTTCTCGCTGCGGAGAGATACTCTTCCGTGTGCTCCATGAACCGGGGCGCATGGATGATGCCCCTCTCCGGCCATCCGATCTCCCCGAAGATGCTTCGCCATGTGGCGTCGAATATATCCCACTTCTGGCCAAAGTCGGCGGAAACGCCTATTACGCCAGCCGCCTTGAGCTTCGGATAGCGGATGCCGTCTATCCAGTACGGATAGAGACGGTTTACGACCGCCATGACCTGCGCGGGAAGCGTCGCGTAATAGAGCGGCGACACGAACACCACACCTTCCGCGACATCGAACTCCCGGTACAGCTCCTGCATATCGTCCCGGATTACGCACTTGCCGGTCTTCACGCAGCCGTAGCATGCACGGCACGGGCTTATGTTCCGCAGCCTGTGAAGGGTCTTCTTCACGCATTCGTGACCGGATTCCGCTGCACCTGCGATGAACGCATCCGCCAATCGTTCGCTGCACGAATCGAACGGCACAGGCTCGACCACGCCTCCCGGACGCGGCAACTCGATGAACTTTGTCTCGTGTCCCGCAACTGCAGAAATCCCACGCGGCGACCCGCTTATCACAAGTATCTTCATGGCACTTCCCATCCTCTCCTGCGTTTTTGCCCGGCTCACTTGCCGCCGAGCGCATCAAGTATGTATTTGGCGCGATTCGTCGTCACCGTATCGACGCCACGAGAGAAAGCTTCGGCGGCCTTTGCGGGATCGTCTATCGTCCACACATGAAACGAATACCCCGCCTCTTGTATCCTGCGGATGAAATGCTTCGTATGCAAGTCGGAATTATAGGCGATATCCACGCCATCCGCCCCAATGCGTCTAAGCGTATCGATGATGACCTTCTCTGTCGCGCCCTTGCTGCCGGTCAGCCAATAGACCTTGTACGACGGCAACTGGCGCTTGAGCTCGATGCAGACATCTTGGCTGAAGGCTATGAACAGGAAGTTCTCCGGCGTGGCCACACTCTGCGACTCAAGCACTTTCCTGATGGCCGAAACGACATGCGTATCCTTGCCCTTCACCTCGCAGTATATCCAGCGTCCGTTCCGCGCAAGGGCGCACACCTCCTCCAGAAGCGCTGGACGGGTGGGGTCGAACCGGGAGCCTTTCCAGCGTCCCCAACCGCCAACGTTCAGCGTTGAGATCTCCGTTTCCCAGACCGCCTCCGTGCACGGCTTGTCAAGCTTGCCGCCGGAAGTGCGCTTCAGGTTGCCGTCATGGAAGGTGAACACGCGCCCGTCCGCAGACAGGTACACATCGCACTCGAAACCGAAGCCTCGCTCAACCGCCATGCGGTACGCCGGAATCGTGTTTTCCGGTGCGTCATGCGATTCGCCGCGATGGGAGATCAGAGTGTCGTGCGCAGGCGCCGACTTGTGGATGGAGGTGCAGCCAGCCAACGCGACCACAGCGCAGAGATAAGCCAATGTCGTTTTCATAGTCCCCTATTATGCCACAATCCCATTGCGCTGGCAAGCGACCCGGCGCTCCAATGGCAAAATCCTATGCACTAATCCTATGCTCGGCGTACCTGCCCCTGTTTGTTCTCTGTTTTTCACGCGCACAATCCGTAACAGGCCGGATAATGCTACAGCCAATTCGCCCAATGGTAGCCTGTAAGCTCGTCCGTATCCCGATCAAGCACAAGTATTACGCGCCATTGACCGCCACTTGCTCCACCATCGAACGCACGGCTGCATGTCAACGAAATGAAGCGCTCTGGCAACGGTCTGTCTCCAAAGACAAGACGGCGTTGCGTTTCCGGATCTTTTGCCATCTGCGCATAGGCCCAACTCACATCACCCTGTTCGGGGATGTAATAGTCCAGCATGGTAAACGCATTTGTCGCAAGCGGATACGCATGTTCGTGCGCAAAGCGGACAAGATCAGCTTCTTTGCAGCGACAGGTCAGTCGTTCCGTAGTTTCGCCGAACTTCCCATGGCTGAGATAATGGATGTTGGTAGCAGTATGCGGAAGCCATTCTGCAAACCGTTTAGAGCGGGAGCCGCGCACCATTTCTTCCCATGTCGCGTACGACCGGTCAATAGTCCGACAATCGTAGGCCATTCCCGCGCCAAGATATGCGGACGGAATCGCAACCATAAGACCAAGCGAGATTGAAACGCTACAGCAGGCATAGACACTCCAGAACGCCATACGCGGCCACCTGTTCACCGGAGACTTCAATTTAAATCCAGGCCACCAGACGATCATGCCGCAAATGGCCAACAACGCCATCAGCGCAACCATTGCCAACAGCGCCGACTTGCCGAACAACGTCAAGATGGACAGGCTCATTGCAAATACAGAACCGTAAAACAACGCACCGAAAGCAATGTTAACGGGGAGTGCCACTATCGGGGTGATGCGAAGCGCCCACGTCAAAATGCCGACATTGCGCCGACGGCACCAAGCCAAGGCGCTAACCACCAGTGGTAGCAGAACAGACAGGAGACCATCCATACGGAACATTGCGACCCCTTTACTTCAAAAGTTCACCACAAGATCTCCGCCTCACTTTTTGCAAAAAGTGAGGCGGATGGTCATGCAAGTGTCTCCCGCACCAGCGCGTCTTCGGGTTGGCGTCCTGTATATGTGACAGAACCCGTCGCATCCACAAGGTGCGCATGCCCCAACTGATTGAAGATGCGGTCAACGGTAGCGGGCGGCATATCGAGGGCCTTCGCCGCTTCCATCGCATCGGCTCCGGGCCGCCCATTCAGGAAACGCAAATACGCATTGCGCCGACGATGCGCAAGCGCACGAATGACTTTCAGCAATTCATGAAGCCGGTCTTCCGACGGCGTCGCCTCGAAGAAATGGCGGAAGGCCTCTATGACCATCTCGCAACGCACATCGCCTGGGATCGCACGGTAATACACGCGGCGTTCGGAACACGCCGACGTAACAAGCCCTGCGTCCCGCAGCTGCTTGAGATAGGAACTCGTCGCACCGACGTTGAGATCCATCTTATCCGCAATCTCGTTGACGCACGGATATTCCCTGTCCGCCAGCAGCAGCCGCAGAAGCTTTAGGCGATGCGGATTATCCAGCGCCGCACATACCTTCCAGAAAGAATTTGCCCACATGCGCACAAGTATACCAAAGTTTCCCCCATTCCGCGCCGCCTCGCTTTTTGCAAAAAGTGAGGCGGCGCGGAATGATGCAACTCGTCGATAAGGGGTTCCTTTAGGGCATATCCTCACTCTTGACCATGACTGGCGACCCCCAAAGGCACTTCAGCCATTCTTTGGAAGCATAGGGGGAGTTGTCAGATCCCATAGGTCGATTTTGGAAGAGGATGGTTGTGTAATATGTCTTGAGCCATCACAAACAGGCTATCCAAGATAACTGTGGTTGCTTTCGTCCCTCACTTTTTGCAAAAAGTGAGGGACGAAAGCTCGCATTGCATTTTCCGTGCGGTCGCAAGCCTGATCCTGGACAAGCGTGTCGAATGGCTTCGGACATCATAGCCGCAGGGAAGAGAACCAGTGCCAAAGAATGGTCTAACTCCGGGCAGGTGAACCTGCTCATGCGCGTCCAACTTGCGTACATCTTCTCCGCCGAACGAGTTCGGATACCTCGCGACGATATTCTCTGGAGAATTCAGGCGAATGCGCGGCATCGGGGCCGTGCTCGGCTTCTATTGCACAGCACTCGACCAAAGCAGACCTCGGCATGACAAGAAAATGCCGCATATTCCAAGGTTAGTGCAGATGCCATTGCATCTTATGCACTGGAATCTGCCCCCGTTTGTCTCATACGTGCGGCCATAGGCCATGAATACGCTCGTCACATCGCCTTCCCGACCGTGGCGCCTTAACGCATCCGCGCCGCCGGCACGAACGTCGCGACGATTGGCGCATGGTCGGACGTCACGCGGTCTTCGACAACATGTGCGTCAGTGACCTTGAAGGCCGCCGCATGGGTCCGGTCGCAGGCGATGTAGTCGATGCAGAACGTCGCCATGTCGAGCGGTCGTCCGTCCGGGCCTCTAATCGGACACCCATGAAAAGTCTGGCACTTCGTCTCGGACTGGATCGTCAGGAACTCTCCCAGCGACGCAACCACATCCGAATCAGGCGTCGCGTTCCAGTCTCCCGTGAAAAAGACGGGCTTCGCGTATTTCGCAAAGGCCCTGCGGATCAGCGGCACGGACGCCGCACGGTCCGCGTCGGTATCGACGGAAAGGTGCGACGTCGCGACGACGACATCCGCAAACTCGCAGACGAGCAGGACACGCGGCTCCTTGCCGGGCAACGGGATTCGCTCTACCGCAAGCGGCTTCTCGCGCGAGAGCATCAGGAGGCCGTATTCGCCGCCGCGATACGGGATCGCCTTCGCGAACGTCGCGTGCAGGCCCGTCAGGCGACCGAGTTCGCACGGCTGATCGATGCCTTGCGTACGTGCCGTCCGCCGGTCTATCTCCTGAAGGCAGGCGAAATCTGGATTCTCGGCCCGAATGCGCGCGGCCGTCCGCGCGACGTCGATCCTGCCGTCCATGCCCTCGCAGTGGCGGACGTTGAAGCTCATGATCTTCAGGCCCGCTTCCGACACGGGCTTCGCCCACGCCGCACTGACGGCACAACACGCCGCCACAAACATTACGTACAGTCGTTTCTTGTCATGCATTGCATCTCATCGCGCCTACCTCCACAACAGCCAATGCGGACTCAGGCGGCGGGGTTCAGTGGATGTTGCCGCGAGACGGGTGGGATTTCTTCTTGGGCGAATCGAGCTTCAGGAACGTGGCGAACCTCATCGCGTCGGCCGGAATCTCGTCGCCGGTGGTATCCGGCATGGAACTCAAATCGGGCTTGTCGTCCGCCGGCGCCTTGGGCTTCACGACCTCGCGCAGGATCCGGCGGAACTCATCCATCCCGACAGGCCCTTCCCAATCCTTCAGGTCGGCATATTCCCGCAATTCCTTCTGCCCGGCCTCGCAGCAGAGCGCTATCGGCGTCACGCCAGTCTCCCTCACGAAGCGGCGAAGGTTCTTCCGGGCCGCAGCCTTGTCCATCTTGTTCGCCACAACGATGGAGGGACGCTCCGGCAACTCCGTGTTGTATCCGGCGATCTCCTTGGAGAGTACGCGGTAGTCCTCCCACGGCTCACGCCCGTCCGTGCCGGCCATGTCGATCACGTAAACCATCACCCGGCTGCGCTCAAGGTGCTTGAGGAACGCAAAGCCAAGCCCGACGCCCCTGGAGGCCCCCTCGATTATGCCCGGCACATCCGCGACGCGAATCTTGGCGAAATCGTGGTAGACCATCGTCCCGACTATCGGGTTTAGCGTAGTGAACGGATAGGATGCTATCTTCGGCGTAGCCGCCGATACGGCGGAGAGCAGGGAGCTTTTTCCGGCGTTGGGGAAGCCAAGCAGACCCGCATCGGCAATCGTCTTGAGCTCGAGGTGCAGACGGCGCTCTTCGGCGGGGCCGCCCGGAGTGTGTTCTGTTGGCGCCTGGTTGACGGAACTCTTGAAATGCACGTTGCCGAAACCGCCGGCCCCGCCCTTTGCGACAATCACCTTCTGCCCCGGCTCGACTATGTCGGCGACGACAAGGCCCGTATCGGAATCGGTCACCAGCGTCCCGGGCGGCACATCCACCACGAGATCCTTGCCCCGCCTGCCGTAGCATTTGCGGCCAGACCCCGGCACTCCATCCTCGGCGAACAGGTGCGGATCAAAATAGAGCGAGACAAGCGAACTCACATGAGTGCTTGCGCGCAGGACCACATCGCCGCCGCGCCCGCCATCGCCGCCATCCGGTCCGCCAAACATGACGAGAGCCTCACGCCGAAATGTCGCGGCCCCATCGCCCCCCTTGCCTGAGCGAACCACAACATCCACCTGGTCTATAAATGTTCTCGTCTTCATCTCATTTAAGCAAACGGACGTCCGGCAAATCTCCGGGCGTCCGCCTTTATTTGCGTCTCGAAAGCCCGCTATTACTTCTTGACGAGCTTGCGGACCGCCTTGTGCGAGCAGAACGTGCGCTCGGTGTAGAGCTTGGCCCTCCAGGACGGGTTCTTCTTCACAACACGGATCTTCTCGATCGCAGGGCTGTTGAACGGGAAGAGCTTCTCGACGCGCACCCCGTAGCTGTCGCGGGACACCGTGAAGTTGCCCGAAGCGTTCTTGCGGCCATTGTCAACCGCGAGAACCTTGCCCTCGAAATCCTGCAGACGAGTCTTGTCGCCTTCCCTGACGCGGATGGAGACGCGGACGATGTCTCCGGCCTTGAACTCGGGGAAATTCTTGTCGGCAAGCTTTGCGGTCTGCTCGGCGTTGATCTTATCCAGAATCTTAATACCCATTTCTGACCTTCTTTCTTCAGGTTAGGCTGCGGGAGCAGCTTCCTTCTTGGCAGGAGCCTTCGCCTTGACGGCGTGGTGAGGCTTGAGCGCCGGGTTCTTTGCGCGGCGGATAAGGGAAGCCACCGTCTCGGACGGCTTCGCGCCCTTGCTGAGCCAGTGTTCGACGCGCTCCAGATCGAGTTTGAAGTTGTTTTCCTTGAGGGCGGTATCGTACCAGCCGAGAATCTCGAGGAACTTGCCGTCGCGGGGCGAACGCTCATCCGCCGCAACAATACGGTAGGCTGCGTGGTTCTTGCACCCAGTACGACGCATTCTGATTTTGACCATTTTCTTTTTCCTGTTCGTTTTCGATAAAGAGGGCACGTAAGATAGCACAATTCACGAGCGATTGCAACAAAAAATAACGTAAACCGATTTTGGGTGACTTGCCAAAGTAAATGACCATAGTGTATGGGCAATGAGTTGGACAATGGGAGGCGGGATGTAGGATGGCA
>CAKULV010000005.1 GCA_934667425.1 uncultured Kiritimatiellota bacterium | reverse complement strand
TCCGTCAGTAAGTCGTGAACTTTCAGGCCTGAGCGCAGGGGGCTCGCCAGATTTCCCCCTTGAGTGCGCCCCCTCTGTGCCAGCGGCGGAGCCGCGCCTTGCGGCTAAAGATGAAGTGGCGGGGCGAATGAAGGGGGCTTCAGGGGGATTTGAGCGGAGCTTCGTTTTCAAGTCTTAGCCGCAGAGGGGGCACAAGGCGGGCGCAGAAGCTGTTTGCGGTTGGAGTCGAATTTTCAAGCCCCCCTGTTCAGTCGGAGCGAGATGTGCTACAATATCAACGATTTTCATATCCTTGGACTCAACTGAAAGGAAAGACCTGACAGGAAATTGAAACATTTAGACCGGTCGTAGTACCTAAAACGGCTGGCTTCCCACATGGGAGGGACGCGCTTGTCGCGTCCGCAACCGAGGAGCGGGAGATAGCGCGGGGTGGGCAACCTAACCCGTGCAGCGTACGCGAATCAGCGTATGACGCTTATTCTGAAACTTCGCCAAAGATTCAATAGCAAAAGCGGAATACGGTGATCGCGCTACGTGTGTAACTCACACGTGGCGTGTTTCATCATTCATGTTTTTGCAAGGGCGTTTGGCGATGCCTCAGAATAGACGTGGATGACATGGGACACGCCACTTCATTTTTTCAAAGTGCGTGACGTGCCTCATCCCGATGTGAAGGCACGCCACTT
The DNA here is from genome assembly GCA_934667425.1 of uncultured Kiritimatiellota bacterium. Taxonomy (GTDB): domain Bacteria; phylum Verrucomicrobiota; class Kiritimatiellia; order RFP12; family UBA1067; genus UBA1731. Next base: position 87,580 of record CAKULV010000005.1, on the reverse strand, counting down.
TCTTTTCTGCGCCGAGTGGTTGGGCCGAGGTTTAAGGCGGCGCGGAAGGAGTGATGAAGAGATTATGGAGCGATATCTGAAGTCGCTGAGTATGCGGGCAAAGGACGGTGGCGTTCTTGTCCCGCCCGTATGTTGCATCAATTGTAAAGATAAGGAATGTCCTTCATCATGTGAGAAGTTTCAGAAAGTGATGGGGGATATAAAGTGTACTCTGGTTGAAATGGAGTTCGGACGCGTAGATACTTGGAGGGAGTTGTTGTGGCGTATTGTCCCGTATGCAATTCTAACAGGAATAACTGTTGCCTTTGGGATATACATTTGTCATCGTGATGTGCAGAAAAGCGTAGTGTCGGTGGATCGGTTTAGGTGTGGAGAAACTTCAGATGTAAGTACCTCGATTAGTTTCCTCGGACCAAAGGTTGAGTTTGAACGATTTTCGCAAGCGCTGACTAATGCTCTGCAAACTTGCAAGGAAATGAAATGAGCGTCCAGAATCCGATTCATTTGTCCAAGGTTTACTCGTGTCTCTGGCAGTGTCGTGACCTTGAAATTCAGATGCTGTGGACGCGACTGACTTTGCTGGGCGCGTTTATGGGCTTGACATACGCCGGATATGGCGCATTGATTCTCAAAGGTCTTGATGGCGTCAGAAATTGGGAGGTGTTTAATCTTGTGGCCATTGGCGCGAGTGCGTTCGGATTCCTCTTCTCGATTCTTTGGACAACAACGGCGAAAGGCTCAAAGGCATGGTTTGAGCGTTATGAGGCAATGCTGGCCTATTTCCAGAAGACGTACAGGGAACATGGCCTTTTTGAAAGTGTTCCAGATGAGGAATTGATTCTTTCGTATCTTGATTTCGATAAGCGATGCATTCGTCGGCATCTGCAACCAGTAGATAGTAATCTTCTTTCTCAACATGCGGGGGCCTATTCGGTTTCCAAAATCCCAATCGTCATGGGACAGGTGTCTATGCTTGCGTGGTGTATCATAGGACTCGCTCATTTTGGTGTCTGCATCGCAGGGCGTTCGTGTGTCCGGGTTTTTGTTCAAGGCAACAATCCGCATGCGTTGGCGTTGCTGATGATCGTTGCCGTGGCGGTTGTCTCCGTTGTGATTTGCCGGTGCGTCGGAAGCAGCGCATTGAAGAAATAGCGGATGTTGGTGCATTCATGGTTTTACAGTAAAGGAGTTCCCAATGAAGGATGCCATAAGAGAAATCATTTCTAATAACTGGCGGTATTTTAAGGATCCAATTACGATTACAGAAATTGGGCAACAACTTGCTTCGGCTTCAAGACTAACCGTTGATCTTGGAGAGGTGAGGGTAGTGCTTGATCAGTTGAAAAGCGATGGCGTAATAAGCGAAGTGAAGCCTGGGGCATTTGTTCCGCTATGTGCCAAGACGACATCAGGAGGAATTGTGATGAAGTCTTTGCTTTGTGCGGCTTTGTGCTTTTCGAGCCTATTGATCGCCACTGCCGCCACAGTCTCTGACGTGACGGCTCGGCAGCGGTATCCGTGGAACGGGCTGGTGGATCTGCATTTCACTATCACAGGCGATGCGGGCACGAAATACGACACCTCCTTCACGGCGAAGGACATGGTGGGCAACACCAACATCGCGATGCGAACCATCCGCAAGGCCGATGGCACCGCCGCCGCTGCGAAGGAACAGCTCCTCCCCGGCACCTACAGCTGGGTATGGGATGCATCCGCAGATTTGCCGAAGGATTTCAAGTGTGATAGGGTGACGGTGACGGGAACGGCAGTGACCGCAGACCCGTTATATATGGTTATTGATTTGGCTGGTTCGTATCCGATTAGTTATTTGTATGATGTGCCAAGTGGAGGATGGAATAATACGTACAAGACATCGAAATTGGTGTTGCGTAAGATTAAGAAAGGGTCGAATTCGGCTGGAGGATCTATGTCAAGTGACATGTGGGTTGGTATTTTTGAAGTCACACAAAAACAATATCAGCGGGTTGTTGGGGATTTGTATGTTGGTGATCATCCGAACACGGGCATTCTACCAAAGGGTGACACTCGGCCAGTTGCTGGTAGTTACATGACAGAACCTTGCGACACTAGATTTGTAAGTGCATTGAATAAGAAGGTTACAACCCTTTCTGTTGTGAAACCCACGCGGAAGCAGTGGGAGTATGCTTGTAGGGCGGGGATGACAACAAAGTTCAATAATGGAACAGATACCGAAGCCGGTATGAAGCTTGTTGGACGTTATAGTGGGAACACTTCGGACGGCAAAGGAGGGTATGATAGTGAAACGACAGCAGTAGGTTCGTATGCACCAAATGCTTGGGGACTGTATGATATGCATGGGAATGCGCAAGAGGTTACTTCTGAGCAGAATCCAAATTATGAGTATGCCGCCGGCTTTTATGTCATGGGTGGAAGTGCCAAAAAGGCATATTCTGCTTGTACTGCAAATTCGGCAGCAAGTGTCAACCGCGAGTGGTATAACGGGCATCTTGTCGGATATCGTGTTTTCGCAACTATCAAGTAGGCTCGGAGGAGAAGATTAAATGAACTTCAAGAGGCAATTGCAAAACCCGGTATGGACGCGCGTCTCGCGCGTCCGCGGTCACGCGGGACGCGTGACCCTACCAAATGTGCGGGAGGTTTTGCAATTACCTCTCAATTGAATCAAGAAGGTGGTGGCATGAGTAAAACAGCAGCAGAAAGAGATGCCCGTGGGCGCGCGAACAGTATAAACGAGGAAGCAAAAATGATGGGGCCAACGGTACAGAGTGTAAACCGATGGCCGGTGGTTCCGTATTTGGTCAGGATTTCTGTTGCAAAGAAAGATCCTACATACAAAAATGCAACCGACTCGCGATACAATGGGTGGAGAGAGATATGGGCAAAATGTGACATTGAGTTGTTTGATCGCGCTTTGACCAAGAAACTTCGGGAGGTTTACCTTTTAGAGACCCTTGATTATGCTGATTCATTGCCAATGGTTGTCATGCTCACAAAGCGGCTGAGCATTATGGCGACTGACAGTACATCACTTGCGTCGGCGTACAGATATTATGGGAATAAGAAAAAGGTGTCTCATAGAATCGGTGTTGAACTCGTTAAGCCAACCATATCAGCACCGTTGGATGAATTACTGGGTTTAAATACGAAAGGATCAGGAGTATGAAAAAATGGACTCAGAAAGAAGTTAAGAAATATTGCATTGATCGGTTGGCGGAAATAGAGATGATCAATCATTTCTCCCATACGCCATCGGCATTTGTATGTATAGCTTCTTTTATTGGATTCCTCTCAGAGTTAGCCTATGGGACAAATGAACGAGGAGACAAGTCTAGTAAAAAATATAGGGACTTCATCGAAAGATATTTGCCCAAGTACAAAGCCTACAAGCAAGATATGTATGAGACGTTTCGGTGCGGTGTTGTCCATTCGATGTCGTTATATAAGCAGTTAAAGGGAAAACGAACGTCTGCAAAGAAGGTTGCTTTACCCACTGTTGTCATTACGCATGATTTGAATTATGGGAAGCGTTCGGATGTTCAGAAGTATACTGAGGGTGGTTTCAATGCCATAATCCTTTTTGCGTTCGACTTGTGCGAGGAAGTAAGAACGGCAATAGACATTATGTTTGACCCTAATGAGAAAGATAATCCAGCCTATTCAAATTCAGTTGAGTTCGTGAAATATCAAAAGCCAATAGGATTATTACCGAAGAAGAAAGGAGTGTCAAAATGAGGTCTCGCAGTGCAGATTTTCAGGACGCATTTAAGCAATTGGCGTGTGATCATGGTTATACAATACAAGAGATGCTTGTATTGATAAAAGCTTATAAATTGTACAATTCAGGAAAATCTCAGGATGATTTTGGGTGGCTTGACGCGTCTTATGACATTGCGCCTGGCATATTTCATTCCCCATTGCTGACGATTGCCATTACAGACTTGCGTGATAAGAAGCCCGAATTTTGGGAGTCTAATGATAAAGACGGCAGATTGCGATTGTCAGAAAATGGTCGTTCATATGTCGAAGAGAACCCCGATCTCATAAAGGCTGCACAAAGTATTCTTAGTGGAGTTTCGCATGTCAGACGGAGTTAAGGAGCGAACAATGAATGTTTTGATTCAGGTGTGGAGTGACAATCATGGTCACGATGAAACTTTTGGGACTCGACCCAACAAGCCTCATTATGTGTATGACGATACGGTACAGGTGGAACCAGGTAGTAATCTGCTGGCGGTAATAGCAGAGAGCATAAGAAATACACTTATAAGAAATCAAACCAAACCGATTTATGTGATGTGGAAAAATAGTTTCTCAGGGATGGAGGAAGTGCGTGTCCGTATTGCGAATAGTGAATATTGTTGTAGAGCGGTTGTAACGCTCTGATTCTTGATATGACTTCCTACTTCCCCATCCCTGCGCCTTCCCATACCCATCGCCGCGCTGCGTTTCGCCGAGTGGCGGGCGGGGTGCTGCCGGTGTGCGGGCGAGGTGAGGCGGCGGTCGCGCGGAACGCGCGACCCTATCGGCTACAGCGTTTCGAGCGAGTGGGGGGCGAGAAGAAAATCGACAACATTCATTCGATTGATGCCATCATGGTCGAGCGGCGGATCGTTGTCGAGCGTGAGCAGGAACTTAGGATGGTTGTCGCGGATGGATTTGAGCGGCGCGAGTTCGCGGGCGAGCGTGGCTTCGTCGCGGACAGTGTACGCCACCTGGAAGTAGCAGGGGCGTCCGCTTTCAAATGTCACGAAATCGATTTCTCCGTTGTTGAGCACACCTACGTAGATTTCGCGGAACCGGCGGTGCAACTCAAGGTAAACGACGTTTTCAAGCAGATGTCCGAAGTCTTCGCCTTTCGTTCCGAGAAGGGTACGGCGAAGCCCCGTGTCGGCGACATAGTACTTCGCCGTGGTCTTGAGGTATTGCCGCCCCTTGATGTCATAGCGGTCCACCCTTGCGAGGAGGAAGGTCTGGCAGAGCGCGTCGATGTAGGTGTCCAAAGTGGCGTGGGGCACGGAGAAGCCTTCGCTCTTGAACATTCCGACGATCTTGTTCACCGAAAGCATGTTGCCGATGTTGTCGAAGAGGAAACGGACGATGCGCTTGAGGGTGGCGGCGTCCCGGTAGCCGTTCCTGGCCATTACGTCTTTGTAGAGAATCGTGTCGAGAATGCCGGAGAGGTAGTCGAGCTGGGTGCGCGAGCCGTTGGTGAGCTGGGCGGCGAACGGAAAGCCACCGAAGCGCAGAAAGTCGTTGAATACGGAATAGGCGTCCTTGTCGGGGAACAGGGTGCGGTATTCTGTGAAGTGAAGCGGCTGGAGTCGTATTTCGACATATCGTCCGGTAAGGAAGGTGGCCAGTTCGCCAGAGAGGAACTTGGCGTTCGAGCCGGTGATGTAAACGTCAAGATTCTTGCGGGAGTAAAGTCCGTCAACGAGCTTTTCGAACTCCGGCACGTTCTGCACCTCGTCAAGAAAAACGTATGTCCTGCCGTCGGGCTTGATATTGGGTTTGATGAACTCCCATGCCTCGCGCCAACTTGCAAAGGAGGCGCAGTCAGGATCCTCGAAATTTATTGCGATTATCCTGTCTGCGGCAAGTCCGCTTTCAACAAGCTGTTCGCGGAAAAGCTCGAAAAGCGTGGTTTTCCCGCAACGACGAATGCCAGTCACGACTTTGATGACATCTTTGTCGAGCCAGCTTGCGAGCCAGTCGGTAAACCATTTTCTGCTGATTTTGCTATTGTACATGGAAACATTCTTGTATGGCGCTTGAAATTTGTTGGTATGATAGCATTTTCGCTCGGCGAGGTCAATGCCGAATTTGTACATGCATATTGCCGCACCCGTCATCGCGCTGCGTTTCGCCGCGTGGCGGGTGGGATGTCGGTCGAAAGGATTTGAAAGGATGAAAGAGATGAAGAAAGCGTTGAAGATCGGCTTGTTTGGCTTGTTGGCACATATATGCGCCAGCACGGCCCTTGCCACCACGGGCACGAGCGCGGAATTCAAAATCGACCTCGCGGGCATGGGGCCGTGGGAGATGCGCACGGCGGCGGCGAGCGAGGCGATTTCCTACTCGACCGCCTGGGCCACGAATGCGCTCACCGATGCCAAGGCCGTGGTGAAGGTGTATCCCGTGAAGCGCGAGAAGCCGAAGTACATCGCCATCGACCTTTCGGGCGGTACGGCGGCCACACACTATCCGATCGAATACCTCGAAGATGTGCCAGACGGTGGCTGGAGCGATGAATACAAGACCTCGAAGCTTGTTCTGCGGCACATCCCGGCGGGTTCGTTCGTGATGGGTGGGCGTAACACCGATTATCCCGGTGCGGTGAACACGAACCTCCACATGGTCACGATTACGCACGACTTCTACATGGGTGTCTTTGAGGTCACGCAGCGACAGTGGGAACTGGTGATGGGAACGCGGCCGAGTAACTTCACGAATGACACGTGTTACGCCACGCGGCCCGTGGAAAGCGTGTCGTATCAGGACATTCGCGGCAAGGACAAGGGGCTCCGGTGGCCGCAGTCGATGGACGTGGACGACACGGGCTTCATGGGGCTCTTGAGGCGCAAGGTCGGGATGAACGGCTTTGACCTGCCGACCGAGTCCCAGTGGGAGTATGCATGCCGCGCGGGCACAACGACGGCCCTGAACAGCGGGAAGGACATCACGGACTGGTCGGGAACGGGGATCGCCAGTGCCGAGGCGGAAGCCGTCGCGCGCTACGGCGGAAACAGCAGCGCCGGCACGGTCGACACGGGCGTCAAGGTGATTGACCGGAATGCGGGGGTTGACAAGGGGACGGCGGCCGTTGGATCGTACCGGCCCAACGGCTGGGGACTCTACGACATGCACGGGAACGTCTGGGAGTTCTGCCTGGATGAATGCTACGATGATGCCGAAGGTGCCGTCGATCCCGTCGGCAAGGCGTTGGGCCTGGGGCTCAGGGTCTACCGTGGCGGCAGCTATGAAAATTCGCCGGTCGGCATCCGGTCGGCCAATCGCTGGAATGCCGTGGCGGACGGCATCCGGGATCACGGTGGCTGGCCGGAAACGAAGGGGCGTGCGATCATTGGTTTCCGACTCTGCCTTCAGGGCGGCGACTTGCCCGACCTTGACGCGGCGACGACACTTGTCAATAAAGCGGGAACGGGCGAAACGGCGTGGTCGCCCACGCGGGCGGGGACGTACTACCTCACGCACGCGACGATGAACGCGGAAACGAATGCGCAGCTGCTGAGCGCGTGGTTCGAGGTGCCGGGTCCGCGTCTCGTCTTCACGCCGCAGGGCGAGCTGACGAACGGGGTGACGGTGGCGATCGGCGGTGCCGAAGACGGCTGGACGATCCGCTACACGATGGACGGCTCGGCGCCGGCCGCCGACTCGCCGGTCTACGAGGGGCCGTTCCCGCTCCCCGCCTCGTGTACGGTGCGGGCCGTCGCCTATAATGAACAGGGCATGGCGAGCGAAGAATTCAGTGAAACCTTCACGCTCCATGACGCGCTCGGCATCGTGGGGGCCGTGGCGCGGCAGCGCTATCCGTGGAACGGGAAGGTGGATGTTGATGTGGAACTGAAGGGCGACCCGGCGAAGACGTATCTGGTGGAGTTGACGGCGAAGGATCTCGACGGCGGCACGAACCTGCCGGTGAAGACGGTTTTCTGTGCGGGCGCCTCAACGACATGTTGTGTTCCGCCCGGGCGGCACCGCTTCACCTGGGATGCCGCCGCCGACATCCAGACGGATGGCGAATTCCCGCGCGTCGCGGTGAGCGTGTCGGCGACGGGGAGCGCGCTTGTGGGCTATGCGCGGCAGATGGCGCTTACGGTCGATGGCTACACGGGCGCGGAGACGCTCACAAACGTGCCGGTGCTGGTGCGGCTCTCGACGGCGATAGAGGGATTCTGCTATGGTGATTTCGCCGATGCCAGCGGCGGCGATTTGATTTTCACCGATGAGAGCGGAAGTACGGTTTACCCGCATGAGATTGACGAGTGGCACACCAACGGTACGTCGCTCGTGTGGGTGAGGCTGCCGCTGATGGCCAATGGCACGAAGTTCAAGGCTGGATATGGCGGCGGTCGCGGGGCGACCGCCCTACCGGACGGCGATGGTAGGGCGGCCAGCCCTCTGGCCGCCGCCGTCTGGTGCGACTACGCGGGCGTGTGGCACATGAATGAAGACTCGGGCACGGCCTATGACTCGACGGCCAACGGGTTGGATGCATTGCCGGACAAGGGCACGAATACGCTTGCCGATGTGAATCAGATGGTGGCTTACCAGAATGGCGCCTGCGGCCGGGCGCGGGTCAATGGGATGTTGAACGGGAAATGCGGGAATTATCTGCACGTTCCTGCTTCGCGGCGATTTTCGCTTGGCGGCAATTTCTGCGCTGAAGGCTGGTTCCGGGTGGAGAATCAAATTCAGCTTACTTCCGAAAACGATTACGATGACCCGAGGTTAATTTCGCTCAAACCCGTGCATCCCAATCAGGAGACGGGGTTTGAAATGCAATTTGAGAATGGTGCCGATCATTTCTATGTGAAAGCCCGTGCGAAATCAAGCGGGAGCGTCATATGCCCAACGGCGCTGAAGACCTGGGTGAAGCTTCTGGCTGACTTCTCCGGAACGAATTTGAACCTGTACGCCAATGGCGTATTTCTCACAAATCGCGTGATCAAGGCGGTGTGTGATGATGACGCGAACACCATGGGCTTTGGCGGCAGTGCGAGCGGCATCTGGTCGCTCAACGGCCAATACGATGAGATTCGTTTGCGCGGCGGGACGCTTTCGGACGACTGGATCAAGGCCGACTACGACATGATCAAGAACCGCGACTTCCTGATCTACGGCCCGGTGAAGAACGGAATGGGGGCGGCGGAATGAGGCTGCTCCAATGGCACGAGGCCCGCGTAGTTGAGCGCGGCGGCGCCCGGGCCGCAGATGTCGGCCGCGAGCTGGTTGAGGGCAAGGCATTGGGAACGGGTAAGCCGCGTCATGTATGGAGCGGCACCGAACCGCGCGGCAGCTGGTTGCTTTGCGCCATTGTGGTGCATCGGCCGGTTCGGTGGAGCGCCATACATGGCGCGATCCTCCACCGGCGCGAGCAGCAGCAGCTTGCCTTCCGCGCAGGCGTCGAAGGAGCGGCCCGGCGGCTTGTACCTGGGCGCGAAGCCGTCGGCCTTGAGCGCAATGAGTGGCAGGCCTTCTTCCATCGCGGCGCGGGCGATCTGCTTCTCGCCGGGGCTGATGCAGGGCGAGACAAGCACCGCGCCGCGCGCGGCGGCGTCGAGGAGGCGGGCCTGTTCGGCGGCGAGGGCTTCGGGCGAAATGCGGCGCGAGCACTGGATCTGAAGCCGGTCGGGGCGGTTGAGCAGGAACGGGTTGCCGTAGGCGGCATAGGTTGCCCCGGCGAGCGGCAGGGCGTTGATGCGCGTGAAGTAGTCGGGGTGGGCGCGGCGCACCGCCAGGCGGCGGGGATTGTCGCGGATGTAGCGGAAGAGGATTTCAAGCTGGCCCTTGTGGGTGAGAATGCGGTCGTGGTAGCCGGGGGTGAAGAGGGAACGGGCCATGTATGGCCCTTCACCAGACCGGGCGTTGCACCCGGACGGGCCTTTGCCGAGCCGGGCATTGATTCCGAAAGATCTGCCGCCAAGTTGATTCGGCGGTGTGCCAGCGGGGTGCGCAGGCGGGTTCGGTGGATCGCCATACATGGCGCGGCAAGCCTTGGTGCAGCCTATTTTGAGCCCTCTCACCACCTCTCCCAGATGGCGGGCCATGCGGCGGCGCACGAAGAGAAGGCCATGGAAGTGGTCGGGCATGACGGCGCATTCAAGCAGCTGCACCTCGGGATGGAAGCGCGGTATTTGCCGCCAGCAGTCGGCGACGGCCTCGCCGAGCGGCGAGAGGGCGACACTTTCGCCGGCAAGGCTTCCGAGAATCGGGCGACGGCCCTCCACGTCGAGGGTGATCATGTAGATGCCACGCTCATAGTAGTCGTGGCAGAAGCAACGCTGCTTCATCTTGACGGACAGAATGTCAGGCGCATTTGTCATGGCTGCATTATACCTAATGAGCGCATCGCGTTCAAGGCGGCTTAAGGAGCGAAATGGAATGAAGATGAAACTCGCGAAGGAAACAGTTCTTGGGGGGCTGATTTTAGCCTTGGCTCTTGTGGGCGAGGCTGCTACCTCGGTGACGACAGAAACGCCGGAGTTCACGCTGTCAATCAAGCATGATGGCGTACGCATGAGTCGCGGCATTGAAACGTTGACCTACTCGTCGCGCTGGGGCGGAGGTGAAGACGCGGCGGTGACGCTTGCACAGGATGGCGAAACGATTCAAGCAGGGCTGACGGGTGAGGGCGTTCGCCCGTGGTCGGTCACACGCAACGGTATGTACACGCTCACGCACACAACCTACACGAACGGTGTTGCGGGCAAGGTCGAGACGGCGACTTTTGTCGTCGCAGGGTTGGATGAGCCATTCGGTGCGGCGGATGTGACGGTGGCGAACTACGCGGACGTGTATGACGGGCAGCCGCATGGAATTGGCGTGACGGTCGCGGATGGCATCGCGGGCGTCGCGAAGAAGTACGCGACTGATCCAAGTGTGCCGTTCACGGAAGAACGTCCTACCCTGACGAACGTCGGCACACTGACGGTGTGGTGCGAAATCTCCGCGCCAGGCTACATCACACAGACCAATTCAGCGACCGTGACAATTACACCGCGCCCGGTCACGCTGACATCAGGAACAAAGACCGATTTCGTTTACGACGGAACGGCGCACAGCTTCCCACATATTATAATAAGTGGGCTTGGCTTTGTCGCGGGCGAGGGCGTCACGGCCTCGAACTGGGCGACGGTGACGGCGGTTGCCGAGGGCGAAGTCGAGAACACGTTCGACTACGCCGCGCAGGAGGGGACGGATCTCGCGAACTACGCGGTCACGGTTGTCACGGGCAAGATTGCGGTGGTCGCCGCGCCGCCGGTGACGCCGGGCGGGCCGATTGATCCCGTCTCGCCCGACCCGACGGATCCGTCCGCGCCGTATTCGGCGTACGACTTTGTCGGCGTATACGATGGCGAGGCGCATACGATTGACACGAATGCACTCAGGAGCGTCGTCTACCAGCCCGCCGCACCACTTTCGTTCCAATACGCGATCGTGAAGGACGGGGCGCTTGTCGACGAGCCGTTCACGTTTACGGATGTGGTCTCGACTTCGTTCTGGTATCGCATTTCTGCGCCGAACTTCGCAGACTACTGGCACGAGGCGAAAGTAACAATTACAAATCGTCCGGTGACGCTGACATCGGGCACGAAGACCGATTTCGTCTACAATGGGGCGGCGCACACCTGCCCACATATTATGATAAGTGGACTTGGGTTTGTCGCGGGCGAGGGCGTGACGACCTCGAACTGGGCGACGGTGACGGCGGTTGCCGAGGGCGAGGTCGAGAACACGTTCGACTACGCCGCGCAGGAGGGGACAGACCTCGCGAACTATGAGGTATCCGTCGTCACGGGCAGGATTGCGGTCGTCGCCGCGCCGATTCCCGTCGGGCCGAGCGGTGCGGTTGCGGCGGTTGGCTACGCGAACGTCTATGACGGCGCGGCGCATGGTGTCGCCGTGTCGGTGACTGGGTTGCTGGCGACACCGACGGTGCAGTACCGCGCGGACGAGGCCGACGTCTGGGCGGATGTGTCGCCGACGTTCGGCGATGTCTGTGACACGCAGGTGTGGTATCGGGTCTCGGCTCCGAACTACGCGCCTGTTGTCGGCTCGGTCGGCGTCAGGATCACGCCGCGCCCGATTACGTTGACCTCGAAGAGCGACACGAAGGTCTACGACGGCATGCCGCTCACGGCGTACGAGGTGGCGGTTGGCGGCGACGGGTTCGTGGACGGCGAGGGGGCGACGTATGCGTTCACGGGCGAGCAGACCGCCGTGGGCACAAGTGAGAACACCTTCACCTATGCCCTGAATGGGAAGACATCGGCGGGCAACTATGCGATCACCACGGTGAATGGCACGTTGACGGTGACGAAGGCCAACATCGGCGGCGGTGAGCCGGGCGGCGGTGAAGTACCGGACGGGGGGCTCTCGAAGTTTGACACGGCATTCGTCTACGACGGCAAGGGGCATACGATTGACACGAACGCGCTTGTCACGGCCTTTGGTGCGGCGATGCTTGGCGAGAGCATGGTGGAGTACGCGGCGGATGACGGGAGCGCGGGGATCGGCGGGCGCGGGGCACCCGCCCTGCCGTGGGGGGCGGCGCCGGCTTACACCAACGCGGGCGAATACGTGGTGTGGTACCGGGTGACGAACCCGAACTACGAAGACTTCGTGCATGCGGCGAAGGTGACAATCGCGAAGCGTCCGGTGACGGTGGCCGTGGCGGGGCATACGGCGACGTATGCATACGACACGACCGAGAAGAGCGTGAGCGGGTATGACGCGGCCACGGAAGACGCCCTTTACGACATCGCGGCGGACACGGTGTTCAGCGGCACGGCGGCGGCATCGCGCACCGACGCCGGAACGACGGCGATGGGGCTGACACCAGGCGGCTTTGCCAACACCAATGCCAACTTCCACGTGACATACGAAGTGACTGACGGCTGGCTGCGCGTCACGCCGCGCGTGATCGGCGACGATCCGTCGAACTGGGACATCCGCCTTGCGCGCAATCCGATGTACGACGGCACGGAGCAGTCGGCGCCGATCACGCAGGTCGCCTTCGTGAAGCCGGACGGCAACCTCGACGACATCCCCTACGCGCTCTCCGGCAGCACGGCGACGGACGCCGGCAACTACGTGGTGCGCATCACCGGCACGGGCAACTACGCGGGCACGGTGGAGAAGGACTGGGCGATTACGCCGCGCGGCATCACGCTTGCGAGCGGCCATGCGGAGTGGGTGTATGACGGCGCGGCGCACAGCGAAAGCGGCGTGACGGTGACGGGCGACGGCTTCGCCCCTGGCGAGGGCGCGGCCTATTCCGGCTTCCCGGTCGTCCGGCACGTCGCGGATGCGGCCGAGGCGATGGCAAATGCATTCGCCTATGCGTTCAACGCGAACACGAAGGCGCAGAACTACGCGGTGACGACGCGTTTCGGCACGGTGAAGATGAAGCCGCGCGCAGTCACGCTCACCGCGCCGACGAAGGAGAAGCCGTACGACGGAACGCCGCTTACGTTCGGGGCGGAGGAGGTCGAAGCGGTCGCGACAGGCGCAACCCTCCCCGGCGGCGGGCAGGGGCTGCCCGCCCTGCCGGAGGGAGAGGCGTTTACGCTGGATGAGTTCGCGCGCATCACGGAGGCGGGGCGCGTGGACGCCACGTTCACGGTAGCGGACGGAACGGCGCGCATGGCCGACTATGCGCTCACCATCGTGCCGGGCACGCTCACGGTGACGAGGAACGCGACGCAGATCACCGTGACGGCCAGGGGCGGCAGCTGGACTTACGACGGGCAACCCCACACGCTTCACGAATACGAGGCGACGAACCTCGGCGTTTTGCAGCCCGGCGACGTTCTGGATGTGGCGTTCAGCGACGATTCGGTTGTGACGACGCCCATCGACGGGCCGGGGCGGAACGGGATCGTGGCGAACGTGATAACAGGCGTGAGGGTCATGCGCGGCGAAGCGGACGTCACCTCCAACTACACGCTCGCGCCGTACAACGGCACGCTGACGGTGACGAAGCGGCCTGTTGCCCTGACATCCAGGAGTGCGTCCAAGACCTACGACGGAGAGCCATTGACGGCGCACGAGGTCGAGATCGGCGGCGACGGCTTCGTGGGCGAGGACGGCGCGGCGTTCTCCTTCACCGGCTCGCAGACGGTGGTCGGCAAGAGCAGGAACACGTTTGCCTACGCCCTCAAGGGCGGCACGAATGCCGGCTACTACGACATCATGAAGATGGAGGGCGAGCTGGAGGTGACGGCGGCAGACATCTCTGCCGGCGACGATTCCGACTGGCAGATCGTGCTCGGCCCGTCGCTTGCCTACACCGGCCTTGAGCAGATCCAGACATTCTCCTCGGTGACGTACAAGGGTCTGCCGCTCGACTATACCGTCGTCGGCAATGCGCAGACGGACGCGGGCAACTACACGATGACGCTCACGGGGCAGGGCAATTTCACGGGCATGCGCGATGTTGCGTGGGCGATAGCGCCCAAGGCGCTGTCGCTTGCGGCGGGAAGCGGAAGCCGCGTGTACGACGGCACGGCGTTCACGGTCGGGACGGTGACGGCCGTCGGCTTCGCCCCTGGAGAGGGCGCGGAATACGAATGCGTCGGCTCACAGGCAGACGTCGGCAGCTCGCAGAACAACGTCGCGACAATAAGTTGGAACGCGAACACCAAAGGAAGCAACTACGCGGTGACGAAGCTTCCCGGCACGCTCACCGTCACGCCGCGCCCCGTCACGCTCACGGCGGCGAACATCTCGAAGCCATACGACGGCACGCCTCTTGCGCTGACCGCGGCCGACATCGCCGTGAACGGAATGGTCGCCGGCGAATCGTTCGTGTTCGGCGATTTTGCATCGAGGACGGAGGCGGGGCAGACGCCGGCGACGTTCAGCTACGCGGCGGGTCCGGGGACGAAGCTCGCCAACTATGCCGTGACGGTGACGCCGGGAGCGACGATTACGATCACAAAGAGCGCGACGGCAATCTCGGTCACGGCGGCGGGCGGGACGTGGGCATATGACGGCGAACCGCACTCCAACCGCACGTGGACGGCCGCAAACCTCGACACGCTCCAGACAGGCGACGCGCTGGAGGTGACGTTCGACGATGCGAGCGTCGTGACGACGCCGCAGGACGGACCGGGGCGGAACGGCGTGGTGGCGAACGCAATCGCAAACGTGCGGGTGATCCGCAATGGAATGGAGGACGTGACCGCGAACTACACGGTCGAGTGGTTCCCGGGAACGCTTACGGTTACGAAGCGCCCGGTGACAGTGGATGTCAAGGGCAGGACGGAGACGTTCACATACGACGGCAATGAGAAGCGCGTCGAGGGGTATGAGGTCGCGACGGAGGACGAGTTGTACGACATCTCGGCGGATACCGTATTCAGCGGCACGGCGGTGTCATCGCGCACCGACGCCGGAACGACGGCGATGGGGCTTGTCGCTACGGACTTCACGAACAACAACGACTGCTTTGAGGTGACGTATGCCGTGACGGACGGCTGGGTGAAGGTCGAGCCGCGCGACATCGCGGCGGCGGGCGACGACTTCGCCATCGCGCTCGGCGTGAATCCGAAGTACAACGGCACGGTGCAGTCGATTCCCGTGGAGAGCGTCGTCTGCAGGGGGCTGCCCGTCACCTTCATCCGCACCGGCGAGAACGCCACCCATGCGGGGACCTACACGCTCACGGTGAAGGCAAACGGCAACTTCACGGGCGAGCGTTCGACGACGTGGCGGATGCTGAGGCGCCAGGTGACGTTGACGAGCGGCAGCGCCACGAAGCCCTACGACGGCTCGCCCGTCCGCTGCGGCGACGTCCACATCGCCGGCGACGGATTCATCGGCCTTGAGGGGGCGACATTCGACGTGAGGGGATCGCAGACCGTGGCCGGCTGCAGCAAGAATGCCTTCTCCTACACGCTCAAGGCGGGCACGCTTTCAGGAGACTACGACATCGTGAAGGTCGAGGGCGACCTGACCGTCACCAAGGCGGCGTACCCCGGGCAGGAACCGGGCGGCGCGGGGATCGCGTGGAGCGTCGCGTCCGGCGCGGCGACGTGGATGTACGACGGGCGTCCGCACGGCGTGGCGCTGACGGGCGTGCCGGCGGGCGTGACGGCGCGCCTCGCCGGGCACGAGGCGACGGACGCGGGCGACTACGTGGCCACGGTGGCGCTCGACTACGACGCGGCGAACTACGAGCCGCCGGCCGCGCCCGCGCCGCTCGCGTGGTCGATCGCGCGGCGTCCGCTCACGCTGATGGCGGCCTCGAGGGAGAAGCCCTACGACGGCTTCCCGCTCGCGGTGCGTCCGGACGACATCACGGCGAGCGGGAGCGGCTATGCGGACGGCGAATGCCTCGACTACTTCGGCTTCGCGTCGATCACCGACGTGGGCGAGACGGCGGCGACGTTCTCCTACCGCGACAGCGCGACGGCGAAGGCCGCGAACTACGACGTGACGGTCACGGGCGGGCAGACGCTGAAGGTGACGGTCGGCGGCGACCAGATCTCCGTCACGGCCGACTCGGCGACGTGGGCCTACGACGGCGAAGAGCACCGCGCCGCGACGTGGCGCGTCGGGAACGGCGACAAGCTGCTCGCCGGGCACGAGCTGCGCGTCGAAATCGACCCGGCGAGCGCCGTCCGCACCCCGGCGGACGGGCCGGACGGCGACGGCGTCGTCTCGAACCGGTTTGCGTCCGTTCGGATCGTCGAGGCGGCGACGGGCGCCGATCGCACGCGCAACTACAACCTCGTGCTGAAGGAGGGCGTCCTCAGGATGACGAACGCCTGCATCCGCGCGGAGCGGGTCTTCGGGGCGGACGACGTCGCGAAGGTGTACGACGGCGTCGCGACGCAGGTCGTGGTGACGGCGGAGCTGCTGCAGCCCGCGCGGGTGAGGTATTTTGCGGACGGCGCGGCCGCGACAAGCGCGGCCCTCCCGGAGGAGGTCGTGTGGAGCGGCGAGCCGCCGCGCTTCACGCACGCCACGAACGCGACGGTGCGGTTCACGGTGGAGGCCGACTACTACAACGCCTACACGGGCAGGGTGGACGTGGCGATCGCGAAGAGGGCGGTCACGCTCACGACGCCGACGAAGGCGAAGACCTACGACGGCGCGCCGCTCACCTTTGAAGCGGACGAGGTTGAATTGGTCGCGACAAGCGCGACCCTCCCGGAGGGACGTGGGGATGGTGCGGTCGCGACAAGCGCGACCCTCCCGGAGGGCGAATCCTTTGTGTTCTCGGATTTCGCGGCGATTACGGATGCAGGGCGCGTCCCGGCGCGCTGCGCCTACGCGGCGGGGACGGGGACGCGGCTCTCGGACTACGCCGTGACCGAGGACTGGGGGACGCTGACCGTGCTGGCGAGCGCGGACGAGATCACGGTGACGGCGGACTCGGCGACGTGGGCCTACGACGGCACGGCACACCGTCTGCCGTCCTACACGGCGGAGAACGTTGACACGCTGCAGCCCGGCGACGAACTGGCGGTCGAATTCGCGCCGGAGAGCGTCGTCCTCACGCCGGAGGACGGCCCGGACGGCGACGGCGTGGTGTCGAACGCGATCGCGTCCGTGCGCGTCCTGCGCCACGGCACGGAGGACGTGACGCGGAACTACTCGCTCGCGTGGTACCCGGGCGTCCTGCGCGTCACGAAGGCGCGGATGACGTTCGACGGCGAGGGCTCGGTCGATCCGTCCGAATTCTCGACGGCGGCGACCTACGACGGCGCGGGGCACACGGCGGCGGTCGTGCCGCCGAGACTGCTGACCGCGCCCGTCACGGTGCGGTATTACGGTGCGGTCGCGACAAGCGCGACCCTCCCGGCGCGGGGGGACGGTGCGGCCGCGACAAGCGCGACCCTCCCGGCGCGGGGGGACGGTGCGGTCGCGACAAGCGCGACCCTCCCGGCGCGGGGGGACGGTGCGGCCGCGACAAGCGCGACCCTCCCGGAGGAGGCCGCGTGGAGCGGCGAGGCGCCGGCGTTCACGAACGCGGGCGTCCACACGGTCTTCTACGCGCTTGACGCGCGCCACTACGAGACGTACTTCGGGACGGCGACCGTCACGATCGCGCCGCGTCCGGTCACGCTCGTCTCGGACGGGGCGGAGAAGGTCTACGACGGCACGCCGCTCCGCTGCGGCGCGGTGCGCGTGAAGGACGGCTCGCCCGGCTTCGTGGACGGCGAGGGCTTCGCGGCGACGTGTTCGGGCGCGCTCACGGACGTGGGGGCGATGGAGAACCTCTTCGACTACGCGCTGACGGGCGGGGCGAAGGCCGACAACTACGCGGTCACGAAGGAATACGGCTGGCTGCGCGTCACGCCCGCGACGCTCGACCCCGGCGCGGTGTTCGGCGGCGGCGAGACGGACTCGGACGGCGGCCCGCTCTGCGCCCGCGTCTACAACGGCGCGCCCCAGCCGTTCGCGCCCGCGCCGGACTTCGGCGAGCCGTACCGCCTCTCCTACGCGCTCGTGCCGGGCGACGAGAGCGCCTATTCCGAGACGGCCCCGACGCGGACGCACGTCGCCGAGGGCGACCTCGCGGTCTACTTCAAGTTCCTGTCGCCCAACTACGCCCCCTACTACGGGAAGGGCACGCTGCGCATCGTGCCGAAGGCGCTGACGGAGGAGATGTGCGTCGCCGACGAGGACGCGGCGTGGTTCTTCGACGGGACGGAGAAGAGGCCCGCCGTGACGGTCGTGGACGGCGACCCGAACATCGCGACGGCGGACGACTACACGCTCGCCTACTCGGGGCGGACGGGCGCGGGGCTCTTCCCCGTGACCGTCACGGGGCGGAACAACTATACGGGGACGGTGACGAAGGCGTTCGCGATCCTGAAGCGTCCCGTCGCGCCGCCGGTGATCGGCGATCTCTCCTACAACGGAAATGTGCGCAAGCCGACAATCCCGCAAGATACCCGCTGGACCGTGATCGCCAACCCGGGCGGAATTGACGCGGGGTCCTACACGAACATCGTCCTGCGGCTTGCGAATCCGGAAGACTACCGATGGAAGGGGCAGAATGCGGACGAGACGGACTGGGTCGGATCCTTTACGGTTCGCCGCGCGGGGAACGGTTGGACGATAGCCCCGGGCATTGCGGACTGGACGGAGGGCGAGGCCCCCTCCGAGCCGAAGACCGGGAAGCCGCGCAATGGCACGGTGACGGAAATCCTCTACCGTGCGCGCGGCGCGGCGATTGAGACGGCGGCGACGAACTGTCCGACGCGGGCGGGACTGTACACGGTGCGCTTTGCCGTCGCCGAGACGAAGAACTATCTGGGGACCTTCCGTGACGTCGACTTCGAGATTCGCCGCGCGGACGGCGGAACGGCGACGGCCACGACGCCCGTTCCCGTTCCCTACGACTGGCTTGCCCCGTATCTCGCCGCATTCGGCGGCGACTACGAGGCGGCGGCGCACGCGACGGGCGCGAACGGCGTCGCGCTCTGGGAGTCGTACGTCGCGGGGCTCGACCCGGCGGACGCGGCGAGCCGGTTCACGGCGAAGATCGCGCTCGGCGCGGACGGCAGGCCCGCCGTCACGTGGTCGCCCGACCTGCGCACGGCCGATCCGCCGCGCGCCTACACGGTCTACGGCAAGCCGACGCTCGGCGCGGCGGCGTGGGCACCGGTCACGGACGCGAACCGCGCGACGATGCGGTTCTTCAGGGTCGAGGTGGAGATCAGGTGATGGACGGCGCTTCGTTTCCAAGGTTTCGCCTCAGAGGGGGCGCAAGGAGGGCGCAGAGAGCCTTTGCGCCCGCTTTTTCTGCGGTAACAAACAGAGGTGACAAAAAAGGGAAACAGAAATGATACGACCAACAAGACTGAAAATCAAGCAGGCCGTGTGCGCGCTGTGCGCGTGCGCGGGCCTGACTGCGTCAGCCGCGACGATTGGCTACGTGGCGGACGGGACGACGGGCCCATACTGCAACCGTGGCTACGGCATTGATGTGAACGTCTCCGTGCCGTCGGCCGGGTACACGGTCGAGTACGCGGAGAGCGAGACAGGGCCGTGGTCGGCGGGACCCGTCATGTATACGGACGTCTGCACGGCGAAGCCGGTGTGGTTCCGCATCTCCGCGCCTGGGTATGATACGGTCACGGACAAGGCATCCGTCACGATCGTTCCGAAAACCCTGACGGAAGATTACGTCTGGGTGGAGCAGGACGAGGAGTACGTCTACGACGGCACGGCGAAGCGCCCGACTCCGAAGGCGGAGGACACTGCGGCCCTGATCACGGAGGACGACTACGACGTGGCCTACGAGGACAACGTGAACGCGGGCACGGCGCGGGCGGTCTTCACGGGCAAGCGCAACTACACAGGCACGGTAGAGGTCGAGTTCGAGATCGCGAAGGCGAACAACGAATGGACGACGGTCCCGGCGGTCGCGGACTGGACGTACGGGCGGACGGCGAGCGAGCCCGTCTCGGCGGCGAAGTCCGGCGTCGCGACGGTGGTCTGGTCGTCCGGCGCGAAGCCGACGCTGCCGGGGAACTACACGGCGACCTTCACGGTTCCCGAGTCGCGGAACTACAAGGAACTCACGGCGACGGTGCCATTCACGATCCATGCCGCGACAATCCGCTACGCGGCGGACGGCAACGCGGGCACGTACTGCAACCGGGGTTTCGGCATCGAGGTGAACATCTCGGTGCCGTCGACCGGCTACATGGTCTCGTACGCGGGAAGCGAGGAAGGCCCGTGGTCGGCGCAGCCCGTCGCCTACACGAACGCCTGCACGGCGCGTCCCGTCTGGTTCAGGATTGAGGCGGAGGGGTATTCGACCGTGACGGATTCGCGTCCCGTGACGATTCAGCCGAGGGACATCGCGGAGGCGGAGGTGTGGGCGGAGCAGGACGAGGAGTACGTCTACGACGGCACGGCGAAGCGCCCGACTCCGAAGGCGGAGGACACTGCGGCCCTGATCACGGAGGACGACTACGACGTGGCCTACGAGGACAACGTGAACGCCGGCACGGCGCGGATGGTCTTCACGGGCAGGAACAACTACACGGGAACCGCCGTTTACGAGTTCGATATCCTGAAGCGCCACCTCACGCTCACGTCGGGCGACGGCTCGTGGGCGCACGACGGCACGGCGCATGCGGAGACGACGGTGACGGTCGGCGGCGACGGCTTCGCCCCCGGCGAGGGCGCGACCTACGGCAACTTCGCGACGCTCGCGGATGCGGACAGCGTCCCCAACTCGTTTGATTACACGCTGAATGCGGGTACATTGGCGGGGAACTACGAGATTACGAAGACCTATGGCACGCTCACGGTCACGCCGCCGCCGGTGACGGTCCACGAGGAGTCGGACGCGGAGACGATCTTCAAGTGGGAGGCGACGGGTGCGGAGACGGCGCGGATCGTCGGCTTCAAGGACCCGAACCGGCGGATCGCGGACGTGGTCATCCCCGACAAGATCGAGGGGCGCTTCATCACGGCGATCGCGCTGGATGCCTTCGCAAACTCGAAGAGCGGCATGACGGCGCTGTCGCTTCCGCTCTTCTGCACCGAGATCGGCGGCAGGGCGTTCTACAACGTCAGGTCGCTCACTTCGATCACGTTCACGGACGTCCGCAAGTGGGACGCCCCCGGGACGTCCGCCACGCTGTCGATCGGCAGCTATGCGTTCTCGTCCTGCCTCGGGCTGCGGGAACTGACGGTCGGCGAATCCGTGGGGCAGATCGACGACTACGCCTTCCTCAACTGCCGCAGGCTGGCGAAGATCGCGATCCTCGGGAGGCCGTCCGTCGGCAGGCAGGTGTTCCGCTCGGCCGGAATGGACGCCACGCCGCAGGGCGTGGAAGTCCTCATCGACCCGGCGCTCGCGTCCGACACGGACTACATGGCGGCGCTGAAGGGCGGCATGCCGTCCGTGACGGTCAGGGAAGACGCCATCGTCTCGTCGCTGAAGACGCAGTCGGTCAGCCTCGCGCCCGGACGGGTGACGATGACGCTCTCCGTCCGCAAGGCCTCCAGCTGGGGCGCGGTGGACCCGGCCTCGGTGAAGGTCAGGTACTGGGCGTCCCTCTCGGAGCCGGCGGAGACCCTCTCGCCGACGGCGGCGACGGACAACGGCGACGGGACCGTCACGGTCGAGGTCGCGATCCCTGAAGGGAACAGCGGCTTCCTCCAGGCGGTGGTGGAGTAGGTTTCAGGTTTTAGGTTTCAGGTTTTAGGTTTCAGGTTTCAGGTTTTCAGCGGCAATTGGCAGGATTCACGATGTTAAATCATCAAATGACCAAATGGCTGGATGCAATCGTAAATCGAAGAATCGCAAATCGTAAATTGGTTTCAGGAGATTGGATATGATGAAGAAGATTTGGCTGATGGCGGCTGGGATGGCTTCGCTCGCGGCGCTTGCGGACGCGAACCCCTGGCAGATCTCGGTAGGGCCGGCCTGGCGCTCGCGCGTCAAGGGCTCGGTCTCGGGCACGACGCAGTCCGGATACGACAAGCCGGATCCGTCCACGAAGACGAGCTTCGGCGCCGGCGACGTGGAGGTCGTGCAGGATCCGGACTATCCGACAGATCCGGCGATGCAGAAGTACGCCTACACGCGCACGCAATCGACGACGGTGACGGGCGGGTCCGACACGGACGGTCCGCTCGGGTTCAGGGCCGCGCTGTCGCGCGACCTCTTCGAGATCGGGGACTTCTCCCTTGGGCTCGCCGCGACGTTCGCCGCCTACTGGAGGATGGAGTCGTCGGTCTCCGGGCTGACCCTCCGCCGGAAGGACATCTACTACTTCAGCGGCGGCCCGATACCGCCGGCCCCGGTCACGCCGCCGTTCCTGCCGGACGCGGTGCCGTCCAGCGAGACGCTTCCGGGCCTGCCGGTCGGGAAGGCCGCGCGGCTTCGGAGCGACCTCTACCAGGTCGGCCTTGGCCCGCAGGCTTCGTGGCGGGCCTGCGGGTGGCTGGAGGCCTACGGCCGCATCCAGGCGCTCTGCAACATCGCGCATGTGGACTTCGGCGCCGGCCCGTCGGACGCGTCCGACACGAAGTGCCTGTTCGGCGCGGGCGGTGCGCTCGGCCTGGCGGCCTCGGTTACGGAGAACGCCGGTCTCTTCACGGAGGTCGGCTACGAGTGGATCGACAAGGCCGATACGGGCCTTGGGCGCACGGATGCCGAGATCGACTTCTCGTCGCTCGTCGTGAGCGCAGGCGTCGTCTTCCGGTTCTGAAGGTAGGTTTCAGGTTTTAGGTTTTAGGTTTCAGGTTGGTGTCGTTGGGGCGGCGTGGCGGCGATTTCATCGAGGTCGCCGCGCCAATGTACGGTGTAACATCGATATGCTCCTGCAACACGATATGTTTCGCGATTTCCTGGTCGTTTTTTGGTGAAAAAAAAAATGATTTTGGTACAATTGCCGCATTCACCACAAAGTGGAGTGACGAATGGGAATGCGAACACCTGTATCATGCGTCTGCACGATCGCCGTCGGGAGCGCCATGTCGGCGATGTCTTTCACGACGCCGATCGCGGAATGTCCCGACGAGCCGATTCCGTCTGGCGCGATGCCGGCGGACTGGAGGGAATACCCGTTCGTGGATGCCGTCGCCGAACCTGCCCTCACGGCACGGGAGCAGGCGGATGGCTTCCTTGTGTTCGCCCGTCCGATCACGGAACCCGTATACCGGGAGACCCGTCCGCAGGCCGACGAGCGAGTGGACAGCCTGTACGCCTTTGCGGCCCGGGGCGAACGCGCGCAGTTCAACTTCGCGGTATATCCGGGACGCGACATCGCCGGCTTTTCCGCAGTCGCGGAAACCCCGTTCGCCGCGAAGCTGGAGCAGGTAACGTATGCGCCGTTCGCGTATGACCACTATCAGGTGCGCGGCAAGTGCCGGATCGGCCCGGCGTACCTCGTGCCGTCGGCAAAGACTGCGCTCAGGCGCGGCGAGCCGCTTCGCTACGTGCTGACGATGCGTGTGCCGAAGGATGCGGCTCCGGGGCGGTACCGTGGCGTCGTCCGGCTTGGGGACGCGGAACGCCGGAAGGTGCGCGAGCTGCCGTTTTCGCTTGACGTGCTGCCGTTCGAGCTCAAGGCCGACCCGAACCGCTTCCGCACGGCCTACGTCAGCAGCCGCTACGACATCGCCAAGACCGTCGAGTACGGCTTCGACATCCCCGGCACGATCTACATCAACCATGACGCGGCGTCAGACAGGCTCTTCGCCGCCAATCTTGACGAGATCGAGGCGAAATGGCTGGCGGCGGGCGGCAATCCGCCTCGCCGCTACATCGCGCTCATGAACGTCATCGGGCAGCTCTATCGGCGCTATACCGGCAAGGCGTATACGAAAAATGCGACTCCAATGCCGCCGGACGAGTTCTTCGGCCACATCGAGCGGCTTGGGCGCGCATTCCTCGACGAATGGAAGGCCAAGGGACGCCCTGAACTCTTCGTCATAGGCGCGGATGAGCCGTATCCGTCGAGCGTGTCGTATGTCTCACGCCTTTTCCGCTCCATCAAGGCCGCCGGCTTCAGGACGTTCGTGACGTCATGGTCTACGCGCGATCCGAAGCTTGAGGCTGCGCTGTCGCCGTACGTCGACGTGTGGTGCGACCAGTATTTCGTGTCTCCCGATGAACTCAAGGCCAGCGGCAAGGCGGAACATTGGTGCTATCCGAACCATAACGCCTACGAGATCAAGGACGCCCCCACGCAGGCGCGAGGCGGACGCATGACATGGGGGTTCGGCGCATGGAAGATGGGCGACACCACAATCGTGCCGTGGGCGTGGAGCTGGACTTCGTCGCGTCAGCGCAAGGCCGAAATCTCGCAGCTTGCCGACGGTCTGGCGGTCCTGAAGCCCGATGGCACGGAGTGGGTCTCGTGGTTCTGGGAGGCCATCTTCGCCGGTGTGGTCGATGGGGACTACCTCTATACGCTTCAGGATGCAGTGTTCCGTCGCGGCGGCCCGGCCGAGGCGAAGGCGCTGCTCCAGGAACTGTACGATGCCGTACCCGCCGAGCCGAAATACCTGGCGGCAAATCATTGGGGGGACGCGATGTTTGACTCCGCCCGCGCAAGGATCGCCGCGATGATAATGCGGACGGTGGGATTGGCGGAGACAAATGCGGAGCCGGGGCCGTCCGTCCTGCCCGGGCTCGTGTGGCGTTCCGGCAAAGCAGAGGCGTCGGACTTCTTGGCCAGGGAAGAGAAGGCAGGTAGGCTTGTGCGCCGCACCGTTCCGTCTACGGCGTTCTGGCCTGCAGAGGACGAGTGCAAGGTGCGCACGAATCCGGACGGGAGCGTCCATTGCACGATAGCCGTGGACTTCGAGCGCGCGGGCAATTCCGCCGGGTACAAGCGAGGCTCCCCGTCGCTCATGGCAAGCCTGGCTTCGGGCAAGGGCGGTGAACTGGATGTGACGCCATACGCATTCCTTTCATACGAGATGCGCGTGAAGTCCAACCGCTGCGCGGACGATGCGGCGAAATGGCCGCACACCATCCTCTTCACGAGCCGCTTGGCGGACGGCAAGACTGCGACGAAGGGACTCTCCGGCGTTCCCCGAAACCTCGCCGCAGACCAGTGGCACAGCATCATGATCCCGCTTTCCGGGCTTGGCCTCTCGGCCGATGAGAAGTCCCACGTCTGCTCCATGCGCTGGTATTTCCTTGAGCGGGACTATGCGCATGGCGACGTGCTGGATTTCGACATCCGAAACGTTGCGCTCATCGGCGTAGGAAGGCCCCTAATAACCTCTCTGATGCCGTTCATGGCGTGGGTGGGTGCGATGGAGATCAGATGGCGCGCTCAGATGGTCGGCGCCATTCCGGCCTCAGGCGTCCCCGCGAGAGTGCGTCTGAAGGATGAGGCCGGGCGGATCGTGGCAGAGGCCGCCTGTGCGCTTCGGTATGCGGACGCAAAGGGGGCGCTTCGTCTCGCCTCGCCATTGGCGCAGGGC
The DNA here is from genome assembly GCA_934667425.1 of uncultured Kiritimatiellota bacterium. GTDB lineage: Bacteria > Verrucomicrobiota > Kiritimatiellia > RFP12 > UBA1067 > UBA1731. The sequence continues at coordinate 61,909 of CAKULV010000005.1, read as the reverse complement.
AAGTACAATGTGGAGATATCCCTTGTGGATAATGGCGGAACGACACATCAATCGTCCAGTGCACCGCTTGTGTGCAGTCCGGTCGCAGATGCTCCGGCACAGGTGCGCGAAAGAAGCGAATGAACAGCAAGGAGGGTGGCAAATGAAGCTATCGTTGATTACGGCTGCGGCAATCGGCGCGGAGATCGCGCTTGCCGCACCGATTGTGGATAACGTGAACGTCAGCCGTGTCGGCGATTTCCGCAAGGTCGCCATCACCTATGACCTTAGTGGAGAAGACGCGATCGTGACGATGGACATTCAGACGAACACGCTTGCGGATGCCTCCGGCGCGTGGGTGCCTGTCGGCGGGAAGGCCCAGCGCAGGCTCGTGGGGGCGGTGAACCGCAAGGTTGGAATCGGGACGTCCCTTCGAGCCATATGGCGTCCAGACCCGTCATTTTGCGAGGCGATATCTGCCGGCGGCCAGTTGCGGGCGGTCGTCACCGCCTGGAGCGTTTCGGCGCCGCCGCCGTACATGGTGATCGATCTCGACGCGCGTTCCGCCGTGTCCGCCGGCAGGACGCCGCAATACTATCCGGACGAAGACTCTCTCCCTGAAGGGATCGGGAGCGACCTCTATCGCACGGAAAAGATGGTGCTGCGGAAGATCCCTGCACGCGGCGTGACGTGGCGTATGGGATCTCCCGAGGGCGAGATCGGCCGTAACGTGACGATGGAGTCCAACCATCTTGTCCGCCTGACCCACGACTATTACCTCGGCGTATTCGAGGTTACGCAGCTGCAGTTCAGGCGCGTTTACGGGCATAACTACTCTTTCTATCAGGGGGACGCAGAGGCATGGGCGACACGTCCCGTGGAAAACTTTGAGTTTAACTGTCTCCGTGACACTGGCGACCCGACATCTGATGACGTCGCGACGCGGCATGCGTCGGCCTGGTGGAAGTTCTTCGGCCAGTTGCGCGCCGTGACCGGGCTGGGGCTTCTCCTCGATCTCCCCACTGAGGCGCAATGGGAGTACGCCTGCCGCGCAGGATGCGGCACTGCCTTCAATGATGGGACTGCACTGTCCGCGACAGGTGTCCGCTCGGAGTCTCTTGACGCCATTGCCCGCAACAAGTACAACGGAGGGTTGCTCAACGTCAACACAGGGGAGATGCCGGCGGAGGACTGCACGGCGGAGTGGGCCACGGCGCGCGTCGGGAGCTACGCGCCTAACGCCTGGGGCCTGTATGACATGCTCGGCAACGTCGGGGAAATGTGCCTCGACGCCGCTGCCGCCTACACGAACGCCGCCGATTCGGTCTCGATCGATCCCTTGGGCCGTCCGTTTAGCGAAGGCCGTTCAGACTTTAATTTCCGTGCGGTTCGTGGTGGGGCCTTCAATTCCGCGCCGATCACATGCCGCAGTGCCGCACGTATGAACAATAACAATTACAATGTCTGGAACAAAGTGAAATCCTTTGGCTTCCGTGTCGCGTATGGCCTTGGCGATGGTGACGCGGGCGAGGGATCGGAATCGGTGAACGAACTTGCACCGTATGATTCGGCTTCGGAGACAGACTATTGGACCACGACAGGCTATGCGCCAACGGCTGTCGCGAAGGCTGAGACCTCGGCCGTAGTCTCATTGGCTGGTGTCGCATCGGCTGTTGCTTCGTCCGAAATAGAAGTGGCAACCCACGCGCCGGCCATGGTGATAACCGTCCGATAGACGTTCAAGCACAGGAGATGCCAAGATGAAGAATTCACTTTTGTTTCCCGCTTTCGCGATGCTCTATATTTCCGCCGGGGCCGTGCCGACGGTGTCGGACGTGGCAGTCCGTCAATTGTGGAGCGAGCGCAAGGTCGTGATTACGTATACGTTGTCCGGCGAGGATGCCATTGTCACCGCCGACATACTTACGAACGGCGTCCCAGTGGGGGCCGTGCCTCTGCGTACGATGCAGGGCGACGTGAACAGGCTCGTCTCGATCGGGACGAAACGGACCGTCGAGTGGCATCCGCCGTCCATGTGGGTTGACCCTGCGGTCGTATCATTGAAGGTTTGCGCCAAGATAAAGGCCTGGACGGAACGGGAGCCGCCGGACTACATGGTGCTTTCGCTTGACGGCTCGAAGACGCGAAACTACTACGTCTCGGAAGACGCGCTTCCGTTCGGCATCGAATCGGACGAGTACAGGACGAACAGTCTCGTCATGCGTCTTGTCCGTGCCGCCGGCGAGACCTTTCGCATGGGTGCGCCGCGCGATGAGCTTGGCGCAAATGACAGTGGTCCATATAACGACGTCATGCGCATCACCCAGCTGGGCGACGACTACTACCTTGGCGTTTTCGAGGTCACGCAGGCCCAGTACGCGAAGGTGTCGGGGGGTGCTTCCTTCGCGGCGTTCTCCAACGCCGTCGTCGCGGCGACGCGGCCTATCGACAGCGTGAGATGGGCGGACAACCTCCTGGACAGCAAATGGCCGAATGCCGATGAGGCGATAGCCTATCAGTCCAGCGCACAAAAGTTTTTCGGCAGACTGCGCAACATCACGGGGCTTAACCACAGGCTCGCGCTCCCGACCGAGGCGCAGTGGGAGTACGCCTGCCGCGCAGGCTCCACCGCCGCACTCTACGACGGCTCCGCCATGTCCACGAACGAGTTCGGCGTGTGCTCGGCGCTCGACCGGCTCGGCCGCTACGCCCGCAACGGCGGTCTCGTAGGCGGCATGGACGATCCCGACTTCGCCACCTGCGATACGGATGCAGGCACGGCGCGCGTAGGCAGCTACGCGCCGAACGCGTGGGGATTCTATGACATGCTTGGCAACGTCGCCGAGCTGTGCATGGACATGTTCAACTTCTATGAATCCGGCATCCTCCTCGACCCCGTCGGGCCGGCGAAGGATGTCTATGACCACACCAACTACCGCGCACTCCGCGGCGGATCGTGGAAGTCGCCGGCGACATCGTGCCGCTGCGCGTCCCGCACGCTGAGCCAGATGTGGGTAAAGAAAAACGACACCGGCTTCCGCGTCTGCTACACCATCCGCTGAAATGAACGCACTGATGGCATCGTGCTGCTTCGCGGCGATAGTGCTTCCGGACTCTCCGACAGCCGTGGAGCGTACGGCGGCGGACGAGCTGAAGGCTGCGGTACGCCGCATCTCAGGCGAGGAATGGCAGATTGTCCCGGAACACGCGGAGCCTGCCGGCGAGCGGAACTTCCTCATCGGGGCGACTCGTGCCGCCGCCCGGATCGCGCCGGCGGCTTGGCGCACAGACGAGATCCTTGTCGCGCCACTGTCGAACGGTTCCATCGTGCTGGCAGGCGATCCGGTGCGCGGGCCGATATACGCGGTGGACACGTATCTCGAGGACGTCTGCGGTGTGCGGTGGTGGACGTCAGCCGAGTCGGACTATCCGACGCTCAGGGAGATGCCGCCGGTCGTGTCCGCGATCCGCCATGCGCCGGTATTCCGCTATCGGGAGACATACTACCGCGACGGATTCAACGCCGACTTCAAGGTGCGGATGAAGGGGAACTTCTCGTCGCGCACGCGCTTCATGTACACGCCGATGGAGTTTATCCCGAAGGAGAAGGGCGGAGACCACAGGCTCTACTATTTCGAGTCGCGTGGCTCGGCATACCATTCCCATTTCGAGACGCTGCCGCCGTCGAGGCATTTCGCTTCCCATCCGGAATGGTATTCGGAGATCGGCGGCAGGCGCGTCGCGAAGCAGCTTTGCCTCACGAACGACGAGATGGCCGAGGCGTACATCGCGGAGACGCTTCGCCGTCTGCGCACGGATCCCGCCGTGGATTTCATCTCGGTGAGCCAGAACGACTGGGCGGGGCCGTGCGACTGTGTGCGCTGTCGGGCGGTGATCGCAGAGGAGGGGGCGGTCTCGGGGTTGTATCTCCGGTTCGCCAACCGCGTGGCAGAGGCCGTGGAGCGGGAATTCCCGTCCGTGACGGTAGACACGTTCGCCTATCGCTTTACGCGGAAGCCGCCGCGGCTGACGCGTCCGCGCAGGAACGTCACGGTGCGGCTCTGCGACATCGAATGCGCGTTCAACGCGCCGATCGCTACGTCCGGGCTTGACGACGATTTCCTTGCAGACCTTAGGGAATGGGGGAGACTCGCTCCGGGACGTCTTTACATTTGGGACTACGCTACGGACTTCGTCTCGTACATGATGCCGCATCCGAACCTCGACGTGCTCGGGCCGAACCTGAGGCTGTTCGCCGGATCGGGCGTCACTGGCGTGTTCGAGCAGGGCGACGCGCTCTGCTCGGCGGGTTCGTTCGCCGCGCTCGAACACTGGGTGATAGCCCATCTGCTGTGGGATCCGTCACGCGATGCGAGAGGGCTGCGCGACGCCTTCATCCTCGGCTATTACGGGGAGTCGGCCGCGCCGCACGTGAGGCGATGCCGCGACATCGTCGACGGCGCGGGGGCGAAGGCGGCGGCGCAGGGGATAAAGGTCGGGTGCTATCACCTTTCGGTCACGAACTTCATGGATCGCGCAACCGCGCTTGCGGCGGCGGACGCCCTCGACCGGGCGATCGATGCGGCGGAGCGGTCTGGCGGGCCGTATGCCGAACGCCTGAGGCGCGAGAAGCTTTCCTTCGACCACATGAAGCTTGTCAGCTGGAAGGACTGGGGACTCGAAGGTTCGCGGGACGAGGCGTTCCGCGCGTGGGCGGCGGAATGCCGCCGCTTCGGCGTGGAGGCCTGGCGCGAGACGACGGATCGTGGCGACTTCGGGAAGTATCTCGAGGCGAATGGCTGCAGGTAGCGCGTTGCGTTGCCACGACGTGCGATTGCGACGGCGAGGGCGCCGTCGCTACGATGCCGCACGACGGCGAGGGCGCCGTCGCCACGATTGCGACCGCATGTTCGGCTCACTTCGCTCGGGGGATATGTCGCTACGGGAGGGACGCGATTCATCGCGTCCGCGCCTGTGCCTCCGCTCGGTCGCAACAAGTGCGACCCTCCCGCTGCCCACCATTCACTGCCCACTGCCATCTACATTTCTACACTTCTACACGGCCATTTTTACGACGGCGAGGGCGCCGTCGCTACGGGTGCGACCGCATGTTCGGCTCACTTCGTTCGGGGGATATGTCGCTACGATGCCGCACGACGGCGAGGCGCCGTCGCCACTATTGCGACCGCATGTGCGGCTCACTTCGTTCGGGGGATATGTCGCTACGGGTGTGGGCATCGCTGTTGCGGCGGTTCCGGCGGCGTGGCATGTGGCGACGGCGCCCTCGCCGTCGCAGGCGGAATGGCTGCGGCGAGGCTGCTATTGCGCATGATGCCAGTTATGGTATACTATGCGGCAAAGGGAGACGAACATGATTGAGAACGAAGAGGCCGAAAAGGTTGTGGAAGCTGTCGATTCAGATGCCGGAGACGCGCAGATCAACGACACGGATATCGTGTTCGACTGTCCGCATTGCGGACACAACCTCTGCATAGACTATCGTGGCGCCGGTCTTCAGATCAACTGCTCGGAGTGCGGCGAAGCCGTGCTCGTGCCTATCCCGGACGGCATGAAGATCGACGATCTCGATCTTGATCCTGGCGAGATCCTGAAGCAGCTGTTCGCGACAAGGCGCAATCTCCAGCGGGCGGAAGCCAGGGCGGAGGCCCTTGAGGCGCGGTTGTCCGAGGTGGCAGGGATGATTGAGAGCGTTCAGGACGCCTTGCGCGCGGATGCATGAGTAGGCTGTCGGCAAAATCCATTTTCGTGAATGCGCTGACGATGTCGCGCGTTCCGTTCATCTTCGTGTATCTCGCATTCGCCATAGCCGGAAACTTCAGCGATTCCATGCTGTATCCCATAATCGCGTGCGTGGCGGGTGCGGCGGCGGGCCTTACGGACTTCTTTGACGGGATGCTCGCCAGAAGGTGGGGGGTGGTGTCCGATTTCGGCAAGATGGCGGATCCGCTCATGGACAAGGTCTATTTCATAGTGGCATTCCCGTCCCTCGTGTGGCTTGCGTCGATACAGGGCGAGTCTGTGGCGCATGCGGTTTCGCTCCTGCTGTTCACGGTGCTGTGGATACTTCGCGACCAGTGGGTTACGTTTCTTCGCGCCGTGGCGTCGCTGTACCACGCGAACGTGTCCGCGATGTGGCTTGGCAAGGTGCGCACTGCGCTTTCCTTCCCGTGCGCCGGATTCATCTACCTGTATCTTGCTTTCCATCACCTCTGGTCTGAGGGAATGGCGCGTGGAGGGCTGTACGCATGCTTTGCGGTCGAGGCCTTCCTGATGCTCCTCAACATATATTCGTTCGTTGTCTACACGAAATCGTACTTGCCGTATGTGCGGCGGGCAATGGGGCGCGGATGAATTTTTCGCTTGAAGTTGAGTCCGTTTTAATGTATCTTACACAGACGTTGGAGAAAACAGATGAATAAACTACTGCATGCCATAGTGTATTTGATCCTTATCGTGGCCGTTGCCGCGTTGGTCTTCGAGAAGAGCCTGTTCGACAAGCGCACGCTTCTTGGCGACAGGAACCGGGCGATGGAGGACTATATTGTGCGCCTTGCCCGCACAATCGAGAAGGCGGACGCCCCTCGCCCGATGTCTGTCCCTGAGGCGAAGAAGGATATCTCCCCGATCGAGGCTCGCCAGGTGGATACCCCCGAGATGGAAAACGTCCTTGAGGAGTATCCTGCGCAGCTTGAGGCGCAGAACCTCGAGACGTTCAACTGGGATAACTCCGCCACCCGTCTTCAGCTTCGCCAGCTCTACTATCTTGGGCCTGACGGGCAGCCGGTGCCGGATGCCGCGAACTACAACAAGCCGATGACGAAGGGCAAGGGCACGATGGCCGAGCTCATGGATCAGCTCTTCGAGCGGGCGAAGGCGCAGCAGGCCACGCTCAACAACACGCGCGCCGCCCTTGCCGAGGTGCGCGGCAAGCTTGAGACGATGGTTTCGGAATACAACAAGCTGAAGCCTGACGCCCGGATACTGAGGATGACCGAGGACGAGCTTAAGCAGAAGATCAACCAGCTTGGCCAGGAGAAGCAGACCCTGGAGGAACAGGTCGCGAAGCTCAAGTCGCGTGTCGAGGAGCAGACTGGCGAGATAACGAGCGTGAAGGACGAGCTTGCCACCGCAAAGGACGATGCGGACGTAATGAAGGAGGAGAATGCGGCTCTCGACAAGAAGGTCAAGCAGCTCCAGAAGCTGATGCAGCAGATGGCCCAGCAGCAGAACCGGTCTTCAAGCGCGGCGGGAGGCCTTGGCTCCTCGGCGGTCACTTCTCTGCCGGCAGGCGAGAAGGGCAGCGTGATCGCCGTGGACAACAAGCTGATGTTCTGCGTGATCGGATTTACTGACGAGGCCATGAAGGAAATGCTCGGCGCCGACCGCCAGGGGATGTTGCCGGGGCTTACGCTCTGCATCCGCCGCAAGGGATTCAACGGCCCTGCCGGCGAGTTCGTGGGCAAGGTGTCCTTGCGCCAGTCGGTATCCGGCAAGAATTATGTGATAGCCGACATACTCGGCGACTGGAGCCAGTCTGCTGTCGAAAAGGGCGATGTCATCTTCTCTGAATAGGATTGCCTTGCTGGCTGCGCTTCTGCTGCTTGCAGGATGCATTGCGGATACTGCGGCTGATTCCGATCTGCCGTGGTCTCGCGATCAGGGATGGGAAGGGCAGATCCCGATTCCGGGGAACGCTGCGGGAGCGTATGATTAGAGGAGTGGCCTTTGAGGCGAAAGCTGGCGGCATTCGATTGGATGCCGCCTTGCTTATGGAGTATCCATCTGTGCCTCGCTCGTTTGTGCGGGAGGCCTGCGACGCGGGACACATCAAGGTGAACGGGCGTGTCGCGGCAAAGGGCATGAAACTCAGGCTGGGCGACCTGGTGGAGGTGGCCTCCCTCGACGAGGATGTTGACAACCGCCCGCTTCGGGATGATTCCGTTGTTCCCTGTTGTGTCTACGAGGATTCTTCGCTGTTGGCGTTCGACAAGCCAGTGGGAATGCCGGTGCAGCCGCTTACGCGGCGCGAGACCGGCACCCTCATGAATGGCGTTGTGGCGAGATGGCCGGAATGCATTGGGGTGGGCGACAGTCCCCTCATGGCGGGGGCGCTTCACAGGATAGATGCCGGCACTTCCGGGCTTGTCCTCGTTGCCCGCGACAGGGAGGCGTACGGTAAGATGCGAAGCCAGTTCGCGGATCATGCCGTGAAGAAAGTCTATCTGGCACTCGTCGAGGGGCGTGTGGATGCGGAAGGGACGCTTGAGAATGACCTTGTGCACATGCCGGGCCTCGGCTATTGCAAGATGGTGGATGTGGCGCATGCGAGGCTCTCTGATTCAGAACGCAAGGCCCTGTGCCCCAAGGCGATGCGCGCGGTGACTGCATACCGTCCGATAGCGCATTCGAGAAGGGAATGTGAAGACATCACTTTGCTTGAAGTGACAATATACACTGGCGTTACGCACCAGATACGGGCGCAGCTTGCCTTGGCCGGAATGCACATAGTGAATGACAGGCTGTACGGGGCATTCGCCGTGGAGGGGATGACGGGGCATTGCCTCCATGCGCTGTCGGCTTCGTTCGCGCACCCGGTGTCGGATGAGGAATGCGAGATATCGACGCCGCCCCCGTCGTGGGCGAAGCAGGTTGCGCCGGCGGGTGATTGACTTTGGGGAAAGGGTGGCTATGTCCGCAGGAGATGCTTCTTCATCGCTATCGAAGTCGCTTCTGTGCGTGAGGTCGCCCCGAGCTTTTCAAGGAGAATCTTGATGTGGGACTTCACGCTTTCGAGGCTGATGCTGAGCTTTGCGGCTATTTCGCGATTCGTGAGACCTTGTGCAATGCACCCTATTATCTCAAGTTGACGTGGCGATAGCGCTGGGTTCGGCGTATTCTCCGATAGCATGCGCTCTATTTCAGGAGTGACTGCGTTCTGTCCCATGGCAACCGCACGAATGGTCTGAAGCAGCTTGTCGTTGTCTGTGTTCTTGAGCGTTGCGCCGACGGCTCCCGCCCTGAGTCCCTGGGCGATGCTTTCGGACGAGGTGAATGTGGTAAGCAGAAGGACTTTTATGTCCGGGGCCTTTTCATGCAGTTCTGCCGTTGCCTCGATTCCGTCCTTGCGTGGCATGGCGATGTCCATCACTACAACGTCTGGGCGGAGCGCAAGAGCCTTCTGCACCGCATCCTGTCCGTCGAAGGCTTCGCCTACCACGTCGAATTGCGATGAAGTGCCGAGAAGCGACACGAGCCCCATCCTTACGATCGCGTGGTCGTCGGCCACAAGCACACGGACTTTCTTCATCAGATCTTCTCCTTGTCTTCATCCCTGGCGGCCTCGATGGAAATCGTCACTTTGGCGCCGTGCCCCGTTTTGCTTTCCACCGTCATTGAGCCCTCGAAGCTTGCCACGCGCTCGCGGATGCCCTGTAGACCGAAGTGCCCCTGCAGCACTCCGGGCGCATCATGGGGATTGAATCCGATCCCGTTGTCGCGCACGGAAAACATCATCGTGTCCCCCTCGATACTGCCGGCAATCCATATCGTTGTGGCCCGGCCGTGCCGGACGGCATTCGTCGCAAGTTCGCGGATGATTCTGAGGATGGCGTGTGCGGTGTTGTCCGTCAGGCTGGAACGCGGTACGCTGAATCGGATGCGCAGATCGGTCTTGCCGATTGCGGGGCTGAGCGTCAGGCGTATGGCATTGTCCATGTCATTCTCCTCGAGCGCTTGGTTCCGCAGGTCCCACAGGCAATTCCTGAGTTCGGTGCGGCAAGATCCGAGCGTACGCACGGCCCTCGTGAAATGGCTCGTGGCTTCAGGCGGCAGTTTACCGCTGCAACGCAGGCCGGAGTCGATCTCCATCGACACCCCGGTGAGGTTCTGTGCGACGGAATCGTGCAGCTCAACGGCAAGCCTTGTCCGTTCGAGGACTTTGAGGTCGGACTCAAGCCGTTCGATCTCTTCGTTCGCGAGGTCCTTGCCGCGCTTGCGGGCGAGCGCATGGAGCGAACGGTTCCAGATGAGGATCGCGACGAGCGTGACGAGAAGAGAGCCGATGACGACCAGGAGTTTCGCAGGTGTCCACCATGACGGGCGGCGCAGCACGACGATGTCGCCGGCAGAGCGCACCACAAGGAGTTCCTCCTTTATGTGCGGGAAGAAATGGTTGGGGCTCCAGTTCTCGATGTCCATTACGCATATGGCGGTGATCTCCACAAGGCAGTCGAGAGAAATCCCATAGAGCGCTTCGGGGCAGTCGCCTACATCAACCGGCAACAGGCACCCGTCATCTTCGATGTAGAGGCGTTCATTGCCGTCACCTATCCCGGGAAGCGCCCGAACGATTCCGCGCAGCCTGACCGTTGCGCCGTGGAAGTGCGCCTGGAACGTTGCCCGTCCGTGCGAATGCGCAACGAGCGTTTTGGCGGTTATGTTTGTGGCCGGCTGGGAATATTCGCGCCTATCGCCGGTTGTGCGCCAGATTGCCTTTGTCAAGTTGATGCGGTACAGGTCTGTCGCCGGGAATCCGACGGCTTCGACCATGTCGCCGCAAAGTGGCGGTTCGGGCTTGAAGAGGTCAACGCGGGATATGTCCCCGTCTTCGGTCTTTAGCAGAATGGACTCGCCGTGCCATACGGCGATCACTTGCCCGGAAATGCGGCGGCGTCCAAGGCGTGCGATTTCAGATGGCTGTATGCGGTTCGGATTGCCGATGGATGGCACGTCGAAAGGGTCTATGGGCTTTTCGTCGCAGGGAACGAGTGCGCATTCGTCATGGATGCGGATGATGCGGCCGATCTTCCGGCGCGAACCAGAGGGACGCGGATCGCAGATGCCCGTGACGGTGACCTTGCGCCACAGCATGCTTTCCAATCTGTGGGTGGGGGATTCGGGGTCGAATGGCATGGCGAGGTACAGCGATTTGTCATCCTGATTGAGAATCATGTAGATTATGTTCGAGTCGATTTCGTCGCGGAAGCAATCCCGCAACTCTCCGGTCACCTGCACTACACGCGCGTCATAGCCACCGGAAATCACATCGTGGATGCTGCATTTTGCGGGCGATGGAACAGGAGCCTTGCCGAGCCTTTCGATCTGGGTGCACCACGCATGGATGTGCCCGTCACGGGCCGTCCGGCGGATTATCCCGCGCATGTGGACGACATCCCCGATCTCCAGCCTGCGGCCTATGCCGTTCGAGACTATCGCCGCGCCGGACCGGTCATCTATGGCGAAGTCGCGTTCTTTCGCGGAATAGGCGCTGACTACGGCGGTCAAGTCGAAGTCTTCGCCAAGCGCAGCGCTTTCGATTGCGCCAACGATATCCGCAGCGGAGGCAAGCACGGCTAAAAGGATTGGCAAACTCGTCATGGGCGGATTATATCAAAATCGTGTTCGTCCCACATATCCCTCATGTGAGGGATGCGGAGTTTTTTTTTTAGGGAAACGCTCGTGGTTTTGCACTGGGGTGTTTCGCGCCAAATTACCTAATGATTTCGCGCCAAATTACCTAATGATTTTGCGCCAAATTACCTAATGCAGGTGTTGAGTGCATTAGGATTTGATATAATATCCGCCGTTATGAAGAAATATCGTAAAAGAATTGCAGATTCCTTGTTGCTCGAAAAGCTTTCTTACATGGGGGCTGTACTGGTGCGGGGTGCCAAGTGGTGCGGGAAGACAACGACTGCGCGGCAGATTGCCCGAACAACGGTTTTGTTGGCTGATTGATCGCTGAAGGCATTGTCGGCCAAGATCGATGCGACGAAAATGCCGCAACCGAGCTTCAAGATGGTTCTAACGGCTGACGGGGATTTTGCCTATCGAAATGATGATGGGATTCTTGTCTGTCCAATAGGGTGCCTACGGGGATAGGGCGAGGTCTTCAGCTTAGCCTAAACTTCCTATAAGCTGTCACGAATTCGACAGGCATATTCTTTTCCCTCATGTGAGGGAATTGCGGGCCGGCGGAAAACCATGTATAATTTACGCCATCAGTAGTCATAACGGGCTGTTTGGGAGAAGGGCATGTTGTTAGGAAAAGAGAGCGTCAGGAAATCGACAAGGCGTCTTGTGGAGAAGGTAGGCTTGGGCCGGATGTGCAATGCATTGCTTTTTGGCGCATTATGCCTGTCGGCGCTCTCTGCCTGTGGCGATATCGATCCGGCGTTCTCGCCCGGTTACTTCTGGATGTGGAATGGGCGGCTTGACGTGCCTACGCTCATCTCGCAGTTGGACGACATGCACGCGCACGGGCTTAGGAGCGTGTGCATCCATCCGTTTCCGACGAACTTCCGCCGTGGCATCTTCGAATCCCACATGGAGCCGGACTACCTGACAAGCGAGTATCTTGACGTGTTCGCCAAGGTCGTGAAGAGGGCGCGTGAACTCGGCATGGATGCTTGGCTGTACGACGAGGGTGGCTGGCCTTCCGGCGGCGCTTGCGGTCTGGTCGCCAGTGGCGATGCGGAAGGACGCTTTCGACGCAGGCGCCTGTCCATCGGTGCGGACGGGAAGCCAACACTTGTGGTCGAGCCGTATTCCGGGAATCCGCCTTATCCGTCGATGATAGAGAAGGGGGCGGTCGACTCGTTCCTCTCGCTCACCCACGATGCGTACGCGAAGGCGATACCCGATGATATCGGCAAGACGGTGCGCTTCGCATTCACGGACGAACCGGCCATGCCGAGAGCCTGTGACGGGAGCCGTACAAGCGTTGGCTGGACTGCGGACTTCGACGAGGTCTTTCGGGCGAAGAAGGGCTATGACTTGCGTCCGCACATAAAGGAGCTGCTTGAGCGCAAGGACGATACGGACGACCGGCTCGCGAAACTCCGCATCGACTATCATGAGGTGCGTGCGGACCTGTTCATGGAACGCTATCAGCTGCCGATCCGGGACTGGTGCCGGGCGCATGGAATGATCGCGGGCGGACACCTGAACGGAGAGGATGTCCCGGAGCGTATTGCCGAATACGGGCATGGTGACCTGCTGCGAAGTCTGCGCGGGATGGACTGTCCCGGAGTGGATGTGATATGGAAGCAGATATTCCCGGCAACGGCCGAGCGGGGGGCGACAACGGCGCCGTTCCCGCGATATGCCGCGTCCGCGATGCACCAGAATGGCGGACGCTTCGCCGTGTCGGAATCGTTCGGCATCTTTGGGGACGGCTGTACGCCAGACCAGATGAAGTGGGTGGTTGACTATCAGATGGTTCGAGGCATCAACCGTTTCGTATTTGGCTATTACGCGCTTACCAACGCCCGCCAGTGGCAGCTTCTCTTTGAGCCGCATTCCGGGCCCGTCGTCCCATATTGGGACTACCAGCCGCAGTTCTTCCGCTATATCGAGCGGACGGCGGCATTCCTGTCGCAAGGTCGTCCGGGAGCGGAAATAGCGGTATTCTACGATGTGCGTGGACTTTGGGCCGGCGGCGCGGACAAGGAGTCTGCCGCCCAGTGCCATTATGCCGTCGCGACGGCGCTTGATCGCATGAACCGCGATTATGACTTTGTGAACGACGAGTCGCTTTCCTCGGCCGAGGTGACGGACGATGGTGCGCTGAAGGTCGGGGCCATGCGCTACCGCGCGCTTGTGCTTCCGACGTCTAAATGGATGTCCGACGCCGCCCGCGAGAAGGTCGATGCGTTCCGCCGGGCGGGGGGGCTTGTGACATCAGGGGCCGACCTTTCACGGCTTCCCGTTACGCTGGCGATCAGAGGACAGGATGCGATTCAGATGCGTGTGATGAAGCGCGTCGATGGGCGGCGGAACATATACTTTGTCGTGAATGAAGATCCATGGGAACGGGACGTGAAGATGGATTTTTGTGTGGACGGAGCCATATCCAGATATGATGTCGAAAAGGATCGGCTGGCTGCGGTGCCGTCAGACATGGGAACTGTCGCATGGCACTTTGCCGGATCCGGCTCGGCGATCTTCGTCACGGGTGCGGATCCGGAACTGCCGATTCCTGCGGTCTATTCGGAAGAGCCTGTCCTGACGCTGACAAACGGATGGTCGTCATGCCGTCTTGTTTCGCACGAGCTTGAAAATGACGACTTCGTGATCCATCGATTGGACGAGCCGTTCTCTCCGATGGAGCTAGGCAACTGGCAGACACGGTTTGGCGAGACGTTCAGTGGCCGTGCAGCCTATCGGATTGAATTTGAGTCTCCTGTGTCTGGTCAAGTGAAGTTGGATCTCGGTCAGGTATGCTGGTGCGCCGGCGTGAAGTTGAATGGCATGGATCTCGGCAAGCGGTTTTTCGGTCCGTTCACATGGGAGGTTGAGCTCAAGAAGGGGCGCAATGTGCTTGAAGTGGAGGTTGCCAATCTCCTGTCCTCGCTGCTTGGAGACAGGGCGACACGTGAACGCATTGCAAAGGCATACCCGCCGAACCCCAATTACGAGCCGAGGCAAGGGCCGGGCGATCTGCGGAACCGGGAAGGCGGCCTCTTCGGGCCTGTGAGTTTCCATGAGCGGGTGCCGATTCCGGTGTCGGATTCAAAGTCCGAGGCAAAGTGGGTGTTTGCCGGGGAAAGCCTTGACGATCTGCCGACGAATGCCTGCCTGCGGCTGGCCTTTGACGTTGACCGTCCGGTAAAGCGCGCATGGGTTCATTCCTTTCGGGAGAAGTGCTGGGGGATTTGGCTCAACGGAAAGCCGCTGAACTGTACGCTGTGGCCGGACTTCAAGTCGTTCAGCGGGCATGTGCGCGGGACAGGCGCTGAAATAGGCCCGCTGCTTAAGCCGGGGCGCAACGTGCTTGCGATCGGTTGCCGCCGCGCAGCCACGGCGAGTCGTCCGCATACTCGCACTTGCGGCGTCATGTTGCGTGGCGAGGTGGAGTTTGCGGACGGAACACGCAGAACGCTCGTCTCTACGTCCCGCCAGATCAAGGCGTCGCCTGTCGAGGAGGCGGGGTGGAAGGATGTGGGATTCGACGATTCCCATTGGGCGCCCGGCTTGGAGATCGGGGACGCAACGGCCCTTCCGTGGTCGAGGTACAGCGACGTAATGCGGCAATATGCGACGCCCGAAGAGTATGCCGCGTACCAGGCGTTCTTGAAGACCGGTGGAGGCGCCTTTGACGAAAAGGGCCTTCTTGCGGAACCGGCCTCCCCGAATGCCAAGGTCGTGTTCTCCGGGCGCTTGCCGGGAATCGAGACAAACGGCAGGACAATCCCGCCCTACGCATTCATGGAGGTTGGGCTTGTCCCATCCAGGGAAAACGATGCAATTGTGCTGAGCGCGAGAAAGGCCGGAATCCCGATCATCGGGCTTTCGCGCTTTCTGCGAGGGAAATACGAGGCCGAGGATGGCACGTACGACTTCTCTCAGTTTGATGGCGGCATCCGCCGAATCCTCGCCCTTTACCCTGAGGCGAGATTCTTTCTCTACTACCGCAATGGGGCGGAGATGCCCGTAGGCTGGGTGAAGCGGCATCCAGACGAGCTTGTCGGCTATGCCATCCAAGCTCCGGGGCGGACTGGCTATGGCGACTATTCGGGGAATCCACCTGTCCCGAGTTTCGCGTCCAAACTGTATCGGGACGAGGAGCGCAGGTTCTGGAAGGCGTTTGGCGACTATGCGCGACACCAGCCGTGGGGGCGGCGCATCCTTGGTGTTCACTGCGGCTTCGGCGGAAGCGGGGACGGCATGCCGGCCGGATGCAACAGGATGCCCGACACCGGCAAGCGAATGACGGAAGCGTTTCGCAGATATCTTTTTGAGAAGTATCCGACAGATGCCGCATTGCGCGCTTCATGGGGGGACCCGCAGGTGACGCGGGCGACGGCGACGGTGCCGGACAGGGCCGAGCGGCTTGGCACGGGGCTTTTCGTGCGCGACCTCGCCGATGCGCGGGACCGGCGCGTGAACGACTATTACGACTGCTACACGAGGGAACTTGAGGACTTCATGCTGTCGTTCGGCCGTTCCGTCAAGGAGGCGCTTCCGGGGTGCCTTGCGGGGGCCTACTTCGGCTACACGGTCCTGCCATATTCGCCGGAGGGAGTCACGGCTCGCTATGGCCGGATGCTCAGATCCGGCGACATCGACTATTTCTATGCGACGACGGTCGGCTACAACCTGAGCGACGGTTTCCACCGGTCGCTTGCCGAACGCTGCCGCCGGTACGGCAAGTTCTGCTCGATCGAAGGCGATGTGCGGCCATGGAACTCGCGAGGCTTCGGCGGCGAAGAGCAGTGGCGATGCAAGACGCCGGAGGAGACCCGCGCCACATTCGGCAAGTTCGTATCCAATGCGCTTGTCCTCGGAACGGGATGGCAGGCCGTTGACTTTGGCCCGTACCAGAGCGGAACGGGCATGTGGTGGCACAACTGTCCAGAGGCAATGGAGACGATGGCCGCTGGCGTCAGGGCGTGGAGGGCCCTGTGGAAAAATCCCGGTGATGGGCCGAACGAGATTGCCGTGCTGTTCGATCCCGACTCCCCGTGGAAGAACGGACATGGCGACCGCGATACGACCGAGGTGCAAGTTCGGAACATCGCTGATTATGCGCTCCAGTCCCTCACGTTCACCGGCTATCCCTTCGATCTCCTTTCGCCCTGCGGCTACGCATCCAGTCCGGCGAAATACAAGGCGGTCGTATTCCTCAACACCCTGACGGGTTCGGACGAACTTGTCCGCGCTGCGGCCAAGGCGCGTTCAGACCGTGCTACGGCTATATGGTGCTATGCGCCGGGATTGGGAGGCGCGAACGGCTATGATTTGGCGACGGTGCGCCGTCTTACGGGACTCGTCCTTTCGGTGAAGCGCGAGCCGTGCGCGTTCAACGCGAAGGGGCCCGGACTGAGCCTTTCCCGCTTTGCCACGCCTGTCAGTTGGAAGGATGCCCCGAGACTGTTCGTCGAAGATGCGTCCGCAGATGCCTTGGCCACTTGGACGGACGACAAGACCGTCGCTGCGGCATCGAAGATACAGGCGGATGGCTCCCGCAGCGTTTTCTTCGGCATCACACCTCATGAGTCGGCTGTCTGGGCGAAGCTGTTCCAAGAGGCGGGGGCAACGCCCGTCACGGAACCCGGCTTCTATGTGGCACGTTCGGGAAGCCTCCTGGAGGTGTTTTCGGGCAAGGACGCGACGCTTCATGGCGGACTCGCCGTCCAGCGCGGGCAGGTCTCGCAATCGGGTTCGGTGGACGCGTTTGTTGGTCACGGCGTCTCCAAGACGGTGGATATGCTGACTGGAGAGACGTTCAAGGCGACAGGCGGCAAGATTCGTTTGGTGGCACCCGGCCCGAAGACGTGGCTCTTGCGGATTCGCGAATGATTTATACCATTCGGTCATCCCTCATGTGAGGGAATTGCCGTTGTCCTTGCGATGTGGTATTGTATCGGTACGTGCCAATAGACAATCAAACCCACAATACCGAGGAGATGAGGTAGCCATGAAAAAAAAAATCATAACTGCATCCTTTGCCATGATGCTGTTCGTGGCATCGGCTGATGTCGCGTATGTCCATGATCCCGGACTGCGCACCTTGACGGCGACCGTAGCCGTCGGCGATGCCGAATTTAATGACGCGGCATCGCTTGCGCTGCTGACAGGCAATTCCGTGACGAATTTCGTGAAGGCCGGTGCGGGGCGGCTTATTGTGCCCTACGATGTGAATATATCATCATATGTCGGCGAAATCCGGGTTGCGGAAGGTGTCTACCGCTATCAGCACGTAAAGGGGCTTGGAAAAACGAGCGCCGCAGTCGATTCGTGGGTGGTAGTGGAAAGGGGAGCCCAGTTGGAGTCGTATCAGAGCGAGGCATCAACAGACACGGCCGATTTCACTATCGGAAAGTACAGGAAGTTCCGCATCGCCGGAGACGGCCCGGATGGATCGGGTGCGCTTCTTTTCAGCCAACGCATGGATCTTGAGGTGAACAACTTCATCGGCGGCAGACTGGAATTGACGGACGATGCCTGCATTACGGTTGTAAATCCAAAGACGAAAGTGATTCGCACGACAGCTGCCGGAACCGTTGACCTGCACGGCCATGATTTGCGTTTCAACGTGAAGTCCAGGCAGATTTCGTTCGAGAACCCGAAGGTCACGGGTGGCGGCGGGCGCATCGTGTTCATGTCGGACGACAAGTCAAGCCAGCACCAGATAAAGTTCTCCAACCTTTGGGTGGATGGATATCTTGGGAAATCGGCAGAAGACCTTGCGCTGATTCTTTCCAACAAGTGCTACATCTGCATCGCAGGCTCGAACGGCAACGTGCCCGCGAAAGTGATTTCGGCATTGGACGATGGAAACGTGGCGTTCCTCACGGGAAACAAGTTTGATAACGAGGCCAATCCGGGCAACGCCGGCATGGTGAATGGCGTGGTAAACACGAACTACAACCGTTGGATGGGACCAGTCGATTTTGGCGACAGCTCTGCGCAGATCAGCATAGCGCCATATGACAGCCCTCGGAATGCCATCGCATTTCACGGCAAGCTTTCCGGCTCGAAGAGAATATATGCAAAACTGTCCGACTCGTCCCCGTACGGCGCGTTGACGCTGATGAATCCTGAAAACGACTTTACCGGTGGAATCACCGTTGCCGGCACAGATCTCTGGCTTTGGCGAAACGGCGCCGTCCCTGCGGATGGAGGTACGCTTGTCGTCACTAACGGCTCGATCCAGTTGCATGGGCCGGATGCATATTCGCTTCCGAACACGGAGATGCATGGAGATGGCCAAGTGGCCGTCACCAATGGATTCGGAATGTTCAAGGGCATAACGAAGACGGGCAAGGGGCTGCTCGACTGGCACTCGCTGGCATCTGCTGGAACGCTCAAGGTGGATGAGGGACGTGTGGCATTGACCAAGCACGGCCTGGATCCGAGGTTCGCGGGACTCGTCTATGGCTTCAAGAACTGCCGCAAGCATGTGCAGGATGACCCGGAGTCGTGCTTTGTCGTCTGGCGGTCATCGGTCTGCTTTACGAACTCGGTTGTGCTTCGCCCGGAGGCGGCATATGTCAGCGGCTCATCAACCATATGGAGGGAACCGTATCCGGTATTCACCTATTTGGGCTACATCTGGAACCGTACAGGTGAGAATGCCAGATGGAGCTTCGCGTCTTGCGTCAATACCGGTTCGATGCTTTTCATCGATGGCGAGAAGGTCATAGCCCAACAGACAACGAGTGCGGTCGGCACAAATACTGTGGAGGTAACGCCAGGGCCGCATAGGTTCGAATACCGCATCTTCGCCAACAAGGACGGCGTTACGGATCGTGGCGGCCCGGCCTACTATTACGTCACCAACATGACGAATACGCTCGGCAATTCGTCCGGCACCGCCCACTGGGCTCCGAATTTCGGACTTGGCTGGGATCCTCAGGGGCGGAATTCCAATGATTGCGCCGACTATCAGGAACTTGTGGATCCAGGCGACGGGTCGCTTCTTACGTGGAGCGTGCCTGGCGAGGCCGGTACGGCTGTCGAGCATCCGATAACGGGCGAACCGATCCAAACGACCGTGCCGTATTTCGCATCCATGGAGTTTGCGGTGGGTTCGTCGCTTGATGCCGGCGGCAATGCCTCTCAGACGACCATGGCCTTGACCGGCTTCCCCTCGCTGACTGCGTGTCCGCTGTTCAGGCTGCAGGAAACGTGGTCTGTTGACGTTGCGGAGATAGGCATGGGTGCGGCATTCACCTCGGATGGCGCCGTTTCATTCGCAGAGGGCTCAGGCATTGTTGTTGCTGGATTTGTCAAGCCGAAGCTTCCTGCCGGACGCTGGTACGAGATACTTGTCGCGGATGGAGGCGTGGACGGCATGCCATCCGTGTCTTCGACCGACGGCAATGCGTATGCCATTGCAAAATCGGAGGACGGCAAGTCGCTTTCAATCAAACGCATCCCCGTTGGCATGGTGGTGGTTGTCAGGTGATTTACCCTTGGGAATACGGTAAATGAAGAAGATCGCATTGATTTTGATTACAGGCCTTCTTGCGGAGGCATACGGCAATGGGGCGGAGGCTCTCAAGGCAGATAGCCCGCTCGTCCTTGTGCCGAGCAATCCCAGTAAATGCAAGCTGGAAAAGGGCGCAGGCCCGGATGGCGCGGATGCGTATGTCGTCTACGGAGACCCGAAAAGCAAGGCCAAAGGCTATCTCACATGGTCTTGTCCGCGTGTGGAGTACAGTCCGGGAACGTGGTATGGCGTTGCGGTGGACGTAAACCGTGAATCGTGTGGATCCGAGGTGATATTCGACAATGCGTTTCACCGCGAACTGCGGTCGTCATATCTGCGCAGGGGATGGCACCAGTTCAAGACGTGCTTCCGCACGTTTGACGGGACGAACGCAATAGTGGATGCCTATCGGATCCAGGAGTACAATTCCCAAGGGCGGACGGCGTTCGCGAACCCTCGTCTGGTTGAACTGCGTCCCGAATGGCGTAGGGAGGCGGGGCTTGAGCTTGGGGCCGGTGAAATGGCCATCGGAAACCGCTACACTTTCAACAACGACCTCAAGAATCCTCTAAGCTCCTGCCAACGTCCATTCCTGTACGCCACGATGGGTGCGAGGACGGGATACAAGCTTGACGCCACGGGAACGTGCGAATACGTCTACCGCTTTACGCTCGGCAACCGCAGTTGGCTTTCCGCCTCGGTGGTTGTCGCCCCAACTGAACTTGTGGGGCCTGTGAAGATAGTGGAGTTCTCCAACGACGGAGGCAAGTCTTGGGTGCAGGTCGGCGCGATGACCGATGCGCGGGATCACGAGTTTACGCTCCCCCCTGAACTGTTCCCGTGCAGGGAACTTACGATGCGCATCAGGATGATTGGCGCTGACGGGAAGTCACGGGTGCAGTTCCGCCAGATAGCGCTCGAGGCAATGTTCGATGGCGCCCCGGTGCGGCTTGCGGGTGCGACCAGGGTGTACGAGAAGGCGAGCGGCAGGCTTTTCCTCGAAGATTCGGCGCGAGACTACCTCACGGAGACGTTTGGAGCACAGCTTCCGGCATCGTCGCACTCGCTAAAGGTATGGGCTGCATCGTCTGGAAGGAAGGTGATGCGCGATGCTGCCGTGCCGGTCGCTTCGGCTGGACGCATCCTGTTCCAGACATCCGCAAACGAGGCCGAATCGGCGCAGCTCGTGTTCACCCCTACGGAAGACATCTTCGACATACGCGTTTCGGTGAAGAAATTCGAACTTCCGGGCACGACGATGCAGATTCTGCGGGAGCGCTACCATCGCGTGACGCTTACGACGGATCAGCGCGGTGTAAGCGGATGGTGGCCGGACGCTCTCATGCCGCAGGACTCGGATCGACTGGCCGTGAAGGGGGGCGAGTCTCAGCCGTTCTTCCTTCGCGTCAAGCCGCCGAAGGATGCGAAGAAGGGCATATACAATGGTACGCTCGAAGTGCGCTATGTTGGAATCGATGGACAGAAGACGCTTGACGTTCCGTTTGCCGTTGAGGTGTTCGGGTTCTGCTTCCCTGAACGGCTGTCGCTGGCAACAACGTTCGGACTGAACATGGGCGTTGTCGCCAACTACCACAAGGCAAAATCCGAGGCTGACAGGCGGACGCTCCTGCGGAAATATCTCAAGTTCCTGGCGGATAGCCACATCGCGACGCATCCGATCACGCTTGCGAAGCCAACGCTCAAATGGACGAACCAGAATGACCCGGACGGCGTGAAGCTTGAGATTGACTGGACGGAGTTCGACCGCGACATGACCGAGTTTTACGATGGGCTGAAGCTCAACAACTTCCGGTTCCGCATCGAAGGCATCGGCTACAGCGACCATGACAATCTCCACGAACCCGTCATCGCCGGCGTGAAACGCGGCAATCCGCAATACGAAAGGCTCATGGGAATGTACCTCACCGAGGTGCAGAGGCATCTTGAGGAGAAGGGATGGATAGATGGCGTGTGGGTGCAGACGTTCGATGAGCCGACAAGCCAGCACTTCGAATATGTGCGGTGGCAGAACTCGCTCGTAGAGCGATACGCGCCGAAGCTTCGCCGCCTGATGACACCTACGGACGGTCCGAACCTTGCGATATCCGGCATAAACATCTGGTGTCCCGTACCGTACCACCTTCATACGGAAGATTTGCCGAAATGCCGTACGCGAGGCGATGACATTTGGTGGTACATCTGCTGTTCGCCGCCCGGCACGTGGGCCGGAATGCACATAGACCATCCCGGGGTTGACTTGCGCGTGTGGTCTTGGCAGAGTTGGGATGAAAACGTTACCGGGCTTCTATATTGGATGGTCAACTGGTGGACGGGACGGTCTGGTTACGCTGATCCGCAGCGTCCCCAGAACCCCTATCTCGACCCTGCCGGTTGGGGAAAGCGGGCGAAACCGCTCAGCCGGGCACACGTATGGGGCAATGGGGAGGGACGGTTCATCTATCCGCCGGTCGCGTGTGCCGATGCACGTCAGTCCGAAACCGTTCTGGATGGGCCGAATTCGTCCTACAGGCTTGAGCTCCTGCGCGAGGGAATCGAAGACTACGAGTATTTTGCCATGCTGAAGCGGCTCGACCCTTCAAACCGTCTGCTGAAAGTGCCGGAATCGGTAACGAGGCGACTTGACGACTATTCCACCGATCCGACGGCGATGGAGGAACATCGGATAAAGATGGCGAGAGAGATCGAGAGGCTAAAGCAGGGTTCGCGTGATGTAGGCCATGATGAACGGTAGGCATCTGCTGGTGGCGGCTTGCGCGCGTGTGGCCGGGCCTTCACTGTTTTCAGACGCGATTCGTCCTTCTGGATGGCAGCCGCAGGATGCGGCAAAGGCACCGTGACGTATGCCTCGCATGGGCTTTGCCTGATCAGGATCGCTTCCATCCACCCATCCCTCATGTGAGGGAATTGCAGGCAGAAAAAAAAAACAGATATAATTGCCGCCGTTACTGACCATAGTAACGTGGAGGGAGTGCGTGATGGCGGAAAAACACAATGGATATGGGATAAAGGCAGGTTTCCTGATGTGCCTCGTGTGTGTGCTGGCACAGATTGGCCAGGTGACCGGTGTCGAACCGGCGCAACGGCGGGTGGGGCGCAAGACGAAATTCTTCTCCGAGATCCCCCTGGCGACGACTTATGCGAACGGCAACATGTGGACGGGATGGGCGGGGCGTTGGACGGATGCGCTGCTTCTCGTTGACCGAGAGGCGGGTTTCCCGCCGAACATCTACTATCGCGTAACGACGAAGAGCATGATGACGACGCTCTCCGAAATGAAGAGCTACAAGCTTGACGGCGCAATCTTCAATGCGGATCGTCCTGCGCTCGTTGACCGCATCGACGAGGCGAAGGCAATGGGTGGCCTGCCGGCCATGTACGTCCCGAGCCTTCAGCTCCGTAAGCTGAATCCTGCGGACAGGGACTACCGCCGCGCCATGGCGACCGTGCCGAAGGTTCTCAAGAATCCGCACGGCTGGTACGTCAACGGGAAGCCGGTGTTCGTCTCATGGTGGGAAGATCGCTTCTTCGAGCCGGAGGCCATGGCGAAGCGGCTGAAGGAACTTCGCGCCGAGATCGGCGACTTTCTATACGTGACCGACCTTTCCCGCCTGTGCGGGTGGGCGAATCAGTCCAAGTGGCATCGCGGAGAATACACCGAGGCCGATGCCGAGGAGATGCGCACGATCATCCGCAACTACTTGCGTGCGGCCGATGGCGTATACTTCGGCGAATATCATGGCCTCGTCTGGCCGGTTGATGGCGAGAAGGTCCTTGACATCGCCTATCTGCGCGAAGTGATCTATGCACGTTTGCGTGAGGTCTTGTCCGAACCAGAGTTCGCAAACTCGGGCAAGATCCTTGGGTGTTCGGCTGGACTCGGGCATGGCAATCCCTATTCGTTCGGGCTCAATTGCGGACAGGACGGCACTCGGACGCTCCGCGATTCGACTCTTGCCGCACTTGAGCTGAATCCGGACTTCATCAACTATTTTGAATGGGACGAATACAACGAAAACACTCTTTTGAAGCCGACGATACTGAACTCCTTTGCCGTCAAGCGCATCCTGCGTTCGCTCATCTCCGAGGCTCGTTGCGAACCGAACCTTCCTTTGGAGGGGGATGACACGGCGATCCCCAATCTGATTCTCTCCTACCGCAAGACGTTGACTCCGGGCGAGTTGGCTGTCTTTGAGATCCTGTCCGTGCCAGAGGACGGGGCAACTGGAGCGGTATCTGTGCGGCTGGACTTGAAGGGCATCGATGGAACGGTCGTTCGCTCCTACATGGCGGACGGGCTCGACCTCTCGAAGATGGACGAACGGCGATTCCGTGCCGCCAGTGAAGACTGGTGTGCTTATGCGACTCTCGTGCCGGAGCTGACGGTCATGAAAGACGGCGTCGCCCGGACGTACCGAGGCTTCACGCCGTTCGATCTTCGCCCGATCGCCTCGTGGGATCATAAGTGGATGACGATGCCGCTCCGAGATTTGGCGTCCGGGGCGACGTGTACGCTTGCCATCCGCGAGACGGCTGACCGAGGCGTCTTTTCTGCGCACATCTCCGCCGAGAGCGCCGAAGAGATCGATCGCGTTGAGCTGGATGTCAACGGACAGCACGTCTATTCGAAGGGCGCCGAATTCGACGATTTTCGCTCGACGGAGACGGAGGACGTTTTCTCCATTACTACCTTCCTTCGTGGATGGACAAGGGATCTGCATGCGCGCGGGGTGTTTCCTCGCCTGGCGGTAAATTATGTGACTAATGCGACATGGCGTATCGCCGACAAGACGGTGCACGGATTGTCGGCCACGGTTCATGATGAAGCCCACTATACGCCTGACACGTATCTGCGCCTGTCTCGCAAGGAGACGCCCAATGCCGTCCTTTCGCTCGAGTGGCCTACGATCACCAATCTGACTGTGCGCCTCGGTGATGTCGTTCGGGACGATGGATGGGCGGCGGCGGGGCCAAGCAACTTTACTTTTGCCGTCGCGCGGTTCTACGGATTCAACGAATACGGTCCTGCGGCGGGAACGAACACGGTCTCGGCGGACGCGCTTGTTCGCACCGACCTGCCTGTGTCGGTCGTCTCGGCGTATCTCGTCACCAAGTCGGGCAAAATGTTCCGCTCAGGGCCAGTCGTCTTGGGAGAACGCGGTGCGGAACGGCTATGTCGTGTCTATTCCGCAATGAAAAAGTCGGCGGTCGAAATTTCGCTGGGGATGCGTCAACTGCCAGACCTCGCTTGGGATTTCTCCATGCGCAACGGCGTCATCGCCAAAGCGGGGAGTTCCTTGCTCTATGATGGGGTGCTGGGGACGATCCCGTTCGTCGCCGTTCGCCGCAATCGTGGCGGATCGTCGTTCTACCACGGACATCCTGAGTTCTATCGGCAGCCGTGGTCGCTCGCGCCGGAGCATCGTACTGAAGCCGGCACGGACATCCTGCGCTTCAGCCGCGACGGCCAGTATTTCGCCATGCCGTGGGGAGTTGTTCCACGCTATGCCGCCTACCGCCTGACGTTCGAGTTCAGGCCCGAAGATGCGAACGCATCCCAGGTCATTTTTGCGACAGGCACGTCCAACATCTATGGTCCAGTTGGTTTCATAAAGACAGAGAATGGTCTCTTGAAAGGGACATTGTGCGGCACCTACAATGACGATACGCCTGTCGTCGCGAAAGGGCGTGTGCGTGGCGGAGAATGGAATCGCGTTGAACTCATTTGGCGTGTTGACACCGTGGAACTCGTACTCAATGGCGAAAGCAACGGATGCCGTCCGTGTGTCTGCCCCGGTCGCGTAGGCACGGCGGCATGGTTCGGAGGTCGCAAGTCGGGCGGTCTTTTCCGAGGGGATTTGCGGAACGTGCGCGTTTCGTATGAATAATCTAAGAAGCAGAAACCAATGAAAGGAGAGAGAGCATGAACAGAATTGCAGGCGTTTTGGTGGTTGCAGGCGTGGCCCTGTCGATATTTCCTGCGTTTTCCGCAGGGATGGTGAGCGAAGAGACCTTTGTCTTCATGCGTCCAGACGAAAGTTCCTTCTGGCGGACGATGTTTGGGCCATCGATGACTCTTCCCGTCGTCTACCCGGACGGCGCAAAATCGGCCGAGGTGGCGATTGTCGGCGCCGGTTACGAGCGTCGGGTTCAGACAGAGGCCGAACAGGTTACGCTTGACGATCTGCCCACGCCGTCTGCCGAGCGAGAAGAGAACGTCTATCGGCTGACGCTCACGTTTGACGATGGAACGGTTCAGACTGCGACTGTCGGGCGCATTGTCGGTGCCGTCAATGGGAATGCTGCGGATTCGAGATGCCTTCTGCCAGGCAGTGGACGTCGGTGGGGGCGTGTTGAGGGAAAGGCCGTGTTGCCGGTCCCGTTTGGCGGCATGAGCCTGCGGATCGGAGACGCTGATGTCGAAACGGGGCTTCATGGCGCACAAGGGTGGTACGTGTTGGCCCTGAAGTTGGACCAGACGGCTGTCGCCCAGTTGCGTTTTGATGAGGAAGAGAATTACATGGCAACGTTGTTCGGTGGCTTCATGGGTTTCGTTATAGTGGCTCGATAAGGAGGAGGAAAGGAATGAATATCGTGAAAATGTGGTTGTCGTTGAGTATGGCGATCTGCTCGACGGGCTTGGCAATTGCCGTAGACATAACGAGCGTCACGGTGCGCCAGTTGTGGCCTTGGTCACGGAATGTCCAGGTATCCTACACACTCTCCGGCGCATCTGTCGCCGAGCCGATGGATCTGCACGTCCGTTGCTACAACGGCGAGACGGAATTGGCCATGCCCGCGCTTGGCAGTTCGCTCAAAGGCGATGTCTATGGCGTGACGAACGCTACAGGCAGTTTCATCATCGATCCTGTTCGTGCGTTTGGATCCGACCGCGACTCTCTGGCTCGGTTCAAGGTCGAGCTGGAGCCGGTGCCGTCGGCCGCGAGCACAACGGAGGTCATCTACAAGGTGTTCGATTTGGACGCGGGGACGTGCCTCGACGTGACGCGGGCCGACTTCTACAACGGGAAGATGGGCGAGTACCTGACGGACTACGGCGCGTTCAGGGACCGCAACGGCAAGGCCTACGAGACTCCGCTCTCGGATGTCCTGATCTGGACGGCGATGACGAACGACGTCGCCTACAAGACGGCGAAGCTCGTGATGCGCAAGGTGCCTGCGAAAGGCGTCGAGTGGACGATTGGCTCGCCAGAAGGGGAGCCTGGGCGCGCGACATCGGGCATGCTCGAGAACCAGTATCGCGTGAAGC
The DNA here is from genome assembly GCA_934667425.1 of uncultured Kiritimatiellota bacterium. Lineage (GTDB taxonomy): Bacteria > Verrucomicrobiota > Kiritimatiellia > RFP12 > UBA1067 > UBA1731. The sequence continues at coordinate 34,685 of CAKULV010000005.1, read as the reverse complement.
TTACGGAAGACTACTTCATCGGCGTCTATCCCGTCACGCAGTCGCAGTACGAGCGGATCTGCGGGGCCAACCCGAGCAAGTACGCGGCGGTCGAGAACGCCGCACAGTGCCCTGTCGAAAGGGTCTCATATGCGACGGTGCGCGGCGGACGTACGGAGCAGGGGGCGAACGGTGAATGCGTGAACTGGCCGACAAACTCCTACAGGCACCTCGTCGCGCCGAACAGCTTCTGCGGCAGGATGCGTGAGCGCTTCGGCGTTGATTTCGACATACCGACCGAGGCGCAGTGGGAATTTGCCTGTCGCGCAAACGGCACGTCGGTTCTTTACAGCGGCCGCTCGCCGACGACCGAAAGTGACGTCAAATACTACGCCCTTGAACTCGGATGGTCAAGTGACAACAGTATCGTCGACGGAGTTAAACAACCGCACCCTGTCGGGATGAAGAACCCGAACGCCTGGGGCCTCTACGATCTGTACGGCAACGTCTACGAGCACTGCCTTGACTGGGCGGTGGCGGACATCAACGTCAACGGAGCCGCCGAACCGCTCATCGATCCGGACGGCGGCTCGACCGGGGCCATGGGAGCGAATGCGGCGGCCGGCGCCGACGCACGCGCCACTCGTGGCATGGCGAGCTTTCTTGGAAGTGCGAAGTTGTCGCGTTCGGCCAAGCGTGGGGATACTTACTGGAAGGACACCGACTCTACATACCTGATCGGATTGCGTCTGACGTGTCCGGCGGATGGCGCACAATGGAAGTAAATGGAAGAGAAAGGAAAGCGGCAATGAAAATCAAAGTGTGCGGAATGTTCGCGCTTCTGACTGGTTTCGTTTCGGCGGCACAGGTCGACCGAATCATCGTGCGGCAGCAGTGGCCGTGGGAGACCTCCGTGAAAATCGAGTATCGGATAGTGGATGTCACGGAGAGCGTAGATTTGAAGGTGCGGCTGTCACGTGACGGACAGGAAGTTGACGCAATTCAGGTGGCATCGGCGCTGACAGGCGACATCTATGGCATTGCCGAAAGCGGCCTTGGGGAGATCCGGGTCGATGTGGAGAAGTTGTTTGGGGCGGGCCCCGTTCGCATCAAGAAGCTGCACGTCGAGCTGGAGCCGGTGCCGTCGGCCGCGAGCACAACGGAGGTCATCTACAAGGTGTTCGATTTGGACGCGGGGACGTGCCTCGACGTGACGCGGGCCGACTTCTACAACGGGAAGATGGGCGAGTACCTGACGGACTACGGCGCGTTCAGGGACCGCAACGGCAAGGCCTACGAGACTCCGCTCTCGGATGTCCTGATCTGGACGGCGATGACGAACGACGTCGCCTACAAGACGGCGAAGCTCGTGATGCGCAAGGTGCCTGCGAAAGGCGTCGAGTGGACGATTGGCTCGCCAGAAGGGGAGCCTGGGCGCGCGACATCGGGCATGCTCGAGAACCAGTATCGCGTGAAGCTTACGGAAGACTACTTCATCGGCGTCTATCCCGTCACGCAGTCGCAGTACGAGCGGATCTGCGGGGCCAACCCGAGCAAGTACGCGGCGGTCGAGAACGCCGCACAGTGCCCTGTCGAAAGGGTCTCATATGCGACGGTGCGCGGCGGACGTACGGAGCAGGGGGCGAACGGTGAATGCGTGAACTGGCCGACAAACTCCTACAGGCACCTCGTCGCGCCGAACAGCTTCTGCGGCAGGATGCGTGAGCGCTTCGGCGTTGATTTCGACATACCGACCGAGGCGCAGTGGGAATTTGCCTGTCGCGCAAACGGCACGTCGGTTCTTTACAGCGGCCGCTCGCCGACGACCGAAAGTGACGTCAAATACTACGCCCTTGAACTCGGATGGTCAAGTGACAACAGTATCGTCGACGGAGTTAAACAACCGCACCCTGTCGGGATGAAGAACCCGAACGCCTGGGGCCTCTACGATCTGTACGGCAACGTCTACGAGCACTGCCTCGACTGGGCGGTGGCGGACATCAACGTCAACGCCGTCGCTGAACCGCTCGTCGATCCGGACGGCGGCTCGGACGGGGCCATTGGTGCGTCGGCTACGGACGCTCGCGCCACTCGTGGCATGGCAAGCTTTTCCGACAATCCGAATACGTCGCGCTCTGCCAAGCGCGGCCTCACTTACTGGAAGGATACCGACACTTCATATCTGCTTGGCTTGCGCCTTACGTGTCCGGCGGATGGCGCACAGTGGAAATAGCCGAAAGAGGTGGCAAGATGGAAATGAATCTGACGAAACGTGCCTTTCTCCGTCATCTGGGCATTGGTGGACTTGCGGCGGCCTCTGGACAGGTGTTTGGCGACGAGTTTGTCGCCGACAGCCGCAAGCTTCCGCCTGGCAGTTGCGGCGATCCGCGCAAGACATACTATGGCAAGTACATTTTCCCGCTGGAGCCGACGATGACCGATGTCCCGAGCTGCCAGGTGGTCAATGGCGAGGTGGTGGCTCCGGCGCGTAAGGTCCCGATCTTGCATGAGACGGATGTTCTGGTCATCGGTGGTGGCCCCGCTGGGTTCGCCGCCGCGCTCGCGGCGGCGCGGACAGGGGCGAAGACGACGCTTGTCGAACGCTATGGTTCTCTGGGCGGGCTTTTCACGAACGGAATGGTGCTTCTCATGATGGCGACATCCGTGCGGAAGGACGGCAAGTATCGGCTCGTCACTCGTGGCATTTGCGAGGAATTCATGCGCCGTGCCGTCGCCATGGGCGACCATGTCGCACGGGCGAATGCGCGACCGGAAAGCGAAGCCCATTGGCAGCCAACGGTTGATCCGGAGGGTGCCAAGTACCTGATGGACCGCATGATTGAAGAAGCCGGCGTGAAGATGTTCTTCCATTCGTGGTGCGTGGATACGATACAGGATGGGAATTCCCTTCGCGGCGCAGTATTTGCCTCCAAACAGGGGTTTCAGGCGATTCTTGCCAAGCAGGTTGTCGATTGTTCCGGCGATGCCGACGTGCTCTTTCAGGCTGGCGGCAACTATCGGCAGATCACGCATGCGATTGGCTATGTGCTTCGGCTTGGGAATGTGGATCGCATTTCCGCCAAGGCATTGCCGAAAGATGCGGACGGCAAGCCTCTTCCCGGCAAGTGGATACTGCGCGGGAATGAAGCGAACGAGGCGATGTGGTGGGGCAACTATTCGCTCGGTCCCAAGGGGAATGGGCTTGATGTCGGCGATCTGACGCAGGCGGAGATCGTTTCCCGCAAGGAATCTTGGGAACAGGTCGAGCGGATGCGCAAGACGCCGGGATGGGAGAAGGTGTTCGTTGCGTCAACCTGCTCACAGATCGGTCCGCGCGCTACGCGGCTCATCGCGGCGGAGAAGATCGTTGACCGAGCGGCGTTCCGGTCTGGCGTTCGTCCAAATGACGTTGTAGGCATCTGCGGCGCAGATCTGCCGTATTATGAGCCATTGTACGTGCCGTATGGCCAGCTGTTGCCGAAAGGGATCGACAACCTGCTTTGTGCCGGACGTTGCGTAGGCGCACCAGATACGATCGATACGTTCCGCCTCATCTGTCCATGCTTCGTGACAGGCGAGGCAGCGGGTACGGCGGCGGCGCTTTCGGCCTTGGGCAATGTCCGTCCGCGCGATCTCGACGTCGCCAGGCTTCAGGCGACACTGAAATCGCATGGCGCATGTCTCGCGTGAACTTTGCGTAATCAGAATCAAGGTATAGGCGATTGAAAGAATATGATACAATATGCACCAAAGGGAGGGATTTATGTCCTATGCAGCTCTTGAAAAAGAGATAAAAAGTCTGAACACCGAACAACAATTTGCAGTCCAGGCGTTTATTCACTTTCTCATTTCGCGGGCGGTGGTTAGACCGACTGATCCCCAGTCCGATGCTTCAGATGTGTGCGGGCAAAAAGTTCCCGTTCGTGCGCTTGGCGGGTTTGAGAAGGGTTTTTCCATGTCGGCGGATTTTGATGCTCCACTTGACTGTTTCGCGGAGTATTCATGAAGTACTTGCTTGACACAAATGCGTTGCTTTATCTTCTTGCAGCACCGGATAAATTGTCGGCGCGGGCAGCTCAGGTGGTAAGATGGGAGACTGATATTGCGGTGAGCATAGCATCGCTTTGGGAAATTGCGATAAAGAAAAGCATAGGGAAACTTTAGATTGCATTAAAGATTTCAGATGTTGAAAGAGAATGCGAAAATCGGCAGATTCAGATTCTATCAATAGACACGCGATCGCTTGATGGCCTTGTTGTTTTGCCGCGAATTCATTCTGATCCATTTGACCGAATAATAATATCGCAAGCCATTACGCATGCAATGACCGTTGTTACAAGCGATACGGTGATCCCGCGCTACCCCGTCACGGTCATTTGGTGAGGTACACGAGATATTGTTCACATTCGGCAATTTCCTCCTCAAAAGACATCCCTCATGTGAGGGAATTGCAGGCAAAAAAAAAACAGATATAATTGCCGCCGTTACTGACCATAATAACGTGGAGGGAATAAGTGATGGCGAAGACTCATAATGTATGTCGAGCATGGGAAGGTTTGTCGGCTGCAATTGCGGCACTTGTCGCGCCTTTTGCTTGGGGCGAGACGCTAATGGTCACAACGCCGACAACGGTGACGACGGCCGCGACGTATGCGCACGGTGACGTTCAGGCGGACCTGACGATCGACAAGCCCCTGACGATCACCGAGTCGGCCGAGCTGGCGAGCGGGGTGACGGTCACGGTGAACAAGGGCGGGCAGTTCCTGGCCAATCGGCCCGCAGGCGCCAGCGCCTATTCCACGGTTACGAATCTGGGCGCGACGCTTGTTGCCGAAAGCCTGGACGCCGCCTCGTCCCTCTATGATCTGACGGGACTTTCAAAGATTCCCGTGAGCGTGGAGAAGATGGTACTGCCTGAGGCGGCGGCAACGGCGAACGGGACCTTTGACGTCTTGCAGCTCAACGGCTACACGTTCGCCGACGTGACGTGCTTCGTCAACGAGAACACGTCAAGGCCCGCACGGTATGTCTTCAATGGCGGTGTCCTGCGCCACGGGTACTGGCAGTCTGCGGGCATGCCGTTGACGCTCGCGCACGGCACGGCGGTCGTGCTTGAGGGCGTGAACGGAAATCCTGTCGTCATTGTCCCGACCTATTCGACCGCGATGCAGTTCTTTGGAGGCGAAGGAACGCTCGAGACGCGAGGCGACTGCGATGTCATCATCTCCGGCATCGGCGCGGTCGATCCGATTCCCGCCGCGCCATGCCAGAACAGCGACGAGAACGTCTTTGGCAAGGCGGTCAATTCCGGCGTCAACCGGTCGTGGTTCCGCGTCACCTCGAACGGCGCCTGGAACTGGAATCACGCGGGCGACCTCCGCCTTCAGTCCACGGCCTGGCTGCGGCTGTCGCGCGAGAACGGGCTACCGCATGGCGCATCGACGGGAATCGTGCGGCTCGACGATTGGGCGCACAAGCGGATTGCCGTCGGCACGGCCGGCAACCCGCGCCTTGACCTGAACGGCTACAGCTCCCGTCTCAACGGGCTTGTCGCCGACAGCGGCTGTGAGGTCACCAACTTCGCGACGGCGGTGACGTCAACGCTGACATTTGGCGCGGAAGACCTCTCGGGGACGATCCAGGCCAAGATCACCGGCAACATCGACGTGGCAAAGGTCGGCGTGGGGATCCTGACGGTCACGAACGCCGCCTTGCCGCAGGCGTTCGCCGCGAGAGGCGGCATCGTGCGCGTCTATGGCGACTCGTCGCTCGGGGCCGTGGCGGTTTCTGCGGGTGCGGCGCTTGAGATCTGCGGGGCGGGGGTGACGGCGGCGTCCCTTGCCAACGGCGGGGCCGTGACGGTCACGCACGACGTCCGGGTCGGGGACATCGTCCTCGAGAGCGGTTCGACGCTGACGATTGACGGTGCGACGGTCTCCTTCGATTCCCTGGACGACCGGGGCGCGAGCGTCGTCTATCAGAATGGCGGCCGACTGTGCAGGGTGAAGGAGGATGCGTCCGAGACCTTTGTCCAGTCGGCCGACGCCCCCTACGCGGTGGGCAACGCCCTCCGCGTCCAGTCGGGGACGTTGACGTTTACGGGAGACACGGCAACGAACGAATGGTGGCGCTTCCGCTTCCGCGACGCGAAGAGCCGGCTCGGGCTGGAAGTCGGTCGCATCGCGCTGCTGGACGGCGTGACGCCGCTTTACGGGCTGGGATCCATGAGAAACAGCGGATTCCTGACGTCGAAGCTGGCGGCCTGGAGTGCGCCAAGGGTCGTCGAGGAGGCAGGCGCGTATTCCGTCTGCGTGTATGATGGCGAACCCGCGCCCAAGGACCTCCTGCCTGGCACGGCGGCCGTCAGCGCGGGCAAGGAGTTCTACCTTGGGGCCTTTGAGAAGGCCCGGCCGGCCGGTGACGTTACCAATCTCTTTGAGTATGCGACCGGCTATCACGCGGATGCCGTGGCGACGTCCACGCAGTTCAGGGGGCTTTCTCTGGACCCGAACGACGAATCGACGTGGGTGGAGGTGACGTTCCGTGTCGCGGCTGGGATGAACAAGGCGAAGGCCTACTCGATCTACGGCACGAAATGGGCGAATCTCCCGAGCAGCTGGATCGTCGAGTCGAGCGCGGATGGCGTACGCTGGGAGACAATGGACGCGCGCACGGGCGTAGATATGAAGACAGAGGCCGGGGACGCACAATATTTCTGGTACAAGTTCAAGGACGGCCAGACGTTCACGGGCGGACACCTGTCCGGGTCGCTCGGCTTTGCCCCTTCGCTTGCGGTGCAGGTGGATTTCGGCGCGACGCTTGACTGCTCGCATGTAGACGCCGGGCAGCTCCTTGAGAAAATATGTGTAGATGCACAGTCTGGCGCCGGTACGTTCAAGAACGTTGTCATCGCCGAACAGGGAACGCTTGAACTTGTCAACGTCGCGGAACGCATGAACGAGCTTACGCTTGCGCTCGATGTTGCGACTGGCGTGGAGAATATTGCAAACTGGGCCGTGACGGCAAACGGGCATCCCGTGAAGTGGAGGTTTGCCTATGAAAACGGGATGCTTCGGCGGATACAGCCGGGGCTGAAGCTGTCTTTCCGGTAAGGAAGCTTGGAAATAAGTAATGGAGATATAGATGATGAAATGTCTTGCTATTGCCTTGTCGGCGGGTGCTTTCGCTGTCGTGGCCTTGTCTGCCGAGGTGCCGGCCGCCCGCGCCGACCGCCTGACGCCCGTTGCGCCGGGGCATGCGCGCCTCGCCGGGCCTGTGGGCGAGAAGCTCGACCGCTTCCTCGACCATCGCGTCCGAGGCGATTTCGCGAAAGAGGTCATCTTCCCTGAGGCGCGTGCCGCGTTCGAGAAGCCGGATGACGACACGTTCAACCACCCTGCGGAATGGGAACGCCCGTTCGGCATGTGGAAGGGCGAGTTCTGGGGCAAGCTGATGATCTCGGCGTGCCGCACGGCGGCGCTGAAGAACGACCGTGCGCTCAAAGAGTGGCTTCACGAGGAGGCCCTTCGCCTCATTGCGCTTCAGCGCCCCGACGGCTATCTCGGCACCTATGCCGATCCCGAGTACGTCCAGCCGCAGGACTGGCAGAAGGTAGGCGGCAACCCGACGGTGAAAGGCCTCTGGTGCTGGAACCTCTGGTGCCGCAAGTACACGATGTGGGGGCTTCTCGCGTGCCACGAGCTGACGGGCGATGCGCGCCTCCTGGCGGCGGTCGAAAAGTCGATGGATCAGGAGATCGAAATGCTCAAGAAACTCCGGCTTCGCGTGAGCGAGACGGGCACGTTCGTCGGCATGCCGAGCAGTTCTGTCCTGAAGCCGCTGCTGCTCCTTTATCGCGCGACTGGCAAGGAACGCTACCTTGCGTTCGCGCGGCAGATCATCGACGATTTCCGCCGTGCGGACGGGCGGGCTCCGAACCTCCTCGCGAACGCCTTTTCGGGCCAGCCCGTCGCCGACTGGTATCCGTGCCCGTGGAAGTGGGCGAAGGCCTACGAGATGCTGAGCTGTCTGGACGGCATCCTCGAGTGGTCTCGCACGACGGGCGACGAAAGCGCCCTGGAGGCGATGAGGCGCGTGCAGGCGCTCATAGAGGAGCACGAGACGAATCCGCTCTTCTCGGTCGGCTACAACGACCAATTCGCCCACGCGGCGCGGCAGCCCAACGGCGTCACCGAGCCGTGCGACGCGATTCACTGGATCCGCTTCAACCTGGACCTGTTCTGGATGACGGGCGAGACGCGCTATGCCGACGCGATCGAGCTCGCGTTCTACAACGCCTTTCTCGCTGCGGTCTTCCGCGACGGCACGTGGGGCGCCCGGGCCGTTCGCAGCCACGCCTATCACATCACGCCCCGGAACGGGCAGAGCGGCATGAAGCACCAGCACTGCTGCGTCAACAACATGCCGCGGACGATCGCCGACGTCACGTCGCTCGTTGCCGCGAAAGAGGCCGACGGGACCCTGTGCGTCGCGTTTTACTGCGACGCGACTGCCGAGATCGGGGGCGACCGCGTGACTATCACGGGCAACTATCCGTACGGCGAGGCGGTCACCGTCACCATCGACAAGCGGAACGCGGGCCTCGTCCGCTTTCGTGTCCCCGCATGGAGCGCGACCGACGCCGACCGCGGCACGTGGCGCACGGTGCGCGCGCCGGCGGGGCGCAGCACCTACACGCTCGCGTTCGACATGCGTCCGCGCCTCCTGTCCCGGGCGTTTGGCTCGGTCGATTTCGAGCCGGCGGCCTACGACCATCTCGAGCAGGGGATGCAGGAGGACTGGCGCGTGCGGATGTGGATGGGCTATCGAAGGGACGTCGCGCTCCGTCCGCACCTCCGGCACGCTCCGGCGGCCGAGATCCTGCGCGGGCCGCTCCTTCTCGCGAAGGCGCGGGTCGTCGGTACGCCGCAGGCGGAGATAGAGTCGCAGGCCAGCGTGCGTGACGTGAAGCCGAAGCTATCCCTCGCGCCGATTCCGTCGCCGGAGGCCGTCGCGGCCTGGAACCTGACGATCGACGACGGCGTCGCGCCGAGGACTGTCCCCGTCTGCGACTTTCCGTCGGCAGGGGACAGGTACGAGGACGGCGGCATGCGCCTCTCGGTCTGGTTCTGACCCGCGATCGCGCACGACGTCATAAAGGAGAAGAGAGACAACGATGAAGAGCCTTGCCACTGTCCTTGGGATTCTCGCGGCTGTCGGCTGCACCCCGCCGCCCCCGAGGCCGCCCGAGGCCGTCCCGTCCTATGCGGTGGACTTCGCGTCCGGCGCACCCGGCTGCACGCTCAACAACTACCAGGGCCGGACGGCGTTCGCCGTCGTCACGAACGGCGTTAGGGCCGTCTTCTGCGTCGCGCGCACGTCGGAGCCGACGCCGGAGACGAAAGACACGAGCTGGGGGCTTCGGACTGGGGTTTTCCCCGTGACGCCCGGGCGCGAGTATGCCGTTCGGTTCGAGATGTCCGGACACCTGCCTAAGGCTGCACACATCAGGCCTGGAGCGTCACTTGAATGGCTCGATTCCACCGGGAAGCCGATTGTGGGCGTTGATGCGCTGGGCAAGGACGTGGCCCTGTCCGCGCCGCTGGCGTTCCCGCTGCGCAAACCAGACACCGGCCTGTCGCGCACGGTGTCGAAGGGGTTTGTACCGGCCGGCGCCGTTTCGGCGCGCATATTCTTCGGGGTGGATCATCCCGATCTCGGCAAAGACGAGAAAGTCTGCGTGCATGGCATTTCCTACTTTGAGCATGAAAGCGGCGCGTCATGGTTCTTTGATGATGTGGATGCACCCGAACTGCATGTCCTCACGCCCTCGCCAACGGCCGATCTGTTCGCGCCGATTCGCTTTCGCCTGACGGACGCGACGGGCGTGGACGAGACTCGCGTCTCCTGCGCAGTCAACGGCAAGCGGGTGTCGCTTGCGGACTTGAATCGTGATGGCGATGTCTTTACCTACGTACCTGTGAAACCCTGGCCGGCGGAATCCGTCGTGAGGATCGAGGTCGCGTGTGCCGACGTCAATGGCTACGAGGCCGTGGAATGGGGCTTTGTCGCGGTCACGTCCACGAAGACGCGCCACGCGAAATGGGCGGTGCGCGATGACGGGGTGCTGCTGAAGGACGGCACGCCGTTCTTTCCGCTCGGCCTCACGAACATCCACGCGGCCGAGTGGTGCGGCGGCGACCTCGACCGTGGCCTTGGGGAACTCAAGGCGAACGGGATGAACTTCGCGCACACGTACATGGTGCGCGGGCGCAAGAACCACGCGATGTCCCGGCGTTACGGCGACCTCGTCGCCGCGGCCGAGAAGCACGGCCTCGCTTTCCTGCCGGAGCCGGCGGTGCGTTTCGGCACGCGGGAGGCTCGCGACGGGATGGCGGCGGCCAATATGCTTTCCGGCCGCGCCTCGGCCGCGCAGTGCGGCTGGGGAATCGGGGACGACACCTCTCGCCTCCAGTCGCCGCGCGATCTCAAGCGGCTATACCGCTTCTGCAAGGCGGTCGATGCGGACCTGCTGACGTTCTCCGTTGATGCGACTTGCTCTGCGTCCCAGCAGGCGCCATACGTGCCGTTTGCCGATGTGCTCGTCCTGGAGGACTACCCGATCCGCAAGGCGGTGCCGCAGGACGATGAAATGGCGGTGTTTGCCGAGACGATTGACAACGGCTGGGAGGCGACGCGCCTCGCGGGGATAGGGAACCGCTCGGTCATGTCGATGCCCCAGGCCTTTCGGGGGTTCAGGAGCTGGCTGCGCTATCCGACCGAGGCGGAGCTGCGTTGCCAGGCGTACCTTTCGCTTGCGTGTCGCGCGCGCGGGATCATCGCCTACACGTCTTTCTCCTACGACGGGAATGAAGGCGCGTTCAACAGGCCCGAGACGAGGGCCGAATTCGAGGCGCTGATGCGCGAGGTCTCCGCGCTCCTGCCGAGCCTCGTCTTGCGGGACTCCGCCGAGCAACCGCAGGTCACGGTGACGGAAGGCCCGGAGAGAAACGTCCGCGGCGGCGATTCGGTGCGTTGCCTCCTCAAGGCAGACGGCCTTCTGGTGCTGGCGAACAGCTCTCACCGGGCCGTCAAGGCGAAGATCCGCCTGCCTTCTGGGGCCGAGCTTGTCCGCGAGCTGCCGCGCAACGCCGGCTGGGCCGAGCGCGTCCCGCGCGACGTCACGTCACGGATGATGCCCTGTCGGCAGTTTCCGCAGGAATCGGAGGAGGCGGCGCGCATCGCGACATCCGGCACGCACATCAGAGAAATGGAGCGCTGACATGAGAAGGGATTGCCTTTGCCTGGCTGTCGCGCTCTGCGCTCGCCTCTTGGCAGCCGCTGCCGCTCTCGTGCCGAGCGGCGAGACGATCTGCATCGACGAGGGTGCGGTCGAGAAGGCCGAGAACGTCCCAGCCGCCGACTGGTGCCTGAGGAGCGGCGAGACGGTCGCCGTCCTGTCCGGGCGCACGGGCGCTCTCCTGTCGCTGAAAGGCGCGGACGTCCGTCTCGGCTTTCTGACGAACTGGCGCGACGAGCCAGCGTCCGCGACGCTTGTGTTCGCGGACGGCCGGACGGAGTCCCTTACGCTGTCTGCGCGCGAGACGCGTGTTGTCGAGGGCGGATTGCCGTTGACAAGGCAAGGCAAGCCAAAGGAAGGATTCTAATCTCAAGGAGGTCTGCAAATGGTCATGTGTGACGTTTTACTGGCGGCGACACTGGTGCCGCTGCCGCGCCAAGTCGAATGGCAGGAGGGCTCGTGCCCGACGAACGCGGCGGTCCGCGAAGTGGCCGATGCGGCATTGCCGCCCGAGGGCTATCGGCTTGACGTGCGTCCCGATGGGGTGCGCATCGCGTCTTCCGCGCCGGCCGGCGCGTTTTACGCGCGGCAGACGCTCGCGCAGCTTGCCGAGGGCGCGTCGATCCCGTGCTGCACGATCACGGACGGCCCCGCCTATCCGTGGCGCGGCTTCCTGCTGGACGAAGGGCGGCACTTCTTCGGGAAGGAGACGGTCAAGGACGTTCTCGACCTGATGGCCGCGCACAAGCTCAACGTCTTCCACTGGCACCTGACCGAAGACCAGGGGTGGCGCATTGACGTGCCGGGGCTGCCGGAGCTTGTCCGGCACGGCTCGGTTCGCCCCGAATCGCCGAAGCACGGCGCGAAGCTCAGGAAGCTGGCCGACTACCAGTACCGAAGCGAGGCTCTGAACGGCGTCCCCTACGGGCCGTTCTTCTACTCCGAGGCGGACTTGCGCGAAATCGTGGCCTACGCGCAGGCGCGTCACATCAAGGTCGTCCCCGAGATTGACCTGCCGGGGCACGCGCTTGCCATCCTGGCCGCCTACCCGGAGCTGGCGTGCTTCCCGGAGAACATCAAGACGCGCATGGCCTGGCCCGACTGGGGCATCTTTGCCGACGTCCTTTGCGTTGGAAACGACAAGACGCTCGAGTTCCTCTTCCGCGTCCTCGACTTCGTGTGCGAGGTCTTCCCGTCCGATGTCATCCACATCGGCGGTGACGAATGCCCGTTCGTGAACTGGGCGAAATGCCCGAAGTGCCAGGCGCGCATGAAGCGGGAGGGGCTGAAGGAGCCGAAGGATCTCCAGGCGTGGATCACGACGAAGGTCGCGGCGCATCTCGCGGCGAAGGGGCGCCGCGTCATGGGCTGGGACGAGATCCTGGCCGGCGACATCCCCGTCTCGGCCATCGGACAGAGCTGGCGGACCTCGGGCGAGAACGGCGCGGGGACGGATTTCGTCGCGGGCGCCGCAGGCGTGGCAAAGGGGCACGACATGGTCATGACGCCCCACGACGAGACGTACTATTCGGCTTTGCAGGGGCTCGCGGAAGACCCGTTCGTGCGGGATGGCGGCGTGCTGTCCCTGGAGAAGGCGTATGCGTTCGATCCGGTCCGGGGCGTGGCGCCGGCCGCGCGGAAGAGGGTCCTTGGCAGCGAGGCGTGCCTGTGGAGCGAGTACATCTGGAACGAGTACGACCTCGCCTGGCGGGCCTGGCCACGGACGTGCGCGATGGCGGAAATCCTCTGGACGAGTCCGCGCACGCGCGATTTCGCGGACTTCGCGGCGCGGATGGAAAGGCACCGCAAGCGTCTCCTGTCGAGGGGGGTCAATTGCGCCCCGCTGAAATGACGGTCCGGCCCCGACACACGAAACCTACAGGAGGCATCCAAGATGATCATTGCAGCTCTGACGGTCGCGACGACGCTGTCCTTTGCCGGCGATCCGGTCCCGTTCCAGATGCCGTCGATCCCTGTCGCGGCGATCCCATCGCGTGACTTCCGAATTGCGGACTATGGCGCGAAGCCTGGCGGGTCGAATGCGGCAGTGGCTTTCTCTGAGGCATTTGCCTCGGCAGAGAGAGCCGGCGGCGGCCGTGTCGTCGTGCCGAAAGGCGAGTGGGTGGCTGGCGCGATCCATTTCAGGAGCAATTGCGCACTCCATTTCGAGGACGGGGCGAAGCTTGTCTTTACGGACGATCCGGCCGACTATCCCGAGGTGTTCACGACGTGGGAAGGCATAGAGTGCTACAACCATTCGCCTCTCATATATGCCTTTGGATGCACGAATGTCGCAATCACGGGCAAGGGTCTGATCGAGCCCCGGATGAAGCGCTGGAGCGAAGAATGGGCCGGGTATGACGCGAAGCAGATGGCGGCGACGAGGGAACTCTACCTCTGGGGGGCCACGAACGCGCCGATGAACGTTCGGCGGCTGATGGCGCTCGACGGCGCGCGGGCGCGTCCGCACCTCATCCAGTTCAACCGTTGCGCGAACGTCCTCTTGGACGGCTTCCGCGTCAACGGCTCGCCGTTCTGGCTGATTCACCTTTACCACAGCGAGAACTGCATCGTCCGCAACCTCTCAACATACGCGCGCGGGCTCAACAACGACGGGCTCGACATCGACATGACGCGGAACGTGCTCGTGGAGAACTGCCGCTTCGACCAGGGGGACGACGGCATCGTCCTCAAGGCCGGGCGCAACGCCGACGCCTGGCGCCTTGGCCGCCCGACGGAGAACGTCGTGGTCAGGAACTGCGACCTCGCCTCGTCCCATTCCCTGCTGGGGATCGGCTCGGAGCTTTCGGGCGGCATCCGCAACGTGTGGGTGACGGACTGCAAGGTCGAGACGGCGTTTAACCTCCTGAAGATCAAGACGGGACGGCGGCGCGGCGGATTCGTCAGGGACGTCTGGGTCGAGAACTGCACGGCGGACGACGTCGGCAGCGTCTTCAGCCTGACGACCGTCTACGCGGCGCAGTACGCGAAGTTCCCCGACTTCGAGATCCGCTACACGGACATCTCGGGCATTCGCCTGAAGAACATCTCATGCAACCGTGCGAGGTTGGGTGTTGACCTGAAGGGCGAGGTCAACCATCCGGCTCGTGGCATCGAGATCGCCAACGTCAGGATTGGCGAGGTCACAGAAGGGCTTTCGCGTGTGGAGAACTGCGAGGAGGTGAGGATTGACGGCCTTGCGCTGGGAACGCCCGACCGTGCGCGCCGCTGGATTCGGGAGGCGGAACTCGACAAGGCCGACGCGATCGTGCGCCTCTCGCCGTCCTACGCGAAGGCCATCGCCTTTCTGCGCCGCCCGGATCTCGGGGAGCTTCCGCTCGGGCGCTATCCGATCGACGGCGAGAAGGTGGTCGCCGAGATCTCGGAAGTGACGACGTCGCGCTTCTCGCCGACGGACAAGATGGCGGTATGCGACAGGGAACATGACCTCCTGTACTTCATTGTTGACGGCGAGGAGGAGATGATGGAGATTGGCGAGAGCTTCGCGTTTCACTGGATGTGGAGACCGCTCGTCGTGGTCATTCCCGCCGGCACGGTGCATTCGCCGCACCACACGAACAAGGGCCCGAGGCGCCTGCGGGTCTGCGTGATCGGGATCAAGGCATAATGGACGCAAAACTTTCGCTTTCCCTTGCAATCCAGATGTTCTGATGCACGACTTATCTTGAATAAAAACAATGCCATAATCATAATTAACACAATGCCATAATCATGAAAATGAACGAATGCGTACGGTTTGACGAGGTTGAAGTCACATCGGCGGCAACGCCGAAGGGACGCTCTCCATATGGAAAAGCAATAATGGCGGTGACCGTCTTCGCAGTCCTGGCGGCATGCCGGGCGGATGCTTCATACGCCCATCCCCAGATGATGGGATATCGGTCATTCCTGCCGGAGGTCGAGGAGACGGCGCGCTTCGCGGCGATGGGCATACCGCTCCGCACGGTCTTCATCGCCAACACGGTCGCCGGCAACGGCAGGCCGTACTGCCAGTATCCGCTGGTGTGGAAGGGGTACGGCGACTACGACTTCGCGCCGGTGGACGCACAACTCGGCGACATCCTGAAGGCGAGTCCCGGGGCGGAGTTTCTCATCTTCCTGGACCTGAACACGCCTATCTGGATGACGCGCTCCCTCCACTACGACAGCTGGAACGAGATCACCCACGTCATGAGCCTGCCACGATATCGCACGGAGGCCCGCCGCTATCTCGACGCGCTTGTGCGCTACATAGAGAAGAACTACGGCGATCGCGTCAAGGGCTATGCGCTTCTCTGCGGACACACCGCTGAATGGTTCGAGCGCAACCTCCGCCAGAGCCATCCGAAAAACGTGGCCTGGCGCAAGTGGTGTGCCGAGCGGAACCTGCGTCACGGACCGGACGCGCCGTCTGAATCCCAGCTGGCGACGGCCGCGTTCGAGGGTACGGTCTACGATCCGGTGAGCGAGCCGGAGAAGATCGACTTCTGGCGGTTCCACAGCTGGGTGATCTCAGATGCCGTGCTCGACTTCGCGCGCGTCGCCAAGGCGGCGTGCGGCGGGAGGCGTCCGGTCGGGGCAGACTACGGCTACTACATGATCTGCAACAACGACCCCTGCGGCGTGGGCAATCTCGACTACGAGCGCGTTCTCGACTCGCCGGACTTCGACTTCGTGATCTCGCCGGCCACCTACACGGGACGCGAGGTCGGCGGCGGCACTGGGTCGATGCTGGTTGCCGGCTCAGCGCGGCTTCGCGGCAAGCGCTTCTTCTACTCGATCGACCAGTGGCCGCATTCGATTCCCCGTCCCAACCGGACCAGCTACTTCCACACGATCGGCGACACGCTGGCGGGCAACACCCGCAATGCGGCGTTCGCGCTCGTCCACCACGCGGGATTCCACTGGTTCGACCAGTGGGGCGGCTTCTACAAGGATCCGGCGATGAGCGAGCGCATCGTGAAGATCGCCGAGATCCAGCGGCGGTTCGCGGACGATGCCTCCGCCCCTCTGGCGGACGTGCTGATCGTCGCCGACCCCGACAGCGCCTACGGGCGCATCGATCCGCGCGGAGCCGCGAACGAGGGGCGGGGCGCGGCCTGCCCGGAGGGCTTTGTGCCGGCCTACGGCTGCGGCGAGACTTTCCGCAATCGCGTCAACTGCATCGGCGTGGTCTACGACGTCGTGTCATTCAACGACCTGCCGAAGATGGACCTCGCGCCGTTCAAGGCGATCATCCTCTCCGACGTCTGGACGATTTCGCCCGAGAAGGCGAAGATCCTCAGGGAACACGTCCTGAAGGACGGACGCACCGCGATCTGGGCGTATGCGCCCGGAGTGTCGGACGGGCGGACGCTGGACGCCGGGCGCGTCCGCGCCTGGGCGGGAGTCGACTTCAAGACGCCCGGAGTGGTGACCACGGCGATGGGCGGCTGGATGTCGGTCTACGCCTACGACTACCGCGACCTCTCGTCCGCGCGTCTCCGTGAGGTCCTGAAGGCGGCGGGCTGCCATTTCTGGACGGACGAGCCGACACCGACGATGGCCAACGGACGCCTCCTTGCCATCCATGTCAAGGCCGGCGGGCGGAAGACGGTGAGACTGCCGCGCAGGTGCGCGAAGGTCGTGGACCTGATCGCGGGCCGGGTGGTCGCGGCCGACTGCACGAGCTTCGAGGACGAGTTCGCCAGCCCAGACACCAAGATCTACGAGACCCTCTACGCGCCAGTAGCCGCAGATAGTCTCAACGTGTCCAGTGGCCTATGACGACTTGACCAGCGAAGGCCTCAACGACTTTTTCGTCTCCTGCCACGGTCTCGTCCCCCTCGGCGGATTTCTCGGCTCCTGCCCGGCGTGTTGGCTTCCCATGGATCGCGAACCCCCTTCAGTTTCACGATTTGAGAGTGTTGTCACAGCGCGTAACCGCCTCGTTAGCGGGGAGAGCGCGGTGCGCTCTCCAAGCCGAGCGGAAGCGAGAGCCGAGCGATTTCGTCGTCGGCGAGGCCGGTGAGGTCGGCTATGTCCGCTACGGCAAAGCCTTTGTTTTTCATCTTGCGGGCGGTGTCGAGCTTGTCTTGCCGCATTTTTTCAATAGCCGCGTCGCGTTCAGCCGTCGCCGCGTCGCGCTCTGCCTTTGCCGCGTCAAGCTCGGCAACTGCCTCATTGAACTTCGCCTCAAGTTCAGGAATCTTCTCCGCACGTCTTTCGGCATTCGCCCGCCGCGTTTCGCGGCAGAGCCAGTCCTGAAAGCCGTCGTACTTCGCCCTCTCTTCGGGAGTGAGGGCGGATGCCTCAACCATTTCAAGCGCCTTGCGCACTTCCGGGTTCTCTTTCAGTTCCGGCGGAGCATCTGGGATGTTTCCGTCTATCTCCGTGAGGAAGCGAAGCCACAGCACCGCCATCTTGCGTTCAGGCCAAGTCTGCGGCTTGAACTTCTTGAGCTCGACGAACACGAGTTGAAGTCCGTCTATCGTCTCGCCCTTGATTTCGCGATGCTCCAACTGGTAATGATGATACCACTGCGGCACGTCCAAATCAAGGTTCTCATTCAGAAGATTCAGCGAATAGACCGTTTTTAGGTTGCGATAGTCGCCCGCCTTCGGAAGTTCACGGGAGTACGCCTTGGCGGCGTTGAACAGCGCGCGTTGATTGTAGTCGGGCGACCATATCATCTGCATTTCGACGATGAACTGCCGATCGTTCTGATCCTTGCAACGGACATCCACGATGCTGTCCTTGTGGAGCGGGTCGTCTGGCACAAGTTCCGGTGTGAGATATTCTATGGAGACGATCTTGCCGTCCTCCGGCAATGGCAACAGCGCATTCAGCAGGCTTGTGATCAAGTCCGGGTGTTCACCAAAGATTTTCTTGAAGGTCAAGTCTGCCTTGGGATCGACATACTTCCGCTCGTTCATAATGCCTCCTTCCCTCTCGGACACGAACGACGAGAATACATACGCACAAAGGCTGCGGATGCCGCCTTTGCGTCGTCGCATTTGATGCGATCTGCCATGCTCTTCATCGTCATTTTGCCTCTCTTCTCCGTTTCAGGGCACAATACACCCAAGCAAATAACATGAAAAAGTGTAGCATCCCTGACACGGAAAGTCAATGGCAATCGGCGAAACTAATGAAAATCAGCATCAATACGCCGATTTTCAAGGCGAATGTGGACTTGAAGTAGATGAAGCACGACAGGGTTGCGCTAACTCCCTTAAATGCGCATGGCATTATGGAAAATTGTGATACAATTGTCGCCGCTTTATTGGAGGACAAGTGAAGTGGCGGAAGGTTGTGCGAAAAGGCGGAGAGTTGAGGAAATTCGCTATTGCCTGGCTGTGGCGGCAATTGCATCGGCATCGCTTGCGGCATTCATCGCTGCGGCAACGCCGCCGCTCCCTGCATTCACGAATCATGCCGGACATGCCGTGCACGGCATTCCTGTCGCCGTAACCAATGGCCTCGTTTCGCTTACCCGTGACGGCACCAACTGCTGGACTGTCCCGCTTGCGGCGTTCCCCTTGCCAGAACAGAATCGTCTGCGAACTGCGGCAGGGCAACCCCTGCCGCACGCTCCGGCCACGGACGAACTGCGCCGGGCGGAGTTCATTCGCGATATGCGATTGAGGCGGGAGGCCCTGCGGAACGCCGATAGATAGCCCAATGGCGGCGAGCCTGCTCAGGCAGCCTCAGCCTCGTCCGAAAAGCCCCCATTCAGCCTTTCGTAGCGGTTCCTGATCTTAATGAAAGCCATGACGGTCACAGGAACAGTGAAGATGTAGAGTGCGCCGACCACGCCTATCGTCAGCCAGAAGTTCGACACGAGAAACGCTATCAGGAGCAGCAGCCCTACCATGACGGGAAGCAGATAGGCACGTTCTATGTGTATGGACTTAAGTGAAATCGTGGGCAGGCGCGAAGCCATCAGGGATCCTACGAACAGAAGCATGAATATCCCGAAGTAGGGATTCTGCAGGAAGTGCAGCGCGGAAGGGCAGGCATTGCACTTTGCATCCACGGCAAGGGAGAGCACCGCAGGGGACAGCACCATCCACGCCCCTCCAGGCGCCGGGACACCGAGGAAAAAGTGCTTCCAGTAGGGGAGCGTAGGCTGTTCGAGCATTGTGTTGAAGCGGGCAAGCCGGAAGCAGTCGCACATGGCGTAGAAAAGCGCCGCGCACAGGGTGAGGCGCACGAGCGTGGGCGACGCCCCCTCATGCAGAGGCCCGCCGGTGAGCCAGAAGTACATGAACATCGCAGGCGCGACCCCGAAGTTCACGAAGTCCGCAAGGGAGTCCAGCTCCGCCCCGAGCTTTGAGCTCGCGTTCAGGAGACGGGCAACCCGTCCGTCCATGCCGTCGCATATGCACGCCACGAGAAGGGCCCACAAGGCGGGCAGGAAGCGTCCTTCGGACGACAGCGAGATCGAGGTGATCCCTGCGCATGCGGCCAGGGACGTTATCAGGTTCGGGACGATGGCCTTGAGCGGAATCCTGTCCTGACGCGCTTGCCTTTGGCGCCGTTTCCTTCCGCGAAGTCTAAATCTCGACATGGCGTTTCCTCCTCAATTCAGGTGTCCAAGCACAGTCTCTCCAGCCACCATGATCTGCCCCAGGCGAACTTCCGGCTTAACGCCGTTCGGCAGATACACGTCGAGCCTTGAGCCGAAGCGGATCAGTCCGAAACGCTCCGCCTGCCCAAGCTCGGCCCCTTCCTCGACAAACGGCACTATGCGCCGCGCAACGAGTCCTGCGATCTGGACTACGCCATACTTGGCTCCGTCTTTCGCCTTTATCAGGTAGGCGCACCGTTCGTTGTCCTTCGACGCCTTGTCCAGCGAGGCGTTCAGGTACTTTCCGGGGACGTAGGCCTTCCTCTCTATCGTTCCGGCCGTGGGCATCCGGTTCACATGCACGTTGAATACGCTCATGAACACGCTCACGCGGGTGAACGTTTCCCTGTTCCAGTCGTCGAGCGGAACGTCCTCGGGCTTGAGCTCTTCAGGGAGCGGAACCTCCTGTATGAGGCAGATTCTCCCGTCAGCGGGCGAGAGGATCGCCTTGGAATCGTCTGTTGGCGGATAGCGTTCCGGGTCGCGGAAGAACAGGAACACCCCGTATGCGAGCAGCCAGAGCGGAAGCACGAGGGAACACAGTATGGCGCTTTGCAGGGCGGACGACAGGATCGTGAATGCGAACGCGATGCCGACGGCGATCAGTCCGAAGCGCTTGCCCTCCTTGTTTATGCGGGGGAGCAGATACGCGGTATTCGAGAAGTTTGGTTTGTTTTCCATAGATGCGTATTATCTCATTTCTGGTTGCTTTTGCCAATAGGAGCGGTCGACAGGCGATTGCTTTGCGCCGGCCATCTTCAGGATGGCGCTTGTGCCGTATACCCACAGCGTGATCCAGCATGCGGGGATGTGGTATATCCATGCCAGGCTTGGGCGGCGCAGCATTCCCCGCGCCATCTGCCACAGCAGCGGCAGGACGAGGGCCGATTCGAGGCAGAACAGCGCTATTCCGCATTTGCGTTGCCTGTCCCACGGGTATGAACGCTGCTTTTGCTGCGCAAAGTACAGAAAGTCGCGTATGCGGCGGCGCTGCTTGCGCACGAAGTCGCGCAGCCGGGGGCAGTACAGGTGCACGATGCCCGTCTTGACCTTGGCGACGCTGACAGCCCCGAATTTGCCTATGCGGTCGCAGAGGATGTCTATGTCGAACAGGTATGGCTCCCATTTGACTCCATCCAGCAGCGATCTGCGGAAGACGAACCCGTTCGCCCCGATTGTCGGTATCGCATTGGAGTCGAGCCAGACCTTCATGTAGTCGCCCTTCTCCTCCTGCCGGATGTCGAGCCCGGTCCATTTGCCGGTAACCGCGCACATGCGGTCATAGTTGCCCGTGAACAGGCAGATCGGATCATTCATCCCAAGGAGGGCGAAATACCGTATGAGGAGCGGGTCTTCTGTCCGGCACGTGTATTCGATCGGTTCCGTGGCGATGATATCCTCGTCGGAGAAGGGCGCGAGCATGCGCACAAGCCAGTCGGCGCCTGGGAGGATGTTGTCGGAATCGATGAGGGCGATGCAGTCTCCCTTTGCCGCCTTGATGCCTGCGGTCTTGCCGGCTTCTCCCGTCTTGAGCGGGTTCGCCACTATCGTATCCACGCCATATTCATGCGCCACGGCTAGCGTTCCGTCCGAAGAGCCGGCGTCAGCCACCACGATTTCGTATGCGCTGCGCGGAAGCGTCTGTGCGCGTATGGCGGCAAGGCACTCGCCAAGCGTCTTCTCCGAATTGAGCGTTGGTATCACTATGGAAAGAAACATGCGCCAATTATACCAAAAAGTCTCATCTAGTTGGACGTCCGACTTTCCCTGCGCTCAATTTGCCGCTTGAAAATCGGATTGTGGTTTGATATACTTCCATGCAATTTTTAAAGGAGAAAAACAATGGGTCTGCTTGGTCAGGGAATAGTTTTGATGGTCGCAGGAATGGGCATTGTGTACTTGTTTCTGGGCGTTTTGATTGCCGTAACAGGCGTTTCATCCAAGTTTGTCGCGAAGTTCGATTCCATCCTACCGCAGGATGCCCCGAAGAAGGCCCCAAAGAAAGTCGTCTCCAACGATGACGCGAATGTCGCGCTTGCGGTCGCCGTCGCGCTCAGGGGCTAAGATCGCCAATAGTCTGCCAATCTAACAACCAGGAGTAATTATGGCTAAGAAGAAAACAGTAAAGTACATGCTAACCGCGTTCCGTGACGGATTCCAGTCCGTGGTCGGTGCGCGAGTTCTCTCCAAGGATTTCCTCCCATGCGTGGAGGAGGCTTACGCGGCTGGCGTTCGCTGGTTCGAGGCGGGCGGCGGCGCCCGGTTCCAGAGCTGCTACTTCTACTGTCAGGAAGATGCCTTCGACGTGATGGACAAGTTCCGCAAGGCGGCGCCGGAGGCCGATCTGCAGACGCTCTCTCGCGGCGTGAACGTCGTTGGCCTTGAAAGCCAGTCGAGCGACATGATCAAGCTCCATGCGCAGATGTTCAAGAAGCACGGCATGAGCTCGATCCGCAACTTCGATGCGCTCAACGACGTCAACAACCTCAAGTGGTCCGGCCAGTGCATCCATGATGCGGGGCTCAACCACGAAGTCGTGGTGACGATGATGGGTCTGCCGCCCGGGATCGACAACAAGGGCACCCACACTCCGGAGTTCTACCGTGACCGCCTGAAAATGATCATGGATGCCGGGATTCCGTTCGACCGCGTGTGCTTCAAGGACGCCTCCGGCACCTCCACGCCTACGACCGTGTACAACACGATGAAGCTGGCCCGTCAGCTCCTTGGCGACAAGGTGCACATCCAGTTCCATTCGCACGAGACGGCCGGCAACGGAGTTGCCTGCTACCTCGCGGCCCTTCGCGGCGGCGCGGACGGCCTCGACCTCTCGATGGCCCCGATGAGCGGCGGCACCTGCCAGCCCGACATCATCACGATGTGGCACTGCCTCGACGGCGACCCCGACTTCGAGTTTGATTTCGACATCAACAAGATCAAGAAGGCGGAGGATTCGTTCAAGAACGCGATGAAGAAGTACTTCCTCCCGCCGGAGGCCATGAACGTCAATCCGCAGATCGTGTGGAGCCCGATGCCGGGCGGCGCCTTGACGGCGAACACGCAGATGCTGCGCGACAACGGCATGATGGACAAGTACGACGACATGATCGCGGAGATGTACGACTGCGTGCGTCTCGGCGGCTTCGGCACGTCCGTTACGCCGGTCTCGCAGTTCTACGCGCAGCAGGCGATCCAGAACGTGATGTTCGGCAAGTTCAAGAAGTTCGCGCCGGGCTACGCGAAGATGGTTCTCGGCTACTTTGGCAAGACGCCAGTCGCGCCCGATCCGGAGATCGTGAAGAAGGCTTCCGAGTTCATGGCGTCGAGCGAGCTCACCAAGGCCTACTCCACCCCTACCACCAAGACGGTTCTCGAGCTCAACGACGCCGATCCGAAGAAGGGCGGCGCGGTCGCGAAGAAGGCTCTCGAGGATGCCGGCCTGCCGGTGACCGACGAGAACATCTTCATCGCCGCATCCTGCAAGGAAAAGGGAATCCTCTTCCTCAAGGATCCGTCCAAGGCCCCGATGGGCTGCCGCTTCGCGGAGGATGCCCCGAAGGCCGGCTCTAAGGGCGGCGCGGTCACCGTCACGATCAACGGCAAGGCCTATGGCGTGGAGATCAAGGGCGACGGCAAGGCGGTCGTCAACGGCAAGGCCGTGGACTTCAAGGCGGAAGATGGCCTCAAGGCCGCTCCTGCCGCAGCGGCGGCTCCTGCCGGCGGGCAGGAGGTCAAGGCGCCGGTCCCTGGCATGGTGCTCCGCGTCACGGCGCAGAACGGTCAGGCTGTCGCGAAGGGCGATGAGATCCTCGTGATGGATGTCATGAAGATGGAGACTCCTGTGACGGCTCCCTGCGACGGCAAGGTCACGGTCATGGTCGCCGCCACGGACAAGGTCGCCACGGGTGACGTGCTTGCGGTCATCGGATAATCAGGCGGGCTAGAAATGATAGAAGTTCCATAATGCATGGAACTTCTATCCATCTAGAAAGGAAAGACAATGAAAAAGATTCTTATGTCGCTTCTTCTGGCGGTTGGCTGCTTCGCGGCCCACGCGGAGGGCGATTGGAAGACGACGCTCGGGAAGGTGAAGGACCTTTCCGGCGACACGGGCATCATGGCCTTACTGAAGAAGGAGGCCCCTGCCTACATCACCGGCAACTTTGCGGAGGCCGATCGTCCGGAGGCGAAGCCTTTTTCCGCAAACCGCAACGGCTACTACGACAAGGACTGCAAGTGGCACGGCGGCTATTTCGACGATACGGGCGCATTCGTGAAGGGACACGAGGTCAAGACGCTTGCCGGGATGCCGTATGGCGTTGGCCAGTTCATCATGATCCCCGTGTGTCTCATCCTGATGTACCTCGCGATCGTGAAGGGCTTCGAGCCGCTTCTCCTTCTGCCGATCGGCTTCGGAGGGTTGCTCGCCAACTGCCCGCTTTCCGGCATCACCATGCCGGCAATGATGCATGATGGCGTAATCTCGTTCCTGGCGAGCGGCTTGCCGGTCATGTCCGGCGGCGTTGTCGAGCCGGGCGGATTCCTGCACTACTTCTTCAAGTTCGGCATCGACACGGGCGTATTCCCGATCATGATCTTCATGGGCGTAGGCGCGATGACGGACTTCGGGCCGCTGATCGCCAACCCCAAGTCGGCGATTCTTGGCGGCGCCGCGCAGTTCGGCATCTTCTTTGCGCTGTTCGGTGCCCTTGGCTGCGCGTCGCTCTTCGGCATGGACTTCTTCGGTCCCGGCGTTTCGCCGCTGAAGGCTGCCGCGTCGATCGGCATCATTGGCGGTGCGGACGGCCCTACGGCCATCTGGCTCACCTCGCGCCTGGCCCCGGATCTGCTTGGCGCGATCGCGGTCGCGGCCTATTCGTACATGGCTCTCGTGCCGATCATCCAGCCGCCGATCATGAAGATGCTCACCACGAAGGAGGAGCGTCTCATCAAGATGCCGCAGCTGCGCAACGTCACCAAGATCGAGAAGATATGCTTCCCGCTCGTGGTGCTGCTCCTCTGCGCGTTGCTTCTGCCGTCCGCAGTGCCGCTCATCGGCGCCTTGATGCTCGGCAACCTTGCGAAGGAGGTCGGCCCTTCCGTGAGCCGCATCGCGGATACCATGTCCAACGCGCTCATCAACATCGTCACGATCATGCTCGGCCTCTCGGTCGGCTCGAAGCTCGCGTGCGAGAAGTTCCTCTCCGGCACGACCCTCGCGATTCTCGCGCTCGGCCTCTGCGCGTTCTGCGTAGGAACGGCTGGCGGCGTGATCATGGCGAAGATCATGAACCTCTTCACGAAGGAGAAGATCAACCCGCTGATCGGCTCTGCCGGTGTTTCCGCCGTTCCTATGGCTGCGCGAGTCTCCAACAAGGTTGCGCTTTCCGAGGATCCGACGAACTACGTACTCATGCAGGCGATGGGGCCGAACGTCTCCGGCGTGATCGGCTCTGCCGTTGTGGCAGGTGTGCTCTATACGCTCTGCCGCTGAACGTTCCGGCATGCAAGGCAAGAAGGCGGGTGGCTTTTCCACCCGCCTTTTCTTTGTACGCAGGATGTACGCCTGTTGCACAATGCTTTCATCCTGCACAGGTGGCGACTGCGTCCCCGCCGTCGCCCGGCGCACAGGCCCTGGACATCCACGATGGCGAGGGCGCCATCGCCACTTCTAACCGATGAATCATAGGCAGGTTTCTGTCGGTTGTTATTACAACAGACTTTCATGGCGGCAAAGCCTATGATATGCGGCGTTGGGAGAGCTGTTCTCCCTGTGAAAACGAAAGGAACCATATCATGGACAAAAACAGAAACTGCGCCTGCACCGCAATCCGCTCGGTCGCTCACCTTGACATCCAGTATGCACATCGTTTCTACGGGTTCAAGGGAGAGGCAAGATACCTGCATGGGCATACGGGCGGATTGACGATTGAAGTCGAGGATTCGGTCAACCCCGGCGTCAACATGGTGTTCCCATGCAATGAGATACAGAAGACCGCGTGGGACGTTCTCAAGAACTTCGACCATGCCCTTGTGCTGCGGGAGGACGATCCGCTCCTGCCGGTCGTTCTTGCCGCATACGAGAAGGAGGGCATCCGCAACGGTACGCCGACGAATACCATGAAGGGGCCCGCGTTCAAGACGGAGCTCTGCACCGCCTATCCGGAGTGCCGGCTTGTGGTGACGAAGGAGACGATGACGGTGGAGGGGTTCATCAAGATCGTGTATGACCTTCTCAAGGACAGGCTCAACATCGTAAAGATAACCTTCACGAGCGGCGTCAACGCGGCGACGGCCACGTTTCCGTCCCACATGTCGCTCGACAGGTGCCCTGACTGCGGCATCGCATTGAGGAATGGCGTATGCCCGAAGTGCGGGTACGGGGCCTGATGCCTTCGGTCGCGGCAAGCGCGACCCTCCCGCCGAAGCAAAAATGTGACGGCGAAACGGCTATGCAAAGGCGTTTTGTGCTATAATCCCTTACCTCAACTAAACCAAAAAGGAGAAAACAATGGCTCACAAGATTGATGCCGCGAATTGTGTCGCGTGCGGATGCTGCAAGGATGCCTGCCCTGCGGATGCTATTATCGAGGGAGACACCTACTCGATCGACCCTGAAAAGTGCGTCGATTGCGGTGCTTGCGCCTCCACATGCCCTAACAACGCGATTTCCGCCGCATGACGGAGTTTTTGTTAGACAATCTGCTGTTGCTTCCGTTTCTCTTCGCAACCTATCTGGTGCTTGAGATTCTGGAGGCGAGAGCCGATGGTGCGCTCGAGCGTAGTCTCGGGCGCACTCGCCGTTTGGGCCCGCTGATCGGCTCGATCGCAGGGGTGTTCCCGCAGTGCGGCGTTTCTGCGGCGGCGGCTTCGCTGTATGCCGGAGGGGCGATAACGGCGGGGACGCTGGTTGCCGTTTTCCTGTCCACGTCAGATGAACTCATACCCGTCCTGATTTCGGAGAAAGTCCCCGTTTCCCTGATAGTGAAGATACTCGCCGTGAAGGTTGTGTCCGGCGTATTCGTCGGTTTCGTCGTGAATGCCGTGATGACCATGCTCGGCAAGGGCGGCACAAAGCTTCATGTGGATGAGCTGTGTGCGCACAGCAGATGCAGTTGCAAACGGCGTAAAGGGGTGCTGGTGCCAGCCCTTGTGCATACGGCCGAGATATTCCTTTTCATACTGGTGGTGTCGGCGCTGTTTGAGGTGGCGCTGCATTTCATGGGCGAGGATAGCCTGCGCAGCCTGATCCTGAACGATCCGTGGATAGGCGAGTCCATCGCGGGACTTGTGGGCTTCATACCAAATTGCGCCGTGTCCGTGTCGTGTGCGCAGCTGTACCTGAAGGGCGGAATGTCCGCCGGCGCATTGATGGCGATGTCCCTGACGGGTTCCGGCGTGGGGCTGCTTGTGCTGTTCCGCACGAACAGGCATTGGACGGCAAATGTCATGATCCTTGCCGTGCTCTATGTCTCGGGGGTCGTTCTCGGGCGCTTTGCCGGATTCCTGTTTTGACGTTCGGGAATGTGGTATAATCGGCGGCATTCCGGTTTTCGGTCAAGTCAACAATCAAACAAGAAAAGCCAATAGGAGAAAATATGGACATTCCAGCCAAATGCAAGGTTTCGGTTCTCAAAGAACCGAAGAAGATGGAGATCGTAGAGGTAGACATCCCGAAGATAGGCGACGACGAGATGCTCGTCAAGGTAGAGGGATGCGGGATCTGTGGAACGGACGTCCACGAGTACAAGGGCGATCCCTTCGGCTTCTGTCCCGTGCAGCTCGGCCACGAGGGGACAGGCGAGATTGTCGCGCTCGGCAAGAACGTGACGAGGGACTTCACCGGCAAGCCGCTGAAGGTCGGCGACAAGATCGTGACGGGGCTCAAGCCGTGCGGCGAGTGCGACACGTGCAAGTTCCACCCCGAGATAATGGAGCTGTGCAACAACGGCGAGATATTCGGTCTCCTGCCCGGTCCGGAGCACTATCTGAACGGCTGGTTCGGCGAGTACATGAAGGTCAATGCCGGCGGAGTCGTGTTCAACGTGTCCGACATGGATCGCGACCTCCGCATCCTCATCGAGCCGGCGGCGGTGATCGTGCACGCCGTTGAGCAGGCGAAGCAGATATTCGACTTCAAGTTCAACAGCTACGTGCTTGTGCAGGGGTGCGGCCCGATCGGGCTTCTTCTGCTGGCAATGGTCCGCTGCCTCGGCGTGCGCAACATAATCGCCTGCGATGGCGATGCCAACCGTCTCGAATTCGCCAAGAGGCTCGGCGCCCGCTATGCCGTGAATGGAATGGATCCGGATGCGATCGAGCAGGTGAACAGGATCACGGAAGGCAAGGGCGCGGAGATGGTGTTCCAGTGCACCGGTTCGCCAAAGGCGGCGACGCGCGCGTGGAAGTACGTCCGTCGCGGAGGGAGTTTCTGCGAGCTCGGCTTCTTCACGAACAACGGCGACACCACGTACAATCCGCATCTCGACATGTGCAACAAGCAGGTCAAGGCAATCGGGTCCTGGACTTACCAGGCAAAGGACTGGGTGCAGAGCTTCGACTTCCTCAAGGAAGCCCAGGAGCGCGGACTTCCCGTCACGGATCTCATCACGCACAAGTATCCGCTTGACAAGATGAACGAGGCGATGGAGATGAACATCTCCATGAAGGGCCTCAAGATTGCGTTCGTCGCGTAATGGACTCGTCGTTCAAGATAGGCTGTCATCTCTCAAGCGCGGGGGGCTACCTCGCGATGGGGATGACGGCCGAGTCGATAGGGGCGAACGTATTCCAGTTCTTTACGCGCAATCCCCGCGGCGGGGCATCCAAGCCAATTGACGCAAGGGACGTTAAGGAGTTCATTTCCTACGCAGACAAGGTCGGGATCGGGCCGATTATGGCCCATGCCCCATACACGCTGAATGCGGCGGGCAGCGAACAGCGCGTGAGGGACTTCGCCGAAATGACGATGGCCGATGACCTCTCCCGCCTTGAGTCCACGCCCGGTGCGCTGTACAACTTCCATCCCGGATCGCATGTCGGGCAGGGCGCGGAGCGGGGCATTGAACTGATATCCTCCATGCTCGTGCGGATACTTTCAGGAAGGTTCTCGAAGGCCGGAAGGGGGTGTTCCACAACCGTGCTGCTTGAGACAATGGCCGGCAAGGGCAGCGAGGTCGGGCGGCGCTTTGAGGAGATAAGGTCGATAATCGACATGGCGGAGTCCGCACTTGAACGCGATGGCGTGACGCTGGATCGCCGGCTTGGCGTGTGCCTCGACACCTGCCACGTATGGGATGCCGGCTACGACATAGTGAAGGATCTGGATGGGGTCGTGGCCGAGTTTGACAGGGTTGTCGGCCTCGACAGGCTCAAGGCCATCCACCTCAACGACTCCATGAACGCGCTCGGCTCGCACAAGGATAGGCATGCCTGCATCGGCAAGGGAAAGATCGGCCTCGATGGATTGGCACGGGTCGTGAACCACCCCAGGCTTCGCGCCCTTCCGTTCTACCTCGAAACGCCGAACGATCTCGATGGGTATCGGGACGAAATATCGCTCTTGCGCAGCCTGCGCAGTTAGGCATCCACGGGTGACCACATGGGATTCTTCAAGGCATACGATATGAGAGGCACCTTCGGGGTGGATTTCGACCTCGATACCGTCCGGAAGGTCGGCATGGCCCTGCCGAAGGTTGTCGGCGGCGGACGGTGGCTGGTCGGTCGGGACGCCAGGGTATCGTCAGAGGCGATCCGCGACGCGCTCATCGAAGGGCTCAAGGCATCCGGCGCGGAGGTCTCCGACATGGGGCTTGCCACCACGCCCATGGTCTATTTCTTTACGGTCAAGGAAGGGTTCGACGGCAGCGTGATGGTCACGGCCTCCCACAATCCGCCAGGGGACAATGGGCTTAAGGTATCAAGAAAGGGCGGCTTGCCTGTCGGCTACGATTCCGGATTGCGAGAAGTGGAGGCGCTTGTGTATGGCACGGCTCGATGAATACGTCGGTTGGCTCCTTGAACATGGTGGAGACCATTCTGGACTACGATTCGCGGTCGATTGCAGCGATGGCTCCGCCGGAATCCTCGCCAAGCGGCTGTTCCCGGATGCACTGCTGCTGAACGATACGCCGGACGGACGCTTCCCGCACCACAGTCCGAATCCTCTCAAGGCGGAGGCGCGGGCGCAGATCGCGGAAACGGTTCGCCGCGAGGGCCTTGATTGCGGCGCGATATTCGACGGGGACGCCGACAGGGTGATGTTCGTCGACGAGAACGGCGATTTCATCCAGCCGGACTATCTCATCCCGGTTGTGGCGGAGACGTTCCTGCCGACGGAAACGCTGCCGAAGGCCGTCATCCATGATGTCCGTACAAGCCGGGCGGCGATCGAGCGGCTGCGGTCCGACGGCTTCACGCCTGTTATGGGGAAGGTCGGCCATGCCTTCGCCAAGGTGCTCCTGCGGGAGACAAATGCAGTATGCGGCGGCGAACTGGCCGGACACTACTATTTCAGGGACTTTGTCCACTGCGATTCAGGCGAGTTGGCCGCCCTTCGCATCATGAGCGCCTTTGCGGCGGCGAAGCGGTCTGGGCAGGGCGTCAGTGCGTTCATGGCGCCGCTTGTCGGAAAGTACGCGAATTCCGGCGAGGTGAACTTCGAGGTGTCGGACAAGCCGGCTGCTATCGCAAGGGCGCTCGCCGTCGCCAAGACTCTTGCGCGTGAGACGGGGCGCAGCGAAATGGATGGCTATCGCCTCGAGTATGAGGAAGGCTGGATTTCAATACGCCAGTCAAACACGGAGCCTTACCTCAGGTTGATCGTGGAGTGCCGTGACCGTGATACGATGATGTCATGGCTCGATGCACTGTCGGACGCAATCCGCCGATAGTGGCAAATGGAGAAACGCATGGGTGTGTCGCTTAGATGCGCTACGGTTGTTGTCTTCGCTTCCGCCCTGATTGCGGCAGGGGCCGTGTCCCGATTGGACTACCCGGATGCGGACGTTGTGGTGCTGGATGACGCTACTCGCATCGAATATTCGCCAGATGGAACGTACGTGTCGGAGAACGACGAACGGATCCTTGCCCTTACGGAAAAAGGAGTGCGCGCGCTGCGTTCCGCCTCGGTATCGATTTCGCGACGGTATGGAGATGCGGAGATAGTGTGCGTCGAAGTGATCGGTACAAATGGTGCATCGCGTGCGGTTGACTTCAGGAAGACCATCAAGGAGGCTACGGACAACTCATCTACGGCATCCAACATCTACGATCCCCTGGACAGGCGCATTACCTGCGCGGTTCCCGGAATGGAGGTCGGCGAAGTCCGGCGCGTTGTCACGCGGGAGCGGATGTTGAAGCCACGGATGAGGAACGCATTCGCGACCGGGGCGCTGTTCGAGTCCACCATGCCGATAAGGCGCGCCTCGCTTGAGATAATCGCACCTGCGAATCTCCCAATAGCAAGCGTGAAGCTCCGCAATCCACAGGAAGGCACCGTCACCCGGAGCGAGGACGAGACTCTTCCCGGCGGTCGCGTGGCAATGCGCTGGGTTGCGGAGAATGTGCCGCAGGCATTCCCGGAACCTGATATGCCGCCGTTCGGATCTGTTGCGCAGAAACTGCTCGTTTCCACGACGAGACGGTGGGAGGACGTCTCAAAATGGTACTGGGATCTCTGCAGACCGCGCCTTGAGGCGGTGAACGCGGCGATGTCAAACAAGGTCTCGAATCTGCTCTCCGGACAGGAGACGCGCATCGGCAAGATCCGTGCGCTTTTCAAGTTCGTGTCGCAGGAGGTGCGATACATGGGGCTTACGCTGGAGGATGAATCTCCGGGATATGCGCCGCATGACGTTTCCGTGACCTTCGACAATCGCTATGGGGTGTGCCGCGACAAGGCCGCGCTTCTTGTCTCGATGTTCCGCATTGCGGGGATCGAAGCGTATCCCGTGCTTATCAGCGTCGGGCCGAAGATGGACGAGGATGTGCCGTTGCCGTACTTCAACCATGCGATAGTGGCCGTTGCGCGTGAGCCGGGAATGGCGGCGGCGCCAGGGGACTTCATGCTCATGGATCCTACGAACGAAAGCACACATGACCTTCTCCCGGCATACCTGATGGACTGTTCGTATCTTGTTGCGCATCCAGAAGGGTTGCCTCTTGCGGTGAGCCCGGTGAAGCCGTCCACGGAGAATGCGTTCCGGGCGGATACAAAGGGAACCCTTGCATCCGACGGCTCTGCGCTCGTAGAGGCTACCGTCTCCTTTGGCGGGGTGAACGACCTCTACCGTGGCAAGTTCCTTAAGATGGTGCCGGAGGACCGCCGCCGCTTCTTTGAGCGGATCGTGCGCGCGTCCTATCCGGGGGCGGAACTGCTTTCGTTTGACATGACGCCATCGGATCTGCGCGACACCGACACGCCGCTTGGAGTGTCGCTTGCCGTCCGTCTGCACGATCTTGTGGTGCGTGGCAAGACTCGCGACGAGCTTGTCCCACCATTCCTGTTCGATGGCTTTGCGATTGCCGACCGCATTCTAGTTGGGGGGACGGAGCTTGAGCATCGTCGCTACCCTCTCGAATTCTTTTCCACGGCGCTTGCGGAGGAGAAGGTGTCGATCAGACTTGGGGATTCCGTCGGTAAGGTCTTCAGTCTGCCGCCAGACGTGAAACTGGGCCGGAATGGATACCTGTACGAGCGGTGCATGTCGGTTGACGATGGAACGTTCACGGCTGCGCGGAAATGCGCAGTGGATGTCACCGAGATATCGCCGGAAGGCTATCTTGAGTTAAAGCAGGATCTTGAGGCGATCGAACTTGGCGAAAGGAGAAGCCCGCAGTTCAGTTCGCGCGACGAAGGCGGCGCCAATGTCCGTACGCTGTATGACCGGCGCGATGTGCACGTCGCTGCGCCATATTGCTGGACGGTCACGAACACGTGGGAGCGGGAGATCCTCACCTATGCCGGTAAAAAGGCGTCCGCCGAGCTGCGTTATGAATATAATCCGTGCGTAGGAAGCATCGACGTGGTCTGCGCTACGGTTTCCAACCGCAACGGGAAAGTCCATTCCGTCACCGCACGGGAAAGGAACTCCCTGGATGCGGGATGGGTTGCGTCTGCTCCGCGTTATCCGGCGGCGAAGCGTCTCGTGGTGAACCTTCCGGCTGTGGAGATCGGCAGCGTGATCAGGGTCACGACCGTCCAGACGGTGACAAATGCCCCGGTCGCGTTCTGCGGACAGTACTCGTTTGATTCCGTAGAGCCGATATCCGTGAAGGAATTGAATGTGGAGTGCGGCGACCTGGCGATGAAAGTCGCATGGGGCGGCGATGTCGGTCGTGTGATCGAGACGAACCGCATCTGCCATGCAGTCACGAACCCGCCGGCATTGCCGCGTGAGAAGTCGCAGCCGCCGTCATTGACGTGGCGCAATTGCGTAATCATGTCGCTTGCCGACCTTGACGAGAGCCGGGATGCGCTATGGGCGGCGCTTGCCGGGGCCCGCTCGGCAGGAGCGGATGTCGCGGCCTCAAAGGCGCGGGAGCTTGTGCGCGGCGCGGAGACAGCCGAGGAGAAGGTCAGGGCCATCCGCAATTGGCTGTGGAGAAACGTGCGGCTTGCTGGTCCGGATATGTATTCGATCCCATTCGACATGGCGTTCTTCCCGCCGGACAGGTCTATCTCCGATGGCTATGCATCCGCGGCAGACTGGATGAACGCCTACTACGCGATGCTGGAGGCGGTCGGATTTGATGTGGAGTACATTCTGTCGGATGGTGATGCCGCAGGATATCCGGAGATTTCGCAAGTCAGGCGCACCGTGCCGCAGCCAGATGATTTCGACGACCTTCTCATGCGGGCCGGCATCCGCGAAGGCGGATTCCTCGGGCTGTTTGGCGGCGAGTTGAAGTCCTACGTGCTCGATTACGAGAACGACTGTGCGCCACTTGGCGTGCGTGATGTCGAGGGGCGCAACGGACGCACGGAGAATTTCATGTCGATAGACGTCAACGACACGGGCGCCGCGCGGATCGTCGTGTCCAATTCGACCTGGGGCGTTGCCGTGGCCGGGCTTCGCAAACTGTACTCTGAAATGCTGCCGGAGCGCAGGTCGCGGCATTACGCGGAACTCATCGGGAACATCGCCGAATCGGCCGAAGCCATTTCAGGGCTTGAGACGGACGTGGAGGGATATCCATTTGTAATAAGATATTCTGCCTACGCGCCGAACTATGCCGCAAGGAACGGAGACACCATTTCGCTTGTTGTCCCTGGGCTTGGCGGGGCGTTCCTGCCTGAAGCGGAATCGGAGCGCAAGAGCCCGTTTGGCGTAGGCGGCAGGTTGCGGCCCGTAGTGACTGTGCGTGAGGTGGTAATGCCGGAAGGGTACACCGCCGTGGAGCGCATTCCGGAGGGATGGGAACTGCATTTGCCGGGAGAGGATGCACCTCGTTGCCGTAGCGAGGTGACGAGCTTCGTGAAGGGGAATCGTCTGCACGTTCTTGTGAAGGAGGAGCTGCTTCCTGCATCGTCCGGCGTGTTCGGACTGGATTGGCTCGGCTATTTCCGCGACTGGAACCGGCGAACAGCTTCTCGTCTGGTGCGCACCATTGTCGTCCGCAAAGGTGAGTGAGCGTCCGTCCTTCGCCGTGGCAGTGTTATGCGATGGAGGGTCGGCGCATGGGGGCATTTACTCAGGCAATCCACGGAATCATTTTTGGTGAAAGGACAAGGTAAATGCCTATAGCTTGTAGGCATTTACCTTGGGGTGGGCATTTACCTTTACCGATTTGGCA